>NZ_MSDF01000027.1 GCF_002022275.1 Pseudomonas fluorescens
GCTTTTGATTTTGATCTTGATCTGAGGCGCCCCGTTAACCACGCTGGCCGAACGCAGGCTTGAATCCGTGGGTAACCCGGCAGGACGCCGGGTTAGCCGCGCTGGGCCAAGGATGGCCCATCGCGGCGGCCCACGGATTCAAGCCGGAGTGAGGGCATGCCGAGCCTAGGCGAGGCACCGAGTGGTGGGGCGAAGACCTTTTGGTTACTTTTGGGGCGTTTCCAAAAGTGACCCGCTGTAAGAGCGGAACCATAAGAAGCCGTTACCGCAGCAACGGATATGTACCCCAACCCCAACCCCAAAACCACCCACCCACAAAAAAGCCCCGAACCAGTCGGGGCTTTTTCATCTGATCAACCTACAGGCCTTACTTGCCCTGCCAGCGCTTCAGCACCAGCGTGGCGTTGGTGCCACCAAAGCCAAAGCTGTTGCTCATCACGGTGTCGATTTTGGCGTTCTCAACGGTCTTGGTCAGGATCGGCATATCAGCCACCACCGGATCAATCTCGTCGATGTTGGCCGAACCTGCCATGAAGTTGCCTTCCATCATCAGCAAGCAGTAGATCGCTTCGTGAACGCCGGCGGCGCCCAGGGAGTGACCCGACAGGCTCTTGGTGGAGCTGATGGCCGGGGCCTTGTCGCCGAATACCGCACGCACGCCTTCCATTTCCTTGGCGTCGCCGACCGGAGTCGAAGTGCCGTGGGTGTTCAGATAGTCGATTGGGGTATCAACAGTGGACATCGCCATCTGCATGCAACGGATGGCGCCTTCACCGCTCGGGGCAACCATGTCGTAGCCGTCGGACGTCGCGCCGTAGCCAACGATTTCCGCGTAGATCTTAGCGCCACGGGCCAGAGCGTGTTCCAGCTCCTCGACCACCACCATGCCGCCACCGCCGGCGATGACGAAACCGTCACGCTTGGCGTCGTAGGCGCGGGAGGCCTTTTCCGGGGTTTCGTTGTACTGGGTGGACAGCGCGCCCATGGCGTCGAACAGGAACGACTGGCTCCAGTGTTCTTCTTCACCGCCGCCGGCGAATACGATGTCCTGCTTGCCCAGCTGGATCTGCTCAACCGCAGTACCGATGCAGTGAGCACTGGTGGCGCAAGCCGAGGAGATCGAGTAGTTCACGCCCTTGATTGCAAACGGCGTGGCCAGGCAGGCTGAAACGGTGCTGCCCATGGTCCGTGTAACACGGTACGGGCCAACGCGTTTCACGCCTTTTTCGCGCAGGATGTCCAGTGCTTCCATCTGGTTCAGGGTCGATGCGCCGCCGGAGCCGGCGATCAGGCCGGTGCGTACGTTGGACACCTGGTCGTCGCTCAGGCCGGAGTCGGCAATTGCGTCTTTCATGGCCAGGTAAGCGTAGGCGGCAGCGTGGCCGACGAAGCGGTAGATCTTGCGATCAATCAGTTCTTCGAGGGGCAGGTCGATGGAGCCGGAAACCTGGCTACGCAGACCCATTTCGGCATATTCCGGGTTGAAGCGGATGCCAGGGCGACTTGCACGCAGGTTAGCGGTGACGGTCTCTTTGTCATTGCCCAGGCAAGAAACGATGCCCAGACCAGTGATAACGACGCGGCGCATGCGGATAACCCTTAAAAGTTGTCAGTGGAAGTGAATACGCCGACCCGAAGGCCTTCGGCAGTATAGATCTCGCGACCGTCGACAGTGACCGAACCGTCGGCGATGGCCAGGTTCAGCTTGCCCTTGAGGACGCGCTTGATTTGAATGTTGTAGGTGACTTTCTTGGCGGTCGGCAGGACCTGGCCAAAGAACTTCACTTCGCCCGAACCCAGGGCGCGACCGCGACCCGGCAGGCCTTGCCAGCCCAGGTAGAAACCCACCAGCTGCCACATGGCGTCGAGGCCCAGGCAGCCCGGCATCACAGGGTCACCTTCGAAATGGCAGGCGAAGAACCACAGGTCCGGGGTGATATCCAGCTCGGCGACCAATTCACCTTTGCCGTACTTGCCACCTTCTTCGCTGATATGGGTGATGCGATCCACCATCAGCATGTTCGGGGCGGGCAGTTGCGCGTTACCTGGGCCGAACAGCTCACCGCGACTGCAGCGCAGCAGGTCTTCCCGAGTAAAGGCGTTTTGTTTGGTCATGCGAGCTCCTCAATAATCCCATGCGGCGGGGTGGGGTAAATCTTCCCGATCCGACTGAAGCGTTCATGCCTCAGGTCAGCAGCCTACACATAGACTATTGCGTTGTAGTGAAAGTCACAGCGTCAAGGCACTGAATGTACACTTGTTCACTGAAATTTTAAACCGGGCCTGTTTATCGGCCCGTTCGGGTGCCTAAGACTGCCGCACTTTCGTCTTTCACGCCAGTCGCAGTTGGCTGATGGCGCGTCGCTATTGCACCCAACGCTGCAGTATTTGCTGCAAATCCGTGCGTTTGAACGGCTTCGCCAGGTAATCGTTCATTCCGGCTGCCAGGCAAGCTTCGCGGTCGCCCTGCAAGGCGTTGGCGGTGAGTGCGATGATCGGCAGATCGGCGCAACCAGGCAGTTGGCGAATTTGTCGCGTAGCTTCGTAGCCGTCGATCAGCGGTAGGCGGCAATCCATCAAAATCGCAGTGAAAATCAGGCTTTCGGCGCTGCGGATCGCCTCGGCACCGTCGGTGGCCAGGCTGACTTCAAAACCCAGGCTGCGCAACATGGCTTCGACCACGGTACGGTTGACCGGGTTGTCCTCCACCAGCAACACATGGCGACCATCGCCGGCGCCGGTTTTGCCTTCGGCGTCCAGGGCGATCGTCGGCTGGCTTTGCTGGTCGACGGCCAAGGGAATTTCCAGCGTAAACACCGAGCCGCGGCCTTCTTCACTCTGGGCACGCAGGGTGCCGCCCATGCGTTCGGCCAGCGTGCGGGCGATCGGCAGGCCCAAACCGGTGCCGCCGTAACGTCTTGAAATGGAACTGTCAGCCTGCTGGAACGCATCGAACATCAATTCCAGGCGTTCGGCGGAAATGCCGATGCCACTGTCGCGCACGGTGCAGGTGAACCACACCAGTTCATGATCGAGGGTTTGCCAATGGGGCTCGACGGTGACAGTGCCGTGTTCGGTAAATTTGAGCGCGTTGCCGATCAGGTTCACCAGAATCTGGCGGATGCGTGTCGGGTCACCCTGCACGCGCAGCGCGCCCATGCCCGCCGGGATCGGCAACTCCAGCGTCAGCCCACGTTGTTGGGCGCTGTGCTGAAAGGCCTGGGCGCAACTGCTGATCAGGTCAGCCAGGTTGAACGAAATATGCTCCAGCTCCAGCGCCGCGCGTTCGATGCGAGAGAAGTCGAGGATGTCGTTGATCACCTTGAGCAGATGCTCGGTGGACTCGGAGGCCAACGCCGCGTACTCGGTCTGCTCCTCGGTCATCTCGGTGGTTTCCAGCAACTGCAACATGCCCAGTACGCCGTTCATGGGCGTGCGCAGTTCGTGGCTCATCATCGCCAGGAAGTCCGACTTGGCATTGTTCGCCCGTTCGGCCTCTTCGCGAGTCTGGATCAACTGCGCCATGGCCTGTTGCTGCTCGCGGCTCGCCTGGTTGAGGTTTTCGGCGAGGTTGTTGATATGCCGCGACAGGTCGCCCAGTTCCGAGTCATCGACAATCGGTAACGGCGTCTTGTAGTCGCCTTGCTGGATGGCCTTCACCGCGTGGCCCATGGCGCTGATCGGCTGCGACAGGCTGGCTGCCAGGCGCCGTGCCAACAGGAAGGTAAACAGCAGTGCGAACAACGCGAGAATGCCGGCCTTGAACAAGATCTCTTGCTGGCGCTGGCTGAAGGCATCGTTGGACATGCCGACGATCACCCGGCCCAGATAGTCCGCGCGCGGCGCCTTGGGCTCGTTGAGGTTGTCCTGAAAGAAGTCGTTACCCAGCTGGATATGCTGCAGGCGAATCGGCGCCTGGAACACTTTTACCGACAATGAACGGTCATGTTTCTCCGACGGCTGTTCGACGTACACCAGTATGTTTTCGGTGCTGTCCTGAATCTCCAGAAAGCGCACGTGCGGCGTGGCCAAGGTCGCGCGCAGCAGGCTGTCGAGCACGTCGTTGTTGCCGGAAATCACCCCATATTCGGTGGCGGGTGCGAGCTGGTTGGCGATCAATTGACCGGTGTGATCCAGTTCCTGTCGCAAGTCCTGGATGCGCACGAAGGTAAAGAAGCTGATCAACAGCAACGTGAGCAACAGCGCCGGGCCCAGGGTGATGAGCTGGGTGCGGGTGTTGATGTCCCAACGACGACGCAAGGTCATGGTCGTTTTTCTCCTTCGGCCAATCGGGCGGCGACGGCGGCTTCGTCCACCTGTTCGATGCCCAGTGAGCGCGCGACTTGCGGGTTGCCCACGACTTTGAAGTGTTCCGGGTACAAGGTGCGTGGCCAAGTGGCCGGCGAATGGTCCAGCAGGCGGTCGAGTACATCGAGCCAGTCGGCCTGGTCGCTGTAGGTACTGGCCAGGGCTCCGGCCTTGACGAATCCGGCATTGGGGCCCACCAGCGGCAGTTGCTGGGCATAGCTGCTGAGCAACAGGTTTTTCACGGTTTTGGGGTTGTACAGCTGCGGGTCATCAAGACCGAGCAGCACGTCACTGTTCTTGAACAGGTTCTGCAACGGGCGGCTGTCATTAATGTTGTCCCAGCGCTGCGGCACGATCTCCAGGCCCAACGGCGCTGCGTATTGGGTCAACTCGCGCAACAGGAATTCACTGTCGCTGCCGTAGAGCACGCCAATACGCCGGGCCTGGGGCAGGGTGTCGGCGATCAGGTTCAACTGACGTTCCAGCGGCGGGTCGCTCCACAGCAAGCTGATTTTCGCCGGGTGCGCGTTGCCCAGGCGCTGGCGGGCTTGCAGGCGGCTGATGCGCAGCACCAGGGTCGGCGGGCCCTGGGCATCCTGCAGGCGCCAGTCGAGGCCGGGCAGGTCGAGCAGAATCAGACGGGTGTTGGCCGGAAGCTGACTGGGGGCGGGCAGATCTTTGAGCGCGGTGAAGGTGATGTGGTCTTCCGGGCGTTGCAGGGCCAGGGCCTGGGTAAAGGCTTGCACGCCGGCACCGTCCTCGGCGGCGGTCAGCAGGATGTCGGCGCTCCAGGCAGGCGCTGCCAGCAGCAGGCACACCAGCAGCAGGCCGCGTCGCCACAGGCGAGTTATAGAGAGGAGGGTCATCCGTGACTGATCGCCCATATCAGAATTCCAGCTCCGCGCTGAAATAGAGGACGTGGCGACTGTCGTAATTGTTGTCGGCCCAGGTGGTGGGCTGGTTATCGAGGCGTTGTTGCAACATGCCGGCCAGCTCCACGTTGGCTTTGCCCAAGGCAACGCGCTTGGCCACCCGGAGGTCGACCCGTTCGAAGCGATACTGATTAAGTGCGTCGTCGCCGTAGTAGAACAGCGCGCTGGACCAGCCATGGCCCCACTCTCGCAACCAGCCGGCCGAGCCGCTGTTGCGCGCGGTTTGCGCTTTGTCCAAGGGGTTGCTGGCGGTGGCGTCGACGTAAGCATAGGTCAGCCGCAAACGGTCGGCATTGCTCATGCGCCAGTCGAACTGCGATTCGGCGCCGGTAAACCGTGAGCTGTTGGCGTTGCTGGCAATGTATTGGTTATTGCGCAGCGGCGAGCTGATCATGTCGGTGATTTCGTCGTAGAACAGTTTCACGTCGACATTCAGCCCGAGGTCGGCAAAGAAGCCGTTGTAGCCCAGCTCCCGCGAGCGCATCAACTCTTTATCGAGGTTGCCGGGGCCGCGCGTTACCACAAAATATTGCCCGGAGTTCTGCCCGTAGGCCGGCGAGCTGAGGTTGGTAACGCGATAGCTCCAGTTGACGTTGTTCTCGAACATGTCCGGCGAACGAATCGCCTCGGAGTACACCGCACGCAGGCCGTGGCGTGGGTTGATCAAATAATTGACCGCCACCCGTGGCGTCAGCGAGTTGCCGCTCAGGTGGGTGTCTTCGTACATCGCGCCGCCTTGCAGCAGCCAGTGCTCGCTGGCGCGCCACTCCAAGTGGCCGAACAGGCGCCAGGTGGTGTCGTCGAGGGTGCCATTGAAGTAGGTGTCGGAGTCGGCGCGGTCGTAGCGGTAGTTCATGCCGCTGACCAGGCGCAGGCTGTCGGACAGGCTGAGGGTGTCCTGAATCTCGATGTCGTAGCGGCTTTCGCGAGTACTCTGGTCGATATCCCCGCACACGCTCTGGTTGGCCCCATTGCGCCACTGGTCCAGCACTTGGTTGCCCAATGCCTGCTCCGCAGTGGTGCCAGGCGGGGCGGTGCCTTGGCTGTAGGTGTCCATGTGCCGAGCCAACTGTTCGGCATAGTTGGGGTTGAGCTGCCACAACTGGGTCAGCTCCGGGCTGAACGACACCTTGGCATCACAAGCCTTCCAGACTTGCTGGCGGTCCCATTGCTGGGCCGAACCCTGGACGTACAGGCTGTGCTCCGGGTTGAACTCGTAATTCCAGCGCACCGAACCGGCGTAGTCCTTGGCGGTAACGTCGGAATTGGTACCGCCTTCGGTAATCCCGGCAAATACTGGTGTGTAGGTGTAAGGGCGCTGATTGCTGCCTTCCTTGGCATCCAATTGCCAGTCGAGGCTCTGCTGGGCGTTCAGCGTCTGGCTCACGGCCAGGCTGAAACGGCTGAGACGCCGACTGTCACGGCGGTCGGCACCGGCCGCGTCGCTGTCAAAGCCATCGTCCTGTTGCCCTGACAACGACAGGCGCAAGTCGCCGGTTTCCCAGCCCACGCCCTGGCTGGCATAAAAATCGTTGATCCCGCGTGCGCCACGGATGACTTTCACCCGCGAACCCTGGCTGTTGGCCGGTGAGCGCGTGAGGATGTTGACCACCGCCATCAGCGCGTTGGCGCCGTAGCTGACGGTGTTGGGGCCACGGAACACTTCGATGCGCTCGATATCCTCCATGGCCACCGGAATGTCGCTCCAGTCCACGGTCGCCAGGCCCGCGCGGTACACCGAGCGCCCGTCGATCAGCACTTGCATGCGCCGTGCATCGCTGGCGCTGGTGCCGTGGTAATTCACCGCCGCCTGGTTGCCGGTGGTGTAGCCGACCATCATCCCCGGTACCAGCCGCAGCAGCTCGGCGATGTCCCGTGCGCCGCTGGCCTTGATCAGCTCGCTGTCGATCACCGTCATACTGCCAGGCACGGCTGCAGCCGATTGCTTGAGGCGGGTGGCGGTCAACACTTGTGGCAGCGGCTGGCTGTCGAGGAACAGATCGTCGGAAAAAGCCGGTGCACTGCACAACAGCATCAGCCAAAGAGATGAACGGGGAGGAGGGCCCAAATACACGGCACGGCCTTGATAATTGCGAATAGCCGCCCATGTTAACCGAGGCACGGCCATTTGCCAGTCGCCTTACCCGCGATTACGTCACACAACCGTGGCAATTTCCGACAAACGTGTGAATTGACACAGGGGCTGGCCGCAAGCGGGTCGCCCCGTATAATGCCGCCATCGCCACTGGTATGGATTAACGGATTGCATATGACTGAACAGCGCCCTATTGCGGTCCTGGGAGGCGGAAGTTTTGGTACCGCCGTGGCTAACCTGCTGGCCGAGAACGGCCACGCGGTGCGCCAGTGGATGCGTGATCCCGAACAGGCCGAGGCCATTCGCGTCCACCGGGAAAACCCGCGTTACCTTAAAGGCATCAAAATTCATCCGGCGGTCGAACCGGTCACCGATTTGCTCGACACCCTCACCGCCTGCGACCTGTGTTTTGTCGCGCTGCCTTCCAGCGCCTTACGCTCGGTGCTGGCGCCCCACGCCGAGCGTCTGGCCGGCAAGCTGCTGGTCAGCCTGACCAAAGGCATCGAAGCGCAAACCTTCAAGCTGATGAGCGAGATTCTCGAAGAGATCGCCCCGCAGGCGCGCATTGGCGTGCTGTCCGGGCCGAACCTGGCGCGGGAAGTCGCCGAGCACGCGCTGACCGCCACCGTGGTCGCCAGTGAAGACGAAGCGCTCTGCGAACGCGTGCAGGCCGTGCTGCATGGCCGTACCTTCCGCGTGTATGCCAGCAGCGATCGCTTTGGCGTGGAGCTGGGCGGTGCGCTGAAAAACGTCTACGCGATCATTGCCGGCATGGCGGTGGCGCTGGGCATGGGCGAAAACACCAAGAGCATGCTGATCACCCGCGCGCTGGCCGAGATGACCCGGTTTGCGGTGAACCAGGGCGCGAACCCGATGACTTTCCTGGGCCTGGCGGGCGTGGGCGATTTGATCGTCACCTGTTCGTCGCCGAAAAGCCGCAATTACCAGGTCGGTTTCGCCCTGGGCCAGGGCCTGAGCCTGGAAGACGCGGTGACGCGCCTCGGTGAAGTGGCCGAAGGGGTCAACACGCTCAAAGTGCTGAAGGCCAAAGCCCAGGAAGTCGGCGTGTACATGCCGCTGGTCGCCGGGCTGCACGCGATCCTGTTTGAAGGGCGCACCTTGAACCAGGTGATCGAGTTGCTGATGCGCGCCGAGCCAAAAACCGATGTCGACTTTATTTCCACCAGCGGTTTCAACTGAGGAGCACGCCATGAACGACCCGAAAGCAGCCCCTAAATACGAGTCCATCCTGCTGCGCATTCTGTGGATGCTGGTGTTTGCCCTGGTGTGGCAGGTGGCGCAATTCCTGCTCGGCGCGCTGGTGGTGGTGCAGCTGATTTACCGCTTGATCTACGGCGCCCCGAACCTGGGCCTGATGAATTTTGGGGATAGCCTCAGCCAGTTCCTCGCGCAGATCGGCCGTTTCGGCAGCTTCCACAGTGATCAGAAACCCTGGCCGTTCGCCGATTGGCCCACCCCGCGCGCACCCGAAGGCGAAGCCGCCCACAGCGTGCCGCCGGCGCCGCACCCGGCGCGCGATGAGGAGCCAAAACTGTGAAGCTATGGATTTTGCGTCACGGTGAAGCCGAGGCCCATGCGCCCTCCGACGCTGAGCGCAACCTCACCGAGCATGGCCGCGGCGAAGCATTGCGCAGTGCTGCGCACCTGATCGGCCAGCCCATCAGCGCGATCCTCGCCAGCCCTTACGTGCGGGCGCAGCAAACCGCACAGCTGGTGCGTGATGCCTTGGGTTTCGAACCGCACATCCGCACGGTGCCGTGGTTGACGCCCGAGAGCAGCCCGCTGCAGGTGCTGGAAAAACTCGACACTGACGACAATGTGCTGCTGGTCAGCCATCAACCGCTGGTGGGCAGCCTGATCAGCTTTTTACAGCACGGCCACTTGCGCCAGCCGCAGCCGATGCACACCGCCAGCCTGGCGGAGCTTGAAGGAGACTTTCCGTTGGCGGGGCTGATGAGCCTGGTCAGCGTGAAAAATCCGTAGGAAGGATCTGCGCTTTTTGTGTGCTATATAGTCAACCAAGCAAGTGCTTGGTTGGCTATCATCGGATCACAAAGGAGCGCGTCCCATGCCTGTCGCTTTTCGTTTGCCGTTGCAGGTCTTCTTCGAACGTGAAGCGCGGCACCCGCGCAAATCCTTTCTTGTGCAGCCGGTCGGCAGTGACGAGGTGCAGACCCTCACTTGGGAGGACGTCGGCCACCAAGCCCGCTGCGCCGCGCATTGGCTGCGTACCCGGGAATTGCCCCAGGGCTCGCACATTGCGCTGATCTCGAAAAACTGCGCGCACTGGATCATCGCCGACCTGGCGATCTGGATGGCCGGGCATGTCTCGGTGCCGCTGTACCCCAACCTCACCGCCGACTCCGTCGCGCATGTGCTGACGCACTCCGAGGCCGCGCTGGTGTTTATCGGCAAGCTGGATGACTGGCCGGCCATGGCGCCGGGTATCCCGGCCGGCTTGCCGACCATCAGCCTGCCGCTGTGCCCGGCGGGCGATTTTTCCTACACCTGGGCTGACCTGCAAGCCTGCTCACCGATTCAGGACAACCCCACTCCCGACGCTTCAAACCTGGCAACCATCGTCTACACCTCCGGCACCACCGGTTTGCCCAAGGGCGTGATGCAAACCTTCGGCGCGCTGGGGTTTGCCGCCACACGTGGCACTGAATTATTTGGCCTGGGCGAGGGCGACCGGTTGTTGTCTTACCTGCCGCTGTGCCATGTGGCGGAGCGGATGTTCGTGGAGCTGGCCTCGATCTACACCGGGCAAACTGTGTTCTTTGCTGAAAGCCTAGACACGTTTCTGGCCGACCTGCGCCGGGCACGGCCGACCGCCTTGTTTGGCGTGCCGCGCATCTGGACCAAGTTTCAGATGGGCGTGTACGCCAGGATCCCTGAAAAGCGCCTGGACACCCTGCTGCGCCTGCCGTTTATCGGCAAGCGCGTCGGCCATAAAGTCCTCGCCGGGTTGGGGCTGGATGCGTTGCGCATTGCACTGTCAGGCGCCGCACCCGTCCCCGAGGCCTTGCTGCGCTGGTATCAGCGCCTGGGCCTGGACGTGCTGGAGGTGTATGGCATGACCGAAGCCTGTGGCTATTCCCATGTGTCTCGCCCGGGCCAGCAAACCCTCGGCTGGATCGGCCTGCCATGCCCCGGCGTGGAAGTGCGCATCGATGCCAGCGGCGAAGTGCAGGTGCGCAGCGGCGCGACCATGCTCGGCTATTTCAAGGACCCGCAGAAAACTGCAGAGACAATCACCGAAGACGGTTTTTTGCGCACCGGCGACAAGGGCGAGCAGGACGCTGACGGCCGTCTGCGCCTGACCGGGCGGCTCAAGGAAATCTTCAAAACCAGTAAAGGCAAATACGTAGCCCCGGCGCCGATTGAAAACCGCTTGGCCGAACATGCGCGTATCGAGCAGGTGTGCGTGGTCGGTGATGGGCTTATCGCACCGATAGCGCTGTGCGTGCTGTCGGCAGGTGAACAGGATCGGCACGCATTGGGCACAAGCCTTGAACGCTGGCTGGAACAGGTGAACCAGGCGCTGGATAAACATGAGCGTTTACGCCAGTTGGTGGTGGTCAAAGACAGCTGGGCGGTGGACAACGGCTTCCTGACGCCGACGTTGAAGATCAAGCGCAGCGTCATCGAGTCGACCTACGGCGCAGAGTTTCAGGCCTGGAGTGAGCGCAACGAATCCATTCTGTGGCAGGATTAGGGCCGTAATAAAACCAATAAGGACACTTGCATGAGCCTGTGGCGCACCCAACCGAATATCGAACAACTCAACGCGATTCAGAAAAACACCATTGGTGAATTACTGGATATTCGTTTCGAAAGCTTCGACGACGAATCCCTGACCGCCAGCATGGTGGTCGACCAGCGTACCCATCAGCCTTACGGCCTGTTGCACGGCGGCGCGTCGGTGGTGCTGGCCGAGAGCGTCGGTTCCATGGCGGCCTATCTGTGCATCGACGCCAGCAAGTTTTATTGCGTGGGGCTGGAGGTCAACGCCAACCACCTGCGCGGTGTGCGCAGCGGGCGGGTGACGGCAGTGGCGCGGGCGATTCATATCGGCCGTACGACGCAGGTGTGGGACATTCGCCTGACCAGTGACGACGGCAAGGCCAGTTGCGTGTCGCGTCTGACCATGGCCGTGGTGCCGCTGGGCCAGAACCCGCCGGCGCGATAGGCGTGGCGTGAGTGTCATCATTCCTGGCAGTTACAGTCATTGCTGTGCTGCCCGGGGCTGGTGACAATCCACTTCTGTTTTTGTTGATGGAACCGCTATGTCGCAGCACGTGTTTTTTGCCCACGCCAATGGCTTCCCTTCGGCCACCTACGGCAAGTTGTTTGCCGCCCTGGCCCCGGAATACGAGGTGGCACACGTGCCGCAGCACGGTCACGACCCCAGGTTTCCGGTCGACGATAACTGGCAGAACCTGGTGGACGAGTTGATCCACCACCTGGAGCAACAGCCGGAACCGGTGTGGGGCGTGGGGCATTCCCTGGGTGGCGTGCTGCATTTGCACGCGGCCATGCGTTGCCCACAGCTGTACCGGGGCGTGGTGATGCTCGATTCGCCGGTGCTGACCCGCGCCGACCGCTGGGTCATTCGTGCGGCCAAACGCTTTGGCTTTATCGACCGCTTGACCCCGGCCGGGCGCACGCTGGGCCGTCGGGAAGAATTCAGCGACCTGGCTGCCGCGCGCAGCTATTTTGCCGGCAAGACGTTGTTTCGCGGGTTCGACCCCGAATGTTTTGACGCTTACCTGCAACATGGCCTGCTGCAAGTAGGCGATCGCCTGCGTCTGCGCTTCGACCCAGCCACCGAAATCAGCATCTACCGTGGCGTGCCCCACACCAGCCCGGGCCAGGTGCGCCAGTTGAAGGTGCCGCTGGCGGTGGTACGTGGTCGCCAGAGCCGCGTGGTGATGCGTCACCATGCCAGCGGCGTCGACCGCCTGCCCATGGGCGAAATGCTCACCATGCCGGGCGGCCATATGTTCCCCCTTGAACGCCCTCAGGACACCGCGACCTTGATCAAGAACCTGTTTTCCCGCTGGGAAGCCCGCGAGCGCAGCTGCGCATGAGTACGCCGGTCGAGGAAGTGCGCCTGAGCCTGCCGCATATCGAATTGGCGGCGCATCTGTTTGGCCCTGAAGACGGTGTGCCGGTGATCGCCCTGCATGGCTGGCTGGACAACGCCAATAGCTTTGCGCGGCTGGCGCCCAAGCTTGCGGGGTTGCGCATCGTTGCGTTGGACATGGCCGGGCACGGGCATTCCGCGCATCGTCCTGCGGGGGCCGGCTATGCCTTGTGGGATTATGTCTCTGACGTGCTGCACGTCGCCGAGCAACTGGGCTGGAAACGTTTTGCATTACTTGGCCATTCCCTCGGCGCGATCGTTTCACTCGTGCTGGCGGGCGCCTTGCCGGAACGGATTACCCACCTTGGATTGATCGACGGCGTGATCCCGCCGACCGCCGCCGGTGAGAACGCCGCTGAACGCCTGGGTATGGCATTGCAGGCGCAATTGAACCTGCGCGATAAAAACAAACCGGTCTACAGCACCCTTGATCGCGCGGTAGAAGCGCGCATGAAAGGCGTGGTCGCCGTGAGCCGCGAAGCTGCCGAACTCCTGGCCCAGCGCGGTTTGATGCCGGTGCCGGGCGGTTATACCTGGCGCACCGACAGCCGCTTGACCCTGGCGTCGCCGATGCGTCTGACCGACGAGCAGGCGATGGCTTTCGTGAAGCGTGTGGGGTGCCCTACGCAGTTGGTGGTCGCGGCTGATGGCATGCTGGCGAAACATTCCGAATTGCTTTCTCAGCTACCCTTCACGGTGACCACGCTGCCCGGCGGCCATCATTTACACCTGAATGATGAGCCCGGCGCGGCTCTTGTTGCAGACTGTTTCAATCGGTTCTTCTCCACGCCTTGACTTGGCGGGGTCAACTGCCGAGGCTGGGCGGATTGAAAGGGAGTCAACCATGAACCATCTCAACACCGCTGCGACCTCCAATGGCCAGGGCTCACGCATCCGATGAGCCTGCGTAAAGGATGTATACGTGCCCTCGGGCTGTGCTGTTTCAGCCCCTTGGTGTTCGCCGCCGACTTGCCGGGCAGTCAGGATTTACCCGCCGTTTCGCGCCAGGTCGACGCGCAGATCGTCGATTACCGCCCCGCTGAAGAAAAAGAACGCATTTACCCCATGGGCGCGATCCGCAAGATCAGCGGCCAGCTGCGCTATGAAGGCCAAGCCACGGCGCGCGGCCAGGCCACCGCCATCACCTATGAACTGCCCGCCGAACACACCTCCAGCGCCGCGTTTACGTCAACGCGCGAAGCGTTACAGGCCAAGGGCGCACAATTGTTGTTCTGGTGTCAGGCCCGCGATTGCGGCGAGAGCAGCCTGTGGGCCAATGAAGTGTTCGGCAACGCCAAGCTGGTGGGCGCCGACGGCCAGCAGGAATACCTGCTGCTGCGTTTGGCCGCCCCGCAGGACAACTCCCTGGTGGCGCTGTACGGCATTACCCGAGGCAACCGCCGCGCCTATCTGCACGTAGAGCAACTGGACGCCAGCGCGCCGTTGGGCGACCTGCCGCCGACCTCGGCCACCTTGCTGCGTGAATTGAAAAGCACCGGTGAGCTGGATTTCCCGATCCTCAGCGCTGAACCTGACGCCACGTGGCTGACCCTGATTTCCCGTGGACTCAACCTTGACGCCACCTTGCGTGTCAGCCTCACCGGTCCCACGGCCGAAGCCTGGCGCCAGGGCCTGATCGACAGCGGCGTACGCGCCGCGCGCCTGGAAACCGGTACAGATACCGCCAAAGGCCTGCACCTGCATCTGATACGCTAAGCGTTACAAGGCGAACGGACCCGCGCCGTTCGCCTAAGCTCTCTTCCTACAGCCTTTTTCTCGAGATACCCGATGCTCAATAACGATCGCCTGCTGGTGCAAATCCTGCTGCTGGTGCTGTTTGGTGCGAGCTTCTGGGTGATGGCGCCGTTCTGGTCGGCGCTGTTCTGGGGCGCGGTGCTGGCGTTTGCCAGCTGGCCGCTGATGCGTTTGCTGACGCGCGCGCTGGGTGGCCGCGAATCCCTGGCGGCGGGCATTCTGACGTTGGGGTGGATGTTGCTGGTGGCGGTTCCGCTGGTGTGGCTGGGGTTCAACCTGGCGGACCACGTGCGCGATGCGGTGGGCCTGATCAAGGATATCCAGGTCGACGGTTTGCCCGCCGCGCCGACCTGGCTCGGTTCGATCCCGTTTGTCGGCGAGCGGCTGGTGGCGACGTGGGACAGCATCGACCAACAGGGCGCGGCGCTGATGGTCAGCATCAAGCCGTACCTGGGGCAGGTCGGCAACTGGCTGCTGGCGCGCAGCGCGCAGATCGGCGGCGGAATCCTCGAACTGACCTTGAGCCTGGTATTCGTGTTTTTCTTCTACCGTGACGGGCCACGCCTGGCGACCTTTGTGCATCGCCTGCTGGAACGCCTGATCGGCGAGCGCGCCGGTTACTACATCGAACTGGTCGCCGGTACAGTGCAGCGTGTAGTCAACGGCGTGATCGGCACCGCCGCCGCCCAGGCCGTGTTGGCGCTGATCGGTTTTCTGATCGCCGGGGTGCCGGGTGCGCTGGTGCTGGGCATCGTCACTTTCCTGCTCAGCCTGATTCCCATGGGCCCGCCGCTGGTATGGATCCCGGCCACGGCCTGGCTGGCCTGGAAGGGCGATTACACCTACGCGGTGTTCCTCGGGGTGTGGGGCACGTTCATCATCAGCGGCGTCGACAACGTGCTCAAGCCCTACCTGATCAGTCGAGGCGGCAACCTGCCGCTGGTGATCGTGCTATTGGGCGTGTTTGGCGGGTTGATCGCCTTCGGCTTCATCGGCCTGTTTATTGGCCCGACCTTGCTGGCCGTGGCCTACAGCCTGTTGACGGACTGGAGCGCGACCCAGGTCCAGGTCCGTCGGGAGGATAAATCGATCTAACTGATCGATGGAGATCACTGTGGGAGCTGGCTTGCCTGCGATGGCGGCCTGTCAGGTGCTCATTGGCAAACTGACATACCGCCATCGCAGGCAAGCCAGCTCCCACATGGGGCCGTGCCAGACCATTAGCCTCTGGGCAGCCACATCACGGCGGTCAACCCGCCGCCTGGGGTTTCCTCCAGGCTGAGGTGGCCGCCGAGGCGTTCCACCGCTTCCTTGGAAATCGTCATGCCCAGGCCGACGCCGCCGGAGTTGCGGTTGCGCGAGCCTTCCAGGCGAAAGAACGGTTCGAACACCGCCTCGCGTTTATCCGCCGCAATCCCGGGCCCGTGGTCGATCACGCGAATCACCAGCGCGCCACGGCTGTCTGCCAGCTCCACTCGGGCGGTGCCGGCATAACGCAGGGCGTTGTCGATCAGGTTGTTCAGGCAGGAACGCAGCGCCATTGGTTGCACCTGCAAAGGCGCGCAGGTGCCGGAAAACTGCACGTCAGAGCCTTGGTCCTGGGCATTTTCGCTTAAGGACTCCACCAGTGCCTGCACGTCGAGCCAATGCCGGGTCTCGCTGGTACGCTGTTCGTGCAGGTAGCTCAGGGTGGCGTCGAGCATGCCGATCATGTCGTCGAGGTCTTGGCGCATCTGGCCTTGCAGCTTGGTGTCTTCGATCTGCTCCAGGCGCAGCTTGAGGCGCGACAGCGGGGTGCGCAGGTCGTGGGACACCGCGCCAAGCATGCGTGCACGCTGGCTGACCTGTTCGCGGATGCGCTTTTGCATCAGGTTGAATGTCGATGCTGCCTGGCGCGCTTCCCTAGGCCCGGACTCGTTGAGCGGTGGGCTGTCGAGGTCGAGGCTCAAGCGCTCGGCTGCCGCACTCAGGCGCTGGATCGGCCGGCTCAGCAGTTTGGCGCCGTACCAGGCAGCGATAATCAGCGAGATAAATTGAAACGTCAGGGGCACCACCGGGCCGCCGAACCAGGGCCGATGGTGATCCTTGCGCAGCGGCGTCAGTGTGCCGTCAGGCTGCTCGATGAAGGTTTCATGGGGCGGCGGTGGCGGCGGTCCGTAATGGTGGAACCAGAAGAAAGCCAGCGCGTGCGCCAGCACAATGGCTACCAGCAATACGCCGAACAGCCTGCCGAACAGCGTATTGAAGCCGTTGCGCATCAGCCAATATCCCGTGCGTCGAACAAATAGCCTTCGCCACGCACGGTCTTGATCAGTTGCGGTGCTTTGGGGTCATCGCCCAGTTTCTGGCGCAAGCGTGAAACGAGCAAGTCGATACTGCGATCAAACGCTTCGATGGAGCGGCCACGGGCGGCATCCAGCAATTGTTCGCGGCTCAGCACGCGGCGTGGGCGTTCGATAAACACCCACAACAGGCGAAACTCGGCGTTGGACAGCGGCACTACCAAGCCATCATCGGCCACCAATTGGCGCAGCACGCTGTTGAGGCGCCAGTTATCGAAACGAATGTTGGCGCGCTGCTCGGTGCGGTCATCACGCACCCGACGCAGAATGGTCTGGATCCTCGCCACCAGCTCGCGCGGCTCGAACGGCTTGGACATATAGTCGTCGGCGCCCAGTTCCAGGCCGATGATGCGGTCGGTGGGTTCACAGCGGGCGGTGAGCATCAGAATCGGGATGTCTGATTCCCCGCGCAGCCAGCGGCACAGCGACAAGCCGTCTTCACCCGGCAGCATCAGGTCGAGCACCACCACATCGAAGGTTTCCGCCTGCATGGCCGTGCGCATGGCGGCGCCGTCGGTTACGCCCACGGCAAGAATGTTGAAGCGTGCCAGGTAATCGATCAGCAGTTCGCGGATCGGCACGTCGTCGTCAACGATCAGCGCGCGGGTGTTCCAGCGCTTTTCGTCGGCGATCACTGCGCCTTTTAGCTCGTCGTTCACAGAGACTGAAGAAGTATGCATAGTGCGATCATCTGCCTGGTTGTTGCTGTCAGCATAGGCGCCCAGCCCCCATGGCTGGAAGTGCTGGACGGTCGGTCATGTGCGCGAGGCTAGCGGTAGGGCGTGTTGGGGGCGTGTCGTGAATGTATCAGGCTTGATACAATTGGCTGGAATGGCCGCCGCAGGGCGGTCTGTCAGTATTTACCGATCATCGGATCCCGTAACGGCGCCGCTTGCGCTACAATCCGCGCCGATTTCGACTTGCCTGAGAGCCCATTCCAATGTCCGTTTGCCAGACTCCTATCATCGTCGCCCTGGATTACCCCACCCGTGACGCCGCACTGAAGCTGGCTGACAGGTTGGACCCGAAGCTTTGCCGGGTCAAAGTCGGCAAGGAACTGTTTACCAGTTGCGCCGCGGAAATTGTCGGCACCCTGCGCGACAAAGGTTTTGAAGTATTCCTGGACCTCAAATTCCACGACATTCCCAACACAACCGCGATGGCGGTGAAGGCTGCGGCCGAGATGGGCGTGTGGATGGTCAACGTGCACTGCTCCGGCGGCCTGCGCATGATGAATGCGTGCCGTGAAGTGCTGGAACAGCGCACCGGCCCCAAACCGTTGCTGATCGGCGTGACCGTGTTGACCAGCATGGAGCGTGAAGATTTGGCCGGTATTGGCCTGGATATCGAACCGCAGGAACAAGTGCTGCGTCTGGCCGCCCTGGCCGAGAAAGCCGGTCTGGATGGTTTGGTTTGCTCGGCGCTGGAAGCCCAGGCCCTGAAGGCTGCGCACCCGTCGCTGCAACTGGTGACCCCGGGAATTCGCCCGGCGGGCAGTGCAGTGGATGATCAACGCCGTATCCTGACCCCGCGCCAGGCGCTGGACGCGGGCTCGGACTATTTGGTGATTGGTCGCCCGATCAGCCAAGCGGCGGACCCGGCGCAGGCGTTGGCAGCAGTCGTTGCCGAGATCGCCTGACTCCACAGATGATCGTTCCCACGCTCTGCGTGGGAATGCCTCTTGTGACGCTCCGCGTCACGCTCTGGGACGCATAGCGTCCCGGGCTGAATTCCCACGCGGAGCGTGGGAACGATCAGACAGAGGGATTTCAGCTGACTTTCAACACCAACTTCCCAAAGTTCTCCCCGTTGAACAGCTTCATCAGCGTCTCCGGGAATGTCTCCAGTCCCTCCACGATATCCTCCTTGCTCTTGAGCTTGCCTTGCGCCATCCACCCGGCCATCTCCTGCCCGGCCGCCGCGAAGTGGGCGGCATGGTCCATCACCACAAAACCTTCCATGCGCGCGCGGTTCACCAGCAACGACAAGTAGTTGGCCGGCCCTTTCACCGCTTCCTTATTGTTGTATTGGCTGATCGCCCCGCAGATCACCACGCGCGCTTTCAGTGCCAGACGGCTGAGCACGGCGTCAAGAATGTCGCCGCCGACGTTATCGAAATACACATCCACGCCTTTCGGGCACTCGCGCTTGAGCGCGGCGGGCACGTCTTCGCTTTTGTAATCGATGGCGGCATCAAAGCCCAATTCATCCACGAGAAATTTGCATTTGTCGGCGCCACCGGCGATGCCCACGACGCGGCAGCCTTTGATCTTGGCGATTTGCCCGGCAATGCTGCCCACCGCACCGGCCGCGCCGGAGATCACCACCGTTTCACCGGTCTTTGGCGCGCCGGTGTCGAGCAGGGCGAAGTAGGCGGTCATGCCGGTCATGCCCAATGCTGAAAGGTAGCGCGGCAGTGGCGCCAGTGTCGGGTCGACCTTGTAGAAACCGCGCGGCTCGCCGAGGAAGTAATCCTGCACACCCAAAGCGCCATTGACGTAGTCGCCGACCGCAAACTTGGGATTATTCGAGGCGATGACTTTGCCAACGCCTAGCGCACGCATCACTTCGCCAATGCCCACCGGGGGAATGTAGGACTTGCCCTCATTCATCCAGCCACGCATGGCCGGGTCGAGGGACAGGTATTCGTTTTGCACCAGCACTTGCCCCTCACCGGGCGTGCCCACCGGCACTTCCTGATAGGTAAACGTTTCCCGCGTGGCCGCGCCGACCGGACGTTTGGCGAGCAGGAATTGGCGGTTGGTCTGGGAAGTCATGGCAAGGACTCTTTAGAAATGAACCTGGAGTGATAGACCCACAATGGCCTGGGGGCAAGGTTATGCCGGGTGTGCGAATGCCCGCCGATAGCCATGGCTGATAATCAGGTAGGGCGCCTTATCACTGCGATTCATGCAGCGCTAACCGGCCTTTTGATAGTGCTGACGCGCCCGGGCGGGGGTTGGCTAGACTCGGTCCACGGCTATTTCTTCCCTAGGACATTCCCATGAGCATGACGTTTTCCGGCCAGGTCGCCCTGGTGACCGGCGCCGCCGCCGGTATTGGCCGCGCTACCGCGCTGGCGTTCGCCGCTGAAGGCTTGAAAGTAGTGGTCGCTGACCTGGATGTGGCGGGCGGTGAAGGTACTGTTGCGCAGATTTTGCAGGCCGGTGGCGAGGCGCTGTTCGTGCGCTGCAACGTCACGCTGGAAGCCGACGTGCAGCAATTGATGGCACAGACCGTCGCCGCCTATGGACGCCTGGACTATGCCTTCAACAACGCCGGGATCGAGATCGAGAAGGGCAAGTTGGCCGACGGCAGCCTGGACGAGTTCGACGCGATCATGGGCGTTAACGTCAAGGGCGTGTGGCTGTGCATGAAGCACCAGTTGCCGCTGTTGCTGGCTCAGGGTGGCGGGGCGATTGTTAATACTGCGTCGGTGGCGGGGCTGGGGGCGGCGCCGAAGATGAGCATTTACGCGGCCTCCAAGCACGCGGTGATTGGCCTGACCAAATCGGCGGCGATCGAGTACGCCAAGAAGAAAATTCGCGTCAACGCGGTATGCCCGGCCGTGATCGATACCGATATGTTCCGCAGAGCCTATGAAGCCGACCCGCGCAAGGCAGAGTTTGCAGCGGCCATGCACCCGGTCGGGCGTATTGGCAAAGTCGAGGAAATCGCCAGTGCCGTGCTCTACCTGTGCAGCGACGGGGCGGCGTTCACCACCGGCCAGGCGTTGGCGGTGGACGGCGGCGCGACGGCGATCTAGGACCGCACGCCGCGTCCTGTTCGAAAAGGGTGGGCGTGCTGTGGGGCATTTCCAGGGCTGGCACAAGGCCTCGAATGAATGTGTATCACTAGGTAAATAAGTCAATAAAATCAATACTTTAATAAAAGTTGGCGACCGGCTGAACCAGGCTTCTGTGCTTAACTGTTTGGGGTTGAATAACAGACAGTTGAAGTGAGTGGCTCATGGATTTAGGGATCGATCGACAAGCCCTTGTACCGGTGGTGCAGCAAATCGTCAGCGCGGCGGCGCAATGGATTGTCAACAGTGGGGCGGGGCCCGGCACGCGCTTGCCGTCCATCCGGCAAATTGCCCTCGACAACCTGCTCAGCCAGTCCAGCGTGATCGAGGCCTTCGAGCGCATGGTGGCCCAGGGGGTTTTGGAGTCCAAGCAGGGCTCTGGCTTTGTGGTGGCCCAGCCGCCGGTCTGCCTGGAAAGCCATTGGTATGAGGGGGCGGAGCTGGGGTGGGGGGCCTACCTCGATAGCCCGCTGGGCGAGTTGAAACTGGGTTGCGGCTGGTTGCCGGATGCCTGGCGCGAAAGTGATGACATTTGTTACGCAATCCGTGAAATCAGCCGCACCGATACCGCCGGCCTCTTCAGCTACAGCACGCCCTTGGGGCTGCCGGCGTTGCGCGAACAACTGCTCAAGCGGCTGACCCAGATAAAGGTGGCAACCAGCCTTGATCGCATCCTCACCACCCATGGCGCCAGCCATGCCCAGGATTTGCTGATACGCACGTTGCTCAAGGCGGGCGATACGGTGGTGGTCGAGACCCCGGGATACGCCAACCTCTACCGTCAACTGGAGCGTCACGGCGTCAGGCTGCTGGAAGTCCCGCGTACCTGTGGCGGGCCGGATATCCAGGTGCTGGAGACGTTGCTGCACAGCCATCGGCCCAAGTGCCTGTTCATCAACAGCCTGTATCACAACCCCACCGGCACCAGCCTCTGCCGCGCCGTGGCCGAACGTTTGCTGCAACTGGCGTGCAGCGAAGACTTCCTGATCATCGAAGAGGACGTTTACGGCGATTTGCAACACGCCAGTTGCACGCGGTTGTCGGCGCTGGCCCATGATGATCGGGTGATCTACGTCTCCAGTTTCTCCAAGACCCTGAGCAGCGCGTTACGGGTAGGCTACCTCTGTGCGAGCGCGACGTTCATCTCGCAAATCGCCACCCTCAAGACCCTGACGGGCATCGGCACTTCGCGCTTTGCCGAAGCGGTGGTGGCCACGCTTTTGGCCAACGGCACCTACCGTAAATGGGTGCAGCGCCTGCGCAAGCGCCTGAACACGCAGATGGCTGCTACCTTGCAAGTGCTGGAGGATGAAGAGTGGGAAGTGTTTGCCGTGCCCGCGGGTGGGATGTTTGTGTGGGCGCGGCCTGGCAGCGCTGATCGCTCGCGCTTGCAGGCGTGTGCGCGCAAGCTCTGCGTGTTGCTGTCGCCGGGGGCGCTGTTCAGCCCGAAAGGTGAATCCAGTGACTGGCTGCGTATCAATGTGGCCTATGCCGCTGATGAGCGGGCACTGGCGCTGTTCCATGCCATGGGACCCGCCAGATCGACCTCGACCATTCTGAAAACGACGGGCATGTAGCTTTTTGCCATTATTGTGGCGCCAATCGCTTGTATCAGCGGCTCGCGGTTGCGAATCTCGTCTCATGGAAACCAGGCTTGATGGCATTCGCCATTGCATGAGGATTCAAGCGCAATGATTTCGGCCGTGCAACGACGTTTCGCCAACCTCGGTATGGCGAAAAAACTGGGTTTGGGCTTCATTCTTGTGCTGCTGCTGACGGCGTTGGTGGCGGCCATTGGCGTGTGGTCCCTGCAAACCGTTGGTCAGCGTTTCGAAGGCCTCAAGGCGATGTCGTCGCTCAACAGTGGCCTGCTCAAAGTGCGCCTGATCGAGCAAGACTACGCACTGCACGCCGACCCAAAATCCGTTGATGCGTTGCATGAAAGTGTCGATGCCCTGACCGCGCATGCAGAAAGCCTCAAGAACCAGTCTGCGGCCAATGTGCCGGTGATGACCGACGTCGAACAAGCGCTGGCGGCTTATCGCAAGGCGTTTGATGAGTTTGTCGAACTCACCCAGACCAAAGACCTGGCGCTGGAAATGGCCAGTTGGTCCGTGTCCAGCGTGGCGAATAACCTCGACGTATTGCAGGCCGGTCTGGCTGACGATGGCGCCTATGGCCTTAAGGAAAGCCAGGGCAAGGACGGCGCCGAATTTATCGAGCAGGCGGGGCAGGTCAGCCAGGTTTCACGGTTGATGTTGCAAGCCATGAACGAAGCGCGGGTGCGTCTGGACCAGAGCCGCAAAGCTGACGCCGACAACGCCGAGCAGGGCAAGATCGAGCAGGCTGATCAGGCGCTGGCGCAGGTCGAGCAGCTGAAAACGTCGGTCAAGGATGCGGGTTACCAGACCGTACTTAACGAAGTGTCCGGGCACATTGCTTCGTTCAGCGAAAAGCTGGGCGAATACACCGGGCTGCTGGCCCAGGAAAAGGTGGTCTACAAACAACTGCATGACCGCGCCGATGAGGTGGTCAGCCGGGTCAACCAGGCGTACGCCGCCGAAGATGAGTCGATGCAGGCGCAGTTGAAGAAAAGCGCGTTGCTGATCATTGGCTCGTCCGCCCTGGCTCTATTGGTGGGTTTGATCGCGGCGTGGGTGATTACCCGGTTGATTGTCGCGCCCCTGCGCAGTGTGATCGCGGTGGCACAGCAAATTGCATCCGGCGACTTGAGTGGGCGTATGGAGGTCAATCGGCGTGATGAAATCGGCCAATTGATGCAAGCCATGCAGCAGATGGGTCACGGCCTGAGCCATATGGTCAGCGGGCTGCAGGCGGGTATTGAGCAATTGGCCAGCTCGGCGCATTCGCTGTCCAGCGTGACGGAGCAGACCAATGTCGAGGTCAGCAGCCAGAAAGAAGAAACCGAGCAAGTGGCTACGGCGATGAACCAGATGACCGCCACGGTGCACGATGTAGCGCGTAACGCCGAAGAGGCCGCGCAAGCTGCGCAAACGGCGGACGACAAGGTCGACAGTGGCCAACAGGTGGTGCGTCAGAGCCTGCAACGAATTGAATTGCTCGCGACGTCGAGCACCAGTGCCAGCGCCAGCATCGAGAGCCTGAGTGCCGAAATCCAGAATATCGGCACGGTGCTGAGTGTGATCAAAAGCGTGGCCGAGCAGACCAACCTGCTGGCGCTTAACGCCGCGATTGAAGCCGCCCGTGCGGGCGAGCAAGGCCGCGGCTTTGCGGTGGTGGCCGATGAAGTCCGTGCCTTGGCCAAGCGCACCCAGCAATCCACCGAAGAAATCGAGCGGCTGGTCAGCACCTTGCGCAGCGCTGCGCAATCATCCGTTGAACAGATCCAGCAGAGCGGCGAACTGGTAAAGCTGGCGGTGAGTGATGCACTGGAAACCGAAAGCGCGTTGGGCAGCATCGCCGCTGCTGTGTCGTTGATCCAGCAGATGAACCAGCAGATCGCTGCAGCTGCCGAGGAGCAAAGCTCGGTGGCCGAAGAAATCAACCGCAGCGTCACCAGCATTCGCGCGAGTGCCGATCAGTCGGCGTTGAGCATGCAAGGCAATGCCGCGTCGAGCATTCAGCTGGCGCAGTTGGGGGCGGAGCTCAAGGGCATGGTGGGGCATTTCCGCCTTTGACCGCCGCTGAGTGCGGCGATCAAAGGGGAGGGGTCAGGCGTTGTTGGCGAGGAAGGTCAGCAGCGCTTCGTTGACGAAGTCCGGATTCTCACGGCTGGAGATGTGCCCCGCGTCTGGAATCAGGATCAGGCTGCAGCCGATCAACTCGGCCATTTCCCTGGATTCGGCAGGTGGGCGAGGTTTGTCGTGCTCGCCGCACATTACCAACGTTGTGTCGGCATCCAGGCGGGGCAGTTGGTCCAGAATGTCGGCGCGGCTGAAAATCACTCGGCCCAGCGGCACGATACTGTCCAGCAGGCGTTCCCTGGAGTAGTCCTGCAATGCCTTACGGTAGCCCTGATACAGCGCCGATTCGCGGTCGATGCCCGGGCGAAAGAAGATTGGCGCTACCACATCCAGCAACGGCTCGGGGATGGCCCCGGCGTCTTCGATCATCTTGAACAGCGAGAAGTAGTACTGACGCGTGGCCTCGGGCTCGGCGCCCAGGTGGGTGTCCATCAGCACCAGGCTGTTGATGCGCTCGGGGGCCAGCAACGCCAGGCGTGCGCCCCACATGCCGCCGACCGAGAGACCTACGAGGTTGACCTGGTCAATGTCCAGGTGGTCCAGCAGGGCCAGGTTCTGGCGTGCCAGGTCATCCAGCGATTGCGTGTGCGCGGGCAGCGGGCCGGATTCGCCATGGCCCCATAGCTCGGGAACGATCACACGATACTGCTGCGACAGGGCCTCAATCTGCGGGGCCCACATGTCGTGGCCCCACAGGTAACTTGAGCCCAGCAAAACGACCGGGCCGGTGCCCTGGTCGACATAGTTCAGCGGTTGTCCATCAATCACGGCGACGGGCATAGCAGGCCTCTAACTTCACGGAGTGAGGGGCACTTTTTTACGCTAGTCGGGGGCGGCGGGATAGGTGCAAATTGATGGCATGTGGCGAGAAACTCGCCACATGGGGGGAGGGCGATCAGTCGTAGATGGCTTTCTTTTTCCACTCGGCGTCGGCGTCGACGACTTTGAGGCCCTCAGTCAGTTCGTTGACTTCGTCTTCAGCAGGCTTGCTGTTGGTCAGCACGGTGGAGTTGGCGCGGGCCAATTGATTCTCCAGCAACTGCAGTTGCGCACTGTAGAGCACCGGTTCTGCCTGCTTGCGCAAATATTGCACGCCACGCTCGAAGGCCAGGCGCGCCTGCCCCGGCTGACCTTGTTGCAGGGCATGCTGGCCGAGATTGTTGAAGAACTCGATGTGCAGCAGCACCAGAATATGACGAATTTCCTTGATCCAGTGTTTGGCCTCGTTGGTCGGCAGGAAACCGTCCTGAGCGGCGCGGGTAACCTGGCCGTGCAGGGCTTCGAGCAGGAAACGTACGTCCTTGGCCTTGGCTTCGGTCTGGATCGGCGAGGGCGGATTGGTCACCGGGATCGACTCGCCTTGGGCCACCAGCGCATTCAATTCGCTGATGCGCGCCTTGAGCGCTGCGCTGGACTTGTTGAGGTTCAGCAAGCGCGCGTTAACGTTGAGCTCAAGGCGAGTCAGCAACAGTTTGAGCGCCGGCGTCATCAACTGGCCGGGGAAGGTCTCGGTAATTTCACCGCAACGGCGCAGCCGATCGTTTAGCTCGATCTCGGTACGCTTCTTTTCCAGCTTGTTGTTTTCCACCACGTGGTTCATGTAGCCAATGGCGATCAGTATTACGATCCCGGCTATTACCAGCAGGGTGATCATGAGTGGTGTCACCGGTGTGACCTCTTTTATAGGGTTTGCTGTGGAGTGTAGTGACTGGGCCATCTGGCGGATAGGACTGTTCGACCAGTTGCCCAGGTAGTTTCTTCTATATAGGTAAGCTTTCCCTGCGTAGATGCACATTGCCATCATTCGCTGGAGCGAACTATAGCGTCTTGTCGGACGTCAGAATATAGGCGTCAAGGTCCGGACGGCCCAACCACGCGCAAACGCCCGGAAAGCGGGGCGAAGTCATTGATTTAAATAAATTTATCCTTGGGGGTTGACGACCTTTCAATCCATCCATAGAATGCGCGCCACTTACAGCGTAAAGCACACAGCGAAACGCGGTAGGGAGTGAATGTTGTACGTGTGTCCCCTTCGTCTAGTGGCCTAGGACACCGCCCTTTCACGGCGGTAACAGGGGTTCGAGTCCCCTAGGGGACGCCAATATGCGGGAATAGCTCAGTTGGTAGAGCACGACCTTGCCAAGGTCGGGGTCGCGAGTTCGAGTCTCGTTTCCCGCTCCAAATTTAAGCAGTGTTGCCCTCGGGTGGCACTGAGTGAAACCAGGGCATAATCTTCGGATTTAATCTCTGGGCACTGAAATACACACCATGTGTTTCAGTAGCGTGTCCCCTTCGTCTAGTGGCCTAGGACACCGCCCTTTCACGGCGGTAACAGGGGTTCGAGTCCCCTAGGGGACGCCATTTGCGGGAATAGCTCAGTTGGTAGAGCACGACCTTGCCAAGGTCGGGGTCGCGAGTTCGAGTCTCGTTTCCCGCTCCATATTTAGCGAAAACGCCGATCAGAAATGATCGGCGTTTTTGTTTGTGCGGATTTTTTGTCCAGCCCGCCTGTAGGACTTTTTTCCAAGTACATGTGAATAATCTGTACTTACACTTGGGCAGGTGTGCGCCCGCCCCAACCTCTCTACTCTGGCCAGCTTCTTCTGCCTGCTGACATCAGAGAGCTGCCCAGATGCTTCAACTTGATTTCTATTCCACGCTGGTCGCCGCTTCCCTGGTGCTGTTGCTCGGGCGTTGGCTGGTGGCCCGAATCGACTTTTTACGCACCTACAGTATTCCGGAACCGGTAGCCGGTGGCTTGCTGGTTGCCGCGTTGTTGTTGGCATTGCGCGGGCTGGCGGGTATTGAGGTTCGGTTCGATGGGTCATTGCAGGCGCCGTTAATGTTGGCGTTTTTCGCCACCATCGGCCTGAATGCTGATTTTGCCAGCCTGAAAAAAGGCGGGCGTGTACTGGGGATATTTCTGCTAGTGGTGACGGGCCTGCTGCTGGTGCAAAACGCCATGGGCATTGCACTGGCAACAGCGTTGGGGCTCGACCCGTTGATGGGCTTGCTGGCCGGCTCTGTCACGTTGTCGGGCGGGCACGGCACCGGGGCTGCGTGGGCGGCGGTGTTCAGCGAAAAATATGGTGTGGCCTCGGCCAGTGAACTGGCGATTGCCTCGGCAACCTTTGGTCTGGTGCTGGGCGGTTTGATTGGTGGCCCTGTGGCGCGCCTGCTGATCAAACGGGTCCAGGTGCCAGGCGTCGAGCACGCACAGCCGCGCCTGCCCAAAGGGTTTGAGCAACCCCACCAGGAACGCATGATCACCTCGTTCTCGTTTATCGAAACCCTGGCGCTGCTGGCGATCAGCCTGCAAGTCGGCAGCTTTCTGAGCGGCTTCATTCAAGGCACCGCATTCGAGTTACCGACCTTTGTCTGTGTGCTGTTTGTCGGCGTGGTGCTGCGTAATGGTTTGTCGGCGCTGGGTTGGCACCAGGTGTTCGAGCGTGAAGTGTCGCTGCTGGGCAATGTCAGCTTGTCGTTGTTCCTGGCAATTGCGCTGATGTCACTCAAACTGTGGGATTTGGCGGCCCTGGCCTTGCCTATTGTCATTCTGCTGGCGGCACAAGCGTTACTGATGGCCCTGTTCGCGATTTTCGTCACCTTCCGGGTCATGGGCAGCAACTACGATGCGGCGGTGCTGGCGGCAGGGCACTGCGGCTTCGGGTTGGGGGCCACGCCCACCGCCATTGCGAATATGCAGGCGGTGACGCAACGGTTCGGCCCTTCGCAGATCGCCTTTCTGGTGGTGCCGATGGTGGGCGCGTTTTTCATCGACATCACCAACGCGGTGGTGATCAAGTTGTACCTGGCGCTGCCATTTCTTGGCAGTACAGGTTGAGCGAAACCTTGGCAGGCTGTTTTCTTCAAGGAAAATTTCAACACTGACTCAGCGCCCGTGCCAAGCGTTGCGTGGCTGTTCGGATCTCCTCCCGGTCCAGCGAAGCAAACCCCAGCCGCAAGGCATTTTCCGGCAACCCCATGGGCGAAAACTGCCGCGCGCTGCGCACCACCACGCCGTGGTCCAACGCGCGGTTTACCCACTGATCCACATTCGTTTCATCCTGTAAACGTACCCAAAGCGCCAGGCCGCCCTCCGGCTCACGTACGTGGATACGTTCGCCGAAGGCCTCGTGCAGGCAACCCTGCATGACTTCGCGCCGCGCCGCGTATTCCTTTGACACCCGGCGCAGGTGTTTCTTCAGTTCGCCGTCATTGATCAGGTCAGCCAGCATTTTCTGCGCGACGGCATCGGTGTCGCCGACGATCAGCGCGGCGTTGCCTTGCAGGGCTTCGATCACATCCGTGGGAGCCACTATATAGCTGCAACGAAAGGTCGAACCCAGTGCCTTGGACAATGAGCCGATATACACCACATGCCGCTGCGCATTATCACTGGCCAACGGCAGGTAAGGTCGTCCGTTAAAGTGATATTCGTGGTCGTAGTCTTCCTCGATCACACAGAAGTTATGCAACGCCGCCAACGCCAGCAGGTGCTGCCGACGCGCCGCATGCAGGCTCACGGTGGTGGGGAATTGGTGGTGCGGTGTGAGGTAGATCATCCGCACGTCATGTGTGCGGCATAACTGTTCAATGTGGTCCGTGCGGCAGCCTTCCTCATCTATGTCGACGGTGACCAGTTGCGCGCCCAGCCTGCGGAAAATCTCCCAGGCCGGCGGGTAGCTCAGGCGCTCTACCAGCACCACATCGCCGGGTTGGATCAGCAGGCTAGCCGTCAGGAACAACGACACCTGGGTGCCTGGGGTCAGGCAGATATTTTCCGCGCTGACTGCCAGCCCACGGTTACTGCGCAGCATCTCGGCCAGCGCGCAGCGCAATTCATGGCCGGTGCCTTCACTGCCGTAGCGCACGGTATTGGAGGCAAAGCTATTGCGCAGGGCGTTGCGGTAGTAGCGATGCAACACGGCTTGCGGCAGCAGGCGGTGGTCGCATGCGCCGTTGTCGAAAAACAGCGCGTCATGCCGATGCTGCAGGGCGATTACTTGGGCGTTCTGAGTGAAATACGGAACCACCGCCGGCTCAAGGATTCGCGGTGCAAAGGATTGCTGCGCACGACTGGGCGCAGGCTTGGCGGCCAATTGCGTATTAACGAACGTCCCACGGCGCGGCTCGCTGATCAGCCAGCCTTTGGTCAGGGCTTCTTCGTAGGCAAGGATCACTGTCTTGCGATTGACGTCGAGCAATTGCGCCATTTCCCGCGTCCCCGGCAGCATCGTGCCCGGCGGTAGCCGCCCTTCAGTAATCGCGGCGACCAAACCTTCGGTGATTTTGCGGTAGGAGGCCTGAGGTACGCCTTCATCAAGTTTGAGCAGGGGGCGCCACTTTCGCATCTGGACCATCTGAAGTATCCAAAACTGGAGGTTCTAATGGGCCCAGTCTAGCGCAACAATCAGGCCTCACTCACCCTGAGGTCTTTATGAACCCACGCCACGTAATCGAACTCTCCCCCTCGGGCACCACCTTTGAGGCCGGTGACGAATTGTTGCTGGATGCAATGCTTGCCAGCGGCCTGCCCGTGCCGTTCTCCTGCCGGCGCGGGGCGTGTGGTTCGTGCAAGGTCGTGGTTACGCAGGGAGCGTACCGGGCCAAACAACTTGCGCCGGGCGCACCGGCCCCCAGCTATCCGCTGGCCGCGAATGAAATGCTGTTGTGCCAGAGCCACGCCTGCGCCGACATGTGCCTGGAGATCCCCGGCTGGTCGCTGGACACGCCCGCGCTGGCCGTCGAGGCGACAGTGCTGAGCAAGCGCGCACTGAGCCCGGACATCATCGAGTTGATCGTGATGCCGGATATGCCATTGGCGGCGCGGGCGGGCCAGTACCTCAAGTTCCGCCTGGTCGACGGCGACTCCCGTTGCTTCTCGATCGCCAACCTGCCGGCCGACGGCGATGGGCGCCTGGTGTTTCAGATTCGCCAAGTGCGTGGCGGACTGTTTTCCGAGACTCTTTTGGGCAGCCTTGAAGCGGGTGATCTGTTGCAATTGGAAGGGCCTTTTGGTGCCTGCACCTGGCAGGACGATGACGCTGCGCCTGTCGTCCTGTTCGCCACAGGCACCGGCTACGCGGGCATCAAGCCGATCCTGCTGACCGCCTTGAAGCGTGATGTAGAGGTGACGTTTTACTGGGGTGGCGCCCAGGCGGGCGACTTTTACGACCGCGAATTCCTCGATCAATCGGTCCTCGGCCACCCGCGCTTTCACTGGCACCCGGTACTGGCATCGCAGGGCAGGGTGCAGGAAGTTGCGCTGAGCCATGGGCACACCTGGGCAGCGGCCCAGGTGTACGCCTGCGGTAACGGCATGATGATTAGCCAGACGCGCGCGGATTGCCTGGCGGCGGGCCTGCCGAGCCACCGTTTTGTCGCCGAAGCCTTTGTGCCCAGCGGCCAGTCGGGTGTCGATACGCTGCTCGGTTCACTGGATGAAACCTGGGAAAAAGTCGGCCCCCGGTATTCTCTGGACGGCATGCTCGCCGCCCGTGAAAAAACCGTGCGCGCGCTCGCGGCGATTGCCAGCCAACTCAAGGTCGGCATGACCACCGGCGCAGCCCTGGAAATGGCCAGCCAACAGCTGCAGGCCATGGGCGCATCGCACACCTGGCACCCGACCTACATCCGTTTTGGCGACGACACGGTGCGCCCGTCCCGAGAAGGAATTGACCCGCTGCGCACGCTGCGTCCCAGTGACATTGTGGTGGTCGACCTTGGCCCGGTGTGGGACGGTTACGAGGGAGATTACGGCGACACTTTCATCTTCGGCGAGGCGCCGTTGCACCTGGATTGCCGCAAAGCGTTGCATGAAGTGTTCGATGAAACCCGCGACGCCTGGCTGCGCGGCATGACCGGCTGCGAGCTGTACGACTTTGCCGAGGACCGCGCCGTGTCGAAGGGCTGGCGCTTATCACGCAACCTGGCCGGCCACCGCATTGCGGACTTTCCCCATGCGCTGTTCGGGGACACGGAGCTGGCTGAACTCGAAATCACGCCCAGCGAAATGGTGTGGGTGCTGGAGGTCCAGCTCTGCCACCCAACATTACCCATTGGCGGTTTTTTCGAAGACATCCTGATGCGATGAGCCCGCCATTGCGGCGGGCTCAAAGGGCGTCAGAGCTTCGGCAACTGCCCGACGCGGCCCATCATTTCAGTGACAATCTGCAGGTCCAGGAGGAACTGGCCGACGGTCTTGAACTCACCGTCGGTGTGACCGGTGTACTTCTCTTCCGGACGCGCCAGGCCGAATTGCACACCGTTGGGCAGCTCATGCACGGAGGTCGCGCCGGCGGAGGTGCCGAATTTGTGCTCCATGCCGAGGTTTTCAGTGGCGACGGCCAGTAGGGCCTTCACCCATTCGCCTTCCGGGTTGCGGTACATCGGCGCGGCTATCGAGTAGGTGAAGCTCACTTTCACTTTGGACTGCTTGTCCCAGGCGCTGAGCTTGTCGGCTATTTCAGCCTTGAGTTTTTCCGGCGACTTGCCCTTCGGTACACGCAGGTTCACTGCCAGTTTGAAGGCTTTGGCATCCTGGCCGACGAAGGTCAGCGAGGTGGTCAGCGGCCCCATGAAATCATCGGCGAAGCCCACGCCCAACTTGCCGCCCAGGTAATCCAGGCCCCAGTTGTCGGACGCATAACGCGCGGCGTCGGTGATGTGGTTGTGCTTGAGGGCGATTTTGCCGTCGATGCTGTGGATCAGCTCGAGCATGCGCGCGACCGGGTTGACGCCCGATTGCGGCGCGGACGAGTGCGCAGACACGCCGGTGACCGTCAGCTTGACGTCTTTACCGACCACTGTGGCGGCGACTTCAAAATCGCCACCCTTGGCCTTGGCATACGCAGCACCGGCTTGCTCCAGGCTGGCAGCCAGTTCAGCCGGCTTGTCGCTGACCAGGGTCGCAACCGACACCGAAGGAATCTGGTTGGTCGCCATGCCACCAGTCATCGAAATGATTTCCGCGCCTTTGCCGTCGCCCTTGCGCACCGGGAAAGTCGCCATGACGGTGCCGTAGCCTTTCTCGGCAATCACCACCGGGTAGCCGCCGTCCAGCGCCAGGTTGTATTGCGGCGTCGGGTTGTGTTCGAAGTAGTAGGGGATCGCGTCACCGGAGGTTTCTTCGGTGGTGTCCACCAGCAGCTTGAAGGTGCGCGCCAGTGGCAGCTTTTCTTCCTTGATCACTTTCATGGCGTACATGGCCACGACGATGCCGTTTTTGTCATCCTCGGTGCCACGGCCGTACATGCGGTCGCCGATCAGCGTGACCTTGAACGGGTCGAGCTTGGTGCCGTCCTTGAGCACCCAGTTTTCCGGCGTCACTGGCACCACGTCGGCGTGGGCGTGGATGCCCACCACTTCGTCGCTGCTGCCTTCCAGGCTGATTTCGTAAACACGGTTATCGATGTTGCGGAAGTTCAGGTTGAAGGCCTTTGCCAGATCCTGGATCTTGCCGGCGATCTTGAGGAATTCCGGGTTTTTGTACTGCGGCAGGCCATCCACGTTGAACGTCGGGATTTCCACCAGCTCGCGCAGGGTTTCAAGGGCGGCCTTGCCGTATTTCACCCGCGTGTAAATGCCGAGCAGGCGATTGATTTCATTCTGCTGGTCGGCGCTCAGGGTTTTGTTGTCGAGAAAGGCGCTGATGGCCGGTCCCACGTCGGCAGTTTTACCCAGGTCGCCCTTGGCCAGGGTGCCGAGGAAACCCCGAAAATCAGTGACTGACGTTTCGCTGAAGCTCTTCAGAATGGCTGCGCTTTGTTGCTCGGTGATATTGGCAAAAGCAGGGCTGGCGACAGCCGACAGGCTGGCGGCGAACAGCGTGGCCGCCACGATTTTTTTCAGTGGAAAGTGCATGGGTAGAGCATTCCTTTGCAGGTCGTGAGTAAGAGGTTTCTGATCGATCTGTCAGAAACATTTTCACACACTACCATCACCAAGCTCGGGATTGGGAGACTTGGATGTGGGAAATGTCGTACTCAAATGCCAAGAGCGCAGAGATTCAAATGTGGGAGCGGCGGTGCGACGATTCGACTTGCCCGCGATGGCGGTATGTCAGCCGACTCTTGCGGTGGCTGATGCACTGCTATCGCGGGCAAGCCCGCTCCCACAGGGTTTCCAATGGGCTTTTTGATCCGGGTTTCAAGGCTTGCCGGGATGTGGCTCCGGGTACTGCGCCGCTACATCCAATGCCTTGGCATACGGCCCGTCCCACAACTGCTCATGCAATTCCCCTACACGCTTGGCCATCGCCTCGCTGCGCATCACCACCTCCAGGTTGCGCGAGTTATCCAGGTAACCGCCCAGCCAGTTGCTGGTGCCCACCCACGCCACTTGCCCGTCGATTTCCAGGGTCTTGCTGTGGATCACCCGCGCATACGGGATAAACCCTTGCTTGGCCTCGGGCAGGGTGACGATCTTGACTTCGACGTTCGGCAGCACCGCGAGGCTCTTGAGGTAGGGCAGTTCCAGCGGGTCGGTATTCCAGTTCGACACCATCAGCTTGATCGACACGCCGCGTGCGGCGGCGGCGCGCACGGCGTTGTCGATCACCGCGTAGTAGGGGCGGGTTCTGTCAGGCCCATAGGACAGCGGCGCGTAGTCCAGCAGTTGTACGCGCACTTCTTTTTTCGCTTCGCCGAGCAGGCGCGGCAATTCCAGTTGTGAGTCGCCCACGCCCGGCGGGTTGTAGCGTTGCGGGCTGGCCACCAGATAATTGCCCGTTCGCGCAGGCGCCTGGCCTGCTGTCGGCAGAGGCACGGGTTTGTTTTCGGTCAACGCCGCTTGCGCTTGCCAGTCCTGATCGAAGATCGCCTGCACTTGGCCAACCACGTTCGCGTCGCTGATGCGCAGCCCGGTTTCGTGGATATGTTCCAGCGAGCGCCAGTCGAAATTTTGGCTGCCGATAAACGCCTGCTCTGCATCCACCACCATGTATTTGGCATGGATGATCCCGCCGCTGAGTTGCCCGTAAGGCAGCACGCGGAAGGTCAGGTTGGGGATTGCGCGCAAGCGTTCCAGCGTAGAAGCTTCCGATAACTTGATGCCTTTTTCTTCCAGCAAAAAGCGAATCTTCACACCGCGTTTGCCGGCGGCCTCCAGGTGTTCGATCACCTTGTCCATCACTGAACCGGGGTGATCGGCGGCGTAGAACTGGCCGATATCAATGCGGGTTTTCGCACCATCAAACAGTTCAATCCACACCGGGCCGGGCTGGCGCAAATCGGCGGTACTCAACTCAGTATCCACCGGCACGGTGTGCACCAGTTCAAACCCTGGAATTGAAAAGTCCGCCTGGGCCAGCGGACTGAGGAGAGAGGCGGCGAGGCCTGCGATACGCAATTTCATCGAGAGGGGCATGGGGCGTCTCATCGGGCAAAAAGACAAACAGAGTATCTGTGGCGAGCGGGCTTGTTGTGGTGAGCGGGCTTCCTGTGGTGAGCGGGCTTGCCCCGCGTTGGAGTGCGAAGCGCTCCCAATTCAAACGACGCGGTGCAACTGATAAACCGCGTCGTCAGGTTTTAGGGCTGCTTCGCAGCCCAACGCGGGGCAAGCCCGCTCGCCACAGGAAGCCCGCTCACCACAGGGGCGCGCCCGCCTCGAAGGTTAGGCCGTGCGGCTGTGCAGCGGCGCTGGCACCAGGTGCGGTACTTCGCTTTGCACACGGGCACCGGTGGCGGCGCGGATCAGCAGGATTTTCAGCTGATCATTGATGCGCTCCAGGCTGTCCTGGAAGAAGTTGTGGAACACCACGCAGAACAGCGCAATGGCGATACCCAGGCCGGTCGCGAACAAGGCCGTACCGATACCACCGGAAATCTGCCCCGGGTCGGACACACCCGCCGTAGCCAGCGCCTTGAAGGTGTCGATGATGCCGAGGATCGTACCCAACAGGCCGAGCAGCGGCGCGGCAGTGGTGATGGTCTCGATGATCCACAGGCTGCGCGACAGCGGTGCACGGGTCTTCAGGTATTGGGTTTCGATCTCGTCATCCAAATCCTTGCGTGAACCGTGGGAGGCCTTCTGCGCGAGTACCGGCAACACCATGTTCAGCGGCAGGCTGTCGCGGCGGGTCAGGCTTTCAGGCAAGTCGCGTTCGCTGTGCACGTTGGCGCCCAGCACGTCGGTCAAGGCGCGCGCCTGACGGCGCACGTAGGCGAAGTAGATGCCCCGCTCGATGGCGATAAAGATGGCGATGGCCATCGCGGCGTACATCACATAGAAGGTGACGTCGTGAAGCAGGTTCATGTCCATGATTCTCAAGCCTCGTGGTTAGAAATTCGCTTCCAGAGAAACGGTGACAGTACGGTCCAGGCCAACGATGTAGGCCGGGTCGCCGTCGCGGAAGCCGCTGTAGCTGGCCGCGTTGGTCTTGGTGGTGTACACGCCGTCCAGGTATTTCTTGTCGAACAGGTTGTCGACGTTCAGGCGCAGGGTGGCGTCCTTGACCACTTTCTTGTCCACCGGCAGGTAGATACCGGCGCCGAGGTTGAAAATGGTGCGGCCGGAAATCGCCTCATCGTTGGTCAAGTCACCGAAAAGCTTGCTGGTGTATTTGCCGCCGAAGGTGCCGTAGAAACGGCCGTCGTCGTAGCCGATATTCGCTGCGAGCATGTTCTTCGGCACGTTGGCGAACTGCTTGCCGCTGGTGGGCAATACGATGGCCTTGCCGGCGTTGTAGACGGTCAAATCGTCCTGCTGCTCGGCCTTGGTGTAGGTGTAGGAGGTGTAGTAGTTGAAGTGATTCGGCAGCAGGCCGCTCCACTCCAGCTCCAGGCCGCTGTTGTTGACGGAGCCTGCGTTGATGTCGGCGAAGTCGCCGTTGATGTCTCTGGACGATACCTGGCGATCCTTGAACTGCATGTAGAACAAGGTGGCCGCCACGGTCATGTCTTCGTCGGTGAAGCGCCAGCCCAACTCGTGGTTCCAGCTGGTTTCCGGCTTGGAGTCGATCGAGCCGACGCCCTTGTCATACAGCACGTAGTTCTGCGGGATGCGCATGTTGCGCGACAGGCTGTAGAACAACTGGTCACGTTCATCCAGCTGGTATTTCAGGCCGGCGTTGGGCAACAGCTTGTTGTAGCTCTGGTTACGTTTTTCCGGCTGTTCGGTGAGGCTGCCGTTGTTGGTGCCGTCACGCTTGACGTTCATGTAGGCCAGGCCCGCGATCAGGGTCCAGTCCGAATTGATGTACCAGGTGTCCTGGGCCCAGACTTTCTGTGCCGGAGTAATGGTGAAGCGGTCGCGGCCCTGCACGGTGTTGCCGTTGGCATCAACCACCGAGTCTCCGTCCGGCCAGGTGTCGGTCGGCTTGCCGCTGTTTTTCAGGGCAATGAACGGCTGGGTCTGGCTCTGGCGCGCGCGCTCATACCAGTAGCCGAACTGCAGGCTGTGGTCGCCAAGGTCCCAGTTCAGTTTGGTGGTGATGCCCGGGCGCCAGGTTTGGGTGCGCGAAGGGCGGTAATACACGCCGGTGGTCGAGGATCCGTCGGCGTTGTACTGCGCGGCGGTCGGCAAGTTGCCCAGGTCGAACACGCCACCCTGGTTCGAGCCACGGTTCAGGGCATAGCTGGACGAGCCCACACCGCTGCCGTTGCCCCAGTAGTAATACGGGATGACCGACAGGGCCAGGTTGTCGGCCAGTTTGAATTGGGTGTTAAGCACGCCGGTAAAGGTCTGGAACGGGTTTTGCGCCAGCGCGTAGTAGCTGTTCAACTTGCCGTTGCTGCCCACGGTCGGGTTGGCGGGGTAGGGGTCGTACTTGCGCCCGTATTGCTGGAACTGCGCCTTGGTCAGCTGGCTGTAACTGTTGTTGTCCTGCTCGTGGTACTTGAGGATCAGGTTGGCAGTGTTGCCATTGCCGGCGTCGAAGAAGCTGTTCCACTCGACCTTATCCGCCCGCACGGCGCCCGAACCGCGCCACATGTCGCCTTCGGTATGCGACACCGACAGCCAGTTGCTCAAGCCGTTGACCTCGCCGGTGTTGAGCCGCGCGAAGGTCTTGCGGGTGGCGTTGCTGCCGACGATTTGTTTGACGAACGCCCCGGTTTCCTTGGTTGGGCGAATGGTCACGATGCCAATGTTGCCGCCGCTGGAACCGATGTGCGGGCCGTCGGCTTCGGACGAGCCCTGGGTGACGAAGATCTGGTCGATGTTTTCCGGGTCGCCCAGCAGGTTGGAGTACAGCGCGTAGTTGCCGGAGTCGTTGATCGGCATGCCGTCCACCGACATCCCCACCTGGTCGGAGTTGAGCCCGCGCATGGTGAAGCGAAAGCCTGACAGCCCGGTGTTGTCCTCGCTGGAGATGTTCAGCCCCGGGGTGTACTTGAGCTTGTCGATCGCGTTGCCGGTGGCGGTCTGTTTATCCAGCGCTTCCTTGGTCACGGTGGAGCGGCCCTTGATGCTTTCTTCCTGCACCATGTAGCCGCCACCCGCTGTGGCCTTGCCCTGCACGCCAATCGTGCCGACGTCACTGTCGCCGGTGTCTGCCATGGCGATCCCATGGCCCATGCTTGCGGCAACGAGTGCCAGATGAATCCGTGTGAACCTCATCACTGTCGTCCTGGTGTCGGTGCTTATTGCACGCTGTAGTTGAAGGTGGCGGTGAAGCGCTGCTCATTGCGCCCCCCGAAGGCTTGCTCGGGGAACGGCTTGACTTGCTTGATGCGACGCAAGCTGGTGGTGGCGGCCCGGTTGAGCAGCATGCTTGACGTCTGGGTTTGGATGCCGGAGTCCAGCACCCGGCCCTGGCGGTCTACCAGCAACCACACCACCACCTCGCCGCTGGGGCGTTCGAGGGAGGCCTGGCGCCCGGTGGGGTATTGCTTGTAGGTGTCCAATTCGTTGCGCAACCCCTTGAGGTAACCGCCTTCGAGGGCTTGGCCATCGACCTTCGGCGGTGCTGGCGGGGCGGGCGGCGCCGGTGTCGGTGCCGCAGCGGCCTGTACCGGCTTGGCCGCAACCGGGGGCGCCGGCGTAGGCGTCGGCGTTGGCTTGGCGGCCACAACGGGTTTGGGCTTGGGCACCGGTTTGGGCTTGGGTTCAGGTTTTGGCAAGGGTTTTGGCGGTGGCGGCGGCGGGGCCGGTTCGGCCTCTTCATCCTCGATCACCGGCGGTGGCGGTTCTTGCTCCACCACGGGCTCCGGGATCACTTCGGGCTCCGGCTCGACCAATGCCAGCTCGACCGCGGACTCGTCATACACCGGCGTAACTTTCAACGTCTGTGACTGGATGCCCACTGCAATCAGCACCAGGGCGATCAGGGCCGGGACACTGCCCAGCAGCTGTCGCGCACGAAACAAGGCGTACATGATCAGGACTTGCGTGTGGCAATGGACACGGAGGTGAAGCCACCCAGGCGCAGGGTGTCCATCACTTCCACCAGGCGCGAAACCTCAACGCCCTTGTCACTATTAACGATGATTGTCGACTTGGTGTCCGGCTTTTCGGCTGCCTTCAGCGCGGGTACCAATGCATCAACGGTGAGGTCTTTGCCGTCGAGTTGCAGCTGGCCTTCCAGGCCCAGGGTCAGGATGAATTTGTTCTGCGGTTTGAGCTGTTGCGAACTGCTGGCGCTGGGCAATTGAGTCTTCATGCCAAGGGCCGGAATCACGTTCAGGCTCACGAGTACGAAAAACACCAGGAGGAACATCATCACGTCGATCATCGGGATCAATTCGATGTGCGCCTTGCGTTTTTTGGGTTCGTCCCAGGTTCTCATTCCGTTACCCCGTTATTGAATTAGGGGCGACACGCTAACAACCGAAAATGACCGATTGGTTAACTTTAATTTACGATTTGAAGGCTCTAGGACGAGTCTTTCAGTCGATTCATGCGGCATTTTTGTGACGTAGTGAAATTGACACAATAGCCGTACATTCTTGATGCATTTATCTCCAGAGCCACCCCGTATGCCGACTGCATTGCCTCGATTGACCACATCGCGACTACTATTGCGGGCGCTGGAAAGCGACCAGGCCGAGACGCTGTTTACCCTCGCCAACGGGCCGGATATTGCGCAGAACACGGCGAATATTCCGTCGCCCTATACCCTGGAAACTGCGCAGACGTTTATTGCTTCAATCGCGGAAAAATTTCGCGCAGGTGACCTGCTGAACCTGGGCATGCATGTGCGTGAAACCGGTGAGTTGGTGGGTATGGTCAGCCTGCGTCTCAACGCGCGCCATCACTATGGTCACCTCGGTGGCTGGGTGGCCGGACACTGTCGAAACCGGGGATACGCCGCCGAGGCTGCGCGCGCGATGATGGACTTCGGGTTCACCCAATTGGAGTTGCAGCGCGTGGGTAGCCAATGCTTTGGCTGCAACAAGGAGTCGGCGCGGGTCATGGAGAAAATCGGCCTGCGTTTTGAGGGTTGCCAGCGTCAGGCGTTTCTCAAGAATGGCGTGTACGAAGATTTACTGGGCTTTGCCACTGTGCGCGAAGACTGGGAGCGCTGCCTGTGAACGAAGCAGTGGACCACGGTCGGCGGCGCATCCTCAGCGGGCTTGCGGTGGCCACGGCATTTTCAATCCTCAGCCCGTTTGCGCGCAGTGCCGGGGTCGATTACCCGTTCACCCTTGGCGTGGCTTCGGGCGACCCGTTGCCCGACGGCTTTGTGATCTGGACGCGCCTGGCCCCCTTGTTCAATGCTGCGGACGGGCGTGGCGGATTGCGCCAGGCGGTACCGGTGCGTTGGCGCGTGGCCAGCGATGCGGCGATGACACGCATCGTGCGCCAGGGCGAGGTGACGGCGACCGAGCGTTTCGCCCATTCGGTGCATGTCGAGGTCGTGGGGCTGGAGGCGGGCCGGCCGTACTGGTATCAGTTCGAAGGTTTGGGCGCGCAAAGCCCGGTGGGTCAGGCGTGCACGACGCCGCCGGTGCAGGCCATGGTGTCGGCGCGATTGGGGTTTGTGTCTTGTTCCCACTGGGAGCGCGGTTATTTCAGCGCGTATCGCCACCTGGCGGCGGAGCAGCCCGACCTGGTGTTTTTTCTCGGTGACTATATCTACGACAGCTCCTACGCGCTGGATTCAGGCAAGATCATCCGGCCCCACGGCAGCGGCAATGCGGTGAGCCTGCGCGACTACCGCAACCGTTACGCGCTGTACAAAACCGACCTGGATTTGCAGGCGTTGCACGCCGCCGCCCCCAGCGTCGCGACCTGGGACGACCACGAAGTGCAGAATGACTACGCCAACCGCTGGTCCCAGGACCCGAAGATCCCGGTGGCGCAATTTCTCAAGCAGCGGGCGGCGGCCTATCAGGCGTTTTACGAGCACATGCCACTGCGCGCCAGCAGCCTGCCGAAGGGCCTGGACATGCGCATTTACCGGCGCCTGGACTACGGCCGACTGGCGCGTTTTCACGTGCTCGATGGCCGTCAATACCGCTCCGAGCAGCCGTGCATTGCAGCCAATGGCAGCCATCAGGGGCATATCGCCGACAACACCTGCACCGACTTGCGCGATCCGCGTCGAACCCTGCTCGGCTGGGAGCAGGAAGCCTGGCTTGATCGCGGGTTTGCCGAGTCGCCGGCACAGTGGAACGTGATCGCCCAGGACCTGCTGGTAGCGCCGCTGACCCAGCGTGACCTGACCAATCACAAACCGGGGCGCTGGACGGATGGGTGGGATGGTTACATGGCCAACCGTGAGCGGATGCTCGCATCCATCCAGCGCAGGCAAGTGAAGAACCCGGTGTTCTGGGGCGGTGATATCCATTCGTTCTGGACCACGGATTTGCATGCCGACGCCAATGATGTGGACTCGCCGGTTGTCGCCACTGAATTTGTCGGCTCATCGGTTACTTCGGATGGGCCGCCCTTTGACGCGTTCTCGCAGCTTTTACCGCTGAATCCTCACGTGAAGTTTTTTGACAGCCGTCAGCGGGGGTATGTGTCGGTAGACGTGGATGAGCAGAAGATGCTGACGAACTTTCGTGTGATTACGGACCCGCGTGATCCGTTGGCGACGGTTTCCACGCTTAAGTCGTTTGTGGTTGAGCCGGGGCGGGCGGGGGCGGTTGCGGTATAGCAGGATATTTGAGCCAAGCGCATTCGTAATGGCGAACGCGCTTATTGTGGCGAGCGGGCTTGCCCGCGTTGGGCTGCGAAGCGGCCCCAAAACCCGTCACCGAGGAGCATCTGACGCAACGCGGTGACCTTGATGGGGGCCGCTTCGCGCCCCAACGCGGGCAAGCCCGCTCGCCACAGTAGTGCTATCGGCCTTCATTTTTCAGCTGACTTCATAACGCACCGACAGCGCGCCCTTCTTCTCTGACAAAGCCAGAACCGTCACCTGGCCCAACTCGCTCAGCGCTTGCACATGGGTGCCGCCGCAGGCGTAGGCAGGCAGTTCGCCAAAGCCGACTTCACGCGTGCCGTCTTCCAGGGCCATGTGGCGAGGGTAATCGGCGGCAATCCAGCGGTTGATTTGCGTTTGAATCGCCTCGGCGTCAATGGCTTGTGCGGCCTCGCCACGAATAAATGTGACCTTGCCTTCACCCGGCCAGTGATGGGCCTTGATCGGCATCCAGCCCAGGGCTTCCCCGGCATTGCCGATCAAATGCCCGGCGGAATGCAGGCGGGTGTGCAGGGCGCGGCGCTGTTCGTCGACCCGCGCAATGATCGGGCCGAGCTCTACGGGTTGATCCACGTAGTGCACCACCCGGTCCGCCTCCTGAATAACACGTACCACCTGGCTGTCGCCGAGCCAGCCGGTGTCGAATGGCTGGCCGCCACCCTGAGGGTGGAAAATCGTAGAGTGCAACGTGACCGCAAACTGGCCCTCGTGCGGCGTGCAGGCCAGCACTTCAAGTTCGGCAGTCAGGTGGTCGTGGGTGAAAAACAGGCGCTCGGTCATCATCTACATCCGCATCAGGGTTCTGCGGGCAGTATAAATAGTGCGCAGATGGGTGATAATCCGTTCAATTATCAATGGACCTGTGCGTCATGAGCATCAATCTTCCTTTGCCGCTGCTGGGTGAAATGGCGATTTTCGTCAAGGTGGTGGAAACCGGCAGTTTCTCCGAGGCTGCGCGACAACTCAGTGTTTCTCCTTCAGCAGTGAGCCGCAGCATTTCGCGTCTGGAAAAGGCCCTGGCCACACGCTTGCTGCAACGCACCACGCGCAAATTGCGCCTGAGCGAAGGCGGTGAAGAGGTGTTCAAGCGTTGCCAGGAAATGGTCAACGCGGCGCGCTCGGTGATGGAAATCAGTGGTCAGTTCACGCATGAGGCTGAGGGTTTGGTGCGGGTCAGCGTGCCCAAGGCGGTAGGGCGCTTTGTGGTTCACCCGCACATGCCCGAGTTCTTGCGGCGCTACCCGAAGGTGGATGTGCAACTGATCCTTGAGGACAGGCATGTGGACCTGATCGATGACAATGTGGATTTGAGCATCCGCATCACCGACAGCCCGCCGCCGGGGTTGGTGGGGCGGCAGTTGTTGCCGATCGAACACTTGTTGTGCGCGACACCGCAGTACCTGATCGAGCATGGCACGCCGAGCCATCCCCATGATTTGCTGGAACACAGTTGCGTTTATCTTGGGGAAACCCCGGGGGATTCACGCTGGAAATTTCGCCAGGGCGCCAAGGCGGTAACGGTGGGCGTGCGCGGGCGGTATGCGGCGAACCACACGGGCGTGCGGCTGGATGCGGTACTTCAGCATGTGGGGATTGGCAGCCTGCCGTATTTCACCGCGCGCCATGCCTTGGAGGAGGGGCGGTTGGTGCAGGTGTTACCGGAGTGGGATTTTATTGCGTCGTACCATGGCGAGGCGTGGTTGCTGCATTCGCCAACGCGGTACCTGCCGCCGAAGTTGCGGGTGTTTATTGATTATCTGGTGGAGTGTATGGCGAAGGAGCCGACATTGCGCCGACGGTAGGGTTGCGATGCGGTGCAAATGTGGGAGCTGGCTTGCCTGCGATGCGGGCAACTCGATCTTTCAAGAGAACCGAGGTGATGCTATCGCAGGCAAGCCAGCTCCCACATCGAATGCTGTGCAGGTCTGGAAGATCAGTGCTTGCTCTGATCCTGCGGCATGGCCAGCAGTTGTTTTTCCTGGTTCCAGTCGAACGGTTCGTCGTTCTGTTCGGCTTCGAAGCGACGCTCTTCCAGGGCCTGGTACAGGTCCAGTTCTTCATCCGGCATGAAGTGCAGGCAGTCGCCGCCAAAGAACCACAGCAGGTCGCGCGGGACCAGGTGGGCAATTTGCGGGTAGCGCAGGATGACCTGACTCATCAGGTCCTGGCCCAGGTACTGGCTTTCGATCGGGTCGATCGGCAGCAGGGCGCGCAATTCGTCGAAACGTTCCAGGAACAGTGTGTGGCTTTCCTCGGGCACCTGTTCGGCTTCGCCGACGGCAACCAGGATGCCGCGCAGGTGGTCGAGCAAGACGAGATGATCGGCAACGACGTTGGACACGAGATAAGTCCTCTAAAGCAAAAACGGGCGCGAGAGTATATAGCTCTCGCGCCCGTATTTATATGACCGCTGGTATCAGCGGATTTTGCCCTCAGCCTGGGTGAGTTCTTCCTTGCTGAAATCATCCACGTCGATCACCTTGCGCCGCGCTGCCTCGGCGTCACGCAGGGTCTGCGCTTCAGCCGGTTGCAGCACCCCGGCGTGGAGCGCTGCGTCGATGGCGTGTTCGCCGGCCGTCGGTTTGACCTGACCGCTTTTCAGCGCACTGTGCAATTTTTTCTGCAGCGGATGGCTGGCGCCAAGCAGGTCGTAAGCATGTTGCAGGGCGCCCACCGGATCATCCGCCGATTGCGGGCGATAGCAGCCGGCCAGCAGTTCTTCGAGGGTCGGGTCGCCTTTGGCGCGACCAATCACCTCGGCCACCTGGGCATCCAGCGCATCGGACGGCCCGGTATGGCGACGCCCAAACGGGAACACGATCACCCGCAGCAGGCAACCGAGGATCTTGTTCGGGAAGTTGCTCAGCAATTCATCCAGCGCACGTTCCGATTCGCCAAGGCTTTCTTCCATGGCCCAGGCGAACAACGGTTCCAGATGGTCCGGCGAATCCAGGTCGTGGTAGCGCTTGAGCGCCGCCGAGGCCAGATACATGTGGCTTAACACATCCCCCAAGCGTGCCGACAGGCGTTCGCGACGTTTCAACTCGCCGCCCAGCAGCATCATGCTCAGGTCAGCCAGCAGGGCGAATGCCGCAGCCTGGCGGTTCAGGGCGCGGAAGTAACCCTGGCTCAAGCGGTTACCTGGCGCCTTCTCGAAATGGCCAAAACCCAGGTTCAGCACGAGGGTGCTGGCAGCATTGCTCACGGCAAAACCGATGTGTTGCATCAGCAAACCGTCGAACTCTTTAAGCGCCTGATCATGGTCTTCGCGACCGGCCAGCGCCATTTCCTTCAGCACGAAAGGATGGCAGCGAATCGCGCCCTGACCAAAGATCATCAGGTTGCGCGACAGAATGTTCGCACCCTCTACGGTGATGAAAATCGGCGCGCCCTGCCAGTTACGACCCAGGTAGTTGTTCGGGCCCATGATGATGCCCTTGCCGCCGTGCACATCCATCGCGTGGCTGATGCACTCGCGGCCACGCTCGGTGAGGTGGTACTTGAGGATCGCCGACAGCACCGAAGGTTTTTCCCCCAGGTCCACGGCGTTGGCGGTGAGCATGCGCGCGCTGTCCATCAGCCAGGCATTGCCACCGATGCGCGCCAGGGCTTCCTGGATGCCTTCGAAGGCTGACAGCGGCAGATTGAACTGCTCGCGTACCTGAGCGTATTGGCCGGTGACCAAACTAGTGAACTTGGCCGCGCCGGTGCCCACGGCAGGCAGGGAAATCGAACGGCCTACCGACAGGCAGTTCATCAACATCATCCAGCCCTTGCCGAGCATCTCCTGGCCGCCGATGAGGAATTCCAGGGGAATGAACACGTCCTTGCCGGAGTTGGGGCCGTTCATGAACGCGGCGCCCAGCGGCAGGTGGCGGCGGCCGATTTCCACGCCGGGGGTGTCTGTCGGGATCAGCGCGAGGCTGATGCCCAAGTCTTCCTCGTCACCCAGCAAGTGGTCCGGGTCATGCGCCTTGAAGGCCAGACCGAGCAGGGTCGCGACCGGGCCGAGGGTGATGTAGCGTTTTTCCCAGTTCAGGCGCAGGCCGAGGGTTTCCTGGCCTTCCCATTCGCCTTTGCAGATCACGCCGGTGTCGGGCATGGCGCCGGCGTCGGAGCCCGCCAGTGGACCGGTGAGGGCGAAACACGGAATGTCATCGCCACGCGCCAGACGCGGGAGGTAGTGGTTGCGCTGTTCGTCGGTGCCGTAATGCAGCAGCAGCTCGGCCGGGCCGAGGGAGTTAGGCACCATCACGGTGGACGCAAGGTCACCACTGCGGGTAGCAAGTTTCATCGCGACCTGGGAGTGGGCATAAGCGGAAAAGCCCTTGCCGCCATATTCCTTGGGAATGATCAGGGCGAAAAAGCCGTGGGTCTTGATGTGCTCCCAGGCGGCGGGCGGCAGGTCCATGGCCTGGCCGATTTCCCAGTCGCTGACCATGGCGCAGAGTTCTTCGGTAGGGCCGTCGATAAACGCTTGCTCTTCTTCGGTCAGTTGCGCCTTGGGGTAGGCCAGCAACTTGTCCCAGTCGGGGCGACCGCTGAACAGCTCGCCGTCCCACCACACGGTGCCGGCGTCGATGGCGTCGCGTTCGGTTTCGGACATCGGCGGCAGGACTTTCTGGAACCAGCTGAACAGTGGCTTGGTGAAGTATTGGCGGCGCAGGTCGGGCAACAGCAGGGGCAGGGCCACGGCCGCGATCAACACCCAGAAGACCAGTAACAGCCAGCCCGGTGCATGGCTCCAGGCCCCCATCGCCAGCAGGTAAACGGCAACCACGCCCAGGGCGGGCAGGGGCGCGGTGCGGCGGTGTGCCAGGTAGGCAATGCCGACCACCAGAACCAGTATCCACAACAACAGCATATTCAATCCTCCGTGAAACCAGGGGCGAAACCACCATGGAGCTTAGTCGGCATCCGAACAAGCGCGGTGATCAGGGTGTTACGAGATTTGGCCGAATCGTCGTTATCTCCAGGGCAGGCCTGTGTTTAGACTCAAGGCTTCCTTCGGAGACAAAGCTCATGGATACGTACCTGAGTCCCAGCCGCTTCATCGATAGTGACCACCCTGCGGTGGTGGAGTTCGCTGAAAAACATCGCGGTTCCAGTGCGGATTTAAATGACCAGGCGGTCAGCCTTTATTACGCGGTACGTGAGGCGATTCGCTATAACCCGTACACCTTCAGCCGTGATCCAAATACCCTCAGCGCCAGTTTTGCCCTCGCCACCGGCGAGAGCTACTGCGTGCCCAAGGCCACCTTGCTGGCAGCCTGCGCCCGCCATTGCGGCATTCCCGCGCGCATCGGCCTGGCGGATGTGCGCAATCACCTGTCGACGCCCCGGCTGATCGCGCTGCTGAAAAGCGATGTGTTCGCCATGCACGGCTATACCGAGCTGTACCTGCGCGGGCGTTGGGTCAAGGCGACACCGGCGTTCAACAGCCAGCTGTGCGAGGTGTTCGATGTACCACCGCTGGCATTCGACGGAATCAATGACAGCGTATTTCACGCGTTCAACCGCCAGGGCCTGCGTTCCATGGAGTACGTGATCGACCACGGGCAATTTCCTGACGTGCCGGAGGCGTTTTTCTTCGCACATATTCAGAACTGTTACCCGCACCTGTTCGGCGAGGGCATGCCGGTGCTGCTGGGCGACATGCAGAGTGATTTAAGCCGCGCGTGAACCGGCGTATGCTGCTGCGTTCATCAAGCCATGTTCATCAAAAATAAGGCGCGGTCATGCTGAAGATCTGGGGTCGTAAAAATTCATCAAACGTCAGGAAAGCACTCTGGTGCGCCGAGGAACTCGGCCTGGACTATGAAGCAATTGATGCGGGCGGGGCTTTTGGTGTGGTCGACACGCCGCAATACCGGGCCTTGAACCCCAATGGCCGGGTGCCGATGATCGAAGATGGCGACTTTGTGCTGTGGGAGTCCAACACCATCGTGCGCTACCTCTGCGCCAAGCAGGCATCGAGCTGGTACCCGACAGACCTGAAAGCCCGCGCCAATGCGGAAAAATGGATGGACTGGACCACCTCGACCCTCGCCGAACCTTTCAAGGCGGTGTTCTGGGGCATTTTGCGCACACCCGCTGACAAGCAGAACTGGGACAGCATCAACGCCGGGCGCCAAGCCTGCATCGATGCACTCGGCACGGTAGAGAAAGCCCTCGCCGAGCAACCTTACCTGTCGGGCGATGCGATCGGCATGGGCGACATCCCGCTGGGCTGCTTCATCTACGCCTGGTTTGAAATGCCCATCGAGCGCCCTGCGATGCCCCATCTAGAGGCCTGGTACCAGCGCCTGCAACAGCGCCCGGCCTACCGCAAAGCTGTTATGACCGCGTTGACTTAATACCCACTATTAATACAGGCGACTGTACTTGTGCGGCGCGGGCAAGCACCATGCTTGTCATGCGCCGCCGTTGAACTACGTGCGCTGCGCCCTCATCTACTCTTTCTATTCCCTTCTTTGGTGCGTATTCCGATATGAGTTCCGCTCTGTCCATCCGGCAGCTAACCAAAACCTACGGCAACGGTTTCCAGGCCCTGAGTGGTATCGATCTGGACGTGGCCGAAGGTGACTTCTTCGCCTTGCTCGGCCCCAACGGCGCCGGCAAATCCACCACCATCGGCATTCTTTCGACCCTGGTCAACAAATCCAGCGGTTCGGTGAATATCTTTGGTCATGACCTGGACAAATCCCCGGCAGCGCTCAAGCGTTCCATCGGCGTGGTACCCCAGGAGTTCAACTTCAACCAGTTTGAAAAGACCTTCGACATCGTCGTGACCCAGGCTGGCTACTACGGCATTCCGGCGAAAGTCGCCAAGGAACGCGCCGAGCAGTACCTGGTGCAGTTGGGCCTGTGGGACAAGCGTGACGTGCCGTCTCGCTCGCTGTCCGGCGGCATGAAGCGTCGTCTGATGATTGCCCGCGCGCTGGTGCATGAACCGCGCTTGCTGATCCTCGATGAGCCAACGGCCGGTGTGGACATCGAACTGCGTCGTTCGATGTGGACCTTCCTCACCGAGCTGAACGAGAAGGGCATCACCATCATCCTCACCACCCACTACCTGGAAGAGGCTGAGCAGCTGTGCCGCAACATCGGCATCATCGACCACGGCACCATCGTCGAGAACACCAGCATGCGTAACCTGCTGGGCCAGTTGCATGTGGAAACCTTTTTGCTCGACCTTAAAAACAACTTGTCGGCGCCGCCGCAGTTGCTCGGTTACCCGAGCCGCTTGGTCGACAGCCACACGCTGGAAGTCCAGGTGGACAAAGCCATGGGCATCACCGCGCTGTTTACCCAGTTGGCGACTCAGAACATTGAAGTGTTGAGCCTGCGTAACAAAACCAATCGCCTTGAGGAGTTGTTCGTGTCCCTGGTGGAAAAAAATCTGGCGAAGGTGGCGGTATGAGTTCCGAACTGCAACCCAACCTCGTCGCGCTGCAAACCATCGTCTACCGCGAAGTGAAGCGGTTTACCCGGATCTGGCCGCAAACGCTGCTGCCGCCGGCGATCACTATGGTTCTGTACTTCGTTATCTTCGGTAACCTGATCGGCCGGCAGATCGGCGACATGGGTGGTTTCACCTACATGGAATACATCGTGCCGGGCCTGATCATGATGTCGGTGATCACCAACTCCTACGGCAACGTGGTGTCGAGCTTCTTCGGCAGCAAGTTCCAGCGTTCCATTGAGGAGCTGATGGTGTCGCCGGTGTCGCCGCACACGATTCTGATCGGCTACACCGCCGGTGGCGTGCTGCGAGGTTTGATGGTGGGTGTGATTGTGACCCTGCTGTCGCTGTTCTTCACCCACCTGCAGGTGCATCACCTGGGGGTCACCCTGCTGGTGGTGGTACTGACGGCGACGATCTTCTCGCTGCTGGGGTTTATCAACGCAGTGTTTGCACGCAATTTCGATGATATTTCGATTATCCCGACCTTCGTGCTGACGCCGCTGACCTACCTCGGCGGGGTGTTCTACTCAATCACCTTGCTGCCGCCGTTCTGGCAGACCGTGTCGCTGGCCAACCCAGTGCTGCATATGGTCAACGCCTTCCGTTACGGCATTCTGGGCGTATCGGATATCAAGATCAGCGTGGCGATCACCTTTATGCTGGTGGCCACTGTGGTGCTGTATATCGGTTGCGCGCGGTTGCTGGTGAGTGGGCGCGGGATGCGTACGTAAGCGCAGATCTGCCAAAAAAACGGCCTCCCTATGAGGCCGTTTTTTATTGAATGTGCCCGGGCAATGTGGGAGCTGGCTTGCCTGCGATGGCGGTGGTTCAGGCAACATAGCTACAACTGACAGACCGCTATCGCAGGCAAGCCAGCTCCCACATTTTTATTGTTGTCTGACCCTTAACCTCCCTGCTCAGGTTTTCAGCGCCAGCTCGATCAATTCGTGCAATTCCTCTACCGGCAGTTGCTCACTCGAAAACAGACTGCGATAGACCGTGGGCGCAGCAATCAGATTCAACAACCTGTCCACGGTCGGTCTCACATCAACGCTGCTTTGGTAACGGTCGAGAATAATCTGCAACTGCCCCATCAGGATCTGGCTGCAATAGTCCCTGGGGCGGCTGCACTGCACGTCGCGCATCATGTTGCGCCCAAGCTCCGAACTCATTTCGTCCAGGTATTGCTCGCCCCACGCGCGCAAGTCGCCGCGCAGGCTGCCGGTCTCGGCAGGCTCGCTCTCCGGGCGCAGGCGTTCCAGCGCCACGTCGGCGAGTAGCGCGGACAAGTCGCCCCAGCGGCGGTAGATGGTCGAGGGCGTAACCCCCGCGCGCGCAGCAATCATCGGCACGGTGACGCTGGAGCGCTCATGGGCTTCCAGCAGTTCGCGCGCTGCGTTGTGGACTGATTCCTGGACCCGGGCACTGCGGCCCCCCGGGCGTAGACCTTCTTTAATAGCCATGCCTAAAACCTTAACACAAAGAATTTGCTTTAAGCGCTTTCCAGTAGCACACTCAGCAAAAGCAAAACGTTAGCTTTAACGGAGTAAGCCATGCCCAGCGTCATTTCTCAACGGTCCAGCCTGGCGTTCCTGGTGATCACTGTGCTGACCTTTCTCGCTGCTTCCAGCGCGCCGACCCCGTTGTATCAGGTCTATCAGGACAACCTGCACTTCTCGGCCGCGATGCTTACGGTGATCTTCGGCGTCTACGCCGTGAGCCTGCTGGCGGCGCTGCTGACCGTGGGTTCACTGTCGGATTACCTGGGGCGCAAGCCGGTGATCTTCGTCGCCTTATTGCTCAACATCGTGGCGATGCTGCTGTTTATCAATGCTGACTCAACCGCGCACTTGATCGTCGCCCGTGCCTTGCAAGGCTTCGCCACCGGGATGGCGACGGCGGTGCTGAGCGCCACGCTGCTCGACACCGACCGTGTGCGCGGCCCGATGCTCAATAGCCTGGCGCCGCTGCTGGGCATGGCCAGCGGCGGTCTGGGCAGCGGCTTGCTGGTGGAGTACGCGCCACGGCCGACCCAGTTGATCTTCTTCACGATGCTCGGCTTGATGGTGCTGCAGGCGATCTATGTCTGGCGCCTGCCTGAAACCGTCAGCCGTATTCCGGGCGCCTTGAAATCGTTGGCGCCGACCCTGCATGTGCCGGAGCAGGCGCGCCGAGCCTTGTGGCTGGCCATGCCGCTGAATGTGGCGGTGTGGGCGCTGGGCGGGTTCTTTTCATCGTTGGCGCCGTCGCTGGTGAAGGCTGCCACCGGTTCGACGTCTCATCTGATCGGTGGAGGCCTGGTCGCCGTCGTAACCTTGAGCGGCGCGGTGACGATTTACAGCCTGCGCAACCGTCCGGCAGACAAGATCATGCGCCTGTCGGCCGCATTGTTGGCTGCGGGCGTGGCCTTGTTGCTGGTCGCCGTGCAGAGCGCCAGCCTGCCGCTGTTTTTTGTCGCCAGTGTGGTCGCGGGCTTTGGGTTTGGCGGCGGCTTCATGGGCAGCATTCGCAGTATCGTGGGGTTGGCGTTACCGCATGAGCGGGCCGGGTTAATGTCGGCTTTTTACGTGCTGAGTTACTTGGCGTTCTGCCTGCCGGCATTGTTGGCTGGAAATCTGAGCCGGGTTTTTGGCTTGATTGCGACCACTGACGGCTATGGCGCAGTGCTGATCCTGCTGGCCCTCGGTGCGCTTGGCGGCCTGCTGTTACAGGAGTCTGCGAAGGTCAAAACGGTGGTTTAAATCGTCTATATCGGCAAAACAGATAACAGTTAGAGATATTACCCGTTATATAGATATTCGATCCGGTTCTACCATGGTCTCAACCTCATGCGAGGAAGAGGATTGCCATCATGACCTGCTCGAATACCATCAGCTACAAACCTTTCAGTCACCTGGCCCGTCCCCGGGAAGTGATTCGCCAGTTCACCCCCAACTGGTTTGCCGCAACCATGGGCACCGGTGTGCTGGCGCTGGCCCTGGCGCAGTTGCCCATCAATCTGCCCGGCGTGCACGCCATTGCCGAAGGGCTGTGGTTTTTCACCATTGGCCTGTTTATATTGTTCAGCGTTCTCTATGCGGCGCGCTGGGTGATGTTCTTCCACGAGGCACGGCGGATCTTCGGCCACTCCACGGTTTCGATGTTTTTCGGCACCATCCCCATGGGCCTGGCGACCATTCTCAATGGCTTGCTGCTGTTCGGCCTGCCGCGCTGGGGCAGCGATGTGGTGCCGCTGGCCGAAGCCTTGTGGTGGCTGGACGTGGCAATGGCGCTGGCCTGCGGTGTGCTGATCCCGTTCATGATGTTCACCCGTCAGGAACACAGCATTGACCAGATGACGGCCGTGTGGCTGCTGCCCGTGGTTGCCGCCGAAGTCGCTGCTGCCAGCGGTGGCCTGCTCGCGCCGCACTTGGTAGACGCGCATTCGCAACTGGTGATGCTGGTGACCAGCTATGTGCTGTGGGCGTTTTCGCTGCCGGTGGCGTTCAGCATCCTGACCATCCTGATGCTGCGCATGGCCCTGCATAAACTGCCTCACGCCAATATGGCGGCGTCGAGCTGGCTGGCCCTGGGCCCGATCGGCACGGGGGCTCTGGGTATGTTGCTGCTGGGCGGTGATGCGCCTGCGATTTTTGCTGCCAACGGCCTGCCCGGCGTCGGCGAAATGGCCTACGGCCTGGGGCTGGTGGCGGGCATCACCCTGTGGGGCTTTGGCTTGTGGTGGATGTTGATCGCGGTGCTGATCACCCTGCGTTACCTGCGCGCAGGTATTCCCTTCAACCTCGGCTGGTGGGGGTTCACGTTCCCGTTGGGCGTGTATGCATTGGCCACGCTGAAGCTGGCGAGCGTGTTGCACTTGGGTTTCTTCAATGCTTTTGGCAGTGCGCTGGTGGTGGTCTTGGCGCTGATGTGGCTGATCGTGGCCAAGCGCACCGTGCAAGGCGCCTATAAAGGTGAGCTTTTTGTTTCACCTTGCATTGCAGGGCTAGCGAATAAGTAAGCAGGATTAGGTAAAGTCGTGGCCTGTCTTTTTATAAAAGCCTTCGGGCAATAATGCTATCAGGCCACGCAGGAACACGGACGATGAGCCACCCCTCACAATTCACCTTGCTGCGCACACGGCGCTTCCTGCCGTTTTTTGTCACCCAGTTGCTGGGTGCGTTCAACGACAACATCTTCAAGCAATCGCTGATCCTGGCGATTCTCTACAAACTCAGCATTGACGGTGACCGCTCCATTTGGGTCAACCTCTGTGCGCTGCTGTTTATCCTGCCGTTCTTCCTGTTCTCGGCGCTGGCCGGGCAGTTTGGCGAGAAATTCAACAAGGACGCCTTGATCCGCGCGATCAAGATCGGCGAGATCGTGATCATGGCCGTGGGCGCCACGGGCTTCCTGACAGACCACCTTGAACTGATGCTGCTGGCGCTGTTTGCCATGGGCACGCACTCGGCGCTGTTCGGCCCGGTGAAGTACTCGATCATGCCGCAAGCCCTGCACGAAGATGAGCTGGTCGGCGGCAACGGCCTGGTGGAGATGGGCACGTTTCTGGCGATTCTGGCGGGCACCATCGGCGCCGGGATCATGATGTCGTCGACTCATTACGCGCCGGTTGTTGCGGTGGCGATTGTCGGTGTGGCGCTGCTGGGCTACCTGGCCAGCCGCAGCATTCCACGTGCTGCCGCTTCGACGCCGGGGTTGCGGCTGAACTGGAATATTTTCAGCGAATCCTGGGCCACCTTGCGTCTGGGCCTGGGCCAAACGCCCGCGGTGTCGCGCTCGATCGTCGGCAACTCGTGGTTCTGGTTTGTCGGCGCGATCTACCTGACGCAAATCCCGGCCTACGCCAAGGAGTGGTTGTACGGCGACGAGACCGTGGTGACGCTGATTCTCACGGTGTTTTCGGTGGGCATCGCCTTGGGCTCGATGCTCTGCGAAAAGCTTTCCGGACGTAAGGTCGAAATCGGTCTGGTGCCGTTTGGCTCCTTTGGTTTGACCGTGTTCGGCCTGCTGCTGTGGTGGCACTCCGGCGGCTTCCCGCAAAACGTGCAGGCCAACGATTGGCTCGCGGTGCTCAGCTATGGCAAGGCCTGGTGGGTGCTGTTCGACATCCTCGGGCTGGGCGTTTTCGGCGGTTTCTATATCGTGCCGCTGTACGCGCTGATCCAGTCGCGCACCGCCGAAAACGAGCGCGCGCGGGTGATCGCGGCCAACAACATTCTCAACGCGCTATTTATGGTGGTCTCGGCCATCGTGTCGATCCTGCTGTTGAGCGTCGCCAAGCTGTCGATCCCCGAGTTGTTCCTGGTGGTGTCGCTGCTCAACATCGCGGTGAACACTTACATCTTCAAGATCGTCCCCGAGTTCACCATGCGTTTCATGATCTGGCTGCTCAGCCATTCCATGTACCGCGTGGAGCATCGCAACCTCGACGCCATTCCGGATGAGGGTGCGGCGTTGCTGGTGTGCAATCACGTGTCGTTTGTCGATGCGCTGTTGATCGGCGGCGCGGTGCGGCGGCCGATTCGCTTTGTCATGTACTACAAGATCTACCGTTTGCCGCTGCTCAATTTTATCTTCCGCACAGCCGGGGCGATTCCGATTGCCGGGCGCAACGAAGACATCCAGATCTACGAGAAGGCCTTTGCGCGGATTGCGCAGTACCTGAAGGAAGGGGAGTTGGTGTGCATCTTCCCTGAAGGCAAGTTGACGGCGGATGGCGAGATGAATGAGTTTCGCGGTGGCGTGACGCGCATTCTGGGAGAGACGCCGGTGCCGGTGATTCCGCTGGCGTTGCAGGGGTTGTGGGGGAGCTTTTTCAGCCGCGATCCGAACAAGGGCATTTTTCACCGAATCTGGTCGCGTGTGGTGTTGGTGGCGGGGGAGCCGGTTGCGGTAGAGGCCGCGACGCCTGAGCAGTTGCAGGTGGTGGTGGGTGGTTTGCGGGGGAGTGTCAGGTAGTTTTTTGCCGGCTTTGAGGGCCTTATCGCAGGCAAGCCAGCTCCCACAGTTGACCGAGTTGTTCAAGCGAACGAGGTCTAATGTGGGAGCTGGCTTGCCTGCGATAGCGGTACGGGTCTAAGCGCTGACCTTGAGCCCAATGAGCCCGCAAATAATCAACGCCACACTCGCCAACCGGAACAGCGCCATGGATTCCCCAAATAGGATAATCCCGGCAATCACTGTACCCACGGCACCCACACCGGTCCAAATCGCATAGGCCGTGCCCAGCGGCAGTTCTTTCATGGCCAACCCAAGCAAACCGAGGCTGATAGCCATGGCGGCAATGGTCAGAGCCGTGGGCAGGGGCTTGCTGAAACCGTCGGTGTACTTAAGGCCAACGGCCCAGCCAACTTCAAACAACCCGGCAAAAAACAGAATGATCCAGGACATGATGACCCTCCTTCCAGAAGTGGGGTCGTCCCCTGATTAAGCGCTTGAGAGCGTCGCGAGGTCGTCCCCGCGAAGCCCGGTAGAGTGCCGAATATGGATCAAGTGATCAAGTTTATGGCGTGGTTTCCAGTGCGCGGCGATCTTCCTTTTCGCTCATGCGACGGAAATAAGTCGACAGCAATGCCCCGGAAATATTGTGCCAAACACTGAAGAGCGCACTCGGCACCGCCGCCAGCGGCGAGAAGTGCGCACTGGCCAATGCGGCGCCCAGCCCGGAGTTTTGCATGCCCACTTCCAACGCCAGCGATTTGCGTTGCGCCAGCGGCAGTTTGAACAGCCGGCCGGTGAAGTAGCCCAGTAAGTAGCCGAAGCTGTTGTGCAGCATCACCACCGCCATGATCAGCAGGCCCGACTCGGCAATCTTCGCCTGGCTCGCTGCCACCACTGCCGCGACGATAATCACGATGCTCACCACCGACACCAATGGCAACACATCCACCGCATGGCGAACCCGCGCGCCCAGCACGCGTTGCGCGACCACGCCCAGTACGATTGGCAGCAGCACCACTTGCAGGATCGACCAGAACAGCTCCATGAACGACACCGGCAACCAGGCCGAAGCCAGCAGCCATATCAGCGCCGGCGTCAGCAGTGGTGCGAGGAGGGTCGTGACGGCGGCGATGGCCACCGACAGCGCCAGATCGCCCCGAGCCAGCCAGGTCATGACGTTGGACGAAGTGCCGCTTGGGCAGCAACCGACCAGGATCACACCGACGGCAATTTCCGGCGGCAAGTGAAAGGCCTGGCACAGCAACCAGGCCACGCCAGGCATGATCACGAAATGCGCGACCACGCCCAACGCCACGCGCCACGGATGGCGGGCGACTTCGGCGAAGTCTTCGAGTTTGAGGGTCAGCCCCATGCCGAACATTACCAGGCCCAACAACGGCACGATGGCGCCTTTGAGGCCGATGAACCAGCCGGGCTCAAGGAACGCGAGCACTGCGAAGATCAACACCCAGTAGGCGAAGGTATTGCCGACGAAGCGGCTCAAGGCGGCGAGTGCGCGCATGGGGGTGTCCTTGTTATTGGATTCTGGAAGTGCAAATACAATCAAATGTGAGAGCGGGCTTGTGTGGGAGCTGGCTTGCCTGCGATGCAGACACCTCGGTGAATCAGGGATACCCAGGTGAAGCTATCGCAGGCAAGCCAGCTCCCACACTGACCGTGCCCACAAAAGACTTGAGTTGCTTTAGATGCCTTGTGGTGTCTCTTCACCGCCCAGCGCTTCCACCAACGCCGGGATGAACTCGCCGAAGGTGAGCATCATCAAGGTAAAGCTGGCGTCCAGTTGGCCCAGCGCCTCGTCACCACCGTCCTGTTCCGCCTGATCCTGCAGCAGGTCTTCGAACTTCAGGCGCTTGACGGTCATCTTGTCGTCAAGCATGAAGGACAGCTTGTCCTGCCAGGCCAGCGACAGCTGAGTCACGACTTTGCCAGTGGTCAGGTGCAGCTGGATTTCTTCGCCGGTCAGGTCCTGGCGCTTGCAACGCACGATGCCGCCGTCTTCGTGGGTGTCACGCAGCTCGCACTCGTCGAGGACGAAGAAGTCATCGGCCGGTTTCTGGGTGGTGACCCAGTCGGTCATGATGGCGGTTGGCGCGGTTTTTACGGTGAGTGGGCGTACCGGCAAGGTGCCGATCACTTCACGCAGGGTGGAGAGCAGGTCTTCAGCGCGTTTCGGGCTGGCCGAGTTCACCAGGATCAGGCCCTGTTTCGGCGCGATGGCGGCGAAGGTCGAGGAGCGACGGATAAACGCGCGGGGCAGGAAGGCCTGGATGATTTCATCCTTGATCTGGTCGCGTTCTTTTTTATAGACCTTGCGCATTTGCTCGGCCTCAATCTCTTCGACTTTCTCTTTCAGTGCGTCACGCACCACGCTACCCGGCAGGATGCGTTCTTCCTTGCGCGCGGCGATCAGCAGGAAGTCGCCGCTGACGTGAACCAGGGGAGCGTCTTCACCTTTACCAAAAGGCGCGACGAAACCGTAAGTGGTCAACTCCTGGCTGGCACAAGGGCGCGCCAGTTTGGTGGCCATGGCCGCTTCCAACGCCTCGGCATCAACAGGCAGATCTTGGGTCAGGCGATAGATAAGCAGGTTCTTGAACCACATGGGGTGAGTCTCTCCTTTATACAAAGGGGGGCATTATTCTCTTGATCCGGGCTGAGGCCAACCCTGCCTAAGCCATTGGAAGGCCTCAAAAAAAAGATTTAAGAAAGTGCTTGCCAGACTTCAGGTCGCTCCGTAGAATGCGCGCCACACCGAAACGAAGGGTGATTAGCTCAGCTGGGAGAGCGTCTGCCTTACAAGCAGAATGTCGGCGGTTCGATCCCGTCATCACCCACCATTCGCTTCATGTGTTACGCGCAGCGGTAGTTCAGTCGGTTAGAATACCGGCCTGTCACGCCGGGGGTCGCGGGTTCGAGTCCCGTCCGCTGCGCCATATTCGGTAACCTGGAACACTGAACGCCAGGTCACCACAGAAAGCCCGCTCATCGAGCGGGCTTTTTTTCGTCTGCGATTTGTCGGTTTATCTTTTTCTTGCGGGGCTGGCGCGCCGCCAAGTGCTCGAAGCAGAACGAGGCGGTGCCGAACACGGCAATGATGGTCAGAACGAGCATGCCGAGCGTTGAACTCTCCACGGTGACTTCCTGCGCAGTGATGGGGTAGGCAGTCACGTTAGAGGCGGGGCGCAGGCCGCTCAATAGACCCGACGCGATCCTTACGGCGGCGGGTCTGTTTTTACGGACTCTTTATGGTGTGTTGCGGCTGTGCCGGTAATCGCTGACGGCTTCATACACGGCTTTGCGCAGCCGGTTGATGCCGCCAATCGGTCGATGCGCTTCCAGCCCGAACCAGGGGTTGAACGACTGGTTGTCGCACGCCAGGTTCAAGGCCGGGGTGTCGAAATCCTGGGCCGGAATTTTTACCTTGGCCACGGTTTCATACGGCGCATCGCTTTCCTTCCACTCAATGCTGGTGTCTTCGATCGGCATGAATTTTTGCGGGTTCTGGCGCTGAATCTGCAATACGAAACACGCCGGTACACGGTCAGTGGACAGTTGCTGGTTCAGGGCGCTGCGCAGGAAATTCGGCAGGTCTTCGTTCTGTTTGGGCAGCGCATATTCCGGGCAGCTCTGCGGGTCCGGGGCGACGCGGAACTTGGCGTTGGCCGTGCCGAACTTGTAGGGCGACACTGAGAAATAGGTCGTCTGCGTCGGACTGGCAGGGGCCGGTGCCAGGGTCGCCAGCGCAATAAACAAATGACGCACCTGCCAACTGCGCGGGTCAGCCTTGGGGAAGAACGCCAGGACTTTTTTGCCGTCTGCCTGTGCGCCAATGTTCTGCGCGTACTCCGCCACATCGCTGACAAAGAAGTTCGGATGGCTGAACATCACGAAGTCCTGCTCCGTGCGCGTCTGCTGGTCGGCCATTAGTTGCTTGTCCGGTACATCCAGCAGCTTGATCGCCATGCCGCGTGCATCGCGGATGCTGTCGAACTGCGGGTAGGCATTGCCGTTGGACAGCCGCATCATCGCCTGCCAGGTCTTGCCCGGCTCGGCGAACACGCCCTGGCGCAGAGCCGGGTCGAGGTCGGCCAGCACGCTGACCTCGGCTTTCACGCAGCCGTGGGCCTTGGCGTGGGCGTCGCGCAGGTAACGCGTGCCTTCACGGTGCTGATCGACGATGCGCACTGCCGTCTGGATGATGCCCTGGGTCATCGCCGATTCACCGGGCGGGATCTGTTCGTTCGGCGACACCGGGCCGCTGTGCTGCCAGGCGAACCACGCGCTGGCCGCGAGCCATCCCAGTAAACCCAGGCCTGCCAGCCACAGCAACGTCTTGCCGAGAAACTTGCCCAGGCCCAGCCAGAAGCGTGCGAGGAGGGAGCGTTCGTTGTATCGGGAACGGATAATCATGGCAGTTGTTGCTCCAGCGGGCCGCCCAGCACTTTGAGGTATTCCAGCAGCGCCCAGCGTTCCTGCGGCAGCAAGCTGCGGCCGATCACGCCATTGCCACGCTTGCCGGCACGGAATTCGTGGCCGCTGTTGTGGTTGCCGGTGATTGTGGTATCGAACAAAAAGGCGTTCTTGAACGCGACGCTCTGGAAGCCCAGGTGGCGCGGGTCGTAGTCGAAGGTGCCTTTGTAGAAGGTGGTGCTGCGCTCGTCTTGGGGCGAGAGCAGTTGGTAGAGTGTCGGCACCGAACCGTTGTGCAAGAACGGCGGAGTAGCCCAGATGCCGGCCAGTGGCCGCGCCTTATAGGCGCGCAGTTCGCGTACGCCGATGGGCAAGCCATAGCCGTCCAGGCGCGGACGTTCAGCCGGGGTGACGCCGGCGGCGCGGTAGGCGTGTTCTTCCACGAATGCGGTGACGTAAGCCAGGCCCTTGGCCACCGACATTTTCTTCAGGTCCAGAGGTTCGGTGGGCGTCGGGTGCAGTTCGACGTTGAGTTTGGCCAACTCGGCCGGGTCCCACTGCAGGGCGCTCAGGTCATAACGCTGGTCGGCGATGTTGCTGGCGGCATTGGGGTCGGTGCCGATGTAGTCCACCGGAAGCATTTTCAGTTGCTGCACCGGGCGGCCGTTTTCCTGGGTGACGCTGGGTACGTGGCAGCCGGCGCAGTTCTCGGCAAATAACGCGCGGCCTCTGGCGGCGAGGGGTTTATCGACGGCGCCGAACAGGTCTTCGGGCCAGGTCGGCGGTTTGAGGCGTTGCAGGGTTTCTTCGATCAGGTTGAGGTCACGCACGCGCACGCTGGACGGGTAGCGCGCGTCGCCTTGCAGGGGCTGGCCGGCGCTGTCGAAGAAGACCAGCGTGGCGCCGACGCCGAGGGCTTCGCCGATGTTGCGCGCCATGGGTTGCTGCGCCGAGCCGTTCCATTGCACCCAGTCGAAGGTCCAGATATCCCACAGCTGCGGGTAGTCCACCGGTGCATTGGCGACGCGATAATTGTCCGGGGAGATCGCGTCGCCGAAGCTGGCGTTGGCGATGCGGCCGAATGCGTCGGTGCGGCCCGGGCCTTCTTCGGTGGGGTAGAGGCCGCGGTGGGTGTCGTTCCAGGCGACTTTGAGGAATTGGTTCAGCGACTGCTTGAAGTCCTGGCGCAGTTGACTGTGTTCGGCATCGTAGCGATCGCCGAGGACCTCACGCGCGAAGCGCTCGAATTTCCACGGGTTGTAGTAGGTGGCGGCAAGGCTGGCGACTAACGCCTGGCCGAAACTGCCGCCGCGCAGCGTGGGCACGCTGGAAGGCAGCACATGCTGGGCCGAGCCGCCGTCGATGCGCAGGGCCTGACCTTTGAAATGCAACTCGCCGGTGTGGCAGGCGGCGCAGGTGATGTCGAGGTATTCGACCGGGCTGCCGGCATTCTGATGCCGTGCGAAACCTACGGGCAGGTTACCGGGGTTTTGCGTGGTGGGGACTTGCTTGGGATCGACCAGGAAACCGAAGCGTGCGAGGTATTCCGGCGTGGCGAAACGCTGCTCGGAAAACGGCAGCTCCAGGTTGGTAAACCAGTCGTAATGCAGGCCTTTTACCTGAGTGCCTTGGGGCGTGAAGTAATAGGTCTGGCGGTCGGCGGCACTCCATTGATCCTGGTAATGCACCTGCTCTACCGGTACGTAGTCCGGCAGCTTGGGGTTGAGGGTGTAATAGAGCACAACGGCCAGAAGCAGGCCCAGGGCTATGAGTATCAGCAGTAATACACGGGAAAAAATACGCAAGATGGCTATCCTTGTCTCGGCCTTGTCGAGTTGTTGCATTCTTATGCCATTGCGCCACAGGTGCGGCAAGTGGCCAGTAAGTGGGTGGTAAGAGGTCCCGCGATCCGTCGCGGGCCCCCATCATGAATGAAATTGCTTTTAAACACGTGAACTTATCAGAAGTTTCCCCCTCAGATGCCGGTAGCCATTGGTCGTGGCCGCCTGATAAGCTCGCGACTTTACTCGAATGCCCTTTTGGCGCACGAACAAGGAAATAGCATGAAACAGCATCGGTTGGCGGCGGCGGTGGCCCTGGTTAGCCTGGTACTTGCGGGTTGTGATTCGCAAACCAGCGTAGAGCTGAAAACCCCGGCGCAGAAAGCTTCCTACGGCATTGGCCTGAACATGGGCAAAAGCCTGGCTCAGGAAGGCATGGATGACCTGGACTCCAAAGCGGTAGCCCAAGGCATCGAAGATGCCGTCGGCAAGAAAGAACAGAAGCTGAAAGACGACGAGTTGGTTGAAGCGTTTGCCGCACTGCAGAAGCGTGCAGAAGAACGCATGACCAAAATGAGCGAAGAGTCGGCAACCGCCGGCAAGAAATTCCTCGAAGACAACGCCAAGAAAGACGGCGTAGTCACCACTGCTTCCGGTCTGCAGTACAAGATCGTGAAGAAAGCCGACGGCGCTCAGCCCAAGCCTACCGACGTAGTGACTGTTCACTACACCGGCAAGCTCACCAACGGCACCACCTTTGACAGCTCCGTGGATCGCGGTAGCCCGATTGACCTGCCGGTCAGCGGCGTGATTCCGGGTTGGGTCGAAGGCCTGCAACTGATGCACGTTGGCGAGAAGGTAGAGTTGTACATCCCGTCCGACCTGGCCTACGGCGCGCAGAGCCCGAGCCCGGCGATTCCAGCCAACTCCGTGCTGGTATTCGACCTGGAACTGCTGGCGATCAAGGACCCGGCCAAGGCTGAAGCCCCTGACGCACCGGCTGCACCTGCTGCCAAGAAGTAATCAGCGTCTGAACACACACACAACGCCCCGTTTCGACGGGGCGTTGTTGTTTCTGCATCTTTCAGATTGTGGCCTTGGCAAATCCGATCGAACATCCCCAGCCTGCCACAGTCTGATATAACACCTGAGTACGGGTAGCCGCACATCCACGCCAAGTCAATGAAATCTTGGGTTTTTTTTATGTGCGCAAAAAATGCCCGATCTGACTGCAAGCCTTGTAGTCCGTGGCTTTCAGCCATGAAAAAAGGCTCTGTTCACAAGGTTATCCACAATTTGTGTGGATAACCTTTCTGTCGTATGGAACTGGAGTGACGAATGAAACCACCCTTCAATTTCACCCGTTTCCTGCCCATGGCCGCGCGCTTGCTCGGCCGTGGCCGTTTGCCAACATTGTTGTTCGCCGTCGCTGCCAAAGGCTCAAGCCAGGGCAACCGCCTGGGCAAACTCAAGGATGATCTCAAATTGCTCCAGGCCCTGTGCCTGGCCTACTGGCGCGGAGAGTACCGGGCGATCAGTCCCAAGGCGTTGATTTCGGTAGTGGCGGGGCTCATGTACTTTCTGAGCCCGATCGACGCGATCCCGGACTTTATTCCCGTGTTCGGCATGCTCGATGACATCGCCGTACTGGCATGGGTCATGAAGACCCTGGACGGCGAGCTGAGCGCCTTTCGCGCCTGGCGCGACGCCCAACGCCCGGAAAAACTCGCAGTGGTTGAGCGGCTGCCAGCGACGCCTGCATTGCTGGCTGAGGAAAACCCGCAAAAAAACTGATCACACGTATATCCCCCTGCGACCTTTGTGGCTGTTAGGATTACACTTCTAAGGAAAGAACTTACTTAGTAAGTGTTGTTATCCTACGGGGCAGACATGGATATTCAGATCATTTCACGCGATGGCGAACCCGAGTACGCGGTGTTGCCATGGGACCAGTACCAGGCGCTACTAAAAGCAGCCGGTCAGCAGCAGCCCACTCTTGCACCTTCTCCCGCCGTCACTGCCGCCCCTGAACAAGGTTTGCGCCCGCTCGCAGACCTGCGCGGCCTGCGCGAGGCCAAGGGCCTGGCCATCGAGACCCTGGCCCGCACCGTGGGCATCAGCCCCTCGTATCTTGGATTGATCGAAAGTGGTGAGCGCCAGCCGGATGCCGCGATACGCCGCAGCCTGGCCTGGGAATTGGGCGTGGCAGGTTGGAGGGATGAATCTTGAGCCTACGTATCAGCCGTCAACATTGGGATGGGTTAATCAACGAATTGGACCAGGCGCGCCGCCAGCGCCATCTGCTGACCTACCGTGCGCTGCTGGAGCGCCTGCAATTTCCCACGCCGGCGATGCAGACCCTGGCCGCCGCGCTTGAACACTTGGCTGCGCTTGACGCCAAGGCCGAGCAGCCGTTGCGCAGCTCGCTGGTGATCAGCCAAGGCGCGAGCCGCTTGCCGCGTACCGGTTTTTTTGAGTGTGTGGAGCGCCTTGGGCGCTTCAGCGGGCCGTCCGATGGCGTGGCCGCCGCGTCCTGGCATGCTTCGGAAGTGGTGCGGGTGTTCGAATACGAGTACCCGGAATCAGCCGAGGCTTAAAGCGCCTGGGACAGCATGTCCATGCTGTCGATCACATGGATGCTATAGCCGGCGACGTCCTTGGCATGATGCTTGGCCTGCGAGGCCAATTCGGCCAGCTGGCTGGCGTCGAGTTGTCCACAGGCCTGTGGATATAAATGCACCACGCCAATCGACAGCGACAGCAGCGCAAACTCCTGACGCACGCCCTGGCGGTTCAACGCCACGAAACAGCCGGCATCGAGGTGTTCGGCGCGGTAGAAGCGTCGGCATTGGGTGTGGAAATCATCGAGTAACTGGTTGAGACGCTTGCGCCAGTCTTGCGGGCCGAGCACCAGTAAAAAGTCATCACCGCCGATGTGCCCGACGAAGTCGCGGCTGGGATCGACCCGATCGTTCAGGCACTGCGCCAGACACAGCAACACCTCATCCCCACGGCCATAGCCGTAGATATCGTTGAATGGCTTGAAGCTGTCGATATCCACATAGCAGATCACCGACTCGCGCTGTTGCTGCAACAACCGCGTCAGGCACTGCTGGATCGGCACGTTGCCCGGTAGCAAGGTCAGCGGATTGGCATAGCGCGCCTGTTGGATTTTCAGCTCGGTGATCAGCTTGAGCACGTCGATTACCCGGCCCAGTCCCAAATAATCGCCGTTGAGCGTAATGATGAAGTCTTCCTCGATCCGCTGCCGCGCCCGGCTGGTCAGCAGGCGACTGACTTGCTGCAGCGACTGGCTCAACTCCACGGCCAGGAAGTCATCACTCATCAAGCGGCTGATCGGCTTGCGCGCGAACAAATCCGTGGCAAATGGCTTGAGCAGCGCATCGGACAACGAATGCCGATGCACAATGCCCACGGGGTGGCCGCGCCTATCCAGCACCGCCAGCGAGTTGAGGTTGGCCTGGCGGCGAAACGATTCCAGCACCTGGGCGGTGGCAGTGTCCTGGTCCACCGCCGGTTGTTCGTTGAGCAGAGCGCTGAGGTCGCTGGCTTCTTCATTGAGGGCGATGTTGGCGTTGTCCGGTTTGGGCAGCATCAGGCGTGCTTCCTGCGGCGGCTGTTCCTGCGGGCGACACAGCAAGTAACCCTGAACCAGATCGACGCCCATCTCCGTCAACACCGCCAGCTCTTCCGGCAGTTCGATGCCCTCCGCAATCACCTGCGCCCGGGAGGCCTTGGCGATTTGCAGGATCGAGCCGACGAATTCGCGCTTGAGCGCATCCTGATGGATGCCATCGATAAAGTGTCGGTCGATCTTCACGTAATCCGGGCGTAGCTCCGACCATAACCGCAAGCTGGAATAACCGGCGCCCAAGTCGTCCAGTGCGATGGCGAAACCCATGTCGCGGTAGTGGTGCAGGGCTGTTTGCAGCAGGTCAAAATCATCGGTGGGGGTTTGCTCGGTGAGTTCGATCACCACCTGGCTCGGCGGAATGCCGAAGTCGCGCAGCAGTTGCAGGGTGCGCCCCGGTTGGTGCGCGGTCTCCATCAGGGATTCCGGCGAGATATTCAGAAAGAGTTTGCCCGGCAATTTCTGTTCGCTGAAGCGTCGGCATGCGCTCTCGCGGCAGGCCATTTCCAGCTCGCTGAGGCGCCCGGCGTGGCTGGCTACGGAAAACAGGGCGACGGGGGAGTGCAGCGGGCTGTTGGAGGGCCCACGGCTTAAGGCTTCGTAGCCGAGGATGCGCCGTTCGGACAGGCAAATGATCGGTTGGAACAGGCTGTGCAAACTGCCTTGAGCCAGGATTGAGCCCAATGCATTCAGCTGTTCGGTCATGGTCATGGCGATCTCGATCGAAAAAAAAGGACCGCAGGCGGTGAGCCTGCGGTCCTTCATTTCACGACAGAATGATGTCTATATGATGACACTCTGGGGAGTGATCACATTAAATTGCCATCATTTACTGCTTGGCCACCTGCTTGCTGATTTTCAGGTAGTCCAGCAGCGTGCGGCCTGTTTCAGCCAGGTAAGCGTCGTCTTCCGGTTTGACTTTTTCCGGTTCGGCCGCCAGTGCATCGTCGTCTTCTTTCTTCAGTTCCTTGAGTGGATCTTCGCCCTTGGCTTTGCGGCGAATATTTTCCAGCACCAGTTGCTGATTCTCGATATCGGCGTGCTGCTTACGGCGATCCGCTTCGTTGAGACTGACGGTTTTCTCTTCCATCAGCTTCTTGGCCAGGGCCAGCTTGTCGCGGATAAACACGAACTCGGCATCCTTGGCGGAGCGAGCATCATGGTCAGCCTTCAGCTGTGCCAGGAACGGCTTGAACGGATCCGACGCAGGCTTGATCGCAGGGCGGATGGTGTCCCACGGCATGGCTTCCGGCAGGGCGCTCTCGCCGATTTCCTTGGTGTCGATGATCGACGGGAAGTCGACATCCGGCAGCACGCCCTGGTGTTGGGTGCTCTGCCCGGAAACCCGATAGAACTTGGCGATGGTCAGCTTCAGTTCGCCATGGTTCAGCGGCTGAATGGTCTGCACGGTGCCTTTACCGAAGGTCTGGCCGCCGATGATCAACGCGCGGTGGTAGTCCTGCATGGCGCCGGCGAAAATCTCCGAGGCCGACGCCGAGAGGCGGTTGACCAGCAATGCCATTGGCCCTTTATAGAAAGCCCCCGGGTTTTCGTCTTCCAGCACGTCGACACGGCCGTCAGCGTTGCGTACCAACACGGTCGGGCCTTTGTCGATAAACAGGCTGGTCAGCTCGGTGGCTTCCTGCAGGGAACCGCCGCCGTTGTTGCGCAGGTCGATGACCACGCCGTCAACTTTGTCTTTCTGCAGCTCGGTCAGGATTTTCTTGACGTCACGGGTGGTGGACTTGTAGTCCGGATCACCGGCACGGAACGCCTTGAAGTCCAGATAGAAAGCCGGGATGACAACAACGCCCAGCTTGTAGTCCTTGCCATCCTGCTTGAGGTTGAGGATCTGCTTCTGCACGGCCTGATCTTCAAGCTTCACCGCTTCGCGAGTAATCGAAACGATTTTGCTGGTCTGATCGTTCGGTGCGTTGGTGTGCGGAATCACTTCCAGGCGCACCACACTGCCTTTCGGGCCGCGGATCAGCTTGACCACTTCGTCCAGGCGCCAGCCGACGACATCGACCATCTCTTTGTCGCCCTGGGCCACGCCGATGATCTTGTCAGCCGGAGCAACCTGCTTGGTCTTGTCTGCCGGACCTGCCGGCACCAGACGCACGATCTTCACCTGGTCGTTGTCGCTTTGCAGGACGGCACCGATGCCTTCCAGCGACAGACTCATGTTGATATCAAAGTTTTCCGCGTTATCCGGCGACAGATAATTGGTGTGCGGGTCGTAGGACATCGCGAAGGTGTTGATGTAAGCCTGGAAGATATCTTCGGCACGGGTCTGATCCAGACGTGCCAGCTGATTCTTGTAGCGCTTGGTCAGCAGTTCTTGAATGGCCTTCGGCTCTTTGCCGGCGATCTTCAAGCGCAGCACTTCGTCCTTGACGCGTTTGCGCCACAGGTCGTCGAGCGCGGCGGTGCTGGTCAGCCAAGGCGCGTCCTTGCGGTCCACCAGAAGGGTTTCCTTCTGGGTGAAGTCGAGCTTGTCGACGCCTTTGTCCAGCTCACCCAGGGCGAAGTCCAGACGCGCTTTGACGCGGTCCAGGTAACGCTTGTAGATGGTGAAAGCGGGCTGCAGGTCGCCGCTTTTAAGGAAGTCGTCGAACTGGGTCTTCCACTTGTCGAACTCAGCGATATCGCTGGCCAGGAAGTAGCTGCGCGACGGATCCAGCAGCTTGAGGTAGCTGTCGTAGATGATCACCGAGCGCGCGTCGTCCAGCGGCGGCTTGCTGTAGTGATGGCGCTTGAGCAACTCGACAACGTTAAGGCTGGCAATCACCTCATCGCGATCAGGCTGAAGGTTGTCCCAGCTGTTGGCTGCGAACGTATTGGTCGACGTCGACGCGAAGCCGAGACCAATGAAAAGAGCGAGGGCGGTGCTTGGGAACAAATGCTTCATGCTGATTCGACGCGGGGGCAATTGATAACGCATATTAGGCCGTCTTTGAGGGAGCCGGTTCCATATGGTCCGGTCGCATAATGCAAAAAGCCCGGCGCTACAGCTACGGGCTCAGTCCAGACTCACTATGGAGGCACTGTGAAAGCATTGCAAGGCGTTGACGGTCACGTGGAGTGGTTGGATGAAACCCGTCCTACCTGCGATGTAGGCCAAGTTCGCATTCGTGTGGCGGCAGCCGGCCTCAATCGCGCCGATTTATTGCAACGTTCGGGGCTCTATCCGCCACCGCCGGGCGCCAGCCAGGTGCTGGGGCTGGAGTGCTCGGGCGTGATCAGCGAGGTCGGCGCGGGTTCGTCCTGGCAAGTCGGCGATCGGGTCTGCGCGCTGCTCGCCGGTGGCGGCATGGCCGAAGAAGTGGTGGTGGACGCGCGCCACGTGCTGCCCGTGCCGGAAGGCTTGTCGCTGATTGAAGCGGCAGCATTGCCTGAGGTGTACAGCACCGCGTGGCTCAACCTGTTCCAACTGGCAGGTCTCAAACCCGGTGAGAAGGTGTTGCTGCATGCCGGCGCCAGCGGCGTCGGGTCGGCGGCGATCCAGTTGTGCAAGGCGTTTGGCAGCCCGTGCTGGGTCAGCGTCGGTTCGGCGGAACGCCTGGTGTACTGCGAAGCGCTGGGCGCGCAAGGCGGCGTGGTACGCACTGACGGCATCGAAGGGTTGCGCGATTTCGGCCCGTTCGATGTGATCCTCGACCCGGTGGGTGGCAACTACGCGGCCCTGGACCTCAAGCTGTTGGCCCTGGATGGACGCTGGGTGTTGATCGGTTTGATGGGCGGGCGCGATGCGCAACTGGATCTGGCGCAGGTGTTGGGCAAGCGCATTCAACTACTGGGTTCAACCCTGCGCAGCCGCAGTGATCAGTTCAAGGCGGACTTGTTCAGTGATCTGAGCCAGCATGTGTGGCCGCTGTTTGTCGAAGGACGCTTGAGCCCGCAATTGGCCAAGACCTTCCCGATCAAGGATGCCGAGGCAGCGTTTGCCGAGCTGGCGACCAACCAGATTTCCGGGAAGCTGGTGTTGGTGATTGACGAGAGCCTGGTCTGATCTCAAGTTGAAATGCAGTCAATGTGGGAGCTGGCTTGCCTGCGATGGCAGTGTATCAGTGAAGAATGTTTCATCTGAAACATCGCCATCGCAGGCAAGCCAGCTCCCACATTTTTGATCTCTGTTGAATCAGGTCCAGTGGTGGATCGGCCAACCGGCCTGTTCTGCGTGGGCACGCAGCACGGGATCGGGATTTACCACCTGCGGATGATCCACCTTCAGCAGCAACGGCAAATCATTGCGCGAATCCGAGTAGAAATACGCACCTTCCAGCGTTTCGACTTCCTGCTCCAGCCACGCCAGCAAGCGTGTGATCTTGCCTTCGCGATATGTCAGTACACCCACGGTATGCCCGCTGTATACGCCATGACTGACGTCCAGATCAATTCCCAGCACCTCATCGATACCGATGCGCGCCGCAATCGGCTTGACCAAATGTGTGCCCGACGCAGAAATCACCAGAATCCGGTCGCCGTTCGCGCGATGTCGGGCGATGGTTTTGGTCGCGTCGCTGTAGATCAGCGGCTCAATCACGTCCTCTACCCACGGTTCTACCAAGTGTTCGATTTCTTCCGGCGTACGGCCGATCATCGGCTCCAGGCTGAAGTCCATGAAGTCTTCCATGGCCAGCTTGCCCTGGCTGTAAGCCGCCATCAGCTCATCGTTCTTGCGCATGAAGGACTCGCCATCCACCCAGCCCAGGCGACCCATTTGCTCGCTCCACAGGGTGGCGCAGTCGCCGTGAATCAGGGTGTCGTCCAGATCAAAAATTACCAGTGCCATCAGTCATATGTCCTCTATATACACAGCGGCCTCAGGCTACTTCACACAGGGCGCTGGGGTCGATGGAAAGTGCCAGGCGTTGGCCGTCCGGGTGCAAATCGTCGGCCGAGCGGTTGAGCACATCGACCACCAGTTCCACGCCGCGTGCTTCGATGCGGTAGCGAATCACGTTGCCCAGCAGGCTGTGGCTGCGCACCACTGCGTCGAGGTCGCCGCTGCGGCTCAGTTCGATGGCTTCCGGGCGAATCGCGATACGCCCGCTGATCGGGCGTTGCAGCAGTTGAGTGGCCTTGTCGGCGTCGAGCAGGTTGTAGTTGCCGATAAAGCCCGCGGCAAACACATCCACCGGCGCGGTGTAGAGCGTTTCGGCATCGCCACTCTGCACGATCTTGCCCTGATTCATCAGGAAGATGCGGTCCGACATGGTCAGCGCTTCTTCCTGGTCATGGGTCACGAAAATCGTGGTCAGCCCCAGCTCGCGCTGGATCTGGCGGATCTGTTCGCGCAGGTGTTTGCGAATCCGTGCATCCAGCGCCGACAGCGGCTCATCGAGCAGCAACAGGCGCGGGCGGGTCACCAGGGAGCGGGCAAGCGCCACGCGCTGGCACTGGCCGCCGGACATCTGGTGCGGATAGCGCCCGGCCAGGTCCTTGAGTTCCACCAGTTGCAGCACTTCCTGCACGCGCTTGTGACTGTCGTCGGCATTGACCTTTTGCATGCGCAGGCCGAAGGCAACGTTCTGTTCAACGGTCATGTTGGGGAACAGCGCGTAGCTCTGGAACACCATGCCGATGTGACGCTTCTGCGGGCTCAGCGGGACAATGTCCTGCCCGTCCAGAAGAATTTTCCCACTGTCCACCGGCGTCAGGCCGGCGATGCAGCGCAGCAGCGTGGACTTGCCGCAACCGGACGGGCCGAGCAGGGTGACGAATTCGCCCTTGGCGATCTCGCAGTTGATGTCACTGAACACCGGGGTGCCGGCGTAGCCTTTTTGCAGGTGTTGGACGCTGACGAAGCTCATTGGCTTTTGTCCTTGTTCAAGATGTTGGCGGCCCAGGTCAGCACCAGCACAAAGAAGAAATAGGAAATCACGATGGCACTGGTGAAGTGGCCACTCGTGTTGCGCATGTTGTTGAGGTACACCTGCAGGGTTTCGTAGCGAGTGCCCACCAGGATGTTGGCGAATACAAACTCGCCGAACAGGAACGAGAACGACAGCAGCAGCGCCACCATCAGGCCTTTGCGCAGGTTGGGCAGCACCACGAAGATTGCCGCCTGCCAGGTACTGGCGCCGAGCAGCTGTGAGGCGTCCATCAAGTCACGCAGGTTGATGGCTTGCAGGTTGTTGGTGATCGCGCGGTACATGAACGGCAGCGCCACGGTGAAGTAGCAGCCGATCAAAATCCACGGCGTGCCCACCATCGCCAGTGGCCCGGAACCGTAGAGTTGCAGCAAACCCACCGACGACACCACCGGCGGCACCGCGAAGGGCAGCAGGATCAGAATGTTCATCAGCGCATCGAGCCGTGGGAAGTGGTAATGCACCACGAACAGCAGCGGCAGGATCAACACCACCGACAGGATCAGCGCACCCACGCACACCAGCAGCGATTGGCCGAACGCCGCGAGAAAACGCGGGTCGCTCCACAGCTGCACATACCATTTCACGGTAAACCCGGCTGGCAGCACAGTGGCCGACCAACTGCTGGCAATGGAGTAGACAAAGGTGCCGACCAGCGGCAATACCAAAATCGCAAACAACAGATACACCACTACCCGATGGTAGAGGGAGGCCGGGCCGGCTTCAGCGCGAGACATGGTAGCTCCTCTTGAGCAGCAGTTGATGGACCACGGTGACCACGGTCATCAGCGCCACCAGCACCACGGCCAGGGCACTGGCCATGTTCGGGTCCAGGGAAATGTCGCCGGAGACCATCGCCGCGATACGAATCGGCAGCACGTTGAAGTTGCCGGTCGTCAGCGCGTACACCGTGGCGTAGGCGCCGAGGGCGTTGGCCAGCAGGATGACGAAGGTGCCGAGCAGCGCAGGGGTGAGCACCGGCAGGCCGATGTGCCGCCAGAACTGCCAACCGTTGGCGCCGAGCAGCGAGGCCGATTCTCGCCAGTCTTCACGCAGCGCGTCGAAGGCGGGGTAGAGCAGCAGCACGCCCAACGGGATCTGGAAGTAGGTGTAGAGAATGATCAGGCCGGTCTTGGAGTACAGGTTGAAGTCCTGAATGATCCCGGCCTGCTTGAGCATGATCGTGATGCTGCCGTTGAAGCCCAGCAGGATGATGAATGCGAAGGCCAAAGGCACGCCGGCAAAGTTGCTGGTCATGTTGGCAAACGCGGTCACGAAATTGCGCAATCGCCCATCCACGCGGCGCAGCGAATAGCTGCCGAGCACCGAGATGATGATCCCGAACACGCTGGAATAGAAGCTGATCTCCAGGCTGTACTGGATGGCCTGCAAGTAGAACTTCGAGCTGAAGATCTTGGTGAAGTTGGCCACGCCCCAGCCGGCATCTTCCGATTGCAGGCTATTGATCAGCACCCACACCAGTGGGGCGATTTCAAACACGATAAAGAACAGCGCAAAGGGCACCAGGCACAAAATCGCCAGCCACTTGCCACGGGTTAAGGAATTCACTTCAACAGCTCCCGGCATACAGGTTTGTCGTGGGGCACACCGAGCAGTTCGCAGACGGTGCCGCACAGTTGGGTTTGCTCAGGTCTGGCAGAAGGATCGAAGCTGAAGGCCGAACCCAACACGAACAGCGGCACTTCGCGTTCTTCCGGCAGCACGCCGTTGTGCGAGCGATCGTTGTTCATGCCGTGGTCGGCGGTCACCAGCACCTGGTAACCGGCGTCGAGCCAGCCTTGCAGGTAGTCGGCGAGGATGATGTCGGCCGAACGCGCGCTGTTGCGGTATTGCGGCGTGTCGAGGCCATGCTTGTGGCCGGCGTCATCGATGTTCATCGGGTGCACCACCAGAAAATTCGGCGCGTGTTTGCGGCGCAGGCTTTCGGCGTCGGCAAACAGGTGGGAATCGGGGTAGTGGTCATTCCAGTAGAAATGCCCGTGCTGGATCGGCAGCGCCTTGTCGTCGGTATGACGATCTCGCGCGGCTATAAAGGGCGTGCGGTTATACAACTCGCTGACCCAGTGATAAGCCGCCGCCGCAGTGGTGAGACCTGCGTCGGTGGCGTAATGGAAAATGCTGCGCTGATTGGACAGGCGCGAGACATTGTTGTGGACGATGCCGCTGTCGATCGGTGGCACGCCGGTGAGGATGCATTCATACAAAGGCCGCGAGAGGGATGGCAGTTCACAGTCCAGTTTGTAAAGCGCTGCGCGTCCTGCGCCGATGTAGGCCTGGAGATGGCCCATGGCATGCCGGGCAACCTCGTAGTTCAGGCCGTCGAGCACCACAAGGATGACGTTGTGCTTCATAGGGGCTGGGGCTCCGCAGCAAATGGGCTTGACACATTTATTTGGTTGAAACGGGACCAACTGTGGGAGCTGGCTTGCCTGCGATAGCTGTGTAACAGAGACATATCTGTTGAATGTCAGACCGCTATCGCAGGCAAGCCAGCTCCCACACTGACCGCGTTCCACTTAAACAGGCGTGTTAAGCCTTACTGCATATTGATGATGACTTCTTCCTGCCACTTCTGCGGCAGCGCCTTGGAAGTCTTCTCCCAAGCATCGGCATCCTTGATCGGCGTTACTTTTTTGTACTGCTCGTTCGGCAGCAGCTTGGCCTGTACATCCGCCGGCAGGGTCAGGTGCTCGGCACGAATCGGACGGGCGTTGCCGCGCGCCAGGTTGGTCTGGCCAGCGTCGCTGAAGATGTATTCACGGGTCAGCTTGGCGGCGTTCGGGTGCTTGGCGTATTTGTTGATGATGGTGGTGTAACCGGAAATCACCGAACCGTCCGACGGGATCAGCACCACGTAGTCATCCGGGTTGGCCATCTTGGCTTTGTAGCTCAGACCGTTGAAGTCCCAGACCACGCCCACTTCGACTTCGCCTTTTTCCATGGTGGCGATGGTCGGGTTGGCCAGCGACAGGCGACCTTGTTTGGCGATCTCGGCAAACATCAGCAGCGCAGGCTGGATGTTTTTCTCGTCGCCACCGTTGGCGAGGGCAGCAGCCAGCACGCCGTTGGCGGCTTGGGCGGCGGTGCTCACGTCACCAATCGAGACTTTGTATTTGCCGGTTTTCAGGTCAGCCCAGCTTTTTGGGGCTTCGGAGCCGTGGAGCAGCTTTTTGTTGACGATGAAAGCGATGGTGCCGGTGTAGGCCAGGGCCCAGTTGCCTTCTTTGTCTTTCGCCCAATCCGGCACTTGTGCCCAGGTGGTCGGCTTGTACGGTTGGGCAACACCCTGTTTCACCGCAATCGGGCCGAAGGCTGCACCGACGTCACCGATGTCGGCGCTGGCATTATCTTTCTCGGCGGCGAACTTGGCGATTTCCTGCGCCGAGCTCATGTCGGTGTCGATGTGCTTGAGGCCGTAGGTCTTGGCCAGGTCATCCCAGGTGCCTTTCCAGTTGGCCCAGTCATCGGGCATGCCGACGCTGTTGACGGCGCCTTCCGCTTTCGCGGCGGCTTCCAGCGTTTTCAAATCGGTATCAGCGGCCATGGCGGCGGTGCACATGGCAATGGTCGAGCCTAACAGTGATGCCAGGAAAAGCTGTTTCATCCGAAGCTCCTTTGGGCGTTTTCAACGCTGCGTTTTTATCGACGATTGCGGTGGTGTTGGTCTAGGTCAGCAATACCTGAGCCAATTTAGGCCAGGTGGATGACAGTTTCATGTCGATGTCGTTTTTAAATCGCTTTTGTCGCTCAGTTCAGACTCAGCGTAGACCATGCCCAAGTGCCCGCAGCAACTGGACTTGGCCGATGTATTGCAGGGTGTGGTGAGCGGGGTGAAGAGGGACTGTCATCTGTCGGTCATCTGTAATGCCTAGGCTGGCATGTAGCAGCGGACGCCCAAATAGCGCGCGGTTTGTGCACCTGAACGGTGCTGGTCTAGTCCAGATAGGTAACGTTGATGCGGGATGAGGCAATCAAGGCGGTGACCTCCATCGGCCTGGCGCTGCAAGAGCAGATCGACCACGGCCTGTTGCCGCCTGCGAGTAAATTGCCCGCCGAGCGCAAGCTCAGCGAGTTGTTTGGTACCACTCGCATTACGGTGCGGGAAGCCTTGTTACAACTGGAGGCCCAGGGGCAGATTTATCGCGAAGAGCGCCGCGGCTGGTTTGTTTCGCCGCCACGGCTGGCCTACAACCTGATGCAGCGCAGCCATTTTCACGCGATGGTCAGCGAGCAGGGGCGGGTGGCCGTGACCGAGGTGATTTCTGCGCGGCTGCAACCAGCGTCAGCTGCCGTGTGTGCATGGTTGCAGTTGCCTGCGCTGTCGAGCGTGATTCAGATTTGCCGGGGCCGGCGCATTGATGGGCGATTGGTGCTGTATGTAGAGCACTACCTGAACCCGCAGTATTTCCCGGGGATTCTGGAGTGTGACCTGAACCAGTCAATCACCGAGCTGTATGCCCGCAAGTACGATCTGCATTACGGGCGGGTGCGCTTTGAAATTGTGCCGACGTCATTGCCGGTGGAAGCTGCCGCCGCGTTGCGCGTGTCGGTGGGCAGCCCGGGCTTGCGTATCGCTCGGGTCAATTATGACCAGCACCAGCGGTTGATCGACTGCGACCTGGAGTTCTGGCGGCACGATGCGATTCATGTCGGTGTGGATGTGGTGTGACAGGCGGGTATGGACACATTGAGCTGAAATTTACCGGATGTTACTCAATTCAAAATGTGGGAGCTGGCTTGCCTGCGATGCGGTCACCTCGGTTCATCAGGCATATCGAGGTGATGCCATCGCAGGCAAGCCAGCTCCCACATTTGCACAGCGCAACGCCTACAGAGTGAGTACCTTGATCACCTGATCCACATTGGTTTCCAGCTCTGTCACCGGGTCGGCGCCGTCGACATTCAACACCAACAACTTCGCACCACCTGCCGCCACCGCCGCTTTCACCGCATCACTCGGCTGACGATGATGCAGCACCACCGCCACGTCACTGTCTTTCAACTCGGCACTCAATGCCTGCAAGGCTTCGGGCGTCCAGTCGGCGTCCGGTCGTGCATCGGTGCTGACCACTTCCAGGTTCAAACTGCTGACCAGGTACGCGAAGTGATCGCTCAAGCTGACCACACTCAGGTTATCCGCCTTGGCCAGCCTTGCTTCGCTGTCGGCGGAGAGCTTGAGCAGGCGCTGCTTGAGAGCGGCGAGGTTGGCGTCGATCTTCGGTTTGGCAGCCGGTGCCAAGCGGCTCAGGTCTGCGGCCATCACGTCGGCCATGCGTCCCATATTGTTGCTGGACTGCCACGGCTGGCTGTTCAGGCCATCGGCCGTGCCGGGTTGCACGGCAATCCCCGGTAGGCCGCCGTCCACAGGGCGCGCGGCGTCCACTTCGACGATGCGAATATTCGCGCGGCGGGCAACGGGATACAGCGGATCATCGGCCCAGAGGGAGCGCAGGCCGATGGCTGCGTCGGCGTCCTGGGCAAGGGTATTCAGCGCAGGCGCACCGCGACCGGTGAAATAGGCCACCTGCCGCGAGCCGGGCAGATTCGCCGGTGCCGCGCGCTCAAGCTGTACGTCCGTGCCTTTGAGCAGCACTTCGGCCAGGCCGTAGGTGATTGGCAGTGAGGCCAGCACTTTGACCGATTTCGCTGAATGAACCGCTGGTTTTACGGCTTCAGCCGCTATTAACGGCGTCGTAACCAAACAGGCGATGGCCAGGGCGAGAGGATGAAGAACAGAACGCATTATCCAAGATTCCCTTTAAGACTGGGCACGGTACCGCGCGCGATGGCGGCGCAGGCGAAGGCGATACCGGCCATCAGAATGATCGCGGCGCCGGACGGGATGGGCAGGTCGAACATGATCGGCAGCAAAATGCCGCACAGGGTGCTGACGGTGGCGATCACCACCGAGACCCAGAAGAACCCTTTGAGCGACTGGCTCAGCAAGCGCGCCGCCGCCGCTGGAATTACCAGCAACGCCCCCACCAGAATCGCGCCAATCACCTTGACCGCCGCGACGGTGATCAACGTCACCAGAATCACGAACAGGTAATCCAGGGTTTTCACCGCCACACCGCGCACCGCCGCCAGTTGCGGGTTGAAGCTGGCAAGCATGATGCGGTTGTACAGCGGCAGCGCGAGGGCCATCACCAGTGAACCGACAATCGCCAGCACCAGCAGGTCATTGCCGTTCACCGTCAGCACCGAGCCGAACAGTACGTTCTCCAGAATGTGCACGTTGATCTTGCCCGCCAGAATCAACAGCAGGCTTGCGCCCAACGCCAAAGACACCGAGAGAAACACGCCGATCAACGTATCCGGCGCCAACCCGGTGCGGTTGCGCAGGTAGTTGAGCAGGATGCCGAACAGCAGGCAGTAACCGAACAATGCGCCGTACGGCCCGGTGTAGGGTTCACCGAGCAAAATACCCACGGCCACACCGGTGAGCGCCGCGTGGCCGACCGCTTCAGAGAAAAATGCAAAGCGCTTGACCACCACCAGCGTGCCCAGCCCGCCCAGCACCGGGCCGATCAGCAGCCCGGCAAGCAAAGCGTTGACCACAAAACCATAGGCCAGCGCTTCCGGCAGGTACCCGGAAGACGCCCAACCCTGGACCATCAGTCGAAAGGCTTCATAACTCATTGCGCCGCGCTCCGAGGGTGGGTGGAGAACAGGGTCAGCAGGCGATCCGGGGTCAGCGCTTCTTTGGGCATGGCGTCGAACAGCACACGACGGTTCAGGCCGGTGACGCGATCCGCCAGACGACCCACGGCTTCCAGGTCGTGCTCGATCCACAGCACGGTGATACCGGCCAGGCGCCAGTCATTCAGCAAGCGTTCGAATACTTGAATGCCCGCTTCATCGAGGGCTGACATCGGTTCATCCAGCACCAGCAGTTGCGGTGCGGGAATCAAGCCTTGGGCGAGCAGCACACGCTGACGCTCACCCCCCGACAGCGCGCCCATGCGCCGCTTGCGTTTGTCCTGCATGCCGACGCGCTCGAGGGCCTCGCCAATCGCGGCGGCGTAATGTTTGGACAACCCGAGAAACGCCGGGCGCCGCTGACACATGGCGGCCATGAAATCGTCGACGGTCATCGGCAAGCCCCGGTCGAATTCCAGTGCCTGGGGCACATAACCGACGGTGCCCACAGCGTTCGGCCAGTGCAGGCGCAGTTGCCCCTGGTGCGGGGTTTGCCCCAGCAGAGTCTTGATCAGCGAGCTTTTGCCGCCGCCGTTCGGGCCGACCAGTGCGTGGATGGTGCCCGGCTGCACGTTGAAGCTCACGTTATCCAGAATCACCGTGCGGCCCAGGGTCAGCGAGACCTTGTCGAAGTCGAGGGTGGGGCCGAAGCAGGCGACTTTCAGTTGTTCGGCTGCCGTCATGCGCCCGACTCCTGTATCGCTCGCACCACCGTGTTGAGGTTGCCGGTCATTTCCACTTCGTATTTTTCAGGGGTGTATTCGCCATAGGAAATATGCGACAGCGGATACAGCTTGACCCCGGACTCACGCTGAATGGTCTCGACATAGGTCGAGGGGAAGTCCATCTCCGAGAAGATCACTTTCACATCCAGAGCGCGTAACTCGTCGATGGTCTTTTTCAACTGGCTAGGGCTGGGTTCGATGCCATGAGCGGGTTCGACCACGGCCGTCACTTCCAGGCCGAATTCGCGCAGCAGGTAGTCGTAAGCCGCGTGCACGGTGGCCACGCGCAGGTCCGGGTTGGGTGCGCTGGTCAGCTTGGCCAGGGCGTCGGCGCGCATCTGGCGCAGGCGTTTGCCGTAGGCGCGGGCGTTCTGGGTGTAGGTCTTGGCGTTGTCCGGGTCGAGCTTGCCCAGCTCGCGGGCGATGTTGTTGACCTGGGCAATCGATGCGCTGATCGACAGGAAGGTGTGCGGGTTGACCACCTTGCCCGCACCGCGCGCGGCGTTGCCGGTGGCGGCGAGCAGCGGCACGTTGGCATTCGCCTCGATCACCGGAATGTCCGGGCGCTCGCTGGTGGCGATCATGCGGTCGGCAAAATCGTCATGGCCGACGCCATTGAGCACGATCACGTCCAGGGTGCCGATGCGCTTGATGTCTTCGGCGCGCGGCTCATAGGCGTGGGGGTTGAAACCGGCGGGAATCAGCGGCACCACCTCGGCTTTGTCGCCGACGATATTGGCGACGTAGCTGTAATAAGGGTGCAGGGTGATGCCGATGCGCAGGCGTTTAGCCGCCTCGGCGTTCGCCAAGGGGGCGAGCATCAGGCTGAACAGGCTGACCAGTAACAGGCGCAACAGGGGAGATGAAATAGACATGGGCAATCGGTCTTCTCGTTCAGTGACGGTGCTGGCGGGTCACGCCGGCATCGAATTGCGTGACCACCTGCTGCCAACCGGCTGCGATCAGCGCCGGGTCAGTCAGGTCGGAAGGCGGCGCGAGGTTGGCCTGACGGTTGAGCCAGATGTCCGGCTCGGCACCGTGCACACGCATCAGCAGCGAGCCGCTGGTCGCCGGCGTCTGGCTCAAGCCCAGGTAGGCCGAAGGCTCGAGCACCTGCCAGCGGTGGTCGCCACGGCTGACTGAACTCGCGTCCTGAGCAAATGGCGCGAAGCCTTCTTCGGCGAGTTGTTCAGACGTTGGCAGGGTGGTTTGCTCCTGCTGCAACAGCTGGATTTCATCCAGTGTCACGCGCAAATCGGCGTAGATGCCTTGCTCGGCGGCGCTCAGGTCGCGGCGCGCATCCAGTTGATGGCTGGGCACGGCGGCAACTTCCTGGGTTTCACCGTGCAAGGCCACCACCGTGCCAGCCACCGCAAGGATGATCAGGCACAGCAGCAGGACGTAAAGGGTTTCATGGCCGGCACCGGCGGGGCGTACAACCTGTGTGGTAGTCATTGAGGCTGGATATCCGCTTGGTCGATTTCCACCACGTGGCCGGGGCCTGCATCAAACAGCACGTAGAACTCGGCGGACGGCTTCTTGAAGGTCAACTTCGAATCCTCGCCGAGCTTGCCCGGCAGCAGGATGGTTTCGTCGTAGCCGATCACATCCAGGGTTACACCGGGAGCGCCGCTGCCGTCGGAAAAACCGCCGGTGCACTGGATCTGTTCACCCGCGATCTCTTTGCATTCGCACATCGGGTTGTGGGCCAGGGCCACTGAACTGAAACCGCTACACAGCAACAGTGCAGCACCGGCGCGGGTCAGGCGCGTCAACGTCATGGTTTAACTCCTTGCGTGTTCAGCCAGGCAATGGTGGCAGGCGAGGCCTGGCTCAGCGGGATGGAACCCTGGTGCATGCTGCCGTCCCAGCCTTCCATGGTGATCCACAGTTCGGCGTCGGCAGGCGTGCGTTCCGGGACGGGTAACGCGGCGCCCATGCGGTACGGTGTACCAAAGAAGATCACCCCGGCGGCCCGCAGGCTGCGCGGTTTGCCGATGCGCAGGTAAGTGGCCTTGACCTGTTCGGCACAGGTGTCGCACAGGGCGGCGTTGAAGAATTTCATCGGTCCGGCCGGGTCCGGGCGCGGGCCTTCGTTGCGGAACTCGGCGAGTTTCAGGCTCCAAGGCCCGACCTGCACGTCGCCAACAACGCGCTCGCCGATGCCGGTATCACCGCGAAACAGCGCGGCGTCGGCAAAGTACTTGGGCATGAACCCCAGTGGCACCAGCAACAACAGCACATTGATATGAAAGCGCCATTTCAGCCAAAAGGCCCGCAACGGCGTAGGGGGTACAGCAGCAGCCTTGCTCATTATTTGGCCTCCGACGTTTCAGCCTGCAACGCCTGGATGGCAGCGGGCTGGCGCTGCGTCTTGGCTTCACGCTTGAGCGCATTGAGGGTGGCCAGCGCGGTCCGTTTGGTCCAGATCAACAGGCCGCTCAGCACCATCATGCTCAGCACCAGGCCGAAGAAGGCCCAGATGAGTTTGATCCAGATCCCGCCAAAATCGCCGGTGTGCAACGGGCGCATGGATTCGGTGACAAACTCCAGTTTGGAGCGATCGGACAGCAGGTGCGACGAGGCGATTTCACCGTCATACGGGTTGATTTGTGCGGTCTGGAACATCAGCGGGTACCAGCCCCGGCCAGCGATCTGCAGGTGGCTGTAGGCATTGAGCGGCAGGCTGACAAAACTCGCTTCCAGCCCCGGGATACGCTGGGTGGCGATCTCGATGGCCTCGTCCACGGGAATCATCGGCGCCGGTACACCGGGCGCCGACGTGGGGACTTTCTCCCGCGCAATCACCGGCACGATGGGCTCGCTGGAGATGGAAATCTGGTTGTCGCCCAGGATCGCCTGGATCAGGAACCAGGTGCCGGTGATGGAAATCACCGCGATAAACCAGATCGACCAGATACCGCTCAGGCGGTGGAAGTCGCCCCAGAAGATCCGCGCGCCGTGGCGAATACGCAGGGTCGGCCTGAAAAAGCCCTTCCAGAAACGCTTGTACACCACCAGCCCGGTGACCAGCGACGCCAGCAACGGCAGGCCGAGCAGCGACACCAGATACCAGCCCCAACTGAAGCCATTGGTGAAGGGCACCAGCCACCAGCCGTGCAGCGCGCGGGTGAACTGGCGGAAATTGAACGCGGGGCTGATGCCCTGGATCGCCCCGGTGTACGGGTTGACGTAGACCTCCACCGAACGGCCGTCGGGGTAGCTGAGGTCGACACTCAGGGCAAAGTGCGACTCATCCGGACGGCTGAGGGACTGCACGATCACCTGGGGTTCGGCGCGCTTGATGGCGCTTATCACCTGGTCATAGCTCAGCGGTTCGGCGTCATCCGAGGGTTTGCTGGCGCGGATATCCGGGTTGGCCAGCCAGACGATTTCCTGGCTGACCACCGCCAGGGTGCCGGTGACGCAGACGATCAGTACAAAAAACCAGATGGGCAATGCCAGCCAGCTGTGTACGAGAAACCAGAGTTTTGAGCGAGACTTCTTCGACATGTGAATGCGGGTCTTGATCGGGAAAGGGCGCAGGAAGCCCGGGAAAAGGCCAGTCGTAGCTTTTGCTGACGCGACGGGCTGTATCTAAGTTAAGACGGATGAGGTTCACAAATCCCCAAGCCGGATATGAAAGAAAATGTTTCGAGTTCACATTCGCGCGGTTTTAAAGCCGGGATCGAACACGAAACATGTTCCAAGCCATCACCCGGGCGCCATTGATGGGGCCGGGTGGCTGCGTAGGATGGAGCCATATCGTGAAGTGAGCCCTAAAAAAAATGACTGCCAGAACCCTCTACGACAAGCACATCGATTCCCACACCGTGTGCCCCCTGGACGACCAGGGCCATGTCCTGCTGTATATCGACCGCCAAGTGATCAACGAATACACCAGCCCCCAGGCGTTCAGCGGCCTGCGTGAAGCCGGGCGAAGCGTGTGGCGCCCCGGCACGGCGTTGGCGGTGGTTGACCATGTCAATCCGACTACGCCTAAACGCATCGCGACCATGCCTGACGCGGGCGGCGCGCGGCAGGTGTCATACCTGGCGGAAAACTGCCGGGACTTCGGCATCGAGCTGCTGGATATCCTCGACAAGCGCCAAGGCATCGAACACGTGATCGCCCCCGAGCAGGGCTTTATCCTGCCGGGCATGGTGATTGCCGCCGGGGACAGCCACACCACCACCTACGGTGCCCTGGGCGCTTTTGGTTTCGGCATCGGCACTTCGGAAATCGAGCACCTGCTGGCTTCGCAGACCCTGGTGTACAAGCGTCTTAAAAGCATGCGCGTGAGCGTCGATGGCGAGTTGGCTCCGGGCTTGACCTCCAAAGACGTGATCATGGCGTTGATCGGCAAGATCGGCGCGTCAGGTGCCACCGGCTATGCCATCGAATTCCGGGGTTCGACCATTGATGCGCTGAGCGTCGAAGCGCGCATGACCATCTGCAACATGGCCGTGGAAGCGGGCGCACGCGGTGCCTTTATGGCGCCGGACGAAAAAGTCTTCACCTACCTCAAAGGCAAACCGCGCGCGCCGCAAGGCGAGCTGTGGGAACAGGCACTGGCAGGCTGGCGCCACCTGCATTCGGACGCCGATGCGGTGTTTGACCAGGAAGTGCAACTCGACGCCAGCACGCTGGAACCCATGGTCACCTGGGGCACCAGCCCCGACCAGGCCGCGCCCATCGGCGGCCGCGTGCCCGACCCGCAAGACGTCAGCGACCTTATTCTGCGTCAGGACATGCGCCGCGCCCTCAACTACATGGGCCTGGAAGCCGGCATGCCGCTGAGTGATATCGTCATCAGCCACGCGTTTATCGGTTCTTGCACCAACGCGCGCATCGAAGACCTGCGCGACGCGGCCAGCGTGGTGCGTGGCAAACACGTGGCAGAGCATGTGCGGGCGATGATTGTGCCCGGTTCTACCGAAGTACGAGACAAGGCCGAAGCCGAAGGGCTGGCGGCGATCTTTATCGACGCCGGTTTTGAGTGGCGCCAGTCGGGTTGCTCGATGTGCCTGGCGATGAACGACGACGTGCTGGCCCCCGGCGACCGCTGCGCCTCCAGCACCAACCGCAACTTCGAGGGCCGCCAGGGCGCGGGCGCACGCACCCACCTGATGAGCCCGGCGATGGTCGCTGCGGCTGCGATCACCGGCCGCCTCACTGATATTCGCCACTTTGGAGACCGCGCATGAGCCTGCAACCTTTCACCCTGGTCACCGGCAAGGCCGCACCGATGCTGGCGGCGAATATCGACACTGACGTGATCATGCCCAAGCAGTTTCTCAAGGGCATCGACCGCAGCGGCCTCGACCGCGGGCTGTTCTTCGACCTGCGCTTTCTGGCGTCCGGCGAGCTGAACCCTGAATTCGTGCTGAACCAGCCGGCCTGGCAGGGCGCGAGCTTCATGGTGGTGGGGCCGAACTTCGGCTGTGGTTCCAGCCGCGAACACGCGGTGTGGGGCTTGAAGCAGACCGGTATCCGTGCGCTGATCGGCAGCAGTTTTGCCGGGATTTTTTACGATAACTGCCAGCGTAACGGGGTGTTATTGATCACGCTGGAAGAGGCTGTGTTGCAGAAGCTGGGGCAGACCGTAAGTCAGCCCGAGCAGGCGCAGATCAGCGTGGATCTGGAGGCGCAGGAAATTCACTTGGCGGATGGGCAGGTGATCCCGTTCCAGATTGATACGTTGCGCAAGACGGCATTGTTGCTGGGGTTGGATGCGATTGGCAGTACGTTGCAGCGCAGTGAAGAGATCAAGGCCTTCGAACAGCGACACCTCGCGGCCAACCCCTGGCTCAACTGACACACTCGGGTTCAACCTGTGGGAGCTGGCTTGCCTGCGATAGCGGTGTATCAGTAACAGAAATGTGAGCTGACCCACCGCAATCGCAGGCAAGCCAGCTCCCACAGGTGATCGGGTTTACACATCTAGATAGACAGCCCCTTGAAGTGCTCCTGCAAAAACTCCACACACGCTCTTAACTTGCCGGAATACGCCAACCGCGTCGGGTACACCGCCCACACATTCGCGCTCTGGGTATAGTCGTGCAGCACCTGCACCAGCTTGCCTTGCTCCAGCAGCGGCTTCACATCCCACATCGAGCGCAGCAAAACCCCGCGCCCATCCAACGCCCACTGCAACACAATCTCGCCGTTGTTCGATGACAACGGCCCGCGCACGCGCACGCTTTCGGGGGTGCCGTCGCGTTCCAGGTTCCAGATGCCAAAGGCGTTGTCGCGTTCCTTGAGCACCAGGCAGTCGTGCTGTTCCAGGTCGCTCAGCTGTTGCGGCGTGCCCCGGCGCTCGAGGTAAGTGGGCGCGGCGCACAGCACGCGGCGGTTGCTCACCAGCCGGCGGCCGATGTGCTGGCCGGGAATGTCATCGCCCACGCGAATCTCCAGGTCGAAACCTTCGCTGACGATGTCCACCACGCGGTCGAACAGGTCGAGGCGGATTTCCAGGTCCGGATACTGTTCCGCCAGCAATGACAGGGCTGGCGCCACATGGTTACGGCCGAAACCGAAGCTGCTGCACAAGTGCAGGTGGCCGCGCGGGCTGTCATGGGCGTCGGAAAGTTCGTCGGAGAGTTGCTGGAAATCTTCCAGGATGCGCACGGCCCAGCGCTGCACGCGTTCGCCGTCTTCGGTCAGGGCGATGCGGCGGCTGGTGCGGTGCAGCAGGCGGGTGGCGAGGGTAGTTTCAAGGATCTGGATGCGTTTGCTGACGTAGGCCGGTGACAAGCCCAGCTCATCGGCGGCGGCAGCGAAGCCCGCCTTGCGGATCACGGTCAGGAACACCCGCAGGTCTTCGGGTAAGGGCACGGTATCTTTCTTATGAGTCATCAGAAACAGACGTGGCGGCATGAGCCGCCAGAATAGCACCGGTTGGGGGTGCCTTCCGGCACACCCCGGCGTATTCGTTTACTCGGTGGCGATCTTCGCCTTGGCGGCAGCCCGCGCATGGCGGCCATGCTTGAGGGCGATCGGGGCCATTTTTTCGCGGTCCAGTTCACCTTCCCAGGCTGCCACCACCAGCGCAGCCACGGCATTGCCGATGATATTGGTCAGCGAGCGGCATTCGGCCATGAAGCGGTCGACCCCCAGAATCAACACCATCGCCGCCACCGGCACCGTCGGCACCACCGCCAGGCTTGCGGCCAGTGCCACAAAGCCCGCACCGACTACCGCACCGGCGCCTTTGGAGGTGAGCATCGCCACCGCCAACAACGTCAGCTGTTGTTCCAGCGGCAAGTGAGTATTGGTCGCTTGTGCCAGGAACAGCACCGCCAGGGTCATATAGATGTTGGTGCCGTCGAGGTTAAAGGTGTAACCGGTCGGCACCACGATGCCCACCACGCCTTTGGAGGCGCCGAGGCTTTCCAGCTTCTGGATCAATTGCGGCAGTGCCGACTCCGAGGAACTGGTGCCCAACACGATCAGCAGTTCGGACTTGATATAGCCCATCAACTTGAAAATGCTGAAACCCGCGTAGCGCGCGATGCTGCCCAGCACCACGGCGACAAAGAAAAATGCGGTGATATAGAAGGTGCCCACCAGCTTCAGCAGCGGCAGCAACGAGCCCACGCCGTATTTACCGATGGTGAAGGCAATCGCACCAAAGGCTCCGATCGGCGCCACCCGGCTGATCATGCCGACGATACGGAAGAACACTTCACTCGCCTGGTTGATCACGCCCACCAGTGGCCGCGCCTTTTCGCCGACCATGACCAGCCCGAGGCCGAACAGCACGGAAATAAACAGCACGGGCAGGATTTCACCCTTGGCGAACGCATCGAAAAAGGTGCCGGGGATGATGTTAAGCAGGAAACCGGTCACGCCTTCACTGTGCTGCGCCTGGCCGACAAAACCGGCGATGGCCGAGCCGTCGAGGGTCTTTACATCGATGTTGAAGCCCACGCCCGGGTGCAGCAGGTGCGCGGAGAGAATGCCGATCAGCAAAGCGATGGTGGAGACGATCTCGAAGTACAGCAGCGCCTTGCCGCCCACCCGGCCCACCTGCTTCACGTCGTGCATGCTGGTGATGCCGGACACCACCGTGCAGAAGATGATCGGGCCGATGATCATCTTGATCAGTTTGATAAACCCGTCGCCCAACGGCTTGAGGTCAATGCCGACTTGCGGCCACTCATGGCCGATCAACACACCCAGCGCGATAGCGATGAGCACCTGCACATACAGGGTTCCCAGCAGTTTTCTGATTGTCATTGTTATTATCTCAATCGTTTTTTGGGGCCAAGCAAACCCGTCGCAGGCCGTTGGCAGCCTGCGAGGCGAGTCCATCAGGTCACGGGGTTACAGCATTCAGCGAAGGAAGGTCAGGACTTCGCCGAGCAACAACTCTGGGGCTTCTTCAGCGATGTAATGGCCGGCCGGCAGGGCCTTGCCACGTACGTCGGTGGCGACTTTCTGCCACTCCTTGAGCGGCTCGAAACAGCGGCCGACAGTGCCTTCGGCGCCCCACATCACCAACAACGGCAGGTTGAGGTAGTTGCCTGCGTCGATATCTTTCTGGTCATGCTCAAGGTCGATACCGGCGGCAGCACGGTAATCCTCGCAAATGCCGGTGGCGGTGCCTGGCAGTGACAGGCAGCGCAGGTATTCGGCGAAGGCCTCGTCGGTGAAGGGTTTGAGCCCGGCACTGCGGCTGCCCATCACACTGCGCAGGTACAGCTCGGGTTTGCTTTCGATCAGCGCTTCGGGCAATGGCGCCGGACGGATCAGGAAGAACCAGTGCCAGTAGGCGCGGGCGAAAGCTTCGTCGGTCTGGGCGTACATCGACAGGGTAGGCGCGACGTCCAGCAGGACCATACGTTGCACGGCTTGCGGGTGGTCCAGCGCCAGGCGATGGGCCACGCGGGCACCACGGTCGTGGGCGAGCACCGAGAAGGTGTCGAAGCCCAGGGCGTGCATCAGCTCGACGCCGTCGCGGGCCATTTCGCGTTTTGAATAGCTTGTATGGTTTTCATTGGCCGGTGGCTTGCTGCTGTCGCCGTAGCCGCGCAGGTCGGCGGCGACCACGGTGAAATGCTCGGCCAGCTGTTCGGCGATTTTGTGCCAGATGACATGGGTTTGCGGGTGCCCGTGCAGCAGGAGCAGACCGGGACCTGTACCGCCTTTGCGGTAGCTGATGTCCACGCCATTGACGTGGCACCTGTCTTTTTGGAAACCGGCGAACATGGGATGACTCCTCTTTATTAGTGCTTGCATCCTGGAATCACACGGCGTTCGGGGCAAGGGGGAAAGCGTGGAGGGGTTGTTCATGAAGTGTGTAGGAGCGCGGTCTCACCAATCAATGAGCATTTCTGTGGGAGCTGGCTTGTGTGGGAGCTGGCTTGCCTGCGATAGCGGTGCAACTGACACACCGCGGTGCCTGCATCGCAGGCAGCCAGCTCCCACAAGGGACCTCAGCCTTGTTGGAACATCTCCATGGCACGCTGACGAATCTGCTCTTCGGTCAAATCCTCCTTGTGCGTGGCCAAAAACCACACATGGCCGAACGGATCCTTCAACGTGCCGGTACGGTCGCCATAGAACTGGTCCTTCGGTTCGGATATCGGCGTGCCGCCGGCGGCGATCGCTTGCGTGTATTGGGCATCAACATCGTTCACATACAAATGAATGCCCACGCTGGTGTGGCCGTCACGCGGGCTGCCGAACGGGCTTTCGTCGCACGGCGAACCGAGCATGATCGGCGAGTCGCCAATACGCAGTTCGGCGTGGCCGACCTTGCCGTCGGGCATGTCCAGGCGCATGACTTGGGTGGCGTTGAAGGCTTTTTTGTAGAACTCGATGGCTTCGGCAGCTTTGTCGACGCCCAGGTAAGGCGTGAGGCTGTGAAAACCTTCTGGAATGGGTTTGACGCTCATGGCGTTCTCCTTGTTTGAGGTGATGGAGGCACGGCCTTTTCACTATAGGCCGCGTTCCGTCCGGGCTGCGGGCAGCCGACGAGGTGTTCGCCAGGCAACAGTGAACCGGCAGATTGCTGCGCAACAAGCGGGTTTGGATCCATTTTTATCGCCAAACCGCCGGTTTCAGGCCCCGGCACAGAAGCTGCAATGCCCCTGGCAAACCATTCGCCCGAGAGCGTTGTATGTCTGTACCTTCTGTATCTGCCGATTACCCGATTCACACGCCCCATGCCGATTTGATTCGCGACGAAGCCCAGGCGATTGCCGCTGCCCACCGTGTTGCAGCGGTTCTGCTGGAGCAGGATGCCGAGCGTGACCGCGCCCGCCATGTGCCCGCTGAGGTGGTGGACCTGTATTCCAACAGTGGCCTATGGGGCATCAGCGTGCCGCGCGAGTTTGGTGGGGCGCAGGTGTCTTACGCGGTGCTGGCCCAAGTGATTGCGATTATCTCGGCGGCCGATCCCTCCCTGGGGCAGATCCCGCAGAACCACTATTGCCTGCTGGAAGATATCCGCCTGCAAGGCACGCCGGAGCAACAGGCGCATTTCTTCGGCCTGGCGTTGCAGGGTCATCGATTTGCCAATGCGCTGTCGGAAACCGGCGGGAAGAATGTGCAGGACATCCAGGCGACCATCCGCCGCGAAGGCGACGGCTATGTGATCAACGGCCGCAAGGGCTATTGCACCGGTTCGCTGTACGCCCACTGGCTGGCCGTGCTGGCGCTGGATGAGCAGCAAAATGCGCAGTTGGCCTTCGTGAAGCGTGGCACCCAAGGATTGGTGGTGGTGGATGACTGGGACAGCATGGGCCAGCGCACCACGTCCAGCGGCACGGTGCTGGCAGAGAACCTTCGGGTGCCAGCGTTCAACCTGTTTCCTACGCACAAATCCTACGATTCGCCGACCCTGGCCGGCCCTTTCGCACAGCTGACCACCGCCGCCATCGACGCCGGTATCGCCCGCGCCGCGCTGCGTGACACCGTGCAATTCGTGCAGCAATTTGCGCGGCCGTGGATTGATGCCGGAGTTGAAAAAGCCAGCGAAGACCCGCTGACCATTATTCAAGTCGGTGCTCTGGACATTCGTCTGGAAGCCGCCGAGGCCTTGCTCGAGCGTGCCGGTTTGGCGCTGGATGCCGCGCGCCCGGCGCCGAATGAAGACACCGTCGCCCACGCTTCGCTGGCCGTGGCCCGGGCCAAGGTGCTGACCACCGAAATCGCCATCGACGCCAGCAACAAGCTCTTCGAACTCGGCGGCACTCGCTCGACCCTCAAGAAACACAACTTAGACCGCCACTGGCGCAACGCCCGGGTGCACACCCTGCACGACCCGGTGCGCTGGAAATACCACGTGGTGGGCAACTGGTTGCTCAATGGCACCAAGCCGCCACGTCACGATTGGTCTTAAGCCATGGCCGAGTGGTTTAAACATATCTACTGGGCCGACATCGGCCAAGCGTGCCTTGAAACCCTGAGCATGCTCGCCGCTGCCCTGGGTTTTACCGTACTGCTGGGATTACCGCTGGGCGTGCTGTTGTTTCTCACAGGCAAGCGTCAGTTGCACGAGGCGTTGGTGGTGTATCGGCTGCTCTCGGTGGTGGTCAACGTGCTGCGGTCGCTGCCGTTCATCATCTTGCTGATTGTGTTGATCCCGCTGACCACCTTGCTGGTGGGCACTTCCCTGGGCGTACCGGGCACCATCCCGCCGTTGGTGGTGGGGTGCACGCCGTTTTTTGCGCGGCTGGTGGAAACCGCGCTGCGCGAAGTCGACCGCGGCGTGGTGGAGGCCACCCAATCCATGGGCGCCAGTACCTGGCAGGTAATTCGTCACACGCTGTTGCCGGAGGCCCGCGGTGGGCTGTTGGCGGCGGTGACCGTCACCGCGATTGTGTTGGTGGATTACACCGCCATGGCCGGGGTGATTGGTGGCGGTGGCCTCGGTGACCTGGCGATTCGTTATGGCTACCAGCGGTTCCAGACCGACGTGATGGTGGTCACCGTTCTGCTGTTGCTGGTGCTGGTGCAGGCCCTGCAGATGACCGGTGACCGTTTGGTGGCGCGTTATAGCCGCCGTTAATTCTTATAAAGCTACTCTCGGAGCATTCATGAAAAAGTCCCTGGCCGTTTTGGCCGCTGTCCTGTCGTTCAACGCGTTTGCCAACGAAACATTGGTAGTCGGCGCCACGCCCGTGCCCCATGCGGAAATCCTCGAGTTTGTGAAGCCAGTACTGGCCAAGGAGGGTGTGGACCTGCAGATCAAGGTTTTCACTGACTTCATCCAGCCCAACCAACAGCTGGCGTTGAAAAACATCGACGCCAACTATTACCAGTACCGCCCGTTCCTTGACGACTACAACAAGACCCGCCACACCGACCTGGTGCCGGTGGTGGGCGTGCATATCGAACCCTTCGGGGCGTATTCGACGCGTATCAAGAACCTCTCGGAACTGAAGGATGGCGCTACCGTGTCGATCCCCAACGACCCGGTCAACACCGGCCGCGCGCTGGTGCTGCTGGATGAAGCGGGGCTGATCAAACTCAAGGACCCGAGCAATACCCTCAGCACGCCACGGGAAATCGTCGAAAACCCCAAGCACCTGAAAATCCGTGAGCTGGAAGGCGCTTTGCTGGCTCGCTCGGTAAGCCAGGTGGATTTGGCCTTCGTGTTTGCCAACTACGCGCTGGAAGCGGGGATTGACACCAACAGCGCGTTGATCGTGGAGAAGGGCAAATCGCTGTATGTGGAGTACCTGGTAGCGCGGCCGGATAACATCAACGACCCGCGCATTCAGAAGCTGGCCAAGGCGTTGAATTCCGATGAAGTGCGCCAGTTCATTCTGACGCGCTACAAGGGCCAGATTGCGCCTGGTTTCTGAATTCAACAAACATCAACTGTGGGAGCTGGCTTGCCTGCGATAGCATCACCTCGGTGTTGTAGAAAGACCGAGTTGTCTGCATCGCAGGCAAGCCTGCTCCCACATGAACAGCATTGTCAGTTCAGGATTGTGTGGTGGGCTCCAGAAGCTGAGCCCCGGGCCCATGCTCACCCAATTGATCATCCTGATTACGCAACGGGCACGCCTCCAGCGACAAACACCCACACCCGATACAGCCACTGAGCTTGTCGCGCAGCAGCATCAGCTTGCTGATGCGCTCATCCAGGTCTTCGCGCCACAGCGCCGATAAACGCTCCCAATCTGCAGTCGTCGGTGTGCGCCCATCGGGCAATGTCTGCAACGCTTGCCCAATCGTCGCCAGCGGAATCCCCAAACGCTGCGCGATCTTGATCACCACCACCCGGCGCAACACATCCCGTGGATAGCGGCGCTGGTTGCCGGCGTTACGGTTGCTTTTGATCAACCCTTTGGATTCGTAGAAATGCAGCGCGGTGACCGCGACGCCACTGCGCGCAGCCAGTTGGCCGACGGTGAGTTCCTTGTTGAGCATAAACACTCCAAACAGCGCTTGACCTTGACTTAACTAGAGGTTTTACCCTGCGTGGCATCGAATCGCAAGATTTTGCCTACAAAGAGAGGGGAGTGTTCATGCAGGTATCAGAGAAGAATCGCAGCTTCACTCAATTGATCGAATTCCAGATTGAGCCCCAGCAGCAAGTCGCCCTGGTGGCGGCCCTGTCCATCCAAAGCGAGCGCCTGGCACAGGGCCATGGCGGTTTTCTGAGTGCCAGCGTGCAGGTCAGCGATGACGGGCGGCGCGTGCTCAATTACCTGCAATGGCAATCGCGTGAGGATGGCGAGGCGGCATTCCAGCGCTTTGAGAGAGGCGAGGATGATTTCTGGACGCTGATTCGCGCCCATCAGGCTACGGCCGTGAGCTTCGGTTCGTTTCAGGTGCTGCGCAGTTTTGAGCGCAGCCATGACGATGCGCTGCACTGTCGCCTAAATGGATAGATGCAGCATGCGTTCGCCCTGCACGTTTTCCCCTGGGCGGCGCTTGTTCACCGCCAGCTCGCCGATCTTGATCAGGCGCGTACGCGTGACGTTGCGGCTCAAGCCCAGCAGGTTGGCGGTGTGCACCTGGTTGTAATGGCTGAAGCGGTAGGCGGCGCGCAATAACGCGTCCTCGACTTTTTCATGCAGGGCGCCGGCCTGTTCCTCGAACAGCTTTTGAAACGCCCGCGCCAGCAGGGCTTCGGCGCTGTTGTCGGTACCGTGCTGGCTGTCGTCCTGACGCTCGATGCGCATGTTCGACAGGCGCAAATCATCGCGCTCGATCACGCCGTTACGGCAGATCAGCAGGGTGTGGTGGATCACGTTTTCCAGCTCGCGGATATTGCCCGGCCAGCTGTAGCTCTTGAGTTTGTGCTCGGCGTCGCGGCTGATGGTGATCGAGCCGTAACCGAGGCGCTGGCTGTAGGCTTCGATAAAGTGGCGGGTCAGCGGCAGGATATCGCCCGGCCGGTCGCGCAGCGGGCTGAGCTCCAAACTGACCACGTCGAGGCGGTAGTAGAGGTCTTCGCGAAAATGCCCGGCGTTGATGGCTTTTTCCAGCTGCACATTGGTCGCGGCGAGTACCCGCACATCAATCGGAATGCTTTTGCGCGAGCCGAGGCGTACTACTTCGCGTTCCTGCAGGACGCGCAGCAGTTTGACCTGAATGGCCATCGGCAGATCGCCGATTTCGTCGAGGAACAAGGTGCCACCGTCGGCCTCCTCGAACCAGCCAGCCTTGGCGCTGAGGGCGCCGGTGAAGGCGCCTTTTTCATGGCCAAACAGTTCGGCTTCCACCAGCGATTCAGAGAACGCGCCGCAGTTCACCGCCACGAACGGCCGGTTGCGCCGTGCGCTGAGGTTGTGGATATGCCGCGCCACCAGCTCTTTGCCGGTACCGGTTTCGCCGATGATCAGCACGCTGGCTTCGCTGGGTGCGACTTGCTGGATGTGGTCGAGCAGCGCTTGGGATTTGGGGTCTTCGAAGACCTGGGCCGTGGCGCGAATCGAAGTCGCAAGGGCGGGCGAGGGCGGTAGGGTCAAAAGCTGCATGGGCACCTCTCTCAGGAGTAGAACGTAGGAATGGGCAGGGATTGGTTCAACGCCCAGTCCCCCAGTTCGTGGAGCTTGTAGTCCACCGGGTCGTGCAGGGTTTGTGTGCGCAGGTTGCGCCAGTGGCGGTCCAGGCGCAGCGAGGCGTGGGTGGAGCGCGCGCCGGTGACTTCAAACAGGCGGCTGCACAGGTCCAGGCCCTGCCGGGTGGCGGCAACCTTGGCGGTCGCGATGGCAATGGCCAGTTGGCCGCGTTCGTGTTCGGTCAGCTTGGGGCCTTTGGCCCACGCCTGATCGAGTAATTCCGCGGCGTGTTCAACCAGTAAGCGCACGCCTTCGAGCGCGACCCAGAATTCGCCGTAGTGGTGCAGCACGTACGGGTCTTGGCGCACGTCCCCAGTCGTGGACTTATGCCACGCACGGGTTTCGGTGAGGGTGTAATTGCGCGCTTCTTCAAAGGCGCCTTCGGCAATCCCGAGGAACATATGCGTGAACGTCAGCTGGGCGATCAGCGGGCGCAAGCAAGCGAAAGGCGTGCTCAGCGGGCCGGGGTCGAGCAGCAATTCCGACTCTTCGACGCGCACCCGCTCGAAGCTGGCGCTGCCGCTGTCGGTCTGGCGCTGGCCGATATTGTTCCAGTCGTTATGTAACGTGATACCGCTGCGCCCGCTCGGGATGGCGGCGATCAGCAGCTTGCCGCCGGCGCTTTCATCCACGGCCGAGGCGATCAGCATTTCCGAGTCGCTGGCACCGGAGCAGAAGCTTTTTTTGCCGGAGAACTCACGCCAGCCGCCGAAATCCTTGACCACCGTGCGCGTGTCCAGCGGGTTGAGGGCGTTGCCCCAGAACCAGTTTTTGCGCGCGGTTTGTTCAAACCAGGGCTGCCATTGGTCCGGTCGCGAAAACAGACGCACGGTGGCGAGCATCAAGTGGTGGAAGCCGAAGACGTGGGCGATGGAGCTGTCGACCTTGGCGAACTCGCGCACGATGCTCAGGGTTTCACTCCAGTGCGCGCCGAGGCCGCCGTATTGCGTGGGAATGCTCAGGGCCAGCAGGCCGCTGCGGCGCAAGGCGTCACGTTCGGTTTTTGGCGTGCCACCGCGCTCATCGCGTTCAACGGCGGTGAGGGCGAATTCGGCGGCCAGCAGTTTGGCGGTCTGCAGGGGGGAGGGCAGGACGCTGTGGGGTTTGGCTGTCACACGGGGTTCCTCAATAAGGTCAAACGCCGAGCGCTATCTATCTGGCGATGCGGTTCAAATGTGGGAGCTGGCTTGCCTGCGATAGCATCACCTCGGGGTAACTGATACCCCTCAGCGCCTGCATCGCGGGCAAGCCCGGCTCCCACAGAAAAGCAATGTCCGCACCCAGCAGATCGCATCACTTTCAGGCCTTTGTTTTAGGCAACACATCATTGGCAATCATTTCGCCAAACGGCCCCGTGAGGTTGGTGACGCCGCGCCCGGCGAGGCTTGCGTAGGGTTCCGGCAGCAACGGGAACACCAGCTCGGCAAACCGATAGGCCTCTTCCAGGTGCGGGTAGCCGGAGAAAATGAAGCTCTCGATGCCAAGGTCCGCGTATTCCTTGATGCGTTCGGCCACTTGCTGCGGGTTGCCCACCAGCGCAGTACCGGCGCCACCACGCACCAGGCCGACACCGGCCCACAGGTTGGGGGCAATTTCCAGGTTGTCACGGCGCCCGTCATGCAAGGCAGCCATACGGCGCTGACCTTCGGAATCAAAGCGCGAGAAGGATTTTTGCGCAGCGGCGATGGTTTCGTCGCTGATGTGCTCAATCAGTTTGTCGGCGGCTTTCCAGGCCTCCTCTTCGGTTTCGCGCACAATCACATGCAAGCGAATGCCGAATTTCACCGTGCGGCCGTGGCGTGCGGCGCGCTCACGCACGTCTGCGAGTTTTTCCGCGACAGCAGCAGGCGGCTCGCCCCAGGTCAGGTACACATCGACTTGTTCAGCGGCGAGGTCGTGGGCGGCGTCCGAGGAACCACCGAAATACAGCGGTGGATAAGGCTTCTGCACCGGTGGGTAAAGTGCCTTGGCGTTTTGTACGCGCAGGTGTTTGCCTTCGAAATTTACCGATTCGCCCTGCAGCACGCGACGCCAGATTTGCAGGAATTCGTCGGAAACTTCATAGCGTTCACTGTGATCGAGGAAGCTGCCGTCGCCACGGTTTTCGTCGGGGTCGCCGCCGGTTACCACGTTGATCAGCAGGCGGCCGTTGGAAAGGCGATCCAGGGTCGCCGCCATGCGTGCGGAAACCGTGGGCGAAATAATGCCGGGGCGAATCGCTACCAGATAGCGCAGGCGCTCGGTCAGCGGCACCAGTGCCGAAGCGATCACCCAGGAGTCTTCGCACGAGCGTCCGGTAGGAATCAACACGCCGTGGTAACCCAGGCTGTCAGCCGCTTGGGCAACTTGCTTCAGGTAATTGAGCGTGACCGGCCGTGCACCCTGAGTGGTGCCCAGGTAATGACCGTCGCCGTGGGTGGGCAGAAACCAGAAAACATCCATGACAAATCCTTACGCGATTTTCAGCAGAGAAGGGGAGTGCGCGGCAAACAAGGGCGCCGCGCGTTCTGCGGCCAGTTGAATTCGGGCTTTTAATAAGTCGCTGGTGATTTGGTAATCGGTGAAGTCGGCTTCGGTGGCGTACACGCCGATTGGCAAGGTCAGTGCCTGGAAGAAGCTGAACAGCGGGCGCAACTGGTGATCGAGGACCAGCGCGTGACGTTCGCTGCCGCCAGTCGCCGCGAGCAGGATCGGCGTGTTGACCAGCGCGTTGAGGCCGATCAGATCAAACAGATGCTTGAGCAGGCCCGGGTATGAGCCGCGATAGACCGGTGCGGCAACAACCAGTAAATCGGCCTGTTCGATGGCCAACAGTTGGGATTCGACCTCGGCGGGCAATTCATCACGGGACAGCGCGCCGCCCAGGGGCCGGGCAATGTCGCCCAGTTCAATCAGGGTGGTCTCGATCGGCAGCAGGGTGGCCAGTTCGGCCAGCACGGCTTGAGTCAGCACCAGGGTACGGGACGGGCGCCAGGTTCCGCCGGAGAGGGCAACGACATTCAGGGGACGGGTCATGAACAGTTCCTTATTCAACAGTGGTTCATAGCAAGTGAAGTAACCCGACTTGAGCAAGAGCTGTACCAACGGCTGAAAGCCTTGGTGGACAAGGCCTGCGGGCCATCTGCTGAAAAATTAAGCTGTTGGGTACCTGGTGTTTTGTTGAATGGCTGTTGCCCTGGCAACAGTTGCGTGGCGAACAGTGTTGATTCGGTGTGCAGCCATTTATAGAAGGTTACTTTTATTCCGTAAACGAACGTATTTCCATATTTATAGGTCTTTTAGGAATATGAGGGGTGGCTATCGAAGGTGCCTGAACGGTTGATAGCGACTATCACGGACGATGATTTTTCGATGTGAAGGGGCGGGAGTAGCCTGTGTTCATTGACTTGAAACCTCCTTCGCAGGGCCACCGCCATGAACCGTTTTCTCGCTGTTTCGCTGTTGATTGTCAGCTCCGTCCTCGCCGGGTGTGCGACTCATCCCTCTCCAGAGTTGCGCCCTTACACGGCCGAAGAAACCAAACAGCTGGCGCTGGAAGCGTTGAGCCGTCGTGGGTTGTCGTTCGATGAGTATCAACAGCAACGTGCTGCACTGATTGGCCAGCCACAGAAGCCCTTCGGTTTTGATCGCCAGGGCGAAATGAACGCCGAACGCAGCGTGGTCCTGCATGGCCGTCCCAGTTGAGCTGGCGCCGAATGGCAAAAAGCCCGAGATTTCCACAAGGAATCTCGGGCTTTTTGTTTGCCATGGCGCCACTTCAGCCTGTTAAGCTGAAATTCAGGAGCGTTCCTACGCACATTTACATAAAGTGGCCCTTCTTTAATGGCATTCGACTGGTTAAACCTGACAACCTCTGTCCCGGTCGATGCCCCTGAGACGCCTTTCTCGGGAACACGCTCTGCGAGTCTTTAACGTTATGAATAAACGTCCGTTGTATTTCGATTACGCCGCCACCACGCCAGTGGATGAGCGGGTCATCCAGGTGATGGTCGAGTGTTTGGGCTTCAATGCCAATTTCGGTAACCCGGCGTCCAGTTCCCATGCGTTCGGCCAAGCGGCTCGGCAAACGGTTGAGCAGGCGCGTGCTCAAGTGGCTGCACTCGTCGGTGCGAGCCCCGAGCAGATCGTCTGGACTTCCGGCGCTACCGAGTCCAACAACCTTGCGATTAAGGGCGTCGCCCAGGCGCGTGGTGTGGCGGGCGGGCATATCATCACCAGCCAGATCGAGCACAAGGCCACGCTGGATACCGCGCGGCAGTTGCAGGAAACCGGAGTGGCGGTGACCTATCTGGTGCCGGATGCCGAAGGCTTGATCAGCGCCGAGGCGGTCAGTGAAGCCTTGCGTGAAGACACTTTTCTGGTGTCGTTGATGCTGGTGAATAACGAACTGGGCACCCTGAACGACATCCCCGCCATTGGCGCGCGGGTGCGCGAGCATGGCGCGTTGCTGCATGTGGACGCTGCGCAAGGCGCGGGCAAGGTGGCGATCAATCTGGCTGAGTGGCCAGTGGATTTGATGTCGTTTTCCGCGCACAAGCTGTACGGGCCCAAAGGTATCGGTGCGCTGTACGTCGGCCCACGGGCGCAGCAGAAAGTGTTGGCGCAGATTCACGGCGGCGGTCATGAAGGCGGCCTGCGCTCCGGCACGCTGGCGACTCATCAGATCGCGGGCATGGGCACCGCATTTGCGCTGGCGGCAGAATCCTTTGTTGAAGAGAAGGCGAAGATTGCGAGTTTGCGTCAGCGCCTGCTGGATCAACTGATGTCGGTTGCGGGTGTGCGTCTGAATGGCAGCCTTACGCAGCGTATTCCCCATACCCTGAGCCTGACGTTTGGCGAGGGCGAATTCAATTCCGCCGCGCTGAGCGCCGGTATCGCATTTTCAGCGACCTCTGCCTGCAACTCGGCAAGCAATGCGCCGTCCCACGTGCTTCTGGCCTTGGGCCATGATGCTCGCAGCGCCGGTCGCACCATTCGCCTGAGCCTGGGCCGGTTTACCACCGAGCAGGATATCGACGAGGCCGTGCGCCTGATCAAGGCGGCATCTGCCAGCGCTCCGGCGTTCTGGGCGGTCTGATTTTTCATTTGCAGCACATAACAATTATTAGTGGTTAGCAGGAGACACAATGAGTACGCAGCCTTTGACCCATGGAACGGTTCCCCAGCGCCTGGCGCATACCCGCGAACTGATGAGCCGCGAGGGCATTCATGCCCTGCTGGTGCCGTCGGCCGACCCGCATTTGTCCGAGTACTTGCCGGGTTACTGGCAGGGGCGGCAATGGTTGTCGGGGTTTCACGGGTCGGTGGGTACGCTGATTGTCACTGCGGATTTCGCTGGTGTGTGGGCCGACAGCCGTTACTGGGAACAGGCGACCAAGGAACTCAAAGGCAGCGGTATCGAACTGGTGAAATTGCAGCCTGGCCAACCCGGCCCGCTGGAATGGCTGGCCGAGCAAACGCCGCAAGGCGCTGTGGTGGCAGTGGATGGCGCGGTGATGGCTGTGGCTTCGGCGCGTACCCTCGGCGCCAAGCTGGAAGAACGCGGCGCACGTCTGCGTACCGATATCGACCTGCTCAATGAAGTCTGGCAAGACCGCCCGACGCTACCGAACCAGCCGATCTATCAACACTTGCCGCCACAGGCGACTGTCAGCCGTGGCGACAAACTCGCCGCACTGCGCGCCAGCCTGAAAGAGAAGGGCGCCGACTGGCATTTCATCGCCACCCTGGATGACATCGCCTGGTTGTTTAACCTGCGCGGCGGTGACGTGTCGTTCAACCCGGTGTTTGTGTCCTTCGCGCTGATCAATCAACAGCAGGCCACTTTGTTTGTGGCACTGAGCAAGGTCCATGCAGAGCTGGCTGCTGTGCTGGAACAAGACGGCGTGACCTTGCGCGATTACAGCGAAGTGGCGGATGCGCTGCGTGCCGTGCCGTCGGGCGCCAGCGTGCAAATCGATCCGGCTCGCGTCACGGCGGGCCTGCTGGAAAACCTCGATGCGGGCGTCAAGCTGATCGAAGGGCTGAACCCGACCACGTTGGCCAAATCGCGCAAAAGCCTGGCGGACGCCGAGCATATTCGCAAAGCCATGGAGCAGGATGGCGCGGCCTTGTGCGAGTTCTTCGCCTGGCTGGACAGCGCTCTGGGCCGCGAACGCATTACCGAGCTGACCATCGACGAGCATTTGACCGCAGCGCGTACCCGCCGCCCTGATTATGTGTCGCTGAGTTTCAACACGATCGCGGCGTTTAATGCCAACGGTGCGATGCCGCATTACCACGCCACCGAAGAAGAGCACGCGCTGATCGAAGGCGATGGCTTGCTGCTGATCGACTCGGGTGGCCAGTACCTGGGTGGTACCACGGATATCACGCGGATGGTGCCGATTGGTACGCCGAGTGAGGAGCAAAAACGCGACTGCACACGCGTGCTCAAGGGTGTGATTGCCTTGTCCCGCGCGCACTTCCCCAAAGGCATTCTGTCGCCGCTGCTGGATTCGATTGCCCGCGCGCCGATCTGGGCTGAAGGCGTGGACTACGGCCACGGGACCGGTCACGGTGTAGGTTATTTCCTGAATGTGCATGAAGGCCCGCAGGTGATTGCCTACCAGGCGGCCGCTGCACCGCAGACGGCAATGCAGCCGGGGATGATTACCTCGATCGAGCCGGGGACCTATCGCCCGGGGCGTTGGGGGGTGCGTATCGAGAACCTGGTGCTGAACCGTGAAGCGGGCAAGACCGAGTTTGGTGAGTTCCTCAAGTTCGAAACCCTGACCTTGTGCCCAATCGACACCCGTTGCCTGGAGGTCTCGTTGCTGACGACGGACGAGCGCGAGTGGTTCAACGCTTATCACGCGGAGGTGCGCGAGCGCCTGAGCCCGCTGCTCGATGGCGCCGCGCTGGAATGGCTGCAGGTGCGCACGGCGGCTATCTGATCGGCTGCAGTTCGGGGGCCTGGGCCAGGGCGTCGGCCATATAGTCGACGAACGCTTTGACCCGGGCCGACTGGCGGCGGTTGGGCGCTGACACCGCGTGGATGGGCAGGGACAGTGGCGTGTAATCCTGCAACAGCGCGACCACGCGGCCGGCTTTCAAGTCTTCAGCGAACAACCATAGGGGCGACAGCGCAATGCCGAGCCCCGTCAATACCATCTCGCGCACCGCCTCGGAGTTGTTGCTCTGAGCGTTGCCGGTGATGCGTACCGTGTGGCGTTTGCCCTCCTTGTCGTAAATCCACTGGTTCTGGCTGCTCAGCAGATTAAAGAGCAGGCAATTGTGTTGCGCGAGGTCTTGCGGAGTGTGCGGGGCGGGGTGCGCGGCAAGGTAAGCCGGGCTGGCCAGAGTGATGCGATGAGTGATCCCGATTTGCCGGGCGATCAGGCCGCTGTCGCGCAACTCTCCAATGCGCAGGGTCACGTCCAGGCCTTCGCTGACCATGTCCTGCAATTGATCATTGAGTTGCAGGTCTACCTGGACCTCGGGGAATTGCTGAAGGAACCCGCTCAGCCGCGGGGCGATATGCAGGCGCCCGAAACTTACCGAAGAACCAATACGCAGGGGGCCGGCGATGGTCTCTTTGCCGGTTTGGAAGCTGTGCTCCGCCGTATCCACGGCCGCGAGGATTTCTCTGCAATGCTGGTAGTACCGCTGACCTTCGTCCGTCAGAGATAGGTGGCGCGTGCTGCGCGCAATCAGTTTGCCGCCCAGTTCGGTTTCCAGGGCGCGCAGCACTTTGCTGATGGTCGGTTGGGTTGTCTGCATTTCTCGGGCGACGGCGGAAAAACTGCCGCGTTCGATCACTCGAACGAAAACCGCCATTGCATTGAGTTTGTCCATGGTTTACCCGATTCATGCCATATGCGCATGGGCACTATAGCGTTTTAGCGTCTTATCGGCATGAGTGTGCAAGCGGATGATTGGCTTCATCTTCAACGAACCGAGATCGCCGACATGACCTATATGAATGCTCTGATGGTGGACACCGTGGGCGCTCCCTTTCGCTTGGCCAAGATTGCCAAGCCGACTGCCGGCGCCGGCCAGGTGCTGGTGAAAGTTCGCGCCAGCGGCCTTAACCCACTGGACGGGAAAATTCGTGCCGGCCAGGCGGCGCATGCCAATCAGCCGTTGCCAGCAGTCATTGGTATGGACCTGGCGGGGACTATCGAAGCGGTTGGCCCTATGGCGGGTGAGTGGAAAGTGGGCGACGAGGTGTACGCACTCGGCACTGGCATCGGGGGTGTACAGGGATCGCTGGCCGAATACGCAGTGGTCGACGCGCGGTTGCTGGCGAGCAAGCCTGCCACGTTGAGCATGCGCGAAGCTGCCGTGTTGCCATTGGTGCTGATCACTGCGTGGGAGGGGTTGGTGGATCGTGCGCATGTAGGCCCTGGGCACACAGTCTTGATTCAAGGTGGCGCAGGCGGTGTAGGGCATATCGCGGTGCAGTTGGCCCTCGCCTTTGGCGCGAAGGTCTATGCCACCGGTTCCGCCAAACATCGGGCGGCCATTGAGCGCTTGGGGGCGACCTTTATCGACTACGGGCAACACGCAGTCGAAGACTATGTGACATTGCACACCGCAGGCGAAGGTTTCGACATTGTGTACGACACCGTGGGTGGTCAGACGCTGGACGCGTCCTTTCGGGCTGCAAAGACTTATAGCGGCCACGTGGTGAGCTGCCTGGGCTGGGGGCAACATAGCCTGGCACCGCTGTCGTTTCGAGGGGCGACTTATTCAGGCGTGTTCACACTGTTGCCGTTGTTGACAGGCAAGGGCCGTGAACACCACGGGCAGATCCTCGCCGACGCGGCTGCGTTGATTGATGCGGGCAAGCTCAAGCCGATCATGAACCCGCATCAATTTGATTTACAGACAGCAAACGCCGCATACGATTTGCTCGCTGGCGGCGCTCAAGGACGCTTGGTGATCGACATCTAACTGAGGGCTTCGCGCACAAACTCCAGACGGTCCTGACCGAAGAACAGCTGGTTTCCTACAAACATGCTGGGCGCACCGAACACGCCGCGTTGAATGGCCTGTTCGGTTTTGTCTTTGAGGGCGGTTTTTACCGCTTCATCGTTGGCCAGGGCCAAGACGTACTCTGGGTCAAAGCCTTGTTCGGCGAGCACGCTGGCGACGATGGCCAGATCGCCCAAGTGACGGCCTTCTACCCAAAGGGCATGAAACAGGCAGTCGATAAATGCCTGGAAACGCTCGGGCTGATGCATCTGGATGCCCGTGACGGCGCGCATCAGCACCAGTGTATTGATGGGGAAGTGGGGGTTGAACTTGAGCACCACGTTGTAGCGTTCGGCGTAGCGCGCGAGGTCGTCAAACAGGTAGCGGCCCTTGGCCGGAACGGTGATTGGCGAGGCATTGCCGGTGGCTTTGAACACGCCACCCAACAGCATGGGTTGATACACAAGCTGTGTGCCGGTTTCTGCGCACAGGGTCGGCAGTTGGGTGTACGCCAGATAGGTTGCCGGGCTGCCGAGGTCGAAGAAGAATTCCAGGGTTTTACTCATGGTCGATGCTCGCTGCTTATTGTTAGGGAGGGGCTTACCAGGGTTCATTCCAGGGGCGCAGGTCCAGTTCGAAAGTCCAGGCGTCGCGTGGCTGGCTGTGCAGGTACCAATAGTTGTCGGCGATGTGGTCCGGGTTGAGAATGCCGTCCTGGTCCTTCTGGGCATATTTTTGCGGGAAATTGTCGCGAATGAAGTCGGTATCGATGGCGCCGTCGACCACCACATGGGCGACGTGGATATTTCTGGGGCCCAATTCCCGCGCCATGCTTTGCGCAAGCGCACGGATGCCATGCTTGGCACCGGCGAACGCGGCAAACCCGGCGCCACCGCGCAAGCCAGCAGTGGCGCCGGTGAACAAGATGGTGCCACGGTTGCGAGTGACCATGCGCTTGGCCACTTCGCGAGCATTCAGGAAACCCGAGAAGCAGGCCATCTCCCAGATCTTGAAGTACTTGCGTGCGGTTTCTTCGAGGATGCTGCATGGCACGTTGGCGCCAATGTTGAAGACAAATGCTTCGATGGGCCCCAGTTCGGTCTCAATCTGCTCGATCAACGCGATGACGTCTTCTTCTTTACGCGCATCGCAAGCAAACCCATGGGCTTCGCCACCTGCCGACTGGATGTTGTCTACCAGAGGCTGCAATTTGTCGGCGCTGCGACGGGTAACGCAGGCAACGTAACCCTCGCGGGCAAAACGTTTGGCAATGGCGCCGCCGGTTGCATCACCGGCACCCACTACCAATACGATTTTCTTGTTGTGTGTCATGGGAACTCCGTTGGCTCAAGGGTCGAGCAGGAGTCTAGACGCAGCGTCACGAAGGAGAGAGTGGTGTCAGGAATTTAATGAGCAGTCGCAGGTGACTGCTCGGGGCGTCATTTACAGATGACGATCATGCTGCGGCTGGTGTAGCCGGCAGGGTTGAGGCCGAAGGGGTAATCCCCTGGCTCCTCGGAGTTGTCACCGGATTTTGCGATGACCCGGTAGCCCTTGGCGCCACATGAGTTGGCCGCACTGGTGTAGCACTGGTCCCAGGAGGAGGACAGGCCGGAACAGTTGATATGCAGCCCTTTTTTGCCCCGTTTAACTTCTGTCTTGGTGGTCGCGGCACAGCCAGCAATGGCTACGACCATTAACAGTATCAAAATTCGTTTCATTCCTATCCTTAATAGCCGCTTCGCAAAAAGGCCCGAAGCAGGCTTCACTCGCTCTCGATTGTAGCGTTCAGCTGTCCTTGTCGAAATTCTCCATGAATGGCATTCGTTCGCGGCCTAAACATGGCCTAAATGAGCGGCAAATACCAGAGCTACCTTAAAGATGATCAATCGGCGGGCACCAGCGGTTTGGATTCGTTGCGCATTGTAAGTGTGGCGCCCACGGAGGCCAGGATGATGCAGGTGATGGCCAACCATTGTGCGAGTGACAAATGCTCCTGCAGGAAAAACAGGCCGGATAGGGCTCCGAATGCGGGCTCGATACTCATCAAGGTCCCAAACGTGCGTGCGGGCAGGCGCGTGAGTGCGACCATTTCGAGGGTGTAGGGCAGGGCAGTGGAGAGTATGGCTACTCCAATGGCGATCGGAATAAGCGCAGGCGTCAACAGTGCGGCGCCTGCGTGGACGATACCGATGGGCGCTACGAACAACGCGGCGATCATCACGCCGAGGGCAGCAGTTTGCACGCCATTGTCGTTGCCGGCTTTCTGGCCAAACAGAATATAGAGCGCCCAGCAGACACCTGCGCCCAGTGCATAGGCCGCCCCGGTCAAGTCGATGCCGCTGCTGGCTTCCCCCATAGGGATGAGTAACAGCAGGCCGGCGATCGCCAGTGCAATCCACAGGAAGTCCACCGCACGGCGCGAAGCGTAGAGGGCGACGGCGAGTGGGCCTGTAAATTCGAGTGCGACTGCAATGCCCAATGGAACGGTGCGCAATGACATATAGAAGAGGAAGTTCATGCCGCCCAATGCCATGCCGTAAATGACCACCGTGCGCAGGGACTTGGCCGTCAGCTTGGCGCGCCATGGGCGTAATAGAAGCAGCATGATCACGCTGGCGAAAACCAGGCGCAGCGTTGTCGTGCCTTGGGCGCCGACGATGGGGAACATGCTTTTGGCCAGCGACGCGCCGGACTGGATGGACGCCATGGCGATCAACAGCAGGCCGACAGGAAACAATGCCTAAGCCAGGCTGCGGGGTGGGGTGGTCATTGGGGGTGTTCGTCCGAGGTCATGGTAAAGAAGCAGAGACGATATGATGCTCAAGTGTTTCGGTTTGAGCAATATATTGCTCATTTGTTTCGGCGTTGCTCTCTATATAGGCAGGAATTGGGGCATTTCAGTCTGTTTGATAGAAAATCCAAATTAAGGGTTGACGGCAGATTCTGGAAGTCTATAATTCGCCCCACTTCCGGCGCAGTCGAAACGGAAAACTCCTTGGTAAACAAAGAGTTACGCGAGATTCGACAGCGAGTTGCTTCAGTTCATCGAAGCC
>NZ_MSDF01000053.1 GCF_002022275.1 Pseudomonas fluorescens
GGGCTGCGAAGCAGCCCCAGGAAAGAAGAATACGGTGTATCAGACACTTCGTAGTGGCTGGTTCCGGGGCTGCTACGCAGCCCAACGCGGGGCAAGCCCGCTCACCACAGGGAGATTCGCCAGCCTCTAAAAGTTGTGTAGATACCTATGGTCATCGCAGGCAAGCCAGCTCCCACAAGAAACTGCCTTCTGTCATCCTTGCCCCCCCCAAGTTGTCGAACGCGAGCTGCCCGCCCATGAACCACGGCATCAAACTTCAACCGCGCACTATCCCGGTCCCGCACTCGATCAGCGCCGAGGCCCAAGCCACGCTCAGCCGCCTGGTCAACCCCGACGGCGTGCCCGTCAATGCGCTGCACGCCATGCCTGCGCCTGACGACCACGACGGCTGGCGTCGCCTGCAAGCGTCTGTCGACCAGCATTACGCCAGCGCCAACGCCGGGCAGGCGGCACTCCTGCGTGCCAGCCTGCTGACCCTCGCCGTGGAAGACGCCACCGTCCACGTGGCCACACCGCTGGCAGGTTCAGACTTTGCCTACATCGACCTGCACGGCGGCGCGCTGGTCTTTGGCGGCGGTGAAAACTGTCGCATTGCCGCCGGTAGGCAGGCTGACCTGCACGACGTCATCTGCTACGGCGTGGACTACCGCATGCCGCCCGATCACCCGTACCCCGCCGCCCTGGATGACTGCATGGCCACCTACCGTCATGTGCTCAAGCTCCACGCCCCGGAACATATCGTGATCGGCGGGCGTTCGGCGGGCGGCAACCTGGCAGCGGCCATGGTGCTGCGCGCGCGGGACGAAGGCTTGCCGTTACCGGCGGCGCTGGTGTTGTTATCGCCGGAAGTGGACCTGACCGAATCCGGCGACAGCTTCCAGGTCAACCGCACCGTCGACGTGGTGCTGCCCAACCCGTTGATGGGCGCCAACCTGCTGTATGCCGCTGGCGAGGACTTGTCCCACCCCTACCTGTCGCCACTGTTTGGCGATTTTGCAGCAGGCTTCCCGCCGACCTTTCTGCAAAGCGGCACGCGGGACCTGTTCCTTTCCAATACCGTGCGCATGCACCGCGCCTTGCGCCAAGCGCAAATTCCGGCGCAGTTGCATGTGTTCGAAGCGATGCCCCATGGCGGTTTCATGGGCGCGCCGGAAGATGCGGAGCTTATGGCTGAGGTCGCAGCATTTGTGCGCGGGCACCTGCGGCGGGGTTGACACATTCGCTCACATCCCCTGAAGATGGAGCCCTTCTTCAGGGTGTGACAATTCATGTCTTCCACGTCGTTCGCTAACCTTCCCGCTATTGGCTCCGTTGCCAAGGCGCAAGGCTGCGTAGCGCGCGCCCTCAAATCGAAGAAACAGTCGCTCATGTGACCGGGGCGCGCTGTCCCGTCAGATGAGCTGACAGGACATTGAGCGCGAAGGCCCCCTCCCCCTTGCACAATTCCCTCTGCCCTTCTGACGGTGACTCAATCGGTCAACCATCAGGAGAAAGTGCATGTCAGCGTTTCAAGGTATCTGGGTTCCCGTGGTCACACCGTTTCATGACGGTGCCATCGACTTTATTGGCCTGCGCCGTTTGGTCAGCCATCTGCTGGAAAAGCATGTGGCCGGGATCATGGTGTGTACCACCACTGGCGAAGCGGCATCGTTGAGCCGCCAAGAGCAACTGGCAGTGCTGGATGCCGTGCTGCAAGTGGTGCCCGCGCACCGTGTGGTGATGGGGCTGTCGGGCAACAACCAGATTGAGCTGCTGCAATTTCAGCGCGAAATCCTCAAGCGCCCGGTCGCAGGCTTGCTGGTGCCGGCACCGAGTTATATCCGGCCATGTCAGGCCGGTCTTGAAGCGTTTTTCCGCACAGTGGCCGATGCGTCAGGCGTGCCGATCATTCTCTACGACATTCCCTACCGCACGGGCGTCAGCTTCGAGCGGGCCACCTTGCTCAACATCGCCGCCCATGAGCGGATCGTGGCGATCAAGGATTGCGGCGGCAATCTGGCCAATACCCTCGCGCTGATCGCCAGCGGCCAGGTGGACGTGTTGTGTGGCGAGGACATTCAGATGTTCAACGCGCTGTGCCTGGGCGCCACGGGTGCGATTGCGGCCTCGGCCCACGTACACACCGAGCAATTCGTGGCGCTGTGCCAGCAAGTGCGGGATAACCAGTTAGCGGAAGCCCGGGCGACCTTTTTCCAATTGTTGCCGTTGATAAACGCAATGTTCTCGGAGCCCAACCCCGCACCGGTCAAGGCCGCTCTGGCGCTGCAAGGGCTGATCGGCAGCGAGCTTCGCGCACCGATGCAAGCTGCCAGCGCTGCCGTCACAGCACAGATGCAGCCGTTCATATAAGCGCGTTCATGCGCCAAAAAAAGACATCCAACGGACCGCCCGGTTGCGACCGGCGCGATCCCGGCCTATGTTCCAAGCCATGCTCTTTTTTTGCTGCGCTCCCGCCCTGTGCCCATCCCGTACCCAGGTGACGACATGCCCACGCTTCCCCGCCCCGCCGTCCTCGAACTGATCGGCAATACGCCACTGGTTCGCGTCAGCCGTTTTGATACCGGCCTGTGCACGCTGTTTCTCAAACTCGAATCGCAAAACCCCGGAGGCTCCATCAAGGACCGCATCGGCCTGGCCATGATCGATGCCGCCGAGCGCGACGGCCGTCTGCGCCCCGGCGGTACCATCATCGAAGCCACCGCCGGCAATACCGGCCTTGGTTTGGCGTTGGTCGGCCGCGCCAAAGGCTACCGCGTGGTGCTGGTGGTGCCCGACAAGATGTCCACGGAAAAGGTGCTGCACCTCAAAGCCATGGGCGCCGAGGTGCACATCACACGCTCCGACGTCGGCAAGGGCCACCCCGAGTATTACCAGGACGTGGCGGCCCGCCTGGCCAAGGATATTCCCGACGCCTTTTTCGCCGACCAATTCAACAACCCGGCCAACCCTCTGGCCCACGAAACCAGCACCGCGCCGGAAATCTGGGCGCAAACCCAGCATGACGTGGACGCCATCGTGGTCGGCGTCGGCTCGGCCGGCACCCTCACTGGCCTGACGCGTTTCTTCAAACGCGTTCAGCCTGAACTCGCCATGGTGCTCGCCGACCCGGTCGGCTCGGTCATGGCCGAATACAGCCGCAGCGGCAAGATGGAAACCCCGGGGTCCTGGGCGGTGGAAGGCATCGGCGAGGACTTCATCCCCTCGATTGCCGACCTCTCCAGCGTGCGTCACGCCTATTCCATCAGCGATGAAGAAAGCTTCGACCACGCCCGCCAACTGCTCAAGGCCGAAGGCATTCTCGGTGGCTCGTCCACCGGCACCCTGCTCGCCGCCGCCCTGCGCTATTGCCGCGAACAGACCGAACCCAAGCGCGTGGTGACCTTTGTGTGCGACACCGGTACGCGCTACCTGTCCAAGGTCTACAACGACCAATGGATGAAGGACTCAGGCCTGCTGCAATACAAACACTACGGCGACCTGCGCGACGTGATCGCCCGCCGCTTTGAAGACGGCCGCGTGATCAGCGTGAGCCCCGACGACACCCTGCTCACCGCGTTCCAGCGCATGCGCCTGGCGGATGTTTCGCAACTGCCGGTGCTGGCGGACGGTCAGAAGCTGGTTGGCGTGATTGACGAATCCGACATCCTGCTGGGCCTGCACCATGACCCGGCGGCCTTTTCCAGCAACGTCGCCAGCGCCATGACCGATACCTTGCAAACCCTCGCCCCGAGCGCCAGCCTGGCCGAACTGCAGGCGGAACTCGATCGCGGCCTCGTTGCCATTATTGCCGACGCTTCGGGCTTTCACGGTCTGATCACCCGCGTCGACCTGCTCAATCACCTACGGAGATCCCTTGCATGAGTCAATCCGATAAAAGCGCGTTTGCCACCCGCGTGATCCACGCCGGGCAATCACCCGACCCGACCACGGGCGCGCTGATGCCGCCGATCTACGCCAACTCCACTTACCTGCAGGACAGCCCCGGCGTGCACAAGGGCTTTGACTACGGGCGCTCGCACAACCCGACACGGTTTGCCCTGGAGCGTTGCGTGGCCGACCTCGAAGGCGGCAGCGCAGCGTTTGCCTTTGCGTCCGGGCTGGCGGCGATTTCCACCGTGCTGGAGTTGCTGGATGCCGGTGCGCATATTGTTTCGGGCAATGACTTGTACGGCGGCACCTTCCGCCTGTTCGACAAGGTGCGCCAACGCAGCGCCGGGCACAGTTTCAGCTACGTCGATTTGAGCGACCTGCAAGCGTTTGAAGCCTCACTGCAAGACAACACGCGCATGGTCTGGGTCGAAACCCCAAGCAACCCGCTGCTGAGCCTGACCGACTTGAGCGCCATCGCGCGTATCTGCCGGGATCGCGGCATCATCTGCGTCGCTGACAACACCTTCGCCAGCCCGTGGATCCAGCGCCCGCTGGAACTGGGCTTCGACATCGTGGTGCACTCCACCACCAAATACCTCAACGGCCACTCCGACGTGATTGGCGGCATCGCTATTGTCGGCCACAACCCGGAGCTCGCCGAGCGCCTGGGTTTCCTGCAAAACTCGGTGGGCGCGATAGCCGGGCCGTTCGACGCCTTCCTGACCCTACGCGGCGTGAAAACCCTGGCGCTGCGCATGGAACGCCATTGCAGCAACGCCCTGGACCTGGCCACGTGGCTGGAAAAACAGCCGCAGGTGGCGCGGGTGTATTACCCAGGCTTGCCGTCCCATCCGCAGCATGAGTTGGCGAAAAAGCAGATGCGTGGCTTTGGCGGGATGATTTCGGTGGATTTGAACAGCGACCTGGCGGGCGCCACGCGCTTCCTGGAAAACGTGAAGATCTTCGCCTTGGCGGAAAGTTTGGGTGGGGTGGAAAGCCTGATCGAACACCCGGCGATCATGACCCACGCGAGCATCCCGGCGGCAACGCGCGCGCAATTGGGCATTGGGGATGGGCTGGTGCGGTTATCGGTGGGGGTTGAGGATGTGGAGGACCTGAGGGCAGATCTGGCGCAGGCGTTGGCGCTAATCTAACCCGGCCACCCAAACAGTAAAGAACCCCTGTGGGAGCGGGCTTGCTCGCGAATGCGGTGTGTCAGTTAACAGATTCGGTGACTGACACACCGCATTCGCGAGCAAGCCCGCTCCCACATTTAGAGTGGGGTGCGGCAGGTGAATCTCGGCTGGCCGCCATCGCAGGCAAGCCAGCTCCCACAGAACAGCAGATTTGTGAAGCGTTTGATCGTTCCCACGCTCTGCGTGGGAATGCCGCTTGGGACGCTCTGCGTCCCTGCTGTGGTTGGGTGACGCAGAGCGTCACGGGATGCATTCCCACGCAGAGCGTGGGAACGATCAAGCTCCGTCAGGCTGAGGTGATGCTGGCCCGCGCGCTGTGCAGTTTCTTGTAGCTGTCGATCAAGCGTAAATGCCGGTCCAGGCCTTCGAGCTTCATGCTGGTTGGCGTGAGCCCGTAGAACCGCACGCTGCCGTCGACCGAACCTGTCACCGCGTCCATCCGCTCATTGCCAAACATGCGGCGGAAGTTGACTTCGTAGTCTTCCAGTTCCAGGTCGTCGTCCAGCTGCATCTCCAGCACTGCGTTCATCGCCTGGTAAAACAGGCCACGTTCGGCGGTGTTGTCGTTGTATTGCAGGAACATCTCGACGCATTCCTTGGCTTCTTCATATTGCTTCAAGGCCAGGAAAATCAGCAGCTTCAACTCCAGAATGGTCAACTGCCCCCACGCCGTGTTGTCGTCAAACTCGATGCCGATCAGGGTGGTGATGTCGGTGTAGTCATCCAGCTCGCTTTCGATCAGGCGTTCTACCAACGCTTGCAGCTCATCGTCATCGAGCGCGTGCAGGTTGAGGATGTCGGCGCGGAAGAACAGCGCCTTGTTGGTGTTGTCCCAGATCAGGTCGTCTACCGGGTAGATTTCCGAATAGTCCGGCACCAGGATCCGGCAGGCCTTCGCACCGAGGTGTTCATACACGGCCATGTAGGACTCTTTACCCATCCCATCAAGAATGCCGAACAATGTGGCAGCTTCCTGTGCATTGGAATCTGCGCCTTCACCCGAGAAGTCCCACTCGACAAACTCGTAATCCGACTGTGCGCTGAAGAAGCGCCACGACACCACACCGCTGGAGTCGATAAAGTGCTCCACGAAATTGTTCGGCTCGGTCACCGCCTGGCCTTCGAAGGTCGGCTGCGGCAAATCGTTCAAGCCTTCAAAGCTGCGGCCTTGCAGCAATTCAGTAAGGCTGCGCTCCAGCGCGACTTCCAGGCTTGGGTGTGCGCCAAACGAGGCAAACACGCCGCCGGTGCGCGGGTTCATCAGGGTCACGCACATTACCGGGAATTCACCGCCCAGGGACGCGTCCTTGACCAGCACCGGGAAGCCCTGGGCTTCCAGGCCTTGAATGCCGGCCAGAATGCCCGGGTATTTGGCCAGTACCTCAGCCGGAACGTCCGGCAAGGCGAACTCGCCCTCAATGATTTCGCGTTTCACCGCGCGTTCGAAAATCTCCGACAGGCACTGCACCTGGGCTTCGGCCAGGGTATTACCCGCGCTCATGCCGTTGCTGAGGTAGAGGTTTTCGATCAGGTTGGACGGGAAATACACCACTTCACCGTCCGACTGACGCACAAACGGCAGCGAAACAATGCCGCGCGCTTCATTGCCCGAGTTGGTGTCGTACAGGTGCGAGCCGCGCAGCTCGCCCTCGCGGTCGTAGATTTTGCGGCAGTAAGCGTCGAGGATTTCAACCGGCAACTCATCATCGGGGCCCGGCTGGAACCAGCGCTCGTCCGGGTAATGCACGAACGGCGCATTGGCCAGTTCTTCGCCCCAGAACTGGTCGTTGTAGAAGAAGTTACAGTTAAGACGCTCGATAAACTCGCCCAACGCTGACGCCAACGCGCCTTCCTTGGTCGCGCCCTTGCCGTTGGTGAAGCACATCGGCGAATGCGCATCGCGGATATGCAACGACCACACGTTGGGCACGATATTGCGCCACGACGCGATCTCGATCTTCATGCCCAGCCCGGCGAGGATGCCGGACATATTCGCGATGGTCTGCTCCAGCGGCAGGTCTTTACCGGCGATGTAGGTGCCTGCGTTCGACGTGGTGCTCGGCATCAACAAGGCCTGGGCATCGGCGTCAAGGTTTTCGACTTCTTCGATCACAAACTCAGGGCCGGCCTGCACCACTTTCTTCACAGTGCAGCGGTCGATGGAACGCAGGATGCCCTGACGGTCCTTGTCGGAAATATCTGCCGGCAGCTCGACCTGGATCTTGAAGATCTGGTTGTAGCGGTTTTCCGGGTCGACGATGTTGTTCTGCGACAGGCGAATATTGTCGGTGGGGATATTGCGGGTTTCGCAGTACAACTTTACAAAGTACGCCGCGCACAACGCCGACGAAGCCAGGAAGTAATCGAACGGCCCCGGCGCCGAACCGTCGCCCTTGTAGCGAATCGGCTGGTCGGCGATCACCGTGAAATCATCGAACTTGGCTTCAAGTCGAAGGTTGTCGAGAAAGTTGACCTTAATTTCCATGCGGGCACACCAGAATAACGAGCTAAACAAAATGGCCGTCATTATGAAGATTTTCGCCGGGAAGTCTCAGGGTTTTCCGACCTGACTGCCGATCGGTGCTAACTTTCACCCACCTTTCCTTGCAGGCATCGGCCCATGTCCATCACCGACAACCTCCTCGCCTTCACCTTCGCTGCCACCCTGCTGACGCTCACGCCAGGGCTCGACACCGCGCTGGTACTGCGCACCGCCACCGTCGAAGGCAAGCGCCAGGCACTGCAAGCCACACTCGGTATAAACGCTGGCTGTTTGCTATGGGGGGCAGCGGTGGCCTTTGGGCTGGGCGCGTTGATTGCGGTATCGGAACTGGCCTACAACGTTTTGAAATACTGCGGCGCCGCCTACCTGGCCTGGCTCGGCTTGAACATGCTGGTGCGCCCGCGCCGCTCGTTGTCGGCCGCTGAAACCGACGGCAAGGCCAACAACAACTGGTTCCTCAAGGGCATGCTGGGCAATGTGTTGAATCCCAAGATTGGTATTTTTTACGTGTCATTCCTGCCGCAGTTCATCCCCCAAGGCCATTCGCTTATCGCCTGGACCTTCGGGCTGGTCAGCATCCACGTGGTGCTCGGGCTGGTGTGGTCGCTGGTGTTGATAGGCGCCACCCAGCCACTCTCCGGATTCCTGCGCAGGGAAAACGTCATCCAGTGGATGGACCGCACCACCGGCCTGATCTTCGTGTTGTTCGCCGCGCGGCTGGCATTCAGCAAGCGCTGAGTGCGGGTTGTTTGGCCAACAGCGCCCAGGCCACCACGACAGAACATGCGACGGCGACGGCGCCAGCCAAATACACCGATGCCACACCCGCAGCACCGGCCAGCGCGCCAGCCAGCGGGCTGCTGATGCCCAAAGCAATATCCAGGAAGGCCACATAAGCCCCCATCGCCAGCCCGCGTGTTTGCGGCGGTGCACGCTTGATGGCTTCCACGCCAAAACCCGGAAATGCCAGCGAGTAACCAAAACCGGTCAACGCCGCACCCAGGTACGCCATCATTGGCGAACCCGCGCCCCAGATCAGCAGTTGTCCCGCCGCTTCAATCAACACACACACCAGCGCAACCCCGGCGCCGCCGAGCTTGTCCGGCAGGTGCCCGAAGAAGATCCGCGCACCAATAAATGCTACGCCAAAGGCGGTAAAGGCGAACGACGCATTGCCCCAGTCTTTGCTCGCAAACAATAGCGCGATAAACGCGGTGATCACCCCAAACCCGATGCTGGAAAACGCCAGCCCCAGGCCCGGCAACCACACCGCGCCCAACACCTTATAGAACGAGGTGCGGCGCTGGCTGGTGGGCGCAACGCCCTTGGCACCGGCGACCATACCGAAGGCGAGTACCGGCAGCAGCATCGTGCCGATGGCTATCCCGCTGAAGCCCCATCTGTTGTTAATCGCCACCCCCAGCGGTGCACCGAGTGCAAAGGCGGCGTAGATCGCAATGCCGATCCACGCCATAACCTTGCCGGCATTCTGTGGCCCGACCAGGCCCATGCCCCAGCCCATGGAACCGGTGATAATCAGGCTCTCACCCAGGGCCAGCACCACACGCCCGGCGAGCAAAATCCACACCGACACCGCCGGGGAATCAACAAACCCCAACGACGCCAGGTACAGCAAGCCGGAGCTGGCTGCTACCAGCATGCCAATCAACAGCGCACGCTTGGGCCCGCGCATGTCGGCAAAATTCCCGGCCCAGGCCCGCGACAGCAACGCCGCCGCGAACTGCGCACCCACCACCACGCCGACCACCAGCGTGCTCATGCCCAGCGTGTGGTTCAGGTGCAACGGCAGCACCGGCAGTTGCATGCCGATAATCAGGAAAGCAACGAACACCGCCAGGGTGATCGGCAGCAGTTTCAGCAGTACGTTGCTACTGTGTTGTGTCATGAGCGTGATCCTGAAGGTTTGATTCAGCCGAGGCGAATGGACAGTTCGATATCATCGGCAAACGGCACCGACAAATAACCGTTCTGCGGCGAGCGCACGTGTGCCAGGTATTCCGGGCAGTAGTTGGTGTTATCCGCCACAATCAGGGCGCCTGGGCGCAGGTGCTTTTCCACCCGTTTCAGCACGTCGCCGTACAAGGTTTTGGCGCCATCGAGCAGCAGCAGATCAACGGATTCCGGCAAACCAGAGGCCAGGGACACCAGCGCGTCGCCCTCACGAATTTCAATCAGGTCACTCACGCCGCCTTCAACAAAGTGCTCGCGCGCCAGGGCGATTTTCGAGGGTTCGAACTCGCTGCCAATCAACACGCCGCCACCGTTGTCGCGCAACGCGGCCGCCAGAAACAATGTGGACAGGCCAAACGAGGTACCGAACTCGACAATTGCTCGCGCTTTTGTGCTGCGCGCCAGCATGTAAAGCAACGTACCGGTGTCGCGGGAAACGGGCAGCCACAGGTCTTTGAGCAAGGTATAGAGCGTCACGTATTCGGTTTTGCTGTGCATCAGGCGGTCGCGCTCTTCACGCGATACGTTGTTCAGACTTGGGCTGGTCGCGGCATTGGCTTGCGCGTAGAGACGGTCAATCAGCGCTGCGAGAGGTGCGGTGGTCAAGGTTGTCATGATTGCATTCCATCAAGTTGGGACTAAGATGCGACTAATTCGTCGCATTCAAAGTATGCGAGTGATTCGTCGCATTCGCTATTCGCGTTCCCCAACGCGCTGGAGCCGCTCATGACCACCCGCCAGACCGCGCGTATTTCCTCGCGCAAACAGCCACAACAGGCCCGTTCCACTGAATTGGTGGCGGCGATACTGGAAGCGGCTATTCAGGTTTTGGCCAAGGAAGGTGCCACTCGTTTCACCACGGCGCGGGTCGCCGAGAAAGCCGGTGTGAGTGTGGGTTCGGTGTATCAGTACTTCCCGAACAAGGCGGCGATCCTGTTTCGCCTGCAAAGCGATGAGTGGCAGCAAACCACGCAGATGCTGCGCAAGATTCTGGAAGAGCAGCAGATTGCGCCGCTGGAGCGTCTGCGCACGCTGGTGCATGCGTTCATTCATTCGGAGTGCGAGGAAGCGCTGATGCGCGGCGCGCTGGATGACGCGGCACCGCTGTATCGCAATGCGCCCGAAGCCCTGGAAGTGCGGGCGGCCGGCCGCCAGATATTCCACGACTTCATGCTGCAATTGCTGCCCGATGCATCCGAGGCCACCCGCCAACTGGCCCATGATTTGATTCAGTCCACCCTCAGTTGCGCGGGCAAGGATTTCTCCAGCACACCGCGCAGCACGCAGGACATTGTGGTGTATGCCGACGGAATGGCCGACATGTTCAGCGCCTACCTGACTGCGCTTAACACAAAGTGAAACGCGCCAGAGCCTCCCGAAAGCTGGCAATCAATGGCTTGGGATCGTCCTTGCGCCAGATCGCATGGATATCGATCCGCACCGGAAACCAGGGCAGTTCGCGAAACACCACCTTACCGGACATGCAATCGCGCAGGCTGGCCTGGATAACCGTGATCCCCAAACCGGCGGCGACCATCCGCATTACGCCCAACAGGTCATTCGCTTCAGCCTGAATATCCGGGGCAAACCCGCACGCGGCGCAGTGCTCCAGAAACCGCCGGCGGGCATCCGGGTTTATGGATTGCGCCAATGAGACCCAACGCTGGCCATTGAGCACCTCGGGAGAAATCTGCTCCTGCCTCGCCAATGGATGGTCCTTGGCGAGCACCAGCAATAACGCTTCACGGGTGACCTCCATGCTCGCTATGTCGGCACTCTCGGGAACGGCGTACACCAGCCCGAGGTCGATGGCCCGGCCGCGCAACGCCTCGACTTGTTGGGCCGAACCCATCGAGTGAATATCAAAGGTCGCCGAGCGAAGACCCGCCTGCAGGCCTGCCAGGGCTTGGGGCAGCAAGTTGGAATGCATTGCGCCTTCCACATAACCCACAACGATATGGCCGGTTTGCCCCTGCGCAATGTTACGCGCTGCCGCCGCTACCTCCGAAGCGTGTTCCAACAGTCTGCGCGCCTCGCGCAGGAACAATCGCCCTTCGTCTGTAAGACGCATGCGCTGGCGCGTGCGTTCAAACAGCTGCAACCCCAGCTGGTCTTCCAACTGAATGATTTGCCGGCTCAGTGGCGATTGCGAGATGTGCAGGCGCAGCGCCGCCTGCCCCACATTTTCGGTCTCGGCTACCGTGATAAACGCGACAAGCAAACGAAGATCCAGGGTCATGCGAATCCGGTCTCAGGTGGTGCAGAACCCGTCTTGGACCCACACCGTTTTATTTGAAATCATCGCCGAGCGGTTCAAAAAAGCCCGCTCAAGCGAGGAAGCCCATGCAATTCATCACGTTATCACGCCGCATATCGGAACGTTTTTCCGATGCGGATTTCGCCCCTTTTCTCGACGCTGAGGCCCAACGCGCCAGGGCGCTCTACCTGGAAGGGTTCATCCGCACCATCTGGCACCGTGGCGACAAAGGCGGCGCCTGCCTGCTGGTCGAAGCCGACAGCGAGGCCAGTGTGCGCGAACAGCTCGCAACGCTGCCGCTGGTGAACAACGGCATGCTCGAAGTCACCGCCATTGTGCCTCTGAAACCTTATGCCGGTTTTGGTCCGAGAGCCGAATAACGCTTCACATTGGAGAACCACCATGCAATTCGTCAAATTAGGTAAAACCGGTCTGGAGGTGTCGCGCCTTTGCCTGGGCGGTATGACCTTCGGCCAACCCGAAGCAGGCACCCACACCTGGACACTGGATGAGGACGCAACCCGCCCGGTCTTCAAGCACGCCGTCGAGCACGGCATCAATTTTTTTGATACGGCCAACAGTTACTCGGCGGGCACTTCGGAAATCATCCTCGGCAAGATGCTCAAAGCATTTACCCGCCGCGATGAAACGGTGGTCGCGACCAAAGTATTTTTCCCTGCCGGCATGGGCCAGGGCGTGGCCCGGCCGAACGAAAAAGGCCTGTCGCGCAAGGCCATCCTGGCCAACATCGACGCCAGCCTCACGCGGCTGGGCCTGGACTATGTGGACCTGTATCAGGTGCATCGCTGGGATTATACCACGCCCATTGAAGAAACCATGGAAGCTCTGCATGACGTGGTCAAAGCCGGCAAGGCCCGCTACATCGGCGCCTCGTCGATGTTCGCCTGGCAGTTCGCCAAGGCGCAGGAAGTGGCCAGGACCAATCACTGGAGCCCCTTCGTCTCGATGCAGAATTACCTCAACCTGATCTACCGCGAAGAAGAGCGCGAGATGATCCCGCTGTGCATCGACCAGGGCGTCGCCTTGATGCCCTGGAGCCCTATGGCGCGCGGGCGCTTGACCCGCCCTCACGGGCAGCAGACCGAGCGCAGCAAAACTGATGATTTCGGCAAGAACGTACTGGATGCCACTGACGCCATTGACGGCCATGTGATCAACGCCGTGGAGCAACTGGCCAACGAGCGCGGCGTGCCCATGGCACAAATCGCCCTGGCCTGGGTGTTGGCGCACCCTGGGGTCACCTCGCCGATTGTCGGCGCGTCCAGGGCCGCGCAGCTGGATGATGCCGTCGCTGCGCTGGATATCCAGCTCACTGCCGCCGAGATTGAGCGCCTGGAGGCGAACTACACGCCTCACCCCGTCACCGGGTTCAGTTGAATAGCGGGGATTGTTTAACAAACCCATACCTGAAGGTTCACAAACGCTGATTGAACGTGCCTGCGCGCTTTGGGAGCATCGGCGACCATGATTTCGCCCTTGAGCCCCACCCGTCGCCACCTGCCTGCTTCGTTCCCGAAGGCACAGGCGCGTCCCTGCGAAAACCCGCTGTTCAACATCATCCTGGCCTTCTGGGCGCTGTGGCACTGCCGCCATGCGCGCCCGCCCGATGCGCGCTTCTGATCAAGTCGAACCGCCCCACCCGGCATTCATTTATCAGAAGGATCACCCCATGACCGCAGCCGTATCCACTGCCGAGCGCAGCGCTTCCTATTACACCGCCAGCCTGAATGACCCGACCCAGTACCCGACCTTGCAGGGCCAGGTCAGCGTGGATGTGGTGATTATCGGCGGCGGCTTCACCGGCGTCGCCAGCGCGGTGGAACTCGCCGAGCGCGGGCTTAAGGTGGCAATCGTTGAAACCCACCGCATCGGCTGGGGCGCGAGTGGACGCAACGGCGGGCAAGTCACCGGCAGCTTGTCGGGCGACGAGGCGATGCGCCAACAAATGCGCAAACGCCTGGGCGATGAGGTGGACGACTTCATCTGGCACCTGCGCTGGCGTGGGCACGAAATCATCGAGCAACGGGTTGACAAGTACGCGATTGACTGCGACCTCAAGCATGGCCACTTGCATGCGGCGATGAAGCCTTCGCACATGACCGAGTTGCGCGCGGTTCACGACGAGGCGCAACGGCGCGGCATGGGTGACAAGGTCAGCCTGCTTGATCAGGCCGAAGTACAGCAGCACCTCGACAGCGAGCTGTACCTCGGCGCGCTGAAAAACACGCGCAACCTGCACCTGCATCCCCTCAACCTGTGCCTGGGTGAAGCCCGCGCGGCGCACAGCCTGGGCGCGTTGATTTTCGAAAACTCCGAGGTGCTGGAAATCATCCACGGCGAGCGTCCGGCAGTGATCACCGCCGGGGGCCGCATCGACGCGCGCCAGGTGCTGCTGGCTGGCGATGTGTACCACAAGCTCGAGCCCAAACAGCTCAAAGGTAAAATCTTCCCTGCCATGGGCGGCATCGTCACCACCGCGCCGCTGGGCGAACTGGCACGCCAGATCAACCCGCAGGACCTCGCCGTCTACGACTGCCGCTTTGTGCTCGACTACTACCGCCTCACCGGCGATGGCCGCCTGCTGTTCGGCGGTGGCGCCAATTATTCCGGGCGCGACTCGCGCGACATTGCCGCCGAGTTGCGCCCGTGCATCGAACGCACCTTCCCGGCACTCAAAGGCGTGGACATCGCGTTCCAGTGGAGCTGCGCGATGGGCATCGTGATGAACCGTGTGCCGCAACTGGGCAAGCTGTCGGACAACGTCTGGTACTGCCAGGGCTACTCGGGGCATGGCATCGCCACCAGCCATATCATGGGCGAGATCATGGCCGAAGCACTGACCGGTACGCTGGGCAAGTTCGACACCTTTGCCGGCTGCAAGCACATCAAGGTGCCGCTGGGCGATGTGTTCGGCAACCCGATGCTGGCGGTGGGGATGTGGTACTACCAGATGCTGGAAAAGTTGCGCTGACAGGCAAATAGCGCGGAATCTTCACTTTTCACTGTTGGGAGATGGCAAATGGCTGGTATGTTTCTCGCCTGTCATTCGCCGTGCTCTCAGAGACCTCATGCAGCCCAATCGCCTGTTCTATATTCTGCTTGCCTGGATGCTCACAGGTTGCAGCATTCCGTTTCAAACACCCGAAGCACAACGGCAAATCGAGCACGACCTGAGCATTGCACAGGGCTCAATACGGGCGCTGAGCCAAACCAACTGGTGCTACTTGCCTTACGGTGCGAACCATGGCGGCGATGGACAGTGCCGGGCCACTCAAGGCTTGGGCGTACTCACCGATGACGGATTGATACTGACCGCCTATTCAGGTGGCCACTATCAACGCTACCTTACCTTGCGTACCAACGAGGTACTCTGCATCAAGACCTTTCGCGGTCGGGAATCGGCAGCAGCCTTCTTTGCCTTTACTCGGACCGGAGCCACACAAATCATTCCGATGAGCCCTCAAGGGTTTAACACCCCCGTGAAAATTCAATTCCTGGATTATCTTATCGGCCAGAGCCAACCCAGCGAAATGGGTTCCGATAAGACTTACGTCCGCGCCACGGGCAAAACGTCTTATACCGCAGGCATGGTTCCTGGCACGAAAATACCTTACTTGGCTTCAGCCCCGGCCACAGAAGTGTTCAATCCCTGCCCGGAAAAATGATGGGGAAAGGCTGCGCCGCTAATTTTCCAGCTCAAACCGCTGAGCCCCAACACGTCTGACGCAGAACCAATCGTCTTCACCGGGCTCACATTGCGCCAGGCATACGTCGCCCTCCTGCCCTTGAAACGTCACGCTCCAATCGAATGCCGGATCTGTTGAGAGGGTGTAAATGGGACAAGCCTTGTCGAGTTCGAAGTGAATCGAGTAAACGAGCAAAGGGGACTGCGCCAGTCCATGGCGCTCAAACAGCGCCACCACGTCTGCCATTGGCACTTTGCAACGCTGCCCGGCAAACTTTAGAACCCCGGGCAAGTCATCCCAAGCTGCTTGAACCACGCTCTGTACTGCAACGAGTCGGGCGTGAGGCGTTTCGCCGTTGCGGTGCTGAACATAGATCAACCGGCTGCCAAACTGGAACTCGCATTGCCAAATGCCCGAAGGCAATTGCCAATGACCCAGCATGGGTTCGTTCAGTAAATCAATTTGTATGCCGTGGTTCCCTATGAAGAAGATTGTTGACGGTACGGTGCCTTGAGGCTTGTCGCTGAAGGCTCGCGCACGATGATCAAATAAAACACTTTTTGCCATAACCTGTTGGCTGATATGTTTCGTGCCGGGAAAGCACACGCTAATAGATCAAGGAACGTGCCATGGCCCTGCTGGACGTAAACACAACGCTGCTGATCATCGACATGCAAGAAGGCATGAACCAGCCGAAACTTGGCCGCCGGAACAACCCGAGCGCCGAGTTGCAGATGCAGTCGCTGCTCGGCGCATGGCGGCAGGCCGGGCGCCCTGTTGTGCATGTCCGGCATATGTCGCGCACGCCCGGCTCGGTATTCTGGCCGGGCCAGCCGGGCTGCGAGTTTCAGCACGCTTTGGCGCCGCTCAAGCATGAACACGTGGTGGAAAAAAACGTTCCGGATGCCTTCGCCGCCACCGGCCTGGAGCGCTGGCTGCATGCGCGTGCAATCAAGCAGTTGGTGATCGTTGGCGTGATCACCAACAACTCCGTCGAGTCCACGGCGCGCTCGGCGGGCAACCTGGGTTTTGACGTAATCGTCCCCGCAGATGCTTGCTATACGTTTGATCAAACTGATTTGTCGGGCCGACTCTGGGCTGCCGAGGATGTGCACGCACTGTCCCTGAGCAACCTGGCGATGGACTACGCCCGGGTGCTCGAGACCGCCGAAATACTCGGTTGAGCCGCAAGGTCATGCCGGCGTAAACACGCCCGCCTGCTCGAGCATCTCAACCAACGCTTCGGGGAATACCGTTTCCTCGGTCGCACGCAGCGCCTGAGCGCTCCACCAGTGGTGATCAGCCATGACCTGGGTTTCTTCCAGCGTCCACTCGGCCTTTGAAAGCACTTCGTTTTGCACGTGAACCACAAAATACTGCTCAACGGCCACTACCGTTTCGCCGCTGGGCAGCTTCATTGCAAAGCGGCGCTCGGCCAGGGATTCGGCCACGCGATCTATTACGATGCCGGTCTCTTCGCGCAGTTCGCGAATGGCAGCGTCGTGAAAGGTCTCGCCCTCTTCGACGCCGCCACCGGGTGTCGCCCAATAGTTGTCACCGGCCAACGCGCCGGTCGTGTGCACAAACCGGAACAGCAGCACCGCGTTAGAGGGGCTGATGACCAGGAGTCGTGCTGCTTTTCGTTCGCGCATGTGAAAGTGCCTTCCTTGGTAATGGGTTATAGCGCTCGATGGGCTTGCAGATAGGCTTTCAACAGCAGCATGGTCTGCTGTTCGATACCCGACTCGAAGGCCGGTGGCGCATTGCCTTCGAGCAACGTACGCACAGGGCCGACAATGGCGCTCAGCGCAATAGCGGCAGTCAGGAAGGGGTCTTCAAACCGCGCATCGGTTGCCGTCCCCAGCATGGCAGCGATGGCGCCGACCATGCGTGTGTTGATGCGCGCCACCAACTGTGCCCCGCCCCGCTCCGCCGCAATCGAATACAACGCCTTGGACACCGCTGGGTCCTGCAGTTTGACGGCCAGCAACGCCGACACCAAGCCGCGCGCCATGTCCTCGACCGGCCGCCCCGAATGCTGGTCACAGGCCTGTTCAACCGCCTCGGCGACGTTCGTCAGATGTTTTTCCAGGATGGCCGCCAGCAATGCGTCGCGGTTGGGATAGTACTGATACAGGCTGCCCACCGACATCCCCGCACGCTCAGCCACCCGTGTGGTGGTGCAGCGGAGCAACCCTTGCTGAGTCAAAACCTGAAGGGTTGCCGTGTGCAACGCCTCAACCGTCGCGGCCGACCGCGCCTGAACCGCTGATTTTCTTGGCTTTAAGGTGGCTTTCAGCGTGCTCATGGAATGCGAATTCTCAAATCTGAAGGATCCTTCATATTAGAGCCTTACTCAGATGAAGCAAGGTGACAACGATGACCCGTTTGGCCAATAGCGGCACATTTACCCTCGGCGACCGCGACGTGTATCGCATCGGCTATGGCGCGATGCAACTGGCAGGGCCTGGCGTGTTTGGCCCGCCCAAAGACCATGAGGCCGCGCTTGACGTGCTGCGCGAAGCGGTTGAAGCCGGGGTCGACCACATCGACACCAGCGACTTTTACGGCCCGCATGTCACCAATCAGCTTATCCGTGAGGCGCTGCACCCGTACCGCGACGACCTGACGATTGTCACCAAGATCGGTGGCCGGCGAGATGATCAGGGCGGATGGCTGCCCGCGTCGTCGAAAGAAGAGCTGATCCAGGCCGTGCATGACAACCTGCGCAACCTGGGGCTGGATGTGCTGGATGTGGTCAACTTCCGCTCGACCTACAACCTGATGGGCCCGGGTGAAGGCTCTATCGAAGCGTCATTGAACGTACTGGCCGAGCTGCAACACCAGGGCCTGGTGCGCCATATCGGCCTCAGCAATGTGACCCCGACCCAGGTGGCCGAGGCGCGCACCGTGGTCAAATTCGTCTGCGTACAGAACCTGTACAACATCGCCCATCAGCACGATAACGCCCTGATCGACGAGTTGGCCCGAGACGGGATTGCCTACGTGCCGTTCTTCCCGCTGGGGGGGTTTACCCCGGTTCAGTCCTCCACGCTGTCAAGCGTTGCGCAGCGGCTGGGTGTGACGCCCAAGCAATTGGCGCTGGCATGGCTGCTGCGCCGCTCACCGAATATCCTGTTGATTCCGGGCACCTCGTCGGTGGCCCACTTGCGTGAAAACCTTGCAGTGAGCGAACTGGACATACCGGATGACGCGTTTGCAGAACTGAACGCTATTGCCGACTGATGGTGCCCAAGGGGGCAAGTGCGAGCCTGCCCCCTTGCTGGAACCTCAAGCGGATATCATCCGTTCCCCAAGCCGCTCAACCAGTCGCACCAGATAACCATCCGGGTCCTGCACCAGAAACTCACGCTGTCCGACCTCGACCTCTCCCGCCCGGTACCAAACATCCTTGCACGCTTTAAACAGCGGGCAACCCGCCTGCTCCAGCCGTTGAATAATCGGCTGCACCGCTGTCACATCAATCTGCAGATTAATGCCACGCCCGAAGGGCCTTTCCAGAGCGCCGGTCACCCATTGGTTCGCCTCGGGGTCCACTTGCTCCAGCATCACTTGAGCACCCGCCAGATAGAGGTAGGCAAAGCCCTCTTCCAGCCGCTGGTAAGCCACGTCGAACCCCAGAAAAGACACCCAGAATTCAAGACTTTGAGCCAGGTCCGTCACCATCAATTCAGGCACCAGCCGGTTTCTTTGCATCATGCGTCGACTCCCGCAATGAGCAACGCTGCCAGTTGCTTACGAAGGTCGCCATGGTGTTCCTCTGCGTAGGGCGTGGCGGTTTTCCAGTCGTAAAACCACGCAGGCATCCGGCGTTTATCGTCCGGTTCAGCCGCGCACCGAGGGAAAATATGGCAATGCAGCTCCGGTTCGGCATTGCCGAGGATCTCGTAGTTCATGCGCAGGGCGTCGGTGGCCTTCAGCACGGCGTCGCCAATCCGCGCCATATCCAGCAAGTAAGCAGTGCGGGCTTCAGCGTCCAGATCGTTCAAACTGGCAACCACCGGGTCTGGCAGCAACAGGCAATAACCCGGCAAAAATTGCACATCGCCCATCACCGAGCAGCCTGAGGGCATCCGGCAAATGGCTTTATCGTTGGCGCCGTTGCGGGCCAGTGCTACACGTTCCGTGATCAGGGGCATGCTTGTCCTTAAAAGTGAGGTTCAACTCAGTCTTTTTTTCCGATACTCATCCGGCGTCTCCCCCGTGAGCTTGCGAAACATACTGATAAACGCCGACGAACTGCTATAGCCAAGATCAAACGCCACCGCTTCCACCGACGTCCCCGCCTTGAGCCTTTCCAGTGAGGTGGTGACTTTCAACCGCTGCTTCCACTGCGCCAACGACATCCCCAAATCCCGCTGGCAGCGCCGCAACAACGTGCGCTCGGTGGCGTTGACCGCCTTCGCCCACTGAGCCAGCGAACGCCCATCCGCGGGGTTCTGCTCCAATGCAGCGAGGATCGGCGCGAGGATCGGGTCGGTGGAGCCCGGCAGGTAACTGCCCACTCGAGAGGTTCGGTTCAAACGGTCCAGCAATACGGTTAGCAGGCGACTTTCCTCGGCCGTCTGCACCGGGCCCGGTGGCGAGGCGTGGAGCTCTTCCAGCAGTTCGCGAATCAACGGCGTGATGATCAGCGCACAGGCTTCGATGGGCAGGCGCTCACATAACGCGGGCGCGATGTAGAGCGAACAGTGGCAAGCTTCCTGATGATTCATCGCGTTGTGCTCGACATCCGGCGGCAGCCACACGCCAAACTGCGGCGGCGCGATGAAGTGCGCGCCGTCGAGCTTGAGTTCCATGACGCCACTGAACGAATACACAAACTCGCCCCAAGGGTGGCGATGCGTCGGGTAGGCGGCCGACGCGGGCATCCGCGCCGCACGAAAGTAGATCGGCGCAGGCAGTTCGTCGGTAAAGGGCGCGAGAATCACATGCTCGGCTAGCGTGTCCATGGCGGTTGGCTGCGCGGTGGCGGAAGGTTGACCATTATGCGCGATCGCTTGTCGTCTTGAAGCTATATACAGCAAAGGCGCCTGGCGCAGACTCAAGGCTCATTGATTATCTGCAGACTGGAGGAATGACCATGTCCAATTCACTCGCCCTGCCAGAAGTGTTTCACTTTGAAGGCCAGGCCGTGCGCTGGGGCCGTCTCGGCAATGCCGGCCCTGCGCTTGTGATGGTTCACGGCACGCCGTTTTCGTCCCACGTCTGGCGACGTATCGCGCCGTTAGTTGCCACGCATTATCAGGTGTTCTATTTCGATTTGTTGGGCTATGGCCAATCGGAACAGGCCGAAGGCCAGGACGTTTCGCTGGGCGTTCAGAACCGTTTGCTCGCTGCGTTGCTCACGCATTGGGGCCTGGAGCAACCCCATGTACTCGCCCACGATTTTGGCGGTGCCACCGCCCTGCGCGCACATTTGCTCGACCAGGCGGCCTACGCCAGTCTCACCTTGATCGACCCGGTGGCGATTGCGCCGTGGGGCTCGCCGTTGATCAAACATGTGCGCCATCACGAGCAAGCGTTCAGCGGCGCACCGGCGTATGTCCACGATGCGATTGTCAACGCGTATATCCGCGGCGCGGTGTTCCGGCCGATGCACCCCGATGACTTGCAAGCCTATGTCACGCCGTGGACGGGTGACGTCGGGCAAGCCGCGTTCTACCGCCAGATCGCGCAGATGGATCAGCAATTCACGGATGACATCGAACCGCAGTTTGACCAGATAAAATGCCCCGTCATGTTGCTGTGGGGCGAGGAAGATCAGTGGATCCCGGTTGAACAAGGCGACGAACTGGCGCGCAGGCTTCCCGGCGTCAAGTACGTGCGAGTACCTGCGGCCGGGCACCTGGTTCAGGAAGACGCGCCGGAAGTGATCGTGGCGCATCTGCTGGACTTCTTGCGGGTCAACTGTCGATAACCCGCTGCAAATGAATCGCCAGCTCCGTCGCAAAGCGGCGCTCTGGCGTTTCCACATCAATCCCGAACAGCTCCTGAATCCGCGCGAGCCGATAGCGCAGCGTGGTCACGTGCACGCCCATCGCGTCGGCGCAAGCCTGGCTGCGGCAGCTTTCGCGCAGGTAGGCGGTGAGGGTTTCCAGGTAAGGGGTCTGGTGTTTGCGGTCGTGCGCAAGCATCGCGCCGACGCTTTCGTTGACGAAGGTGCGGATATCTTCACCGCCGACCGCGGCGACGAACATCGGAATGGGGCCGAAGTCCTGGTCGGAAATCGGCCCGCTGCGGCCAAACGAACGGGCGATTTCGATCAGGCGGCGGCAGCGCTCCCAGGCGCCGGGATAGTCACTTAGCGCGTGGCACACGCCGCTGGCCAACAGAATCGGCTCGGCGCCCAGGTAATGCGCCAGGTCATCGGCGATTTGGCGCTTGACCTTGGCACGCCGCTCGCGGCCCTTTTCACCCTCGGCGGGCAGCAGGCACACCAGGCCGTTATCGACGCCTATTACCGTGGCCGGGATCGACGCCCGCGTAAGGATGCGCGCAACGTTGTGGTGCAGGTTTTTGGCTTCGCGGGCCTTGGCGCCGTAGTCAATGATGATCATCTGCTGCGCACTGTTAAAGCTGATGCCCAGGCGCTGGGCGCGTTGCTGGATGTCATCGGCGTCGCGCCAGCGGCCTTCGAGCACCTCGAAGAGCAGCTCGGTCTGGGTGCGGGTCTCGAAGCGAAAGCGGATAAAACTGCGCATCATCTGCACGCTCAGGGCGAACTTGGCGCTTTCGAGCATCAGCAGGTCCAGCTCGTTGACCGGCGCCGCCACCGGGAACAGCACCAGCGCGCCGACCAGCTCATGGTCGACCATCAGCGGTTCGATCTGCGCCCGCAGGGTGAATTGGCGGTGACCGTCGTCGAGAAACAGGTTCACGGTGTTGCGCAGCGCACTGCGCAGGCTGTCTTGCGCAGTCTTGGTGATTTGTACGCTGAGCACACCGGCGGCGGCGGCCTGCCAGGCAGCGTCATCAAACAGCGCCGTATCCGGCGAGCGCCCCGCCACCACCTGGTTGGCGGTGAAATCCACTGCGATCACCGGGTTGGGCAGCTGGTTGCCGACCATCAGCGAGAGCGACGTCACCGAGCCACCGCCTAACACGTGTTCCAGCATCGACGTATGCACATGCAGCGCCTGCTGCATGCGTTCGGCGGCGCGGCGTTCGGCTTCCAGCTGGCGCTGGCGTTCCACGGCGATAGCGCCGAGGTGGATGATCATGCCGAGGAATACGCGGTCTTCTTCGGACACGTCCATCAGCGTGCGCGAGATCACACTGAGCACCATGGGCCGGCCATCGAAGTCGGTGCAGTTCATTGGCATCACCATCACCGTGCGGTAATCGCGCTCCACCGATTCGCGGCGATAGCCCGGGTACTCGCAATCGCGCACGTCGCGGATGAACACCGGCTCGTTGCGCTGCAGCGCGGTCATCACCGGGCTCGACGACAGCTCCCAGCTGTCCACCAGCGGGCGCTGCACCAGCGTGGGGTCGTGCCGGGCGATGACGTGGCCGAAACCCGCCTCCATGTCGATGGCCATGATCGAGCTCATGGTCCAGTGGGTGTGGCGGCAACTGGCGTACACCAGTTGGTGCAGCATCGACTGCAGGTCGCCGCCGGAGTTGATCTGGCTGGCCACATCGCGCAGCGACAGGATCTGCATTTCTCGATTCAAGGCGCTCACCCGAACGTGTGGTTCACGGCAGTCAAAGTGCCTGCCCGGCCCGCCTGATACTTGCTCTGCTTACGAGCAATGTCCAGTGCATTTATGCGCCGAAACGAAGGAAGACGGGTTTTGCCTTCTCTCATAGCCTTGGGTCAAACCAACAGCCACAAGGGCGACACCTCATCATGAATCTGGACAATCTGGGCGTCAGGAAATACTGCACCTTTATCGAAGAAACCTTTATCGAAGGGGGCAAGGACGCCGGCAAGCCCATCACGCTGATCGTGGTGGCCGCCATCCTGAAAAACCCGTGGGCGGGCCAGGGTTTTGTTGAAAACCTGCGGCCCGAAATCCTGCGCCTGGCGCCGGGCCTGGGCTATGAAATGACGCGTCGCCTGATCGCCCTGATGCCCGGTGGCAAGGTCGAAGCGTTTGGCAAGGCCGCTGCCGTCGGCGTCAACGGGGAAATCGAACACGCCTCGGGCCTGATCCACACGCTGCGCTTCGGCAACCTGTTCCGCGAAGCCGTGGAAGGCACCGCCTACCTGAGCTTCACCAACACCCGCAACGCACCGGGCGCCCTGCTCGCCTTGCCGATGGTGCACAAAAGTGAAACCGGCAAGCGCTCGCACTTTCTCACCGCCAATTTCCAGGTGGCCGACGCCCCGGGCCCCGATGAAGTGCTGATTGCCATCGGCGCCTCCGATGGCTCCCGCGCCCACCCGCGTATCGCCGACCGTTACCAGGACATGGCGGAGATGGAAGCCGAGCAAACCAAAAACTGAACCCTTGTGGCGAGCGGGGCTTGTTGTGGCGAGCGGGCTTGCCCCGCGTTGGAGTGCGCAGCGCTCCCGCTTTTTCTGGGGCCGCTGCGCAGCCCAACGCGGGGCAAGCCCGCTCGCCACAACAAGAAGCCGGGTTGCCACAGGGTTAGTACGAAACGCAGCAAAACTTCCAGCGCAATTGCAGGTTTTAGACGCAAGCCCACGGTTCCCCTTCCTCGTAGGCTTGCCACACACCCCCACAACAGGAGTACTCCGATGCCGAGTTCCGAGACCAACGCCAACGTTGCAGCCGTCGACCCGGGCGCCTTGCGTCAGGCCTTCGGCACTTTCGTGACCGGCGTGACCGTGATCACCACCCACGATGCCGACGGCCACCCACGGGGCATGACCGCCAACTCGTTTACCTCGGTTTCCCTCGACCCGCCGCTGCTGCTGGTGTGCGTCGGGAAATCTGCCGCCAGCCACGGCGCTTTCGCGGTGAGCGAACACTTTGCCGTCAACTTGCTGCATGAAGGGCAAGTCGATGTGTCCGGCACCTTTGCCTCCAAGTCGCCGGACAAGTTTCACACCGTCAACCACGACACCGTGCACACCGGCGCACCGATTCTCACCGACAGCCTGACCTGGTTCGACTGCACCGTGGAGCAGCGCATCGACGCCGGCGACCACCTGGTGCTGATCGGCCAGGTCCGCGCGTTCGGTACCAGCCCCAAGCTGCCACTGGTGTTCTGCCGGGGGCGCTACGCAAATATTCAGGACCCGCTGCCGGCCAGTTGGCTGGACTCGCACAAGATGATCATCGGTTACCTGATCGAAACCGACGGCGCGATTCTGTTCCGCGCCGACGGCAAGGGTGGCTGGACGCTACCGGTGGCCGGCAAGCGCAAAGGCTTTATCGATGCGGGCGCCAGCGCCCTGCCGGTAGAGCTGGAGTCGACCTTTCTCTATTCGGTGTTTGACGTGGACGACACCGACCCCGGTTTTCTGATCTACCGCGCCAGGCTCGGCGCGCTGGACGCTGAGCTGCCCGACACCTTGCGCTTTTTCCCGCTGGACGACTTGCCGATTGAGCTGATGCCCGTCAACGAACTGCGTTCGGTGGTGCGCCGCTATGCCCGCGAACGCGAGAACCAGCAGTTCGGCATCTACACCGGCTCTGCCGCGAGCGGTCGCATCGCGATGCTCGAAAACGCCCCGCTTTGATCCGCACACACAGGACATTTGCATGAAAACCACGGTCAGCGCCCTTGAGGGCCAACGTCTCAACCTGTTTATCGACGGCCGCTTCGAAGTGCCCGCCAGCGACACCTATGTCGACAGTTTCGACCCCACCACGGGCAAATCCTGGTACCAGTTCCCCCAAGGCGATGCCAGCGATGTCGCCCGCGCAGTCGCCTCGGCCAAGCGCACCTTTCATGACCCGCAGTGGCGCAACATGACGCCCACCGCGCGCGGCAAATTGCTCTACCGACTGGCGCAACTGGTGGCCGAACACGCCGAAGAACTTGCGCTGCTGGAAACCCGCGACAACGGCAAGCTGCTGCGCGAGATGAGCGCACAAATGAGCGCCCTGCCCGACGCCTACATCTACTTCGCCGGCATGGCCGACAAGCTGCAAGGCGACGTGATTCCGGTCAACAAGCTTAACCAGCTTAACTACAGCAGCCGTGAGCCGCTGGGCGTGGTCGGCATGATCACTCCGTGGAACTCACCGTTGATGCTGCTCACCGGCACCCTCGCGCCGTGCCTGGCCATTGGCAATACCGTGGTGATCAAGCCGTCGGAACATGCCAGCGCCTCGACCCTCGCCTTGGCCGAACTGATCATCGAAGCCGGCTTTCCGGCAGGCGTGGTCAACGTGGTCACCGGCAATGGCGCCGTGACCGGTGATGCGCTGACCCGTCACCCGGACATTGCCAAATACGTGTTCACCGGCAGCACCGACACCGGTCGCCGTATTGCCGGCAACGCCGCGAATAACCTGGTGCCGTGCCAGATGGAACTGGGCGGTAAATCGCCCCATGTGGTGTTTGCCGATGTCGATATCGACAAGGCCGTGAATGGCGTGGTGTCGGGGATTTTCGCCGCCGCCGGGCAAAGTTGCGTGGCCGGTTCGCGTTGTTTTGTCGAAGCCTCGATCTACGACCAATTCGTTGAAGCGCTGGTGGCGCGCACGCAAAAGATCACCGTCGGCCACCCGATGGAAGCGAACACCGACATTGGCCCGCTGGCACTGCAAGCCCAATTGCAAAAGATCGAAGGCTATATCGCCAGCGGCATGCAACAAGGCGCCCAGGCGGCCATCGGCGGCAAACGCCCGAGCGCCGCACACTTGAGCGAAGGCTGGTATTTCGAACCCACGGTAATGGCAAACGCCAGCAACGACATGCCGTTCATGCGCGACGAGCTGTTCGGGCCGGTGGTCGGCGTAATGCCGTTCAACTCCGAAGAACAGATGATCAGCCTGGCCAATGACACCTCCTACGGCCTCGCCTCGGGCATCTGGACCCAGAACATCGACCGCGCGCTGCGCTTTGCCAACCGCATCGACGCCGGCACGGTCTGGATCAACACCTACCGCAGCTCGGCCTACATGTCGGCCAACGGCGGCTTCAAACACAGCGGCTACGGGCGACGCGGCGGCTTTGACGTGATGCGCGAGTTCTCCCGCGCCAAGAACGTGGTCATCGACTACTCCGGCGAGATGCAGGACCCGTTCGTGATTCGCCTGCGCTGATTATAAAAAGGAGCCTCACATGAAATTTGCCGTATCCCTGAGCATGGAACGTTTCTCCCCGGACGTACCGATGCAGACCGTCATGGCCAACCTGCTGGAGCTGGCGAAGATCGCCGACGAAGGCGGCTTTGAAACCCTGTGGACGTCCGAGCATCACACCCTGGAATGCACCATCGCGCCCAACCCGTTCCAGACCCTGACCTGGCTCGGCCAGCACACCGAGCGCATCCGCCTGGGCACCGCGACCCTTGCGGCGGCCTATTGGCACCCGATCCGCCTGGCCGGTGAAGCGGCGCTGTGTGATCACTTGACCAACGGCCGCCTGGAATTCGGCATCGCCCGTGGTTCTTATCAGTACGAATTCGACCGCATGACCCCCGGCCTGCAGCAGCAGGAAGGCGTGGGCTACATGAAAGAGCTGGTGCCGGCGGTGCAGAAACTCTGGTCCGGCGACTACGCGCACGACGGCCACTACTGGAAATTTCCGCTGACCGCTGCGGTGCCCAAGCCGCTGCAGAAAGATCACCCGCGTATCTGGGTGGCCGCACGCGACCCGGGAACATTCGATTGGGCGGTGGGCATTGGCGCCAACATCCTCTCCACCCCGCTCTCCCTGCCCGCCGCAGAAATTGCCGTGCTCGGCGAGAAATTCAACAAGGCCGTGGCCGACAACCCCCACGTGCCGCGCCCACGCTTCATGATGCAACGCCGTACCTGCGTATACGCCAACCCCGAAGACTGGCAAGTGCCGGTGCAACACAGCATGGATTTTGGCCGCGCGTTCGAAAACCTGATGCAGAACGCGGGCACCGTGCACAACGGTTTCCCCGAGCCAGTGCCTTTTGAAGCGGTGCGCGGCAAGGAGAACTACAACCCGGAAAACATCCGTCGCAACCTGATGTTCGGCACCCCGGACGAGATCATCGCCAAGCTTCTCGACTATGAAGCCGCCGGTGTGGACCAGTATTGCCTGGGCCTGACCTTCAACCTGCCGTTTGAATTGCAAAAGCAGACCCTGCGCCTGTTTATCGATGAAGTGATGCCGGTATTTGCTGAACGCGAGCGCGCCAAACGCCGCGATGCGGTCGCGGGGTAAACCATGGGCGACTCAAGACAGCTCAGCGTGGCGAATGTCACGCTCAACTACCGACTCGACGGGCATGGCCCCCGGCCGCTGGTGTGCATCCACGGCGTGGGCTCCAGCCTGGAGGCCTGGGCCGAGGTGGTGCAGGGTTTGAAGGATGACTTCACGGTGCTGACCTTTGACCTGCGTGGCCATGGCCAGTCTTCACGCACGCCGGGGCGTTATGAGATCGATCATCTGGTCGGCGAAGCCCTGGCACTGGCGGAACACGTGGGCTTCAACCGGTTTGACCTGGCGGGGTTTTCGTTGGGCGGTTTGATCGCTCAGCGTTTGGCCTTGACCCACCCGGACCGCGTGCGGCGGCTGGTGTTGCTCTCGACCGTGGCCGGGCGCACTGCCGATGAGCGTGAGCGCGTCAACGCCCGTCTCGTCGCCCTACAGGCCGGTGAGCCAGTGGCGCATTACGAAGCGTCACTTGCACGCTGGTTGACCGAAGCGTTCCAGGCGCAAAACCCGCAGGCCGTGTTGCGTTTGCGTCAACTGAATGCCGCCAACGATCCAGGCTGTTATGCAGCGGCCTATCGCGTGCTGGCCGAGTCGGATTTCGGCGAGCAACTCGGCCAGATCCGCTGCCCGACGCTGATCGCCACCGGCGCCGACGACCTCGGCTCCAACCCGCGCATGGCGGCGTTTATGCACGCGCAGATTCAAGGCTCAAGCCTGCATATCCTGCCGGGACTGCGCCACTGCATTCTGATCGAGGCGCCGCAGCAGGTTGCGGCGCTGATCCGCGATTTCCTCACCGATTCGGAGACTCACCATGGATAAGTTATTGCAGGCCGAGGGCGAAAGCGTGCGCCGCCAGGTGCTGGGAGACGCCTACGTCGACCAGGCGCTGGGGCGGGCCGACGCCTTTTCACAGCCCTTCCAGGACGTGCTGAATGAATACTGCTGGGGCATGGTCTGGACCGACGACGCCCTGGACCTCAAGCAACGCAGCCTGCTCAACCTCGGCATGCTCGCCGCACTGGGGCGCATGGATGAATTCGGCGTGCATTTTTGCGGCGCCCTCCGCAATGGCTTGACTGACGCAGAACTGCGCGCCGCGCTGGTGCAAATCGCGGTGTATTGCGGCATTCCGGCAGGCGTCGAAGCCTTCCGCGTGGCGCGCAAGGCACGTGAAAACATGCCGCCGATGGATGCGCCTACCGGCTGACGCCCAACCCTTGCACCCGCTACAAGCTCATGCTGTAACTGCTGTGCCCGACAACAAGAAATTTTTGCGTTGCACCCTTGCGACTGCACCACCGACGGACCTTTGACTGCCAGTAGCCAAAAATTTCTCTTGATGAAATTTCCGCAGATAGCAAAACAACAATTGGAGGCAATGGGTGAGCGAACGACTGAAGATCGAGAACCTGTACAAAGTGTTCTCTTCGACGCCTGACCGAGCCATGCAGCTCTTGACCGCCGGCGCCAGCAAAGACCGGATTCTGGCCGAGACCGCCACGGTGGTCGGCCTGAATAATGTGTCGCTGTCGATTCCCAGCGGTGCGATCTACATGATCATGGGCCTTTCCGGCTCGGGTAAATCCACGTTGGCGCGGTGTATCAACCGCCTGAATGAACCCACCGCAGGCAAGATCCTGCTGGACGGCAAGGACCTCGTCACCCTCAACGAAAACGAGCTGCGCGACGTGCGCCGCACGCGGATTTCGATGGTGTTCCAGCACTTCGCCCTGCTGCCGAACAAGACCGTGATCGAGAACACCGAGTTCGGCCTCAAACTGCGCGGCGTGCCCGCCGCCGAGCGGCGCAAGCGTGCCCTCGAAGTATTGGCGGTGGTCGGTTTGGCCAAGTGGGCTGACCACCATCCTCACGAGCTGTCCGGCGGCATGCGCCAGCGTGTCGGTTTGGCCCGTGCGCTGACCACCGACGCCGACGTGCTGATCATGGACGAGGCCTTCAGCGCCCTCGACCCGTTGATCCGCACTGAGATGCAGGATGAATTGCTGCGCCTGCAACGCACGCTGAAAAAAACCATCCTGTTTATCACCCACGACTTCCAGGAAGCCCTGAAGCTGGGCACGCGCATCGCGATCATGGCCGACGGCCAAGTGGTGCGCGAAGGCACGCCCCAGGAAATTGTCGCCGATCCGGGCAGTGATTACGTGGCCGGGTTTACCCGTGAGGTCGACCGCTCGCGGCTGTTCGATGCGCGCTCGATCATGCAGCCCGCCGGCACTCTGCTGGTACAGGGCGACACCCGCGTGGTCGGCAATGAAAGCGCCAATGCCTTTGTGCTCAACACCGCCGGTAAAGCCGTGGGCGTACTCGATTCCGGCGCCTTGCTCGCCGTTGGCGCCGGCGGTGACGCCTTGCAACGATTGTCGCCGCAGTTCGTCAGCGTGCCGGCCCACGCCAAGCTGGTGGAGGTGGCACGCCTGCTCAAACCTGGCCATCCAGTGGCGGTGGTCGATGCGGACGGCGTGTTTATCGGCACGCTGAACAGCGCGCACATCCTCGACTGCATCGCCAGCGTCCCGCCCCCTCGCCCTGCCATTTCGGAGGTTGCACACCATGCTTAAGTCAGAAGACCTCGCTGTATTGCCCGTGGACCAATGGATTAGCGGCGGCGTGGAGTGGATCGGCATTCACCTGCGCCCGGTCTTCCAGGCAATTCGCTGGCCGGTGGAGCACTTGCTGGGCTTCAGCGACACGGTGACCCACGCCATTCCATTTCCGGTGATGGTGGTGTTGATGTTCCTCATCGCCTACCGCGCCGCCACCCTTGGCGTCGCCATTTTCAGCGCTGTGGCGCTGGTGGTGATTGCCGCGCTGGGGGTGTGGGACGAAGCCATGACCACCCTGTCGCTGATCACCACCGCGATTGTGATCTGCATGGTCATCGGCATTCCGGTGGGCGTGTGGTGCGCACGCAGTGAACGGGTGTGGGGCGTAATGCGGCCGATCCTCGACATCATGCAAACCACGCCGACGTTCGTGTACCTGGTGCCGGTGGTGATGCTGTTTGGCGTGGGTACCGTGTCGGGCGAAGTGGCGGTGGTGATCTCGGCGTGCCCGCCACTGATTCGCTTTACTTACCTTGGCATCCGCATGGTCGAAACCGAACTGGTGGAAGCCGGCCTGGCCTTTGGTGCCGACCGCAAGCAGTTGCTCTGGGAGATCCAGTTGCCCCTCGCCATCCCGACCATTCTTGGCGGCCTTAACCAGACGGTGCTCACCGCCATGGTGATGTCGGTGGTCGTCGCCATGATCGGCGCCGAAGGCTTGGGCCTCGTGGTGTTGCAGGGCTTGGGACGCATGGACGTAGGCCGCGCGGCCGTCGGCGGGATCGCCATTGTGCTGCTGGCAATGATGCTGGATCGCATCACCCAGAACCTCGCGCAACCTACGCCCGGCAAACGCAAATCGTTGTTCAAGCGGCTGTTCACCTTTCGGGCGGTCAGCGCATAACAAGAAATCATGACGTCGGTTTTTGACTGCCAACCCTTAACCATAACGAGAAAAACAACGAGGAAATCATGATGCGTGCATTCAACGCCTTGCTCGGACTTGCAGCAGTGTTGTACCTGGGGAGCACTTCGGTCATGGCCGAAGACTTGCCTGGCAATGGCAAGACCATCCGTTTCGTGCAGTCGGAAAGTACCGGTGGCAACTACGTCATCACCAAGATCGCGATCGAGGCCGCCAAGCGCCTGGGGTATGCGAGCAAGTTGAGCACCGTCAACACCACGCTGTTCTTTCCGGCAGCGGCCCAGGGCGACCTGGACCTGTCGATGGACGTGACCTTGCCTCAGCTGCAACCCAGCTTCGACAAGGTCAAGGACCGCACCGAAGTGGTCGGCGGCGGCTCCATCACCGGCGCAGGTTATAACGGCTACATGATCGACAAGAAAACCGCCGACGCGTACCACATCACCAGCCTTGAGCAACTGAAAGACCCGAAAATCGCCGGGCTGTTCGGCAAGGACGGCAAGGCTGACCTGATCAGCTGCGACCCGGGTTGGGGTTGCGGTGACGTGGTGGATTACCAGCTCGACAAATTCGGCTTGAAAGCCACCGTCAACCCGGTGCGCGGCAAATATGAGGCGCTGATGTTTGAAAACGTCGCGCGTCTCAAACGTGGCGAGCCGGTGTTTTTCTATGCCTGGGCGCCGTCGTGGATGACCAATACCATGGTCCCGGGCAAGGACGTGGTGTGGCTGCCGACGCCGTTTGATGCGCTGCCGGGCAACGTGCCCAGCACTGTTTCCGCACTGACCCCGGGCGTGGAAGGCTGCGCCGGTGGCGCCGATCCGTGCCGCATGGCGATGGCGGCGTGGAACTGGTACGCCATCGGCAACAAGCAATTTATCGCGGCTAACCCGGCGGTGAAAAAACTGGTCGAGCAAATGACCTTCCCCCAGTCCACGTGGAGCTATTGGGAAAAAACCATCAGCCAGGGCGGTTCCAGCGAGCGCAACATTCGCAAGCTGGCGGATGGCTGGATGACCGAAAACAAGGCGACCTTCGATGGCTGGGTGGCCAGCGCAAAAACCGCCCAGTAGCCCGCGCAGGAACCGCTCTCTGTGGGAGCCGGGCTTGCCCGCGATGGCATCACCTCAGTGCAACAGATACACCGAGGTGCCTGCATCGCGGGCAAGCCCGGCTCCCACAGGGAGGGCTCCCACAGAAATCACTGTACGGGGCCCTGCAATCAGAAAAAACCCACTGCCACACCCCCGCCAAACCCGCGTTTTCTCACACCGCTGTGCCCTAGCATGACTGCACTCAGACGATTGGGAGTGACCACCATGACCTACAAACACCCACTGCTGTTCAAGGCGCTGTGCTATGTCGACGGCCATTGGGTCCACAGCGACAGCGCCAGCTCTATCGCCGTGCACAACCCGGCGACACAGGACGTGATCGGCCACGTGCCGATGCTTGAACAACCGCAGATTACTGCCGCCGTGGATGCCGCACATCGCGCCTTCCCCGCATGGCGCGAACAGAGCCTTGAAGCCCGCGCGACGATTCTGAAACGCTGGGCCACATTGATCCTGGAACACCAGGAAGACCTGGCTCGCATCCTGAGCCTTGAGCAAGGCAAATCCCTGGCCGAATCCCGTGGCGAAATCGCCTATGCCGCAAGCTTTATCCCCTGGTTTGCCGAAGAAGCCCGGCGCCTGTATGGCCAGAATATTCCCAGCCACATCCCGGGCGCACACCTGGGCACGATCAAGGAACCGGTAGGCGTTTGCGCGCTGCTCACGCCGTGGAATTTCCCCTCGGCCATGATCACTCGCAAAGCCGCGGCCGCGCTGGCTGCCGGTTGTACCGTGGTGGTCAAACCCGCGCATGAAACGCCCTACTCCGCGTTTGCCCTCGCGCAACTCGCCGAAGAAGCCGGCTTCCCGGCCGGGGTCTTCAACGTGGTGCTCGGCGAAGCGCAAATGACCATGCAAACCCTGGTGCAGGACAGCCGCGTGCGCTCGGTGAGCTTCACCGGTTCGACGCGCGTGGGCAAGCTGGTGCTGCAAGCCGCCGCCCATGATGTGAAGAAGGTGTCGCTGGAACTGGGCGGCAACGCGCCGTTCATTGTGTGTGCCGACGCCGACCTGGGCCTGGCGGTGAATGTCGCCGTGCAAGCCAAATTCCAGACCTCGGGCCAGGATTGCTGCGCCGCCAACCGCATCCTCGTGGACCGCTCGATTTACCCGGCTTTCCTCACACGCTTCGCCGCCGCCGTGCGTGAGCTGCGCGTCGGCCCGGCGCTGATCGGCAACAGGGAACAAGCCGTCGACATCGGGCCGCTGATGCATCAGGCCGCCTTCGATGTCACCGCCGAGCGCGTCGAGGACGCCTTGCAACGGGGCGCGCAGCGCCTGGTCGGCGGTGAAGCCCACGCCCTCGGTGGCCTGTTCTACCAGCCCACGGTGCTGGCCGACGTCACCCCGGAGATGCGCATCTACCGCGAAGAAAACTTCGCGCCGATTGCGGGTGTGATGCCTTTCGACACGCTGGAACAGGCCATCGCCCTGGCCAACGACACCGAATACGGTTTGGCCGCCTACGTTTGTTCCAATCGCCTGGACCTGATCTACCCGCTGATCCGCCGCCTCGACCACGCAATGATTGCGGTCAACGGCGTGAAATTCACCGGCCACCCGATTCCCTTCGGCGGCATGAAAGCCTCGGGGCTGGGCCGTGAAGGCGGCGCCGAGGGCTTCGAAGCCTTTGTCGAAACCAAATACTTTTGCCTGCACCACCAAGGACAATTCAAAGGAGACTCGCTATGAACCACGAACTCGACAGCCTGTTCGAACAGGACCGCGCGCACTTCATGCACCCGTCCACCCATGCCCACGATCACGCCAGCGGCGCGCTGAAAGGCCGCATTATCAAGAGCGCTTCGGGCATTCGCATACGCGACCATGAAGGCCGTGAGTTTATCGACGCCTTTGCCGGGCTGTATTGCGTGAACATCGGCTATGGCCGCACCGAAGTGGCGGACGCGATCTACAAGCAGGCCAAGGAGCTTGCTTATTATCACACCTACGTCGGCCACTCGACCGAGGCGATCATCGAGCTGTCGAGCCGCATCATGGGCTGGGCGCCGGAGGGCATGAAAAAGGTCTATTACGGCCTGTCGGGCTCCGACGCCAACGAAACCCAGATCAAGCTGGTGCGCTACTACAACAACGTACTGGGGCGCCCGCAGAAGAAGAAAATCATCTCGCGCGACCGTGGTTACCACGGCTCGGGCATCATGACCGGCAGCCTTACCGGCCTTGCCGCGTTCCACCAGCATTTCGACCTGCCGGAACACGGCATCAAACACACGGTGTGCCCACATTGGTACCGCAAGGCCCCGGCAGGCATGGATGAGGCGGCATTCGTGCGTTACTGCGCCGACGAGCTGGAAAAAATGATCCTCGCCGAAGGCCCCGACACCGTGGCGGCGTTTATCGGCGAACCGGTGATGGGCACCGGCGGCATCGTGGTGCCGCCGGCCGGTTATTGGGCGGCGATTCATGCGGTGCTGAACAAATACGACGTGCTGCTGATTGCCGATGAGGTGGTCTGCGCGTTTGGCCGTCTGGGTTCAAAAATGGGCAGCCAACGTTACGGCATGCGCCCGGACCTGATCACCACGGCCAAGGGTTTGACCAGTGCCTACGCGCCTTTGTCGGCCGTCATCATCGGCGAGAAAGTCTGGGACGTGATCGAAAAAGCCTCCGCCACCGACGGCGCCATGGGCCACGGCTGGACCTATTCCGGGCATCCGATCTGCGCAGCGGCGGCGCTGGCCAACCTGGACATTCTGGAACGCGAAAACCTCACCGAAAATGCCGAACGCGTCGGCGCCTACCTCAACCGTCGCCTGCGCGAAACCCTCGAAGGCCACCCGCTGGTGGGCGAAGTGCGTGGCGACGGCATGCTCGCCGCCGTGGAGTTCATGGCCGACCGCGAACAGCGCACGCCCTTCGACGCCGCACTGAAAGTCGGCCCGAAAGTGTCGGCGGCGTGCCTGGAGCGCGGCATGATCGCCCGCGCCATGCCCCACGGTGACATCCTCGGCTTTGCCCCGCCGCTGATTCTGACCCGAGAAGAGGCCGACCTGATCGTCGACATCACCCGAGGCGCGATTGACGAGGTAGCCAGCGAAATCCTCGGCTAACGCACTTCCCCTGTGGGAGCTGGCTTGCCTGCGAAAGCGGTGGCATTGCCAATAGAGATATCGCCCATGCCGCCGCCATCGCAGCCTCGCCAGGGCTCGACAGCTCCCACAGGGGATTGGTGGTGTTTGGGAAACCAGCGTCATCGCGTCGGACACGTGTTCGCCGGCGACGAAGATCAAAGGTGGGAGCTGGCTTGCCTGCGAAAGCGGCGACATTGCCAATAGAGATATCGCCCATGCCGCCGCCATCGCAGCCTCGCCGGGGCTCGACAGCTTCCACGGTTGGTGGCCTGATACTTACTTGCCCGTTTCAGAGTTTGCCTGCGATGCACAAGCTTGACCGCTATGACCTGAACATTTTGCGCATCCTTTCCGAGGATGGGCGCATCACCAAATCCAGCCTAGCCGAGGCGATCAACCTGTCAGTCACGCCGGCTTGGGAACGGGTGCGCAAGCTCGAAAGCGCAGGCCTGGTGAAGGGTTATCGCGCCGTCATCGACTGGAATCAGGTCTTCAAAAGCCAGCAACTGCTGGTGGAAATCACCCTGGCTCGCCACACCGCCCAGGACATGCGCCGCTTTGAACAGCGCATGGCTGAGGCGCCGGAAGTGGAGTTCTGCTACGCCACCGGCGGCGGCGTGGATTACATCGCGATGATTCGCGCGGCGGATATCGACGGGTACCAGCGCTTTATCGATCAGTTACTGATGGAGGATTTGGCCATTGAACGCTACTTCACCTACATCGTGACCAAAACCATCAAGACGCCCGGGGCGGTGCCTGCCCAAGCAGCAGACACGGCCCAGGCATTTCCTTAGGACGGCCGGTGTTCCCGATCGCCCTGCTCCACCAACGCGCGCCATGTCTGAACACTGGCGCGCTCATTCATCCGTGCATGCCATTCGAGCAGCGCCGCGCATTCCTCCGGCACCGGCAGCTTCACCAGCGCGGCGAAAATCAGGCCGCCGAGCAACGCAATGTCAGCCATTGAAAAGTCATCGCCTGCAACAAACGGCCGGGTTTTGAGCAGGCCATCGAAATAACGCATGCCGCGTATCGCCTTGTCGCCCATGCGCTGGCCCCATTCGGCGTTCTGGTACAGCTCCACCTTAGGCCCCAGGCCGGGTGTGGCGTGATGGAAATACACGCTGACCGCGTCCATCAATTCCAGCTCTGCGCGACGGGTCATCATATGGATAACGCCCTGCTCGACCGGTTTTTTTCCGGTGAGGGTCGGGTGGCCGTCCAGGGCATCCAGGTATTGGGTGATGGCAGTGCACTCGGCGATCAGCGTGCCGTCCTGCAGTTGCAGCACAGGCAACGTGCCGGAGTAGTTCAGAGCCAGAAATGCCGGCTGTTTGTGCTTGCCTTCCCATAGGTTGATCGACACAAATTCGGTGTTTGCCAGCAGGCCTTTCTCGGCCAGCGCGATACGCACCCGCGCCGGATACGGGCCGTTGTACCAGTCGTATATTTTCAGCAAGGGCGCTTTGGATGCATCGGACTGCGTGTGTTGAAGTATCATGATTTAATCGCCTACCTGTCAGTTGGTAGGTGAAGATTGAGGGCATTATTCGGGCTTGTCAACAACTACCTACCAGTTGGCAGGTAAGCGGGTATGGGCGTAGAATCTGCGCACGCGCTTGAATAAACGAGGAACACACACGTGAGCGAAAACGCCCGGGAAGCCATTCTGGAAGCCGCCAAAGCGGCCGGCCAGCATTACGGCTACAGCGGAATCAACTTTCGCAGCATCGGCGAGGCGGTGGGGATCAAGAACGCGAGTATCTACTACCACTTCCCGAGCAAGGCCGACCTCGGCGCAGCCGTTGCCAGGCGCTATTGGGAAGATGCTGCCGGGGTTCTTGAGACGATTCGACAAGACAACCCGGACCCGCTGCAGTGCTTGCGGCTCTATCCGGGCGTCTTTCGCAACTCCCTCGAGAACAACAACCGGCTGTGCCTGGCCAGCTTTATGGCGGCCGAATACCAGGACCTGCCCGAGCCGGTGAAGCGCGAGGTGCTGGCGTTTGCCGATATCAACGTGGCGTGGCTCGCGGCACTGCTCACCGACATGAACGTGGGCAGTGCCGAGGTGTGCCAGCGCCGCGCCCGCGCGATCTACACCGCCATCGCCGGCGCGCAGTTGATCGCCCGCACGCGCGCCGACATGAGCCTGTATGACGAACTGGTGCAGAGCTATCAGGACGCGGGGCTTATTCCGGCATGACGGCGGGGAGGCCTACTTGCGACAAGTAGCCCTCCAACCGTTCGATCTCGTGGGAGGCGACGATCGCGCCGATGTAGCCATCCGGGCGAACCAACACCGCGTCACCCGCCGCCAGTGCATAGGCGCGCAGAAACTGCCCCAGGTCGTCGATCACGTCGCCTTGCGGGCCGACGTGATGGATCTGCAACCCAGGCCGAGGCGTTACCGCGCAAGGCGTAGCGCCGTAACCCAACAGCGTCCAATGCGCGCCCCGGAACAGCTCGAACAAACGCCACGAGGCCCCGGAAGCACCGCGCAGCCTGGCATCGGGCGCTCGGGCGCCAGCACACACCACGCCGTCACGCGCCGGTTGTGCCAGGGCGATGGACGATTGCGGGTAGCCAACATCCAGCTGAAACACTTCCTTGCCCCGGCGCATATCGCCGCGTTTCGCGTTATCCAGCAGTTTGCTCGCCAAGCCAAGCACCGACGCCGCCACCGGGCGGCGCTCTTCTTCATAACTGTCGAGCAACGCCTGTGGCGCACCGCCCGCCACTGCGGCGAGTTTCCAGCCAAGGTTGTAGGCGTCCTGCACGCTGGTGTTCAGCCCCTGGCCGCCCGTGGGCGGGTGAATATGCGCGGCGTCTCCCACCAGAAACACCTGCCCGACGCGATACGTGTCGGCCAGCCGTGCGTTCATGCTGTAGGCCGACGCCCAGGAAACCGCATGCACCTGAATGTCATCGCGCCCGGTGCGCTGGGCCACCATCGCCGCCAACCCCTCGACGCTGAGGTCGACGTCGGCGTCCAAGGGCACCGGCCCCTGAATCTGGAACAGCCCGGTGCGCGCCAGTGGGCAAATCATGATCTGACGCTGACTGTCGCCTTCGCCGAAGCGGTGCCAGTAGTCCGCGCAAAGACCGGACAACTGCACATCCGCCACCAAGGCGCGCACGCCGAGGGTTTTGCCGGGAAAGCCGATAGCCAGCGCATGCCGCACAAAACTGCGGCCGCCATCCGCGCCCACCAACCAGCGTGCCCGCAGGTTTTGCGGGCCGTCGCCGCTGATCAATTGCACGCTGACGCCGTCGGCGTCGTGCTGGAAGCCAACCAGTTCACAGCCGAACACTGGCCGATGGCCCAACTCCAGCAAACGCTCGCGCAGCACCTGCTCAGTCAGAAACTGCGGCACCATCAATGGATGCGAGTAAGGCTCGGACGACGTTGCGGCAGTTTGCTCGATGGAATCGGCATCAATGTAACTGCCATCGTCGCGGTAGCGCCGCTCAGTCGGATAGACTCCACCCACTGCAAAAAGGCGGTCGAGTACACCCAGGTCTTCGAAAATTTCCTGGGACCTGGGCTGAATACCTTTGCCACGGGAACCATGGAAAGGCTGGTGATTTTTCTCGATCAGACGAAAGCGCACGCCGCGTCTGGCCAGGTCAATCGCCAGGGTCAAGCCGGCCGCACCGGCACCACAAATCAGAACATCGACAGCGCATTGCTCGTTCATCTGGATCACCTATATGTGCAATACGCACATATTAAGAGGAAGACAAACAGTGTCAAGAAAAAGCGTGCAAAACGCACATATGAGCGCTCAGCTGCGTGACTTGCATGGGTCGCTGGTTGAGATTGTCGGGGTGATGAACCGCCCGCAGCGCGACGAAGCAATGGTGCGCGAGGCCGGGATAGCCCTGGACCGCGCGCTGTTTCCGCTGCTGGTGCTGGTTGAACGGCTGGGGCCGATCGGGGTAGTCGAGCTGGCGGACCGCGTGGGTCGCGATTACACCACGGTCAGCCGGCAGGTCGCAAAACTCGAAACCCTCGACCTGATATCGCGCCAGGAAAGCGCAGCGGACCGCCGGGTGCGCGAGTCGGTCATCACCGAAAAAGGCAAGGTCATGACCGACCGGGTCGATGCGGCACGCGAACGCATTGGCGTGTCGATCTTCTCCACCTGGGACGAAGGTGACTTCGACAACCTGGTGCGTTTGATGCGCAAATTTGCCGAGGAGATCAAGGACGATTCTATCCGCGCCACCCAAGACCTGCGCTGAAAGGCGCAGCGCTGATCAGCGGCTCAGCAGCCCGGCCAACACCTCGTTGAACGCTACACCGCCGGTACGCGGAACGCCTTCAAAGCAAATCCAGCCCTGATTGAAGCCGTCCAGCATCTGCATGCGCGGCACAGGGTTGTGCATGCCCTGGGCGCGGAACAGGTCTTCCCAGGTGTCGCGCGGCACCGCTTGCATGCGCACGGGATGACCGAGCAGGTCAGCGAAGGCCTGGGCGATGCTGTTCGGGGTCACCGCCTCGGCGCCTTGCAGCTCGACGATGCGCTTGCCCTGCCAGGTTTCCCGCAGCAGTTCAGCGGCCGTACGGCCCACGTCAGCCGTGGCGATCATCGGCACGGGTTTGTCGAAGGGTTGCAGGAAGCTTGGAATGACACCGGTTTTGGCGGCCTCGATATCCCACTGATGATTTTCCATGAACCACGCCGGACGCAGGAACGTGACGGGCAGGTCGAGGCCTTTCAGGCTCTGCTCCAGCAGCTGCAACTGGTTCAGCAGGTTCGGCTGGCTGGCCTGGGCGCCGATGGTGGAAATGCACACCACGCGGCCTGGACAGCTTGCGGCCAGCGCTTGATGGATATTGGCGATGATTTCGCGGGTCTGCGGGAAGCCTTCAACCGGGTCGAAGTTCGGCGGCAGCAGAATAAACACGCCAGTGCTGTTGTTGAACGCGGCGGTCAGTGAGTGCACGTCGCCGGCGTCGGCTACCGCCACCTCACACCCTCGTGCAGCCCAGGGCGCGCCTTTGTCTGCATCACGCACCACCGCACGCACTTGCTCGCCTGCTGCGAGCAATGCCTGAGCGACAGCTGCGCCTACTTGCCCGGTAACGCCCATGATCGTGTACATCTTCAAACCCCTGTGTGTTGGCAACCGGTTGTCGCCGTGGACAAAGTATTGCGCCACCGGGCCAGGCAGAGCGATAGCGTGGCGCTCACCACGTTAATGACCCAAAGTCATTAATGACCTCAAAACTTTAGCCCACATGGCCTTTATTGATGCTTTCTTGTCACGAGAGCACTGACAGCCGCGATGTTCGAAAAGGCTTCAGCACTGGCTATCCTCGCCGCGTCTTTAAGCCGTTTCGCGAGGTGTGCTTCATGTCGTCCCCTTCCCTGTCAGCACCGCTCACGGTGTTGCTGGCATTTGCCTGTGCGCTGATCACGGCGGGCAGTTATTTCGCGCAACCGCTGGGAGGCGTGATCGGGCTGTCGATCGGCCTGCCCGCCTGGGCCTGCGGGTTGCCGGTGACGCTCAGCCAGATCGGCTATTGCCTCGGGCTGTTGCTGGTCGCGCCGTTGGGTGATCGCCTGGAGAATCGTCGGCTGTTGATGGTCACGCTGGCGGTCGCCGCCGTGGCGCTGATCGGCGCCGGGTTGGCCGCCAGTGCTACAGCCTTCCTGCTGGCTTGCCTGTGCATCGGTGGCGCGGCGATTTCCGTGCAATCCATTGTGGTACTGGCGGCGTCGATGGTCTCGGCAGACCGGCGAGGTGTGACCGTTGGCCGAGTCACCGCCGGGTTGCTGCTGGGTATTCTGTTGGCGTGGCCGGTGGCAAGCATGGTGAATCAGGCCGTGGGCTGGCGCACATTGTTTATCGCCGACGGGCTGTTGATCGGCCTGCTGGCATTGACGCTGCGCGCGGTTCTGGCGCCAAGGCAGCCCGCGGCGGGCGTGAGTTACCCGGCGCTGATCGCATCATTGTGGCCTCTGTGGCGGGCGCATTCGGAACTGCGTTGGCGCGCCCTCTGCCAGGCGCTGTTATTTGCAGTGTTCAGCCTGTTCTGGGTCACCGCGCCGCACGTCCTGCAAACCCGTCATGGTCTCAGCGGCACGGCGCTGGCAGCTTTTGGTCTGGTGGGTGTCGGCGGCGCCTTGGCCGCGCCGTTGGCGGGTTGGCTGGCAGACCGCGGCGCCGCACGCCAAACCGCGTTGACCGGCAGCCTGTTGGTCGCCGCGAGTTGCCTGGGCTGGGCCCTGCTGGACTCGCTGGAGATGTTGAGGGTCTGCGCGTTCTGCATCAGCGCCGGGGTACAGGCCTGCCATGTGATCTCGCAACGGCGGGTCATGACCCTCGACAGCCGAGCAGCCAACCGGTTGAACAGCCTGTACATCGCCACGTTTTTTATCGGTGGCGCGGTCGGTTCAGCCAGTGCCTCACCGCTGTTTTTCAGCGGCGAGTACCTGCCCGGCGTCGCAGGCACGGGCGCAGCGCTGTTGGCGTGGGGTGGTTTGGTGCGCCTTGAACTGCGCGCTACCAGGGTAACGTCAGCCCTTGGCGATCGGTAAACCGCAGGCCGGGTTTACCCGCGTGCCCTTCCACGGTTTCCACCACCAAGGGAATGCTTTCACTGATCTCCAGTAACGCACCGGGCCCGCCCATCTCGGTGCGCACCCAGCCTGGGGCAACCAGCAGATAAGCCAGAGAATCCTTCTGATGACGCAGGTAAAACGCCTTCATCAGCATGTTCAGCGCCGCCTTGCTGGCGCTATACAGTTCCCAGACGCCACGGTTGTCGGCGATGCTGCCCAGCTCCGAGGACATCACCGCCACCACGCCATCGCGCTCGACATTGGCATGCAACACTTCCACCGCGCGCATCGGGCTCAGCGCGTTGGTCAGCAGCATTTCGACAAAGTCACGCTCATCGACCTGCAGCGTGGTCAGCTCATTGGCCTTGCACACACCTGCGTTGATAAATAGCGTGTTCAAACGCGTCGCCGCCAGTCGCCCGTGCAGTGCACGCACCGAGGCCAGGTCGGTGATGTCGACGCGCTCAAGGGTCAGTAGCTCGGGGTAACGGCTCTTCAGGTCAACGAGCAGCGGGGAATCGCTGCGCGAGGTCGCGATCACGTGGTAACCGCGAGCGCAATATTCCTCAGCCAGGGCCAGGCCCAGCCCACGGGACGCACCGAGGATCAAACAGGTTTTTTTGCTCATGGTGTAGCTCCAAAGCAGGTGATAGACAGGCCGGCAGTGGAGCATTGCGCCTCGCGCACCATCAATATCGCGCGTGTCACGGGGCCTGTGACTCAAGGTCATGGATCGAATGGCCATTCCCCGCTATCGCTTGTCGGTTTGCCGCTATATCCCGCCATTACGACGCCGCCAGACTGACGCCATTGAGCCAGTGGAGCCCTACCGTGGAAAGTCGTCAGCCGATTGATAAGCGCGCCGCCGTGATGATGATCATGGTGTGTGCCATTTGGGGCCTGCAACAGGTGGCGATCAAAGTGGCCGCCGAGGCTGTTTCGCCGATGCTGCAAATCGCCCTGCGCTCCGGGATCGCTGCGGTGATGGTCGGCCTGTTGCTACTGCTGCGCCGCTACCGTACGAAATGCCGTGTGGAGACTTGGCGCGGCGGCATCATCGTCGGCGTGCTGTTCGCCGCCGAATACCTCGCGGTGTCAGTGGGGCTGGGCTACACCTCGGCGGCGCACATGGTGATTTTCCTCTATACCGCGCCCGTATTCGCCGCCATCGGCCTGCATTTTCGGTTCCCCGGCGAGCGCCTGAGCCGCGTGCAATGGACGGGCATTCTGCTCGCGTTTATCGGCATCGCCGTGGCCTTTTATACGCCAGGAAAGCCCGGCGACGGCTGGGTTACACCGCAGCGCATGGGCGATGCGTTGGGCGTGCTCGGCGCCATCGCCTGGGGCGCGACGACGGTGAGTATTCGCTGTTCCAAATTGGCAGAAGCACCGGCGCCGCTGACCCTGTTTTACCAACTGGCCGGCGCCTGCCTGATCCTCGGAATCGTGGCCGTGGTGACCGGGCAAAACCGGCTCCACCTCTCGGGCATCGCATTCGCCAGCCTGACGTTCCAGACGGTGGTGTTCTCTTTCCTTAGCCTGCTGGTATGGTTCTGGCTGCTCGGCCGTTACCTGGGTTCGCGACTGGGCGTGTTGTCGTTCCTTACGCCGCTGTTTGGCGTGGGGTTCGGCGTGTGGCTGCTGGGTGATCCGCTGGAGGCGCCTTTTGTGCTGGGAGCGCTGCTGGTGCTGGTCGGCATTGCAGTGGTCAGCGGGCAGGATCTGTTGCGTGCGCGCAGCGTCGCACCGAACACGCAAAACCCAGCGAAAACACCGCCGATTCCACGTGCCCCGCGTGCGCAATGCCGCTGAACCATTGGGGTGTTGGGTGCGTCAGCCGCAGTGGCTGTGGAAGTCAGCGATCTGCTGCCACATGGCGACCGGGTTGGAGTACATCGGGAAATGCCCGCACGCGGCGATCGGCGCCAGGCGCACGCCGTGAGCCTGAATGTGCGGCAGGTAGGACAGTGAAGCGTTTTGTTCGCCATACATGAACATCTTCGGGCACGGCAGCCCGAGGAATTTGCCCATCAGGTCGGCGTGGTCGGACAGCTCGACCATCGACTGGAAAATCCCGCGCACCGCACCGGCCCGCACCTTGTGCCGCAGGCTGGCCGAATACAGCGCGCTGGCATACGCCGGTGCGTGGCGGGTGCGGTCGATAAAGGCGCTGAAAAATGCGTCGGGATCATCTGCGGGAAAATCCACAATCTGGCGGCTGAGGAAGCAGTCCTCGGGAGCGATATTGCCTTCGATATCGGTAAAGCTCAGCACCCGGCCAGGAAAACGATGGGCGAGCATCAAGGCGGTTAACCCGCCCATGGAGTGGCCGACGAGGTGGAAGCGCTGGATGTCGAAATGTTCCAGCATTTGCAACGCGGTCTCCAACAGGAAGGGAATACCGATTTTCGACAAATCGGCACATTGGCTTTCACCACAGCCGGGCGCGTCATAGGCGACAAAAGCATGCCCGTCGAACGCCGGGTGCAGGACGATATCGGCGTAGTCTTCCTTGGTTGAACCGAACCCGTGCAGGAACACGATAGGCGCACGCTCGCCGCTGCGATGCAGCGCGGCAATGTCCAGCGCAACGCCGTCGACCGTCAACGGCACAGCGGTGTGAACAAACGACATGGTGGGGCTCCTCAAACAGTCAGGCCGCCAATGTCAGGGGTTTGCAGCCTTCTGTAAATAACGGATAACGGAATGCTTTCATACGCCAATCGTATGAGCCTGAAACTGCGCGACCAGCTCCGTCACCAACGGGTTGGGCCGCTCGCTGTTCCAGGCGACTGCCGTGGTCACCACCTTCAGCTTTTGCGTCAGCGCACGCAGCACCACATTATCCGGCGCGAGTTTCTTCAACGAGGCGGGCACCAACGCAATGCCCTGGCCGCAGCTGACAAAGGCGATCTGCGAGGCCACCGAGCGCACTTCATGCAGCACCCGAGGCGAAAACCCGCTGGCGCGGCACGTAGCGATCAGGTTGTCGAAATACACCGGGCTGACCTTGCGCGAAAACATTACCAATGGCTCGCTGGCCAGGCTCGACAGGCTGATGCGCGTGCGCGCCGCCAGCGGATGATTGCTCGGCAAGGCCACCATAAGGCGGTCTTCGAGCAGTGGCAGCGACTGAATCGCCGGGCCGAGGTCGCCATCGAGCCGCGCGAACGCCAGGTCGATATCCCCGGCTTCCAGCGCCGGTACCGCCTCAACGCTGTCGATTTCACGCACCGAGACCGTCAGATGCGGGTACTGCTGTTTGAGCTGGTCAATCAGGCCGGGCAGCACGTCAAACATCGCCGTGGAAATCGCGCCGATGGTCAGCATGCCCGATTGCCCCGCCACCGCCTCCTCCACCGCCAATTCCAGGCGCTCCAGCTGCTCGGCGAACTTGCGCACCGCCGGCAGGATCGCCGCGCCCACCGGCGTCAACTTGGCGCCGCGCCGGGAGCGTTCGAACAGCGTGACCTTGAGCGCCTGCTCCAGCACCTGGATCTGCTCGCTCAACGGCGGCTGCGACATGCCCAAGCGCTTGGCAGCGCGGCCGAAGTTCTGCTCTTCGGCGACGGCGAGGAACAGCCAGAGGTGGCGAATCAGGCGAAAGTTGATCATGGGGCATCCATAGGCTTGGCGTATGTAACGGGAGTTTGAGTGCCAATATACCTATGTATTCAGGGCTCAGGAACTGATCGCGACGCTATCGAGGCAAACGGGCCTATGGTGGCAAACGGGCTTGTTGTGGTGGGCAGGCTTGTTGTGGCGAGCGGGCTTGTCCCGCGTTGGAGTGCGAAGCGCTCCCAATTCAGGCGACGCGGTACAACTGATAAACCGAGTTGTCAGGTTATAGGGCCGCTTCGCAGCCCAACGCGGGACAAGCCCGCTCGCCACAATAAGCCCGCTCGCCACAACAAGCCCTCCCCTGCTCTCGGCATCCGTCCAGTTCAAGGCGATGCACAACCCCCGCCAAGACGCTTGGCGCAACAACCTCAAAACCTTGAACTATGCTCAAGCAGCCACGGGGAGCACAGCCCCCGACCGCACGCACCAAATGGCCTCTTGGATAGGAAGTCCTATGACCACAAAGACGAGCGTATTGGGCCTGATCGCCCTGCTCCCCATCGCCTTGGCGCACGCCGATGATGGCGGTATCAGCTTCTGGCTGCCGGGGCAGTTCGGCGCACTCGCCGCCGCCCCGGTCACGCCGGGCTGGAGCCTGCCGCTGATCTACTACCACGTGAGCGCCAGCGATAACAAAAACGCTGTCGTCCCGCGTGGCGGGCGCACCGTGGTCGGGCTGGATGCCAAGGCCGACCTGCTGTTCGCCAGCCCCACCTACACGTTTGAAACCCCGGTACTCGGCGGCGCACAGGCGGCGATTTCAGCCGTAGGCGCAGTGGCCCGCTCCGAGGCCAGCATTGATGCGACCATCACCGGGCCTCGGGGCCGCTCCTTTTCCGGCGGCACGAACGACAGCCTCAAGGGCGGCAGCGACCTCTACCTGCTCGGCACCCTGAAATGGAACCACGGCGTGCATAATTTCATGGCGTACTCCATGGGCAACATCCCCATTGGTGCTTACGACCCCAACCGCCTGGTGAATATCGGCCTGGGCCATGCCGCCCTCGACGCGGGCGGGGGCTACACCTATTTCGACAAGACCAACGAGTTTTCCGCCGTCGCCGGCATGACCTACAACTGGAAAAACAACGACACCGACTACAAGAACGGCGTCGATGCGCACATCGACCTGAGCGCCTCGCACTTTCTCACCTCGCAAACCCTGGTCGGGCTGGTCGGCTACTACTTCGAACAAGTCACCGGCGACAGCGGCAGCGGCGCGGTGCTGGGTGACTTCAAGTCACGGGTGGCCGGGATCGGCCCCCAGGCCGGGCACTTTTTCAAAGTAGGCGATGAATTGTGGTATGCCAACGTCAAGGGTTACTACGAGTTCGACGCAAAGAACCGGCCGGAAGGCTGGAACATGTGGGTGTCGCTGGTGATCCCCCTTTCCGGTAAAGGATCAACACAATGATCAACCATCCTCGCGCGCTCACCCTGGCACTTTGCCTGGCATGTCTCCCAGCCTGGGGCGATACGGTGAACACACGCATCGGCTCGTTGACCTTGCACAACGGCTACCCCGACCAAAAGAGCGTCGACACGCTGTATAACGAACTGGATTTCCAGCGCGCCGTACAGGCCTACATTTGGGCGATGCCCACCGTGGCACTCGACAGCCTGCGCCTGGCCAACGAGCGCGACTGGGGCGTGGGGCCAAACGAGGTGGGCGTCGTCAACCAGTTCACCGCGCCGCAAGTAGTAGCGCTGACCGGCAACAGCACCACGATTTATGCCGCATCGTTTATCGACCTCAGCCGTGACGGCGCAGTGGTGATAGATTCGCCCGCCGGTGCCTATGGCGTGATCGATGACTATTGGCAGCGCCCCGTCAGCGAAGTCGGGCCGTTCGGGCCGGACAAGGGCAACGGCGGCAAATTCCTGTTGCTGCCACCGGGCGCGAAAGTCGACAACCCTCAGGGTTACTTCGTGCTCCAGTCACCGACCAATCGCGTGATGTACCTGGGGCGCGGCATCGTGCACAACGGCGATGTCGCAAGCGCGGTGAAAACCCTCGACCAGATCCGTATCTACCCTTACGCCCAGGCTGACAAACCGCCCGCCACGCGGATTTTCCACGCGGGCGACAAGGCCATGAACTCCATCGCGCCTGCCGGCTACGAGTACTGGGAACGCTTGGCGGCAATCCTCGACCATGAACCGGTCGAAACCCGTGACCGGTTTTTCCACGCCATGCTCAAGCCGCTGGGCATTGAGAAAGGCAAACCCTTCAAGCCGGACGCTCGCCAGAAAAAGATCCTCACCGAAGCGGCCCAAGTCGGCTTCCTGATGGCCCAGGCCCTGAGCTTTGCACCGCGACTGGAAAATGCCAATGCCTATCCAGGCACTCACTGGGAATGGGTGCTGACGCTTAACCCGGATCAGGAGGCCACAAACTATGCCCAACTCGACGAACGCACCGACTACACCTTCGAAGCCATTACCGTCGCCGCCGGGATGATCAAGCCCATCGTGGGCGCCGGTTCGCAGTACATGAGTGCGGCCAAGGATGCCAAAGGCGAATGGCTGGACGGTGGCAAAAGCTACCGTTTGCAAGTGCCGGCAGAGGTACCTGTGAAAGACTTCTGGTCGCTGACGGTGTACGACAACCTCACCCGTTCAATGGTCAAAACCGACACATCGAAGGCCGCCATTTCTTCCTACGACGCTTTGAAGAAAAACCCGGACGGCTCCATCGACCTGTATTTCGGCGCCTCGGCACCCGTCGGGCATGAGAGCAATTGGGTTAAAACCGCACCGGGCAAAGGCTGGTTTGCCTATTTCCGCTGGTACGGCCCGACCCAGGCTTTTTTCGACAAGACCTGGAAACTGCCGGATATCCAGGCGCTTTGACCCATACCCGTCAGTTAAGGGCAGACACCGTACCTGTGGCGAGGGAGCTTGCTCCCTCGCCACAAGCCACTTACTGAAGGCTTCGCTGCCAATGCTCATAAAACGCCTGGGACGCCACGTTCTTGTCCTTGGCCTCAATCATGATGTCGAAGCGGTCGAGAAACTGCAGCGCGTAATCGTTGGTCCAGCGGTTCCACATTTGCGCACTGTGGGCGTAGAGGTCGCGCTTGGACATCACCGCCAACAACGCGTCCATTTCCAGCTTGTGTTCGGCATCAAAGCCCAGTTCCTGCAGGCTTTCCTGGGGCTGCGAGTAATGCATGGTCGGGCGCACGCCGCGCCAGCTGTCAATCACCTGCGCCACCCGTGGCGAATGCGGGTCGATGTAGTCGTTTTCGTGGATCCAGCAGTGGTGAATGTCCAGCACCACCGGCGCCAGGTCGGCCACTTGCAGGCAGTGATCGAGGCCGTAGGTTTTCTCGTCGTTTTCAAAGGTGATGCAGTTGCGCGCCACCTCCGACAAGCGTGACCACACCGTACGGGTGCCCTCCACGCCCAGGCGCCCGGCGATGTGCACGTTGCACTTGAGGTCCTGAAATTGCCGGCCGTAGCCCATCATGCGGATCATGTCGGCGTGGTATTCGAACTCGGCCAGGCTGTTTTCCACCACGCCGGGGTTTTCCGAGCCCAGCACACAATATTGGCCGGGGTGGAAGGACAGGCGAATGTCCGAGGCGCGCGCCAGGTCACCGATGGCGGCGAAACCTTCGATCAACTGGCGTTCGATGGCCGGGTCTTTGTACACGTGGGCGACTTTCGGGTGACTGTAGAACGGCAGCAAGTCACTGCTCACCCGCAGCATGCGCAACGTCGGCGGCAGCTCGGCCACGTAGGCCAGCAGGCGCAATTGCGCGGCAAGGTTGTGGGTGACGATTTCCACCAGTTTGTCGCGGGCCACTTGGGGCGTCACGCTTTCCATCCAGCGCAAGGTGGTGGTGCGCGGGTTGAACGGGCCTTCGATCAGCTTCAAGGCGCTGGCCGAGAGCAGGCGCTCGGGATGCTTGTATTGGCACACAAAGCCGATGCGAGGATGGGTCATGGAAACGCCTGACGATAGAAAGGGCTGGATGATACTGGGTTAGGCCCGAGCGTGACGGGCCGGTTCATAATATTTCGACACGAATCCAGCTGAACTTTCCCACAAATGCCAGGCTCCTCTCCTATGCGCTGCCCCCAGGGGCGTTGTACAACAAGGAGCCGCCACCCCATGACCACCCTTCCCGCCTACCGTCACCTGCCCGGGCCGCTGCACGCGACCCTGCTGGCCGGCACCGTGCCACTGTTTCTCGGTGCTTTGCTCAGCGACATCGCCTACACCCAGACTTACCAGATTCAATGGGCGAACTTCGCCTCGTGGCTGATCGCCGGTGCGCTGGTGTTCGCAGGTTTGGCGTTTCTGTTTGCGCTGGTCAACCTGCTGCGCGCCGAGCGCAAGGCCGGGCAACCCACGTTGTATGTCCTGCTGCTGTTAGCCACGTGGGTGCTCGGGCTGATCAATGCCTTTCAGCATGCCAAGGACGCCTACGCCGCCATGCCCACTGGCCTCGTGCTATCGGTGATTGTCACCTTGCTGGCGCTTGCCGCCACCTGGACTGGCCTGCGTTCGGGAGGTGCCAAATGAAAACGTCCAACACACTGACCCTGTTAAGCGCCGCACTGTTGCTGACCGCCTGCGGTGGCGAGGGCGACAAGACCCAGGCACGCGGGCCTGACCCCAAATTGCCAGCACCACAAAGCAGCCTCTTGCCGAGCATGAAAATCGCCGAGCCCACGCCGTGGGGCGATCAGAAACCCAAGGTGCCGGAAGGCTTCAGCGTGACCGCCATCGCCACCGACCTGGCCATCCCGCGCCAGACGCTGGTACTGCCCAACGGCGATATTCTGGTGGCGGAAGGCCGTGGTGGCAGCGCAGCCAAGCTCAAACCCAAGGATGTGATCGCCAGTGTGATCAAGGCCGAAGGCAACACCAAAGTCAAAGGCGGCAACCGCCTGACCCTGCTGCGCGATGCCGACGGTGACGGCACGTACGAGCTGAAAACCGTGTTCGCCGACAACCTCAACGCGCCCTACGGCCTTGCCTTCGCCAACGGCAAACTCTACGTCGCCAACCAGGATGCGCTGGTGAGCTTCGACTACGCCGACGGCCAGACCAAGGCCAGCGGCCCGCCGAGCAAAGTCACCGACCTGCCCGCGCAGATCAACCACCACTGGACCAAGTCCCTGGCCGTCAGCGCAGACGGGCGCCAGCTCTACGTGGGCATCGGTTCCAACAGCAACATCACCGAACGCGGCATGGAAGTGGAGATCGACCGGGCGATGGTCTGGCAGATCGACGCGGCCACCGGCGCGCACAAGCCCTACGCCACTGGCCTGCGCAACCCGACGGCGCTGACCATTCAGCCGGGCTCCGGGCAACTGTGGACGGTGGTCAACGAACGCGATGAACTCGGCCCTGACCTCGTTCCCGACTACCTGACCTCCGTACGCGAAGGCGCCTTCTATGGCTGGCCTTACAGTTACTGGGGCCAGAACGTCGACCCGCGCGCGCAACCGCAGAACCCGGCGAAAGTCGCTGCCGCCATAAAGCCCGATTACAGCCTGGGTTCTCACGTTGCGGCGCTGGGCGTGGACTTCTCCATTCCCGAGTTGGGTGAGAAATTCGCCGACGGCGTATTTGTCGGCGAGCACGGCAGCTGGAACCGCAATCCTCCGGTGGGCTACAAGGTGGTCTTCATACCGTTCAGTAATGGCAAGCCGGCCGGTGAGCCCGTCGACTTCGCTACCGGTTTCCGCGGCGATGACGGCAAGACCCGCGGGCGCCCGGTGGGCGTGACGGTGGATCCAAAAGGTGCGCTGATCATTGCCGATGATTTGGCCAACACCGTCTGGCGGGTCACGCGCAATCGCTAAAAGAAATGTTTTGACATGATTGCCTGAGGCAACAATATAATTGCCTCAGGCAACCATCAGAGCATCATCATGTCCACGACCTCCCTCGTCGAACGCGCTGGCATTATCCGTGGCTTCAACCGTTTCTATACACACCAGATCGGTGTGTTGCAGGAACACCTGCTGCAAAGCGACTTTTCCCTGACTGAAATCCGTGTGATGTACGAGTTGGACGCCCTTGGCGACCTGACAGGCGCAGATCTGTGCCAGATGCTTGGCCTCGACGCGGGCTACCTGAGCCGGTTGATCAGCGGTTTCGAAAAGAAAGGCTTGATCCAGAAGGTCCGCTCGGTCACCGACGCCCGCGCGGTGCAATTGCACCTCAGCGACCTCGGCCGCGAGGTGTTGGCGCCCCTGGAAAAGAAATCCCAGGCGCAAGTGATCGCCCTGCTGGAAGCCTTGCCGGAGCAGCAACAACAGCAACTGACCGGCGCCATGCAGCGTATCCAGACACTGCTGCAAGGCCGCACTCCGAGTTACCTGCTGCGTGACCCGCAACCGGGCGACATGGGGTTGGTGGTGCAACAACAGTCGGCACTGTATGCACGCGAGTACAACTGGAACTGGGAATTTGAGGCGCTGGTGTCCGAGATTGCCGCCACGTACCTGCGCGAATTTGATCAGACGTGCGAGCGCTGCTGGATCGCTGAAAAGGACGGCGAGGTGGTGGGTTCGGTGTTTGTAGTGCGCCATGACGAGACCACCGCCAAGCTGCGCATGCTCTACGTGGACGCCAGTGCACGGGGAATGGGGATCGGCTCGCGGCTGGTAGACGAGTGCCTGCGTTTCGCCCGGCAGGTGGGCTACAAAAGCATGATCCTGTGGACGGTGGATGCGCTGACCGATGCGCGCAAGCTCTACCGTAAAGCGGGGTTCAACCTGGTCAAGGAAGAACCCACCGTGAACTTTGGCAAGTCGCTGATCGATGAGACCTGGACCCGCGAGTTGTGAAGCCTTCCCGCGCTGTTCAACAGCGCGGGAAGTGACGCCTTACAGGTCTGTGATTTCCTTGTGGCGCGGCACCAGTGCTTTCATCACGCTCCACGCCACCAGGTAGGCCAGCGCGCAGATCGCAAACATGATCATGTAGCCGGTGTGAATGTCATTGATGGACTTGTAGTAGTCGAACACCCAGCCGCCGATCTTGGTCATCACCACACCGCCCAGGCCACCGGCCATGCCGCCGATACCGACCACCGAGGCCACGGTTTTCTGCGGGAACATGTCGGACACGGTCGTGAAAATATTGCACGACCACGCCTGGTGCGCCGAGGCGCCCACGCCGATCAGCAATACCGGCACCCAGAAACTCAAGTAGCCAAAGGGTTGCGCCAGCAACACCACCAACGGGAACAGCGCGATCACCAGCATGGCTTTCATGCGGCCGTCGTACGGTGCATCGCCGCGCGCCATGAAGTAGCTGGGGAACCAGCCACCGCCGATACTGCCGACCATGGTCATGCTGTACAGCACGGCCAGTGGCATCACGATGTCCGAGCCTTTCATGCCGTATTGCGCCGATAGGTAAGTCGGCAGCCAGAACAGGAAGAACCACCACACACCGTCGGTCATGAACTTGCCGAAGGCAAACGCCCAGGTCTGGCGATAGGTCAACAACTTGAACCACGACACTTTCTTGGCGACTGCACCGGCAGGCGCTGGCGTGAACGGTTCTACGGTCTGATCGCTGCGGATGTAGGCCAGTTCTTCAGCCGACAGGCGTTTTTGCTCATCGGGCTTCTGATAGAGCGCCGACCACACGGCCACCCAGATAAAGCCGAGCATGCCGATGACCATAAACGCCGCTTCCCAGCCCCACATTCCGGCAATTAACGGCACGCAGATAGGCGCCAGGATCGCGCCGACGTTGGCACCGGAGTTGAAAATACCGGTGGCCAAGGAGCGTTCTTTCTTCGGGAAGTATTCGGCCGTGGCCTTGATCGCGATGGGGAAGTTACCCGCCTCGCCAATCGCCAGCACCGCGCGGGACAGCATGAAGCCGGCAATCGACACCGGGATCACCGCCAGGCCGATCGCACCGCTGACCGCCGCAATGCCCTCACCCATGGGCACCGCGAACGCATGCATGATCGCGCCGGTGGACCAGATGCCGATCGCCACGACGTACGCGGCTTTGGTGCCGATTTTGTCGACAAAGCGCCCGGCGAACAGCATCGATATGGCGTAAACAAACTGGAACACCGCGGCAATGTTGGCGTAGTCGGTGTTGCTCCAGCCAAATTGCGTGGACAACTGCGGCGCCAGCAAGCTGAGCACCTGGCGATCGAGGTAGTTGACGGTGGTGGCAAAGAACAACATCGCGCAGATGGTCCAGCGATAGTTGCCGACGGCCTGGCCGACGCGATGGGCGTTGATGGGCTCATTCAAATTCATGGCATCACTTTTTATTTTTGTTAGGTAGGACATATGTAACGTCATATGTCGTCGTACAACTGTGACTTTTATATCGAGGTCCCTGTGCGGTGTCAATCGCAAAGATTGCCGCTTATTGAGGTTTTACTCGTCCATGAAAGTGGTCAGGAAATTTCAGTTGTAGGATGACAAAGCCTGAACACCAGGCTGGGTGCCTTGCCAGGCACATCATCCAGCTCGCCGAAACGCTGCAGGCCGAGTTTTTCCAGCACGCGAATCGATGCCGCGTGGTCGGGCCGCACCAGGCCAAACACTTCAGTCAGGCCAAGGGTTTCAAACGCCAGCACCAGCGCGGCACGGCCTACCTCGGTGGCATAGCCCTGCCCCCACGCTTCAACGGCGAACCGGTAGCCCAGATTGATGCGTTGCACGTCGAGGTAATTGAGCGGCGCCACGCCGCCAAAACCAATGATGTGTTCAGGCTGCTCACGGCGCGCAATCGCCCACCAGCCGTAACCGAGGGTCGCCCACTGCTCAAGCCAATGGTCCAGCGTGCGCTGCGCGTCGGCAAGGCTGGCCATCGGGCCGCTGGGGTTGAACAGATTGGTCTGCGGGTCGCCGTAGATCGCGAACAATCGCTGCACATCGCTGGGCTGTGGCGGACGGTAAACCAGACGTGATGGAGAAATGGACATTCAAAAACTCCTGTGAGGATCGGAGAAGCTCGCTCCATTGGCAAAAAAACGCAAATAGTGGTGAATTATTTCGTGTCGGCTTGTATCTGAACTGACAGAGCGGTGCCATCGCTGCGATGGCACCTCCCCTGTTCAGATTTAGAGTGGTCCGCATGAAATCACGTAAGAAAAGCGTCAATCCCATCGGATTGAATGACATCACCATCGTCGACGATACCAAGGTACGCAAGGCGATTACCGCCGCCGCACTGGGTAACGCCATGGAGTGGTTCGACTTTGGCGTCTACGGGTTTGTCGCCTATGTACTCGGCAAAGTGTTCTTCCCCGACGCCTCTCCCAGCGTACAAATGATCGCGGCGCTGGGCACCTTCTCGGTACCCTTCCTGATTCGCCCGCTGGGCGGCCTGTTCTTCGGTGCGCTGGGTGACAAATACGGACGGCAGAAAGTCCTCGCCGCCACCATCGTGATCATGTCCCTGAGCACCTTCGCCATCGGCTTGATCCCGTCCTATGCCTCCATCGGCATCTGGGCGCCGATCCTGCTGCTGCTATGCAAAATGGCCCAGGGCTTCTCGGTGGGTGGTGAGTACACCGGTGCCTCCATCTTTGTGGCCGAATACGCGCCGGACCGCAAACGCGGCTTCCTCGGCAGCTGGCTCGACTTCGGCTCCATCGCCGGCTTCGTGCTCGGCGCTGGCGTTGTGGTGCTGATCTCCAGCGTCCTCGGCGAAGCAGACTTCGAGTCCTGGGGCTGGCGCCTGCCGTTCTTCCTCGCCTTGCCCCTGGGCATCATCGGCCTGTACCTGCGCCACGCGCTGGAAGAAACACCCGCGTTCCAACAGCACATGGACAAACTCGAACAAGGCGACCGCGAAGGCCTGACCCACGGCCCCAAAGTCTCGTTCAAGGAAGTTGCGACCAAGCACTGGCGCAGCCTGCTGACCTGCATCGGCATTGTCGCGGCGACCAACGTGACCTATTACATGTTGCTCACCTACATGCCGAGCTACCTGTCGCATAACCTGCATTACAAAGAAAACAGCGGCGTGCTGATCATCATCGCGATCATGGTCGGCATGCTATTCGTACAGCCGTTCATTGGCTTTATCAGCGACAAGATCGGCCGCAAGCCCTTCATCATCGCCGGCAGCATTGGCCTGCTGTTCCTGTCGATTCCGGCCTTCATGCTGATCACCAGCGGCAAGATCGGTCTGATCTTCGCCGGCTTGCTGATGCTCGCCGTGATCCTCAACTTCTTCATCGGCGTAATGGCCTCGACGCTGCCCGCGATGTTCCCCACTCACCTGCGCTACAGCGCGCTGGCCAGTGCGTTCAACGTCTCGGTGTTGATCGCGGGCCTCACCCCGACCGCCGTGGCTTGGCTGGTGGAAAGCACCGGTGACCTGTACATGCCCGCCTACTACCTGATGGTGTTTGCGGTGGTGGGCCTGATCACTGGCCTGACCATGAAGGAAACCGCGAACAAGCCCCTGCGCGGCGCAGCGCCAGCCGCTTCGGACATGGAAGAAGCCAAGGAGTTGCTGCAGGAGCATCACGACAATATCGAGCAGAAGATCGAAGACCTCGACGCCGAGATCGCCGAGCTGGAAGCCAAGCGTCAGAACCTGGTGCAACAGCATCCACGGATTAACTAAGCGCAAAACGCGAACGCAGAACCTGTGGCAAGTGCGCTTGTTGTGGCGAGCGGGCTTGCCCCGCGTTGGGCTGCGCAGCAGCCCCAGTAAAGCCATCGCGTTTCTACAATTGGAACGCGGCGGCAGGTTTCAGGGCCGCTTCGCGCCCCAACGCGGGGCAAGCCCGCTCGCCACAACAGGCTCGCTCGCCAGGAGGGAGTGTTGATGGGCTAACGTCTTATTGCCCTAGCGAAAAAACTGACTCGGCGTCTTGCCAAACTGTTTCTTGAACATGCTGGTAAAGGCGCTCGGGCTTTCATAGCCCAACTCGATGGCCACATCGATGATCTTCTCCCCCACCGCAATGCGTTCCAGCGCCAACAGCAGTCGCGCTTGCTGGCGCCATTGGCCAAAGGTCAGCCCGGTTTCCTTGCGAAACAGACGCTGGATGGTTTTTTGGTCCAGCGCCAGTCGATCACTCCAATCCGCGACTGTCGAGGCGTCTCCCGGATCTGCCTGCCAGGCCAGGCAGATGGCGTTTATGCGCACGTCGGCTGGCTGGGGAAGCGACAGCGGCAGCGCGGGCAGCAGCGCCAGTTCATCCAGAATCAGGTGCATGATCCGCGCATCCCGGGAGTCTTCGGCATACGGCGGCTTCAAACTGACGGAGGCCTTGATCAGTTCACTGAGCAACGGCGACACACTCACCGCCTTGGTCTCGGTCGGCAAATTCGGGAAGCTGTCGGGACGCACAAACACACTGCGCATCTTCAACGGCCCCACGCAGCGCAGTGAATGGACCTGCCCGGACGGCATCCAGAACCCGCGATTGGGCGGCACCGTCCACTGACTCTGCAGCGAATGCACCACCATCACGCCTTCGATGGCGTACAGCAGTTGATGCTTCTCATGGCTGTGGTCGGGTATTACCCAGTTTTCGGGGTAGTCGGTGGCGGAACTGATGACAGCCCAGTCGCCCTCATCGATCTCCCGCAGAAATGTATCCAGTGATTTAATCATTTCGCCCTTTTTGCGATGGTTGCCTCCCGAATTTCGCGAGACAGGCATTTTCACTGAATTTAGCATGAACGCCGAAATATTTTGAAATGGGCAAACGGCATAAGTACCGTTTGCCTCTGTTAGCTGCCTTGTATGGAATGCCTGCATGTCGACCCTGACCGCGTCACCCGCCGCTGCAACAGCTACGCCCCAGATAAGCCCGTTGGTCATGCGCGTCCTCGGCGCCTGCGCCCTGGCGCACATGATCAACGACCTGATTCAGGCGGTGTTGCCCTCGATCTATCCGATGCTCAAGGCCAACTACGGCCTGAGTTTCACTCAAGTGGGCCTGATCACCCTGACCTTCCAGCTGACCGCGTCCCTGCTGCAGCCGTGGATCGGCTACCACACCGACCGCCACCCCAAACCCTGGCTGCTGCCGGCGGGCATGGTCAGCACCTTGATCGGCATTTTGATGCTGGCATTTGTCGGCACCTTCCCGGCCATTTTGCTGGCGGCGGCGCTGGTGGGGGTGGGTTCTTCGACCTTCCACCCGGAAACCTCGCGGGTGGCCCGCCTGGCCTCCGGCGGCCGCTATGGCCTGGCGCAATCGACCTTCCAGGTCGGCGGTAATACCGGCAGCGCCTTCGGCCCGTTGCTGGCGGCAGCCATCATCATTCCGTATGGCCAAACCCACATCGCCTGGTTTGGCCTGTTCGCCGTGTTTGCGATTCTGGTGCTGTATGGCTTGAGCCGCTGGTACCGCAACCACCTCAACCTGTTCAAATTCAAGGCCGGTGGTAAAGCCACTCACGGTCTGTCGAAAGGCCGCGTGACCTTCGCCCTGGTGGTGCTGGCCATGCTGGTGTTCTCCAAATATTTCTACATGACCAGCCTGACCAGCTACTTCACCTTTTACCTGATCGAAAAATTCCAACTCTCGGTCGCCAGCTCCCAGCTGTACCTGTTCCTGTTCCTCGGCGCAGTGGCCGTAGGCACCTTCGCGGGTGGTCCGATCGGCGACAAGATCGGCCGCAAGAAAGTCATCTGGTTCTCGATTCTCGGCGCCGCGCCGTTCACCCTCGCCCTGCCCTACGTCGACCTGTTCTGGACCGCCGTGCTCAGCGTGATCATCGGCTTCGTGCTGGCCTCGGCCTTCTCGGCGATCGTGGTGTTTGCCCAGGAACTGGTGCCGGGCAACGTGGGCATGATTGCCGGCATCTTCTTCGGCCTGATGTTCGGCTTCAGCGGCATCGGTGCGGCATTGCTGGGCTTGCTCGCTGACAGCCATGGCATCGAATACGTCTATCAGATCTGTTCATTCCTGCCCTTGGTCGGGATTCTGACGGTGTTGTTGCCGTCGACTAAAGGCGTGTAAAAACACCTACAGGGTGACCGCCTTGAGTTTGCGACAATCAAGGCAGTCATCCTCCGCGCTGCAACTAAGCTTCCTACCTGAAAAGGAACCAAATCGCTGATAGAGCCACCCACTTGAGGCTAGTCGATAGTGACTTCACATCGCATCTGCCTGAAGAGGATATTGCATGATTACTTCAACTCCCACGATTTATCACGCCCCTCCAACGCTAGACCCGAACAGCACGCCGACCACCAATGAACCACCTGATACGTCAGCCGTTAGCCGAACTAAACGCGGCGTGGCAGACAAGCGATATTTATGGCCGCAGAATCACACCATTACCATTTCATTTCTGGACACACCGCAAGCCACCAAGAGGCTAGTACAAAAGTCCATCGGCGTTTTTGCGGGGCTCATTAATCTAAAGTTCAAGTTTGTCGAGGGCAATGAGGGTGACATCCGTATATCGGCACATAGGGATATACAAGGCACCTGGTCAAAGTTGGGCACGACCGCGCTCAGCACGCCTAAAGACCAACCTACAATGCATGTAGATCTCAACACTGCCCCTGCTGACTTGCGGCACTACATACTGCATGAGTTCGGGCATGCACTCGGTGTAGAACACGAACATCACCATCCGGACAGGACCGTACAATACGACGAGGCAAAGACTTATCAGGTCTACAACGAACAGTTGGGCTGGGGCAAAGGCATGACTGACCATCAAGTGCTCAGAAAAGTCGACCCGGCTAATGCAATCACAACACCTTATGATCGCAAATCAATCATGCACTATAACGTCCCCCCTGAAATGACATCGAACAATGAAGGAGTCGCCCCAAACAAAACACTGTCCGACGCTGATAAAGAGTTCTTGAAGTCGCTGTACCCGCTCCCCCGTCCTACAGCATCCGAAATCCAGGCCCGACGTTTTTTTCGCAAAGGCCTTATTTGAATAGGGATTGTACGGTTGGCACTCTCTTCCTGAGTGCGTCCCTGAATGATCTTTATACCTGACTCCACGCCTGCGCCTGGAGTCAGCATGGGCAGCCCGTCACAGATCGTAATGCACTGCCACACTTCTTCCGGTTTTCACCGATTCCAACGCGCAATCCGCCAGGTGCAGCGCATACAACCCATCCCGCACACTCGTAGGCAATTGCCGCCCACTGTTCAGCGCCTCAATAAACTGCGTCAGCTCATTGCGATAAGCATCCGCATATCGCTCCAGAAAAAAGTGCTGCAACGGCTCCAGCGCTTCGGTGTGCTCGGCGCTCCAGTGGCGCAATGTGCTGGGCCGGTGGTTGTCGGTGAGCAGCACACCGCTGGCCCCGGAGACCTCCACGCGCTGGTCGTAACCGTACACCGCCTGGCGGCAGCAGTTGATATGGCATTGCTTGCCGGACGCAGTACGCAACAACACCATCACGCTGTCGTAATCGTCGATTTCTTCCAGGCTCGGGTCCACCAGGCGGCTAGCGAACGCGCTGACCTCTACCGGTTCTTCGCCGAGCAAATGGCGGGCGGTGTCGAAGTCGTGGATGGTCATGTCGCGCAGGATGCCGCCGGAGTGTTTCAGGTAGTCGCGCGGCGCCAGGCCTGGGTCGCGGCTGGTGATGATGACCTGGCGCACGGCGCCGATCTCGCCGGCATCCAGGGCCTGGCGCAGGCGCAGCATGTCGGGATCGAAGCGCCGGTTGAACCCGAGCATCACTTTGCCGCCTTGGCGCTCGACGGCTTGGGCGGCGCTGCGGGCCTTGGCGATATCGAGGTCGATGGGTTTTTCGCAGAGCACCGCCTTGCCTTCGGCCACGGCAGCCAGCAGCAGGTCGATATGCGTGTCGGTGGGCGTGCCGATGACCACCGCGTCAATGTCTTTGCGGGTCAGCGCGGCGGCGCAATCGTAAGCCGCTTCGCAGCCCAGTTGCGTACTCAGCGCATCCACGCCTTCGCGCCAGGGATCGGCTACCAGCACCAGCGTGGCGTTGGGGTGAGCGGCGACGTTGGCGGCGTGGATCTTGGCGATGCGCCCGGCACCTAAAACGGCAATACGAAGCATGGTTGAACTCCTGATGTTGTTTTTGAAGGGAGTACTCAGTCCGGCAAGTTGAACGGTGTAACAATTTGCACCTGTGACGGCGCAATCGGCCCGGCTTTCCACAGCCGGTGGTGTTGCAGGATGTGCAGAAACACGTTGCGGGCATCGATCTGCAGGTTGTGGTCGATGATCGCGGCGACTTTTTCTTCGAGCAGCAACTGACGGTTTTCTTCATCGAGGTCGTGGCCGATAAACACCTCCAGCCCGCGTCCCTGGGCGGCGAATGCATCGACAATCGCGCGGTTGCCGCCGCCGACGCTGTACACCGCCTTGAGTTCGGGATACTGCTTCAGCGCTTGGGTAACCCGTTCGAACGTGCGCTCATACACGCCATAGCCACCGCTGATATCCAACACGCGCAGGTGTGGCGCGCGCCCACGCAGCCAGGCGCGAAAGCCCATTTCACGCTCTTCTTCGCCCCGGAACAGCTCGCTGCCGATCACCACCGCTACGTCCTGTGGCTGAGTCGGCAGCCAGCGTGACATCAGGTAAGCGGCGGTCTGCCCGGCGGTGCGGTTATCCATGCCCACGTAGCCGATGCGCTCGCTTTGCGGCAGATCGGTGACCAACGTCACCACCGGAATGCCCGCCGCAATCAGTTGTTTCACCGCCTGGTTCACCGCCGGCTCATCGGCAGCTTTGAGCACCACGCCCTGGCTGCCGGTGTCGAGGCAACGCAGCAGTTGGTCGTGCATGGCCTGGGGCTCGATTTCTTCAAACAGGTGAAAGCGCGGCGCGATGCGAAACGGCGCCAGGCTGCCCAGCTGCGCCACGATCGCCGCCTGCACCGCCGCACTGAAGCGCTTGGGCGTGTGCATGATCACGTCGACATGAAAGGTGCGCCCAACCGCCAGGCCGTTTTTTTCCTGGGACTCCAACTCCTCCAGCGCCTGCTCGATACGCCGTTGTGTCTGCGCATGCACGGCGCCGCGCTGGTGCAACACGCGGTCGACCGTGGCTTTGCTAACCCCGGCCTGAGTGGCGAGCTGTTTGATGGAGAAGTGTTTTGCGCGTTCGAGCATGCGGTTCGCCTGAGGTGTTTTTGAGGTCTTTTTTGGGCGTTACTGAGGTTTTGCAATGCTAGTCTCCGTTTTGCCCGCCGTCGAGCGCGGCGATGAAAACAACAAAAATCCAGGAGAACTGCATGCCTCTCACCGATCTCGCCACGTCATTCAGCGGCCAATATTTTGTCGTCACCGGCAGTACCCAAGGGCTGGGGGCGGCAGTGGCGCACACGCTGGCGCGGCGCGGTGCTGCCGGGCTGATCATTTGCGGGCGCCGCCGTGCCCAGGGCGAAGAGCAGGTTCGGCAACTGGCCAAGCTGGATTGCCAGGCGTTTTTTGTCGAGGCCGACCTGGAAAGCGTTGAGGACTGCCGCGCGATCATTGAGGCGGCACGCACGCACTTCGGCACCTTGCACGGGCTGGTGAACTGCGCCGGGATGTCCGATCGCGGCACTATCCTGGATACCTCGCCGGAATTGTTCGATCGCCTGTTTGCGGTGAACGTGCGCGCGCCGTTTTTCCTGATGCAGGATGCGTTGAAGCTGATGATCAGCCAGGGCGTGGAAGGCGCGGTGGTGAATATCCAGAGCGTCACCGGGCATGGCGGGCAATCATTTTTGAGCGCCTATGCGGCGTCCAAAGGGGCATTGGCGATCCTGACCAAGAACGTCGCGTTCAGCGCCCTGCGCAACCGCATCCGCGTGAACGGCTTGAACATTGGCTGGATGGACACGCCGCACGAGGACGACATCCAGCGCCAGTACCACGGCGCCGAGGATGGCTGGCTGGAAAAGGCCGAAAGCGCGCAGCCGTTTGGCCGCCTGCTCAAGCCTGAAGAAGTGGCGCAAAGCGTCGCGTTTTTGCTGTCCCGCGAGTCGGGGATGATGACCGGCGCAGTGATCGACCTGGAGCAAGGCGTGGTCGGCTGCACCGACAGCAGCACGCCGCAACCGCATCAGGCCTTGAGCCTGCCGGGAGGTGAGTGATGTCGGCTTTCGTCACCGCCGAGGCCGTGCGCCTGGCGGATTTCAGCCGGGTGTGCGCGCAAAGCGCCAGCGCCGAGGAGTATCCGCTGTGTTTTGAGGTCGTGAGCAACGTGCCGATCTATCAGGCACACACGTTGCGCCATAGCGACCGCCTCAGCGTGATGAATGAACTGCATCGCCTGTTTCGTGATGGCCCCGGCGTGATGGTCGTGCGTGGGGCCTATGACGACCTGGCGGTGGTCGATCGTCAGAGTCAGGTGTTTGAAACGATCTTCGCCCATGAGGCGGCGCAAGGCGTGGCGGCCGACCACTTTGCCAAGGCCGGCAGCAACGGGCGCATCTGGAATTCGTTGCAAAAGGCTGCGCTGGCATCGCCCGCTTCGTTCGTCGAGTACTACGCCAACCCGCTGTTGGGGTTGATTGCCGAGGCGTGGCTGGGGCCGGGCTTTCAGATGACGGCGCAGGTGAACGTGGTGCACCCCGGCGGCCAGGCGCAGCAGCCTCATCGTGACTATCACCTGGGGTTTCAAACCAATGATGGGGTGGAGCGCTTTCCCCTGCCCCTGCACGTGTTGTCTCAGTACCTCACGCTGCAAGGTGCCGTGGCCCATTCGGACATGCCACTGGAAACCGGGCCGACCCAACTGCTGCCGTTTTCCCAGCAATACGCGCTGGGCTACCTGGCCTGGCGGCGCCCGGAGTTCATCGACTACTTCCAGCAGCACGCCGTGCAGTTGCCGCTGACCAAGGGAGATTTGCTGTTCTTCAACCCGGCGCTGTTTCATGCCGCCGGCACCAACCGCACGCCAGACACACAGCGCATGGCCAACCTGCTGCAAATCTCCTCAGCGTTTGGCAAACCCATGGAAGCCCTCGACCGCGACCGCATGATGCTCGCCGTGTACCCGGTACTGCTGGCCAACACGGCGCTGAATGCCGAAGCCATCGACGCGGTCATCGCCTGCACCGCCGACGGTTACTCATTCCCCACCAACCTCGACACCGACCCACCCTTGCAAGGCCTCGCCCCGCAAACCGGACAACAGCTGATGCAGCAGGCCCTCACAGAACGCTGGCCTTTCCCGGACTTTGCCGCTGCCGTCACGCAGATGCGGGCCAAGCGCCAGGCGTGATGCTTTCACAACAACAAAAATAACGGAGCAACAGCATGAAAAAGCACCTCCTTGCAGCACTCTTTACGTTGGCTGTCACCCCATGGGCCATGGCCGATATTCGTATTGGCGTGAGCATCGCCCAGGTCGATGACGTGTTCCTTGCGCAGATGCGTGACTACATGGCCACCCACGCCAAGGAACTGCCCGGCGTGACCCTGCAATTCGAAGACGCCCAGGGCGATGTGGTGCGCCAACTCAACCAGGTGCAGAACTTCACCGCCCAGGGTATGGACGCGATCATCGTCAATGCAGTGGACACCGCGGCCACACAGAAAATGACGGTCAATGCCCAGCAGGCAAAAATCCCGCTGGTGTACGTCAACCGCCGTCCCGAGTTCAAGGAAGTCCCGCCGGGGGTGGGCTATGTCGGCTCGGATGAGATCAAGGCAGGTGAAATCCAGATGCGCTACCTTGCCGAGAAAATGGGCGGCAAGGGCAACCTAGCGATCATGCTCGGGCTGCTCTCCAATAACGCCACCCACAACCGTACGCTGGGCGTGAAGACCGTGCTCAAGGACTACCCGGATATCAAAATCGTCGAAGAGCAAACAGCCGAATGGCAGCGCGGCAAGGCGATTGACCTGATGAACAACTGGATTGTGTCCGGCAAAAAAATCGACGCCGTGGCCGCGAACGCCGATGAAATGGCCATCGGCGCGGCCATGGCGATCAGCCAGGCGGGGATGCAACCGGGCAAAGACATTCTGGTGGCCGGCAGCGACGGTGGCCCTGCCGGGCTGGATGCGGTGAAAAAGGGGCAATTGCTGGTGACGGTGTATCAGGACAACAAAGGGCAAGCCGTGGGCTCGATTGATTTGGCGGTGAAGATGGTGAAGAAGGAGCCGTACACGGCTGAGTTGACGATTCCTTATCAGCAGATTACCAAGGAAAACTACCAAGCCTTCCTCAACCCCTAAACACGCCCCCTACTTCCTGTGGGAGCTGGCTTGTCGGATTGCCGCACCGCTGCGATGGCATCAACCGGATATGCCTGATACACCGGGGTGCCTGAATCGCTGGCAAGCCAGCTCCCACATTGGACTTGCGGCGTTGCTGGTTAAACCACACTTGAAACAAGCATCCCACCGAGCCCGAAAAGACACGCCACACCGGCACCGTAAGCCATCGTTCGCCAAGGCTGCGACTGCGCAAGATACGTCACCGTGTGCACCACCCGAGCCACGGTAAACCCGCCGAACAACAGCGTTGTTGCGATATCGGGAGTCCCCAGCACCACACACAACCCACCCACTACAAAAAACAACGGTATGTTTTCCAGGTCATTGGCCCAAGCCTTCGCCGCTCGGTTCACAGGGGCCAAATCCACTGAAAGCGCAGCACGTTTGAAAAAGGCCGCATCTTCCTGATTAGTGAATGCCAGCGTCCGAATACGGAAAAATCCCTGATAGCACGAGATCGCAAACATCTTCAAACAGAGCACCAACACGCACAGGACATAAACACGCAAGAGGTCATTCATCGCGCCACCCATTCACTACGATATAAAGCAACGGTCCAACCGAAACAAACACCGCCGTCAGCACAAAGTAGGGCAACACCCACGCAACAGACCGCCCCCTCGCTTGCGCGTCCCGATACATCCATACGCAGGCCAGCGCGGCCATCACGTACAGGTCAATCACCACCTGCGCCGTGTCCGGCCGTGACAATAATTCCCGTCCAAACGCCAGCAGCGACTGCTCGGCCGTCAGCATCGTCACGAGCGTGTACAACGAAAACCCGACCAAAGCGGCCAAGGCAATAGAGGGTCTTTGCATGGTCTCTTCCTTGAAGTGAACGAGCCCCACATTAGTGATAGGGTTCAGCCCCTCGCAATGACCTCGGAGGTCATGAACACGCCATGGACACCCCCACTACCGCCGGCGAACACCTGCGCCAGCTGCGCCGGCATGCCAAGCTCAGCCAATTGGACCTGGCGCTGATTACAGGCATCTCCCAGCGCCACCTCAGTTGCATCGAAACCGGCCGCGCCAACCCAGGCCAGGGCACCTTGCACAATTTGCTGACGGCACTGGAAACACCTCTGGAGCTGCGCAATAGCGTGTTCCTCGCGGCAGGCTACGCGCCGCGCTATGCCACCACCCCGCTCGTCGCACCCGCTATGACGGCGATACGTGAAGCCGTCAGCCATGTCCTGCACGCCAACAACCCCGCCCCAGCGATCCTGCTGGGCAGCCAGTGGCAAGTGCTGGCCGCCAATACCAGCACCGCCGTGTTATTTGAACTGGTCGGGATCAAGCCGGGTGCGACGGACGGGCTTAACCTGCTGACCACTCTTCTGCAAAAAGGCGGCCTGGGCGACCACCTGATAAACGCCGAAGAAATCCGCACCTTGGCCTGGCAACGAGCCAGCCGCGAGGCGCTGACCAATCCGCAATTGGCAACATTGCTGGCGAGTTTGCCGGTGCCAGCCAACAACGAATTGCCAGAAGAAATGCCGCCGCTGGTACTCACACGTCTCGACTCCACTCGGGGCGAACTGAACTTTCTGTCGACCTTCACCACCTTCGGCATGCCCCAGGACATCACCCTCGCGTCCCTGCGGATCGAACACCTGATTCCCGCTGACGAGGCTACGTGGCAAATCATGCGCGCCGCTTATGCGGACTATGCCGCGCTGGTTTTGTGAAATATCTGTACGTAGACTGCCGCCATACCTCCCACTTGAAGGCGGCGAAAAAAACGTGATGCAAGTTACCGAAGTCTCCATTGCCCAATTGCGCGCTGCGCTGGAAAGCGGCCAGACCACGGCCGTTGAACTGGTCCAGGCGTACCTCGCGCGGATTGATGCCTACGATGGCCCGCAGACCGCCACCGCGCTGAACGCCGTGGTCGTACGCAACCCCCAAGCCTTGAAAGAAGCTGAGGCGTCCGATGCGCGCCGGGCCAAAGGCCAAACCCTGGGGCCACTGGATGGCATTCCCTACACCGCTAAAGACAGTTACTTGGTGAAGGGGCTAACCGCCGCCTCCGGCAGCCCGGCCTTCGCCAAACTCACAGCCCATCGCGACGCCTTCACCATCGAACGCCTGCGCGCCGGCGGCGCCATCTGCCTGGGCAAGACCAACATGCCGCCGATGGCCAACGGAGGCATGCAGCGCGGTGTGTATGGCCGTGCAGAAAGCCCTTACAACGCCGATTACCTGACCGCGCCCTTTGCGTCCGGCTCCTCCAACGGCGCCGGTACCGCAACGGCGGCGAGCTTCGCGGCGTTCGGCCTGGCGGAAGAAACCTGGTCAAGCGGGCGCGGCCCGGCGTCCAACAATGGTTTGTGTGCCTACACGCCCTCGCGTGGGGTGATTTCGGTGCGCGGCAACTGGCCGCTGACGCCGACCATGGATGTGGTGGTGCCTTACGCGCGCACCATGGCCGATTTGCTGGAAGTGCTCGACGTGGTGGTCGCCGAAGACCCCGACACACGTGGCGACCTGTGGCGCCTGCAACCCTGGGTGCCGATCCCGAGCGTGGTCTCGGTGCGCCCGGCGTCTTACGCGGAACTCGCCGTGAGCAGTGAAGCCCTCGCTGGCAAGCGCTTTGGCGTGCCACGCATGTACATCAATGCTGACCCGGCTGCGGGTACCAGTGAAAAGCCCGGCATTGGTGGCCCGACCGGGCAAAAAATCAATACGCGCGCCACGGTGATCGACCTGTGGCAAGCCGCACGTACAGCCCTGGAAGCGGCCGGTGCCGAAGTCATCGAGGTGGATTTCCCGCTGGTGTCCAACTGTGAGGGCGACCGCCCCGGCGCGCCGACCGTGTTCACCCGTGGCCTGGTGTCCAAGGAGTTCCTGCACGACGAGTTGTGGGAGCTGTCGGCCTGGGCGTTTGATGATTTCCTGCGCGCCAACGGCGACCCGACCCTGAACCGCCTGGCGGATGTGGACGGGCCAAAGATCTTCCCTCACGACCCGGGCACCCTGCCCAACCGTGAAGACGACCTGGCCGCCGGCATGGACGAATACGTGCGCATGGCCGAGCGCGGCATCACCCCATGGAACGAGATCAGCACCGTGCCCGACGGCCTGCGCGGCCTGGAGCAAACCCGGCGGCAGGACCTGGAAGACTGGATGGATTCACTGGGGCTGGATGCGGTGCTGTTTCCGACCGTGGCCGACGTGGGCCCGGCGGATGCCGACGTCAACGAAGCGTCCGCTGATATCGCGTGGAGCAACGGCATCTGGGTCGCCAACGGCAACCTCGCCATTCGCCATCTGGGCGTGCCCACCGTCACCGTGCCGATGGGCGTGATGGCGGATATCGGCATGCCAGTGGGGCTGACGTTTGCCGGGCGCGCTTATGATGATTCGGCGTTGTTGCGGTTTGCGGCGGCGTTTGAAGCGACGGGCAGCAAGCGCCAGATTCCACCACGCACACCGCCGTTGTCAGCCGTCTAAACACGGTGTAGAAAATGTGGTAACTGGCTTACCTGCGATAGCGGTGGATCAGTGAAATTGATGCTGGCTGACCCTGCGCCATCGCAGGCAAGCCAGCTCCCACATGGGGTTGTATTTCAAGTCAGGGCAGCAGACTAAACGCGTTCTAAATGTGGGAGCGGGCTTGCTCGCGAATGGGGTGGATCAGTCGCCATATTTGTCACTGACAGTCTGCATTCGCGAGCAAGCCCGCTCCCACATTTGATCGCGTTTCAAGTCGGGGGCAGCAAGCATCCAGATGCCCCAACACACACCACCGTCGCGGAAGACTAAACCCGGTTCAAAAATGTGGGAGCTGGCTTACCTGCTCCCACATTGGCCTGCATTTCAGGTCAGAGGCACAGCAATCAGCAGGATGGCGGTGCCATGAGCGATGATTGCCGGCAACACGCCGTAGCGCATGCGCACCAGTGCACACGCCAACCCTTCAACCAGGGTAAACAGCAACACCGGCCAGCCCAATTGGGTCACGCTCAACGCCAGGAAAGCATGGCACGCCGCAAACGCCACGCCGCTGATCAACGCCGCCCGCAAGGGGGTGACGTGCTGCTCCAGGTAACCCTGCAAAAACCCGCGAAACAACACCTCTTCCAGCGCATTGGCGCCATAGGCCAGCACCACCATACCCGGCAGCCAGACCCAGTAACCATGAATCGCCGCCCCTTCGATGCCCTGGTAAAGCCGCAATGGCACACCGATCAAACATCCCACTGCCAGCCCCACGAGCAGGCCGACGGACGGGTTGCCAACGGTCCAGCGGATCAGCCGCCACAGCTCCGGCGCAAGCCGTGACAGCAGCATGATCAGCACCACCGAAAGCCCGCCCAACACCGCCAACACAAAGGCATTGGCGCTGAACGCGATCTGCACCTCGCGGCTGATCGCCCACATACCCAGCGGCGTCATCACGTCGCGCATCAACACAAAGGCCGCCAGCAGAATCACGATGCGCAGCCCCGTCAGCGACCTGGGCGTGAGTGCAAACCACAGGCCAAACAGCACCAGCCCCGGCGCCAACTGGACACCGTAGTCGGTCAATTCCGCCATGCCTTGAGTGATCATGGACCACTCAGCCGTACGAGACGGCGATCATGTCGATTTCGACCGCCGCCGATTTCGGCAACTGCATCACCCCCACCGACGTACGCGTATGCACCCCCGCGCTGCCAAGGATTTCATGCAGCAGGTCCGACGCACCGTTGGCCACTTCACTCTGTTGATCGAAGTCTTCGGCGCTGCGCACATACACGGTGATACGCGGGATGGCCTTGATCTGGTCCAGCGAACCCAGTGCCTGTTTGAGCAGCCCCAGGCAACGCAGTGCGCTGATACCGGCAGCGATTTGCGCCTGAGCCAGTGTCAGGCTGTCGCCGACCTTGCCGGGCAGCACAATGGCGTCGCCTACCCGCGGAATCTGGCCGCTGAGGTACAGGTGGTTGCCGTCACGGACCAATGGCGTGTAATTGCCACCGACTTTGAATTCGTCCAATTGGTAGCCGATTCGCAGTTGGGCGGCCTGGTATTTTTCATCACGTGTCATGGGTGTGGCTCCTGCTGTCGACGCCGCCATTCATCCACGACATCACCCAGCGTCTTGGGCACATCGTTGCGAATCCAGGCCATGAAAGGCCGATCGAACTTGAACCCTGGACCGCAGTGATCGAGCATGAAACGGCGTACGTTTTGGGTATTTTTATAGTGCGAGGTCACGGGGGTGGCGCGGGTGATGGCGCCGCTGTGCCAGTCAAAATCCATTTTGGCCCTCGGGGCAGTTTGTTATTTGGGCGCTAGCATAGCGATGCGCCATTCGCGCAGGAAGTGGCCGACAACAACAGCGCGATTAAATTAATGTGTTGGGACGTCGTACAAGATCAATAAATGCTTAGAACGCCACACTCACTAATCTTTTCAAGATATTTCGAAATTTCACTTTCCTTCCCCACCCGAAATATTGCATGGTTGTACGACGACTTACTCAGTCGTCACCACCCCCAACAAGAATAAGGAAACACCCATGCAAAAAGTCAAAGTGCTGATCGGTTTTCTGTGCCTGTTCACCGGTTACGTCGCAGCCGCGCCTGCCCCGGCCGAGAAGGATGTGGCCCAAGCGGTCGACCAACTGACCCAAGCCATGCTGCACCTGGACCTCAAACAACTGCACGCGTTGACGTCCGACAAACTCACCTACGGCCACTCCAGCGGCAAGGTGCAGAACAAAGACCAATTCATCGCCGACCTTGAATCCCACACCAGCGCCTTCAAAACCCTCGAAATGCAAAACCAGACCATCACCCTGGACGGCGACACCGCGCTGGTGCGCAACCACTTTCACGCACTGGCCGTGAACAGCGGCGTCGACACGCCAACCGATATCGACAACTTCCAGGTGTGGCAGAAGCAAAAAGGCAAATGGCTGCTGATTGGCCGTCAGGCTTACAAGTACTGATCAGGCCCGACTCACCACTCCACCACCCTGCGCACTTTCAACAGCGCCTCGCGCAAGGCCGGCATGTCTACCGAGCCCAGCGCCAGGCGCAACGCATGGGGTACAAACGCCGAGACCGCAAAGGGCTCGGCGGTGGACACCGCAATATTTTCCCGCTGCAACGTCATTGCGACCTGATCTGCCCGCGCATCTTCCGCCAGGGGCAGCCACAGGAAGTAGGATGACGGGTGGCTGATGTACTCCACCCCCTTCAGCACCTGCGCCGCCAATACTTGCCGAGCCCGCGCATCCTCGCGCTTTTGCGCTTCCAGTTGAGCCACCGTGCCGTCCTCGATCCAGCCTACGGCAATCGCACTCATCACCCCCGGCACGTTCCAGGTGGTCGCCATGATCGTGCGCTCCAACACGCTCACCCACGCAGCCGGCGCCGCGATAAACCCCACCCGCAAGCCCGTCGCCACGTTTTTCGACAGCCCGCCGACATACACCGTGCAGTCCGGCGCCAGGGTGGCGAGCGGCGGTGGCGCGTCGTCGGCGAGGAACGCGTAGGCCGCGTCTTCGATGATCATCAGATGCTGCTGGCGTGCGATGCAAACCAACGCCTCACGCTGGGACAGGCTCATCACCCAGCCCAACGGGTTGTGCAAGGTTGGAATGCTGTACACGGCACGCACCGGGCGTTTGCGGCACAGGGCGCGCAGAAACTCCAGGTCCGGGCCGTCGGGCGTGACCGGGATCGCGACGATTTCCAGATGTAAGGTTTCAGCCAGAACCTTGAAGCCTGAATACGTCAGCGCATCCACGGCGATCACATCCCCGGGCTTGAGCAAAGCCATCATCGTCACTGCCAAACCGTGCTGGGCGCCGCTGACCAACAAAACCCGTTCCGCCTCGACCGTCAGCCCGCGACTCAACAAATGCCGCGCCACCACCGCACGCTCATGCAGGCGACCGGCGTGGGGCTGATAACGCAGCAAGGCTTCAAGGTCACCCGACAGTGCCAATTGGCGCAGGGCCGTGCGCAACAGATCCGCCTGACCGGGCAGCGAGGGATAGTTGAAGTTGAGGTCGAGCATGCCCGTCGCCGGGGTCATCTGCCCACTGCCCTGCCCCGGCGGCAACGCGATCTCGCGCACAAAAGTGCCCCGGCCGGTCTCGCCACTGACCAGGCCCATGGCCTCAAGCTCGGTGTACACCCGGCTCGCGGTGACCAGCGCCAGGCCGTGGTCGGCAGCCAATTGGCGGTGGGTGGGCAAGCGCGTGCCGGGCGACATTGCGCCCGAACGGATGTCTTCGGCAAAAGCGTCGACCAGCGATTTGTAGCGGGCGCGTGGCATAGGCGATGTATCCATGACAATTTTTTGATTGTCCTAATCTTCAACCCTAGGATGCCGGGCACGCAATGTCTCTTTTTCAGGCCTATTCCCATGGAACGCACCTCACGGCTCGGCACGCTCGACAGCAGCACTCAAGGCTGGATCAACGGTTTTATCGGTGTGGTGATTTTCAGCGGCTCATTACCCGCCACACGCTTGGCAGTGATGGAGTTCGACCCGGTGTTTCTCACCATGATCCGCGCCGCCATTGCAGCGGTGCTCGGGATGGGTCTGCTGTGGTTCTTCAAGGAAAAACGTCCGGCGCGCGCGCAGTGGGCGTCCTTGATGATCGTCGCGCTCGGCGTGGTGATCGGCTTTCCCTTGCTCACCGCACTCGCGTTGCAATACGTGACGTCGGCGCACTCCATCGTATTCGTCGGCTTGCTGCCGCTGGCCACCGCACTGTTTGGCGTACTGCGTGGCGGCGAGCGGCCGCGCCCGGTGTTCTGGCTATTTTCGATCCTGGGCAGTGGGTTGGTGATGGGTTACGCCCTCGCCCAAGGCCTGAGCGCCGCGCCCATCGGGGATGTGCTGATGCTGCTGGCGATTCTGGCGTGCGGGCTGGGCTATGCCGAAGGCGCCAAGCTGTCGCGCAGCCTGGGCGGTTGGCAGGTGATTTGCTGGGCGCTGGTGGTGTCGCTGCCGGTGGTGGCGCCCTTGAGCCTGATGCTGGCGCCGTCGAGCTTCACCGGCATCAGCCTGCCCGCGTGGCTGAGTCTGGGATACGTGGCACTGTTCAGCATGCTGATCGGCTTTGTGTTCTGGTACCGCGGCCTGGCCCAGGGTGGGATCGCCGCGGTTGGCCAGTTGCAACTGCTGCAACCCTTCTTCGGCCTGGCGTTGGCGGCGGGCCTGCTGCATGAGCAGGTCAGCCCGGGCATGTTGCTGGTGACGGTCGCGGTGATCGGCTGCGTGGCCGGGGCGAAAAAATTTGCACGTTAGCGTTGTGGCGCGACCATCTTGAATTTGATGTTGATGTCGTTGGACACCACGCTGTTGCCCGCCCATTCGCCTTCGCCGATCTTGAAGTCGTCGCGCTTGAGGATCAGCTCGCCGTCGAACACGCCGATGCCGCTTTGCTCCTTGAGCACCACATCCACATCCACCGGCCGCGTGGTGCCTTTGATGGTCAGGTTGCCGCTGATTTTGTAGCGGTTGTCGCCCAGCGCCTTGACGCCGGTGGACTCATACACGCCCACCGGGAAGGTCGCAGTATCGAACCAGGAAGCGCGTTGCAGCTCGTCGTTGGCGTCGGGGCTGCCCGCATCGATGCTCGCCAGCTGGATCTTGAGCAGCGCATGCCCGGCCTCGGGCTTTTGCGTGTCAAACGTCAGCGTGCCTTCAAAATCGCTGAAGGTGCCATACACACGCTGGCCCAATTGTTTGTAGGTAAAGCTGATCTGGCTGGCGGTACGGTTGACGTCCTTGTACTCCACCGCCTGCGCGCTGGTGCAAAAGCCGAGAAGGATGGCCAGGTAAACGAGAGGCTTCATGCAACGCTCCATATAGGGCAGGAAACAGGTACTGAGCTAACACCCCATCCCACGGATTTATTCCCATCCGGCCCGTGGCCTGCTAAACAGAGTAGTCGCCCCACAACAATAAGGACGCTGCATGCACACCCCTGCCCTACAGGACATCACCGCGCCGGAAGGCGTCTGCTACGGCTGCGGAAGCAGCAACCCCCATGGCCTGCACATCAAGAGTCATTGGGATGAAGACCGCGTTCACCTGATCGCCGAGCACCAACCGCAACCTCACTACAGCGGCTGGCCCGACCTGGTTTACGGCGGCCTGATCGCCATGCTGGTGGACTGCCACTCCAACTGGACCGCCATGGCTTATCACTATCAAGCCGAGAACCGCGAACCCGGCAGCTTGCCGCGCATCGACTGCGTCACCGGCAACCTCGGCATCAAATTCATCAAACCGACGCCCATGGGTGTTCCACTGACCTTGCGCGCGCGGGTTGAAGGCGACGTAGGACGCAAAACCCGCGTGGTCTGCGAGGTGTACGCAGGTGACGTACTCACCGCGATCGGCGACTCACTATTCGTACGCGTCGACACCCGGCAATTGTCAGACGCCGCCCATGGCCGCGAGGGCTGAACCTGGTCTACATTGATGGCCACCGCTAATCGAGGATTGCACCGATGACTCGTCTTACCGCGAAAGACTTTGCCCCCGAACTGCTGGAACTCTACGACGGCTACGCCCACGGCAAGATCAACCGCCGCGAATTTCTCGACCGCGCCGCGCTGTTCACCTTCGGCGGCCTCACTGCCACGGCGCTGCTCGCGTCCCTGAGCCCCAACTACGCGCTGGCCGAACAAGTCAAATTCACCGACCCGGACATCATCGCCGACTACATCACCTACCCTTCGCCAAAAGGCAACGGCACCATACGCGCCTACCTCGTGCGCCCGGCCAAAGCCGCCGGTAAATTACCCGCCGTGGTGGTGGTGCACGAAAACCGCGGCCTGAACCCCTACATCGAAGACGTCGCCCGACGCCTGGCTAAAGCCGGCTTCATCGCCCTGGCACCCGACGGCTTGACCTCCGTCGGCGGCTACCCCGGCAACGATGAAAAAGGCGTGGAACTGCAACAAAAAGTCGACCCCGAAAAACTTATGAACGACTTCTTCGCCGCCATCGAATGGCTGATGCACCACGACAGCAGCACCGGCAAAGTCGGGATTACCGGCTTCTGCTACGGCGGCGGCGTGACCAATGCGGCGGCGGTGGCCTATCCGGAATTGGGCGCGGCAGTGTCGTTTTATGGTCGGCAACCGGACGCCAAGGACGTGCCGCGCATCAAGGCGCCAATCATGCTGCATTACGGCGAGCTGGATACGCGGATCAATGAGGGCTGGCCGCCGTACGAGAAGGCGTTGAAGGCGGCGGGTACGACGTATGAGGCGTATATCTACAAGGGCGCCAACCACGGATTTCATAATGATTCGACGCCACGCTATGACGAAGCGGCGGCGAATCTGGCGTGGGAAAGGACGTTGGGTTGGTTCAACAAATACCTGGCCTGACGGTTATCTAACTGCCTTGATCGTTCCCACGCTCTGCGTGGGAATGCCGCCCTGGACGCTCCGCGTCCTGCTGTTCGCGGAGGGTTAGAGTCATGCGCAAGGTGACACAGAGCGTCACACGGAGCATTCCCACGCAGAGCGTGGGAACGATCGGCGTCAGTTAAGGCTGGTCCAAGCCTGCTCCCACATGAGTCCTGTATCGCCTGCTCGACACCGATTGTTAAAGGCCAGCAATCCATATCCCTTTAACTTGCAGGAAGTTTCCTAGACAATCCTTTGGCCTTGCGCCTGCTGACTCCACTGGCTAGCCTTCGCTCCGTCGCTGCACATCAGCGATCGGGTGTGGAAACCTGGAACTTCAGTAGGCGCCAAGCGCCAGCACCATCAGACCGATGTCGGCGTTTTTTTTCGCCTTCGGAACGTTATATGGCGGCTGTACGTGGGCAGACTTTGGTCTGGTCGGGTCCTACTGTCCGGCTTTCCACCCTGCGTATAGCTGCCACCCTCTGTCGTGTGGAAACGACGAGGATGGCTTCCATTTTCAGTAGGAGCTTATCCATGAACAAAATCGTCCCCGACCCACCCCACGTTGTTATCGACCGCAAAGTATTTGAGCGCGCCTTGGGCCACTATCTGCAACCCGCCTCACCGCCTTCCTTAGCTGCGCATCAAGACCTCAGCTTCGAAGACGCCCTAGCCCAAATCTGCGACCTGCTGCGCTGTGCTGCGGCCACCGCAACCGAAACACTCCCAGGCCTGACCGGTGATCAGCGCCAAATGGCCGGTGCCACCGCGCACCTGATCGACATGGCCCGCACACTCGCCGACCGTGCACTGGATTGCGTCCAACCCACTGCCTAACCAACACACCTGACACGACACAAACCAAATGTGGGAGCTGGCTTGCCTGCGATGGCGGTGGATCAGTCAGCTTTTTGCTTACAGATACACTGCTATCGCAGGCAAGCCAGCTCCCACAATAAATTCTTCTGTGTTTGCCAGATCAATGTTCCAGCGCAGATAGCCAGCAATAATTGAGATAGCCCTGCTCGAGGCAGGGAAGACAGAGCCTGGCCACGGTTAAGAACACTGTGGGTTTCACCCATTTTTTACCATTTATCTAAAGTAGCCGCATTCGACTGGACGGTACCCGGATGCATCCAGCTTGGCCGTAGCAGGAAGTCAACCTTCGGGCTCGGACGTATGCCCAGCTTGAGTACTCACCCCAAATAATCGGTCAGCTATCTGCCGACCCCGCGCTTGGCCTTCCGCCGTCAACCAAATCGATTTGTTCTTGTTTACCGGATCACTGATCAAACCCTGTTCATGCAGTCGATTCATGACCTCGAAGTCAAACCCTTTCCAGCTATTTCCGTGGTCGAAACTGAAGGCCGCCAGCAACGCAAGTACGGCGTCTTCAATCAGTTTTTCGTCGTATTCCATGATCGTTGCTCCGCTCAAGAAAACTGACAAACAGGGGACAGATTTATTTTAAGTAAAAAGATGACCTAAAAATCAAATAAATCTGTCCCCTTTTCCCCGTAGTTCCGCACGTACGGATCTGTACGGGGGGGGGCAGGTAAATGCCATCCCTACCGCGACAATTTGAGCTAGATCGCCTCAACCTTTCTACATTGAGCAATCTCGGGCAATGCTTGATCGGCAGAGACTTGATTCAGTTGCCACTTCAGCTCTACCGCAACAGCATTGAATCGGTGTGCCTCCACTCTCTTGCCCCTGGATGTGAGGCTGACGTAGGAGGCGCCTGAGCTTTGGACTTCAACCATAGTGGTGGTGGTGCCGCTCTCAAGATTGGAGTTCCCCAGAATTCCAGCTTTCCATTTCTGAGTGATTGTGTGCTCACCTGGTGCTACAGGCACGGCTATGTAGCCACCGTTCTCTAGCGACGCTATCTGCTTTCCATCCAAGGAAATCAAGGCGGACATCAGGCCCATATCGTAGTTACTGGGCCTGTAGATGTAGATCACACCGTGTTGTGAGTCCACGTTTTCAAGCGGCGTAAATTTTGGTCCTGTCATCGTGCAGGAGCTGATGAGCACGAACCAGACAAATGCTGAGATCTTCCATACCCTAGCCATAACCGCTCCATTTTGAATAAGCAAAAACAGAAAAATGGTACAGATTTATTTAAGTAAAAATATCGACTAAAACAAAATAGATCCGTCCCATTTTTTTCTCGCCCCTTTTTTCTTTTAGTTTTCTAGTTCTTCTTCAGAAACTACAATCGGGGACCTATGACACGTCTTTTCTTCAACAAACCATGCCTCTCGGGATTAAAGTTTTCTGGCCATATAGTTACGCTATCGTATATGGCCCCCTGAAGCTTACACTTACCCAACCCATGAGCGTTGACGTCCGCCCCAGAAAATTCTGCGCCTCGAAAGTCTGCCCCTTCTACATTTGCCCCTTTTAAAACTGCCAAGCTTAAATCTACATTAGTAAAGTCAGAATACATTAGCAACGATTCGGAAAGGTCAGCCCCCCTCATTTTAGACCCTATTAATATCGCATTAACCAGTGAGGTATTTTTCATTCTTACATTATTCAGTACAGAAAAATAAAAAACTGAATTCCTTAAATCACAACCAGCAAAATCGGCCCCACTAAAATCCAAACCCTCAAATATCGCACGATGAAAACCAATACCTTTAAGATCCGCACCGATAAAACTTGCAATAGGAAGCTCTATGTTGTCGCCCGTCTCAAATTCTACTGTAATCATCTGTTATCCCAGTCCAAGAATAAAGGGAACAGATTTATTTTGATCTAAAAAACCGACTGAAAATCAAATAAACTCGTCCCCTTTTTCTTTTTTTGCGCTAACTAATCAGCGACTATTTTCCGTACCAAGGTTGCAACTTCAGACCTAAGCATTTCATCATCAAATTCATACTCTTCTCTTGATTCATTTGGCTCGTACATATCCGCCGCGCAAAAAATACTAAACAAACACTCGCTCAACGGAGGTTCATCAAGCTTAAGGATATTCCTATCTCGCTCAATTTTCCAAAGCTCAATGTACGCTTCAGAAAAAACCTCAGAACTCAGCCTCCCCGCTACATATGACCGCGCAAATTCCAAGATAGTAAGACTCATCGCAGAACTCCATTCTTAATAAAGTTATCAAACTGCTGAGTTCCCGGCGCCAGCTTAAAGCCAGTCACAAAATTTCCTGATGCGTCGAGAACAACAGCGTTGTTGGTGGTCGAATTAAAGAATACTTTGGAGTCTTTTACAAAACCGTATGTACCTTTCTGAGTCGTAGAAGTGGAACCCATGTGGGTTTTGATTGCAGACTCATACAGGGCAAGAGTTTCAGGGTTTTTCTTCGTGGTTACCACTCCAAAATCAGAAGCATGCTTGAATTTTTTATCAAGCTGCTTCTGGGTCACACTAGTTAATGCCTCAGCAACACTATTACCTTTTAGATCAACGCCCCCCTTAACAACATCCGCCCCCACACCACGAGGCTCACCACCTACGTATTTCTGCCAGTCAGCATGGTAGGGATTGGCTCTCATGTCATCAGAGATGGTAGTGATTCCGCCAGAAACTTTTTTGCCACCGGACGCTGAGAGCTGTCTCGAGAGACCCTCCACCAAATCAGCAGACTCAGCAACCTTCCCTTCCAGATACAGCTTTTTTGCCTTACCCAGGACTTTCTGAGCAGCGTCACCAAACCCAGGAATCACTCCGATGCTTGCCATCGCATAATCGAACGGATCCTTGGCTTCCGAGAATGCCTTTATGTCGCCATAAACAGGGATAAAGTCTGAACCGAACTCAGCAAGCCCCTTTGCTAGTCGTGCTGTCTGTGCCGCGGCGAAGGGGTTATTTGTCTCCTTGATGCTGCGAAGCTCAGACTCGATTGAGTAAGCGGCAAGCTCCTTGTTTTGCGCCACTTCCTTTGCCTGCTCTTTTGCCTCAGGACCGAATCTTGCGACCACAAGGCTCCGGGCGGCCTCTTCGGCTTTTTGCCGTAAAGCGCCACAAGTGCTGCCCGCGCCGTTAGAGGTGCAAGCCGCTTTCAGTTCAAGATCACGGAGTTTGTCCAGATTATCCAAAGCGTCTGCACGACCGCAGGCAGCTTTATCCCCTCCCTGGCACTCTTTCTTGGCGTCCCAACGCTCCTGGTTTTCCTGGTGATTAAGGTAGTTGTACTGAGTTGCGTTTTGCGCAACCCAAGCCCCCTTCTCCAACTTCGCCGCATCCGCATCCTTCTGCCCCGCTGCCGCCAGCACGCCGACGATCTGCGAACTCATCGTCAGCAATTCCTCATTGCCTTTGACCAACGCATTCAGATGAGTGACCAGCGCCTCATTCGCACCTGCCGCCAATGCGCCGGTTTTGAAATCGCCGCCTGTGGCTTCCGCCAACAACCCACCGACCATCGCATGAATTGCGATTTTCGGTGCCGAGCCATCGGCGATTACATTTTCGGTGTAATTGCCCACCAAGTTGAAACTGGCGGCCGCCAAGGTATTGAACAGGGCGCTCTTCAGCGCATCGCTGGCGCTACCACCTTGGCCAAGGGCCTTGCTTAGCAGCATGGATGTGCCGCTTTGCAATGTCTGGTTGGCGGCAAATTTACCGACACCGCCCCACGTGTTCAGAAGGCCAGGTGTGGTGATTTTCCCAGTGGTGCTGTTTACCTGGGTACCGGTCCAGTCACCAAAATATGCCGCCGTCAGGCCCGCCGTAACACCTGAGATCACATACCCCTTCATGGCATCCGAAGAGGTCACATCCTTGAGTACCGCCCCCAGGTTGCCGCGATTATTGATAACACTGACTGTTGCGTTGGTTGCAGCTCCAGAAGCGACAGCACCAAGCGCCGCGCCGGTAACGGTCCCTCCGGTCAGTCCGGCCGCCAACGGCCCAACCACCGCCGCCATCACAATCGCAATAATGATCTGCGACGCCGGCCCCAATCCCGAGTTGTTGTACTTGAAGCTGTCATGAATCTCCTTGACCTGCCTCCAGTCCACATCACCCCGCGCTTCGGCTTCCTTGATCCAGGCCAACTGAGGGTCGGCTTTAACCATCGCATCAATGGACTGGCTGACGGTCTGCTGATTGACCTGCTTGACGTCGATCTTCAGGCCTTCCACCGCCTTGATCGCGATGTTGCCTTCAGCAACCATCTGCGTCTGGCGCAGAGTTTCGTCAGTGTTGCCTTTGCCTTTGGAGGACACCCAGAAGGCATTGTCATTGCTCTTCTCATGACTCTCCTGCCGCAAATCCATCACCGCCTCAAACGTCACCGCCCCACCACTGACAATCGCAATATCCCCGCCACTGTCGAGCTTCGCCGCTTGATACTTCTGATCCCCACCACTCTCCAGCGTCAGGTCACCCCCGGTCTTGATCTCGCTCCCGACATTCTTCACATCGGTCGCTTCATCACGCTGGGTCTTCTTGCTGCCCCACCCGCCCTTCTTGTTCATGTCATACAACGAGTAATTGCTGTCTTGCGCCGCCAGCAATTGCAGTTCGTTGTCGGCATGCACATAAGCTTCGTTGCCCGCGCTGATCTTGCTGGCAATCAGGGTCAGGTCGGTGCCGGCGATGGCGATGAGGTCGCCGCCGGCTTTGAGTTCGGCGCTTTGTTGGGTGACTTTGTCGAGTTGGGTGGTGGTTTTGGTGTCGCCTTTTTTGCCTTTGGAATACTCGTGTTCTTCATTGGCGGCGGCGGACAGGGTCAGGCTTTCACCGGCCTTGGCGCTGAGGTCTTTGGCGGCGCTGACGGTGCTGGCGATCACGGCGATGTCGCGGCGGGCGTCAATCGCCAGGTTGCCGCCGACGTCCACGGCGGAGGTGTGTTGCAGCGTGGTTTGATCGGTGCCCTTGACGCGTCGGCGCTGGTAGGCGTAGTCGTCCTGTTCGGTCTGGCTGGCGATCACCACGTCACGCCCGGCAGTCACGCTGGCGTTGCCGCCGGCTTTGAGGTGGCTGCCGACGTTGATGACGTCGCGCCCGGCGTTGAGCTTAAGGGTATCGGTGGCCTCGAAACGTGACGCCTCGCTGGTCACGTCGTTACGCAGTTGATAGCCCTCGCCTTCCTGATTGAAGGTGGTGACGGTGCGCTCGTTGATGATGTCGCCGGTCACGGCGGTGGCGCTGATGTCGCGGCCGGTGACGATGCCGCCACGGGTGTTGCGGATCGAGTCGGTGGCGAGCATTTCCAGGCGGTTGCCGGCGCGATAGTGTTGGCTATTTGATGCCTTGCGCGTCTTTACGCTGAGGGCTTATAGTCCGCCGGTCGCCCACATGGCGATTCAGGTTTGGCGACCTGACGGTAGAGAATGCGCAAGCTGACGGCTTTTTTGCAGACACTTGTGCGCCCGCAAAGTCGTTTTATGACGGCTGTGCGCGGGAGACCTTAGGGTCTGCCGGTTTTCTCTACTGCCGGTTCGCCAACCTGCGTACAGCTGTCACCCATACGTTTGGCGACGTTTGAGTGATGGCATCAATCACTTAAGTAGAGAGTTATAAAATGACCCGATACATGCCTCTGACAGGCCACGATTCAACCATACCCGCGCTGGTTATCGACACGCAAGCCCCTCTTGATGTTCTCTATGACGCCGCTGCTTACCGTATTCGTGCAGTGACTCAGTTTTTGGAAAATCTCGCATTTCGAGAGGAAATCAGCAGTGATGCGATTGTGCTTCACGACTTTGCGCTGTTGTTAGCCATTCCATTGCGTGATGGTTGCGATCTCATGGATGTAATTGGTCGAAGGTTGACTTCGCAAGCATTATAAATAAACGTGGGCGGCTTAGAGCCGCCCAATCTGGTTTAGCTCAGAGCCCAAATACAAAAAATAAAAGTCAGTTATTAAAGAGCAACATTCAAATGTCTCTGAGTGCCTCTGAAGGTCTCTACGCGAGCTTTCATCCCATCACAACAAATCCAGGACACCACCCTGTGTAAGCCATCGAACGGTCCAAGGGCCAACAAATACAGTGCTCTAGGCTTCGGAGTTCAATGTGAATGAAGGGGACAGATTTACTTCTTTCCCCCACTCACTCGACTCCACTTATCGCGTTTTTTTGACAAAATTACCTAAAGACAAAATAAATCTGCTCCCTTTTTTTCCTTCTCTCCCAAGGCTTGCTATATCCACTTTTCGTTCGTCTACTCCTCAGAGCCCTCCTCCTCGCACTCACTATTAACTAGCAAGCATACTCCGCCAGACTTTTTTACAAGACTGATAGGTTTTCTTGTGTCGCCACTATCTGTTGAAATCTCAACTAATAAATCCTGATCAGAAAAAGTTTCAAGCTCGCATATTAGTTGCCTAATAGTCTTGCCTTGAGATGCCCATCTTGACTTACCAAGTTTACCTTCCAATTCTTAATCTCCAATGCGATTTAAATTAATATCAAATGTACCACTCCGAGTTTCCCTACTGCTAAGCGCCTTAATAGAATCAGCCATTTTCCAAGCGCCTCCATTATGACCATCAAGATCCCTCGTAATATAATCCTTCCCTCTCTTGAAGACTGCCTGCCCATTATGAACAGTCTCATTGACCTTTTTAAACCCTAATGCTTCCGCTGCAAATTTTGCTTCTTTCGTTGTCTTGTAAACAGGCTCAGCCAAGGCTCTAGCAGTAGTTCCTGCATTTTTAGCAAGCGCTTCTCCAAACTTCTTCTCAAGTGCCTCAGCTGCTTCTTTAGAAATTTTTTCCCCTATTTTGACTGCCGCTGTTCCCTTGCCACCAATCGAGGGGAATCCCATCTCGATGGCAAGCATAATAAGCTCTTCCTTCTGCGTCGGCTGATACAAAAGCTCACGTAACACCGCCGGAGGAAACTGATTCAAGAAGCCAACAACTTGAGGGTTCAACTTTGACGGATCCCTCTCACCGTCAATAATGCGCTGGACGTCACTCAGAACATCCTCAGCGTTCAAATCAAGATATTTTCCTTGCGCATGCAGGGTGTCAAAACCTTCCTTCAGACGTTTAGGCGCATCTTTGTGCAGTTCTGCATTGTACCGCTCAACATTCCCAGCAACCCAACTGGCTATCTCTGGATCACCATTGACCAGAGAGCCTGCCGCAATTCCAATCACTTGAGCCGTTGCTACCTTGAACTGGTCATCCGTGGCAAACCGCGAATCTAGATATTGACCTAGATTTTCTGTCGCAATAGCAGTCAATCCCTCAGCAGCAGCACCTGCCAGCGCACCTGTTTTGAAATCCCCTCCTTTGGCGACTGAAAACGCCCCGCCCACTAAAGCATGCATCAAAATTTTCTGTGCTGACCCTGGGCTCACATCCAGATAATCAGCTAGATCACCTACACTTTTATTGCCAACAGCAGCGGCGAGATCAAATCCTTCTGAGACCAGTGCAGCGCCAAAATTATCCTTCAGGCTCCCGCCATTGATCGCGGTTGAGATACCGCTATTGATGACGGCATGAGTACCGCTACGCAGGACCGTCTGCTGAGCATTTTCCCAACTGAGCAACTGCTTGGAATAGCCAGGATTTTGCACCGGACCGGCAGTAGTGACCTGGGCACCAGCGTCGGTAGCAGATCCCGTATTTTGGAACCACTTACTATCGGCATAATTCAAAACGCCCGCCGTAAGGCCGCCGATTGCGGCATTCCTCAGACTGTTGCTGCTGAAAGTATCCTTGAAGGCTGCTCCCAAATTTCCTTTGTTGTTTATCGTGCTTACTACCCCAGTGCTGGCCAAAGAAGTGAGCGATGCAGTCGCGATGACGTTCCCTAGACCGGCAGTCGTGGCCGCAACCGCCGCAGTGGTTGACGTGGCAGCGACACCCGCCGTTGCCGCAGCCATAGTTGAGCCAGCGCCCACGGCACTACCGGCAGAAGCCGCAAGCGCGCTAGCGCCCCCGGCAGTCAAAACAGTCACAATAATGATGATCGCCAACATCGCGCCCTGCCCAAGGCTGGAATGGCTGTATCTGAACGAATCATGCATTTCTTGCACTTGCCGCCAGTCCACATCCCCACGCGTCTCGGCCTCTTTCAACCAAGCCAGTTGCGGGTCGGCTTTTACCATCACATCGATAGTTTGGCTTACGGTGTGCTGGTCGATCTGCTTGATATCAATCTTCAAACCATCGACGGCCTTGATCACGATGCTACCTTCCGCAATCATCTGCGTTTGGCGTAGCGTCTCGTCGGTGTTGCCTTTGCCCTTGGAGCTCGTCCAAACCAGACTGCTTTTGCTCTTCTCATGACTCTCCTGCCGCAAATCCATCACCGCCTCAAACGTCACCGCTCCACCACTGACAATCGCAATATCCCCGCCACTGTCGAGCTTCGCCGCTTGATACTTCTGATCCCCACCACTCTCCAGCGTCAGGTCGCCCCCGGTCTTGATCTCACTCCCGACATTCTTCACATCGGTCACTTCATCTCGCTGGGTCTTCTTGCTGCCCCACCCGCCCTTCTTGTTCATGTCATACAACGAGTAATTGCTGTCTTGTGCCGCCAGCAATTGCAGTTCGTTGTCGGCATGCACATAAGCTTCGTTGCCCGCGCTGATCTTGCTGGCAATCAGGGTCAGGTCGGTGCCGGCGATGGCGATGAGGTCGCCGCCGGCTTTGAGCTCGGCGCTTTGTTGGGTGACTTTGTCAAGTTGGGTGGTGGTTTTGGTGTCGCCTTTTTTGCCTTTGGAATACTCGTGTTCTTCATTGGCGGCGGCGGACAGGGTCAGGCTTTCACCGGCCTTGGCGCTGAGGTCTTTGGCGGCGCTGACGGTGCTGGCGATCACGGCGATGTCGCGGCGGGCGTCAATCGCCAGGTTGCCGCCGACGTCCACGGCGGAGGTGTGTTGCAGCGTGGTTTGCTCGGTGCCCTTGACGCGTCGGCGCTGGTAGGCGTAGTCGTCCTGTTCGGTCTGGCTGGCGATCACCACGTCACGCCCGGCAGTCACGCTGGCGTTGCCGCCGGCTTTGAGGTGGCTGCCGACGTTGATAACGTCGCGCCCGGCATTCAGCTTAAGGGTGTCGGTGGCCTCGAAGCGTGAGCCCTCACTGACCACGTCGTTACGCAGTTGATAGCCCTCGCCTTCCTGCTTGAAGGTGGTGACGGTGCGCTCGTTGATGATGTCGCCGGTCACGGCGGTGGCGCTGATGTCGCGGCCGGTGACGATGCCGCCACGGGTGTTGCGGATCGAATCGGTGGCGAGCATTTCCAGGCGGTTGCCGGCTTGCATCAGGCCGCTGTTGTCGATGTTGGCGGCGACCATGCTCAGGTTGTTGGTGGCGCGCAGGGTGCCGCTGTTGTGCAAGTCGCCGCCCGAAATCAGGCTCACGTCCTGGCCCTGGATCAACGCGCCGTTGGGTGCCAGGCGGTTGTTGGCCTGAGCGAGGTACAGCACGGGTGTCAGGACTTTTTGGCCGTTGACCTCGGCTTCTTCCATCCAGACGATGTCGTGGGTCAGCGCCGCTACTTGTTCGGCACTCAGGGACACGCCGAGTTGCAGGTTGAGCGAGTCCTTGTAGGAGATCGCGTTGTCCATCAGGTAGCGGAACAACGCGTCGTCGCTGGCGATGCCGTCGATGTAACGCTGGCCGGTGCGCGCCACCACGGCTTCGCGGATCAGGCGTTGTTCGTAGAGGCCGTCGCCCAGGCGCTTCCAGCTGGCATCGGGGTTGTAACCGAGTTTGCCGAGCAGGTAGTCGGAGCTCATGAACTGCTTGAGGTCGGTGAGCGCCGGGTTGGTCTCGATCAGGTATTTGTGGCTGTTATCCACCGGGGCAATGTCCGGCAGGCCTTGCACGCGGGTGACCGTGGGCGCGCGGCCGTCCAGTTCGCGTGGGGCCTGGCCGTTGACCGCGCTGCTGGGCGGCTGGCCATCGAGGCTGAAACCACGTTCTTGCACGGCGCTGTAGTCGAGGGTTTGCTCTCGGTCTTTCGCGGTAATCTGGCGGCCGCTGACGCTGAAATCGCCATTGCCCGTCGAGGCACTGGAAGCGCCATCAGCCTTGGCCTGCTGGCCGCTCAAGCGGAACAAACCGTTTTGCCCGGTCGGCAGGCTGAACCCGGGCAAGGTCGCCGGGTTGACCTGGCGCTGGGCCAGGTCCGGCGGCAATTGCGCGGTGATCGCCGGTTTGACCGTGGAGGCAAACACGTCGGCGTTGGTGTTGCGGTTTTGCGCAGGCGTGCTGATGTCGGTGGCGTTGGGGCGAATCACGCTGTTGTCGATCTTGCTGGTGGCATTCACCGTCACCAGGCCAGCCGCCTGAATCACCGCCTGTGCAATCACACTGCCAGCGGTTGGCACCACATAGCTGCTGCTCTCATAAAAGTTACCAATGCCCGCCATCACATCAGCCATGGAAAGCTGGCCCGGGCGATAGTCGCCCGAGTTCGGGTTGTTGTAGGTGTTGAACTGGTTCTGGCGGTCGATGAAGGTGTTGTAGATGCCACGATCACGAGTGTAGAGGCCTGAGTTGAAGTGGCGTTCTTCGCCCCCGGCAGCGCCGCGGTTGGTCAGTACATCGGTATTGATCAGGATGTTTTGAGCGGCGGAGACCGAGCTGTACAGGTTATCGAAGGTCTGGCTGCCCACGGTGAGGTCGCCACCGGCGTTGATAAACGCGGAAGCCGAACTGCCGGTCATCACGTCTTCGTATTTCTCGACCGAGGTGAAGTAGAGCTCGCAGCCTTTGCCTTTGCAGAAGTCGTTCGAATAGATATTGAGGTTGCCCGAGACCAATTTCTTTTCAGTGGTGAACTGGTCACGGCGGTTACTCAGCGTATCCGCGAAAAGGCGCATGTTGCCGGCGCTTTCCAGGCTGCCGGAAACGTTTTCGATCAGGCTGCTGCGCGCACCGGCGTCATCCCGGGCAATGTCCAGGCCGCCCAGGCTGTAGACGTCGCCATAGCGATTGCTGAAGTCATTGACGCGCAAGGTCATGTCGTTGCCGCTGAACAACAAGCCCTTGTCGTTGAGCAGGTGGGTGGCGTTCAGCCGGACTTTTTCCGCGCCGCCCAGGGTGCCGTAGTTGTTCAGGGTGGTGGCGTTAACCGTGAGGTCGCCCAGTGCGGTCAAGCGCCCGTGATTGTTCAGGGTGGTGCTGTTGACCTGCGTGAGTGCACCGCCGGCAATCCGTGCATTTTCGCCCAGGTCCATGCGCGCGCTGGTGAGGGTCATCGCCCCCAGGCTGCTGACCCGGCCATTGCCGCTGTAGCCACCGGTCAGCGTCAGGTTGAGCGTGCCGTCGCTGGCCAACAGGCCGTCGTTGGTCCAGGTGTCGCCGGTGCCGGTCAGGCTGTGCGTACCGAGCAATTGCCCGCTGGTGGTTTGGGTGAATTGGCCGATGTCGAGGTTCAAGCGCCCGGCTTGAATCACGCTGCTGTTGGTCCAGCTGGCCGCCTTGATAGCCAGTTGGCCGTTGGTGACGAAGCTGCCGCCGGCGCGGGTGACTTGATCAGAGGTCAGGTCGAACTTACCGCTGCCGGTATGCACCACGCGCCCGCCGTTGTTGTCCAGGCCAGCGGCTTGCAGGTTGAGGTTTTCGTTGGCGCTTTCCAGCGCGCCCAAACGGTTATCAAACAGCCCCGAAACGATGATATCGGTCGTGCCCGCACGGCCCATGGCCCGCAGGTTGCCATTGGCGTTGTTGAGGGTTTGAGCTGACAGGCGCAGGGCGTCGTCGCTTTCGATCAGGCCGAAGCGGTTGTTCAGAGTACCCGTGAGGCCGAAATCGATACTGCGGGCGCCGACCTTGCCGCCATTGCCGGCCGCCGTGCCCTGGTTATCGAAATCGCTGGCGGTGACCTTCAGCAAAGTATCGGCGTACACACCACCCCCGCTGTTGTTAAAAGTGCGGGTGACGATGCGGTTTTCACCGCCCAAGGCAGACAGATGCCCCAGCTGGTTGAGCACTCCATCCTTGGCGTCGATGTTCAGCGACTGCGCCTGGGTGATCCCGCCGCCGTTGTCGAACAGGCCAGTGACCAGTTTGATCGCGCCTTTGCTGCTGTTGAGTACACCACCTGTGGTGTTGACCACGCTGGCCGATGCCAGGTCCAGGTTGCCACTGAGGCTGTCGACCCGGCCGCCCTGATTGTTCAGCGCGCCACTGAGGCGCAGTTGATTATCGGCTTGGCTCTGTAACGTGCCCTGCTGGTTATTGAGGGTGCGCGCGGCGAGTTCCAGCGTGCCCAGCTGGCTGAAAATCAGGCCGTCCTGGCGGTTGTCGACATCACCGGCCAGCAGCTTGATCACCAGCGCCTTCTGGCTGGCGAGTGTGCCTTTATTGCGGTTATCGAGGTCGCCGTTGGCGAGGGTCAGGTCAAGCCGATCCTGGCTCACCAGTTGACCGCCACGGTTGTCCAGGCTGGCCGCGTTCAGTAACAGCGCGGCGCCACTGGCCAGACGGGCGTTATTGGCGTTGATCAGCGCACCACTGAGGGTGCCTTGCAGGGTGCCCTGGCTGATCAGTTGACCGGCGCTGTTGTCCAGGCTTTGGGCGGTCAAGGTGATGTTGGCCGCGCTGATCTGGCCACCACGGTTGAGAATTTCGCTCTGAGCGTTGTTGAAGCCCAGGTGCTGGCCTGCGGAAATCAAGCCGCTGTTGCTGTTGTCCAGGCGACCGGCAACGGCGAGGCTGACATCGGCCTGGCCGGAGATGATGCCCCGATCATTGTTCAGGCTGGCCGCGCTGAGGGTTTGCAGGCCCTGGCTGACCAAAGCACCCGCCGCGTGGTTGTCCAGCGCGCCGGTGAGGGTGGTTTGCAAGGTACCGCTTTTACTCGACAGCGTGCCCTCGGCACTGTTGTCCAGGCTGCCGCCAACGACCGTCAAGCCATTCCAGCCAGAGATCAAACCTTTGTCAGCGTTGACCACTGTTTCGGCTTCGAGGCGCAACTGGTCGGCACTGAGAATGACCCCGCGATCACCGTTGTCGATGCGCTTGGCGGCCAGCGTGAACGCCGTCTGGCTAGAGATTTCTGCGCCTTCGCGGTTCGTCAGGTTGGCCAGGCGTGCGAAGGTCAACGGCCCTTTGGCGCTGATCAAGCCCGCGCGGTTGTCCAGGTCACCGCCTTGCAAGTCGATGCTCACGGCGCGCTCGCCAATCAAGCGGCCCTGGCGCTGAATCAGTTGTTGAACGGTGAGCTTCAAGTCGCCCTTGGCCGAGATTTCCCCGCCCTGGCTCGAATCCACACGCTGGCCCACCAAAGTGAGATCAGCCTGGCTGTTGATCAGGCCCGCACCGTTGTCGAGGTTGGCGACGGTCAGGTTCAAGGCGTCCTGGCTGCCGATCACGCCGCTGCGGTTGTCCACATCGGCGGCATTAACTGTCAGGCGGCCATCGCTGACCAGTTGCCCTCCCTGGCGGTTATTCAGCGCGCCGGTGTTAAGGGTCTGCTGCGCGCCGGCCCAGAGGCGGCCCTTGTCGCTGTTGTTCAATGAGCCCGAGGTGGCCGTCAGGGTCGTCGCGGCGGAAATCAGCCCCTTGTCATGGTTGTCCAGCGCGCCGCTGACCTTCAGCGCCAGAGCGCCCCGGCTGGCCAGTGCACCGCCGGCGCTGTTGTCCAGGCTGTCGGCGTCTACCTGCAGGAGGCTTTTCGCGGACAATACACCTTCGACGCTGTTATCCAGCGCCTTGGCAACGCGTACTTGCAGGCTGTCGCCACTGATGACTTTGCCGCCGCGGTTGTTCAGCGCGTCGGCTGCCAACAGAAATGATTGCGTGCTGGATATCTCGCCGCCGGCGCTGTTGTCGACGCGGCCCAGGTCTCTCAACAGTAACTGGCCCGGTGTCGCAATCAGGCCGCCGTCGCGGTTGATCAGTTGCCCATGGTTCAAGTCGAGGTCGATGCCGGTATCGCTGACCAACTCGCCACGGTCCTGTTGGTCCAGCCCGGTCAGGGTAGCCTTGATCGCGGACTTGGCGAAGATCGAACCTTGTCTGCTATTGTCCAGTTGCCCGGCGTTGAGGGTGATGGCGGCGTCCGTGCTGATGCTGCCTTTTTGACTGTTGTTCAAACCTGCGCTGCGCACCTCGATGCTGCCCTTGGCACTGATCACACCGCCCTGGCTGTTGTTCAGCGAAGCGCTCACCAAGGTGGCCGTACCATCGGCCAGCAGCTTGCCCGCTTGATTGTTCAGTTGGCCCTGAGTTGTGACCGACAGCGCGTTGGCAGCAGACAAGATGCCGCCCTGGCTGTTATCCAGCGCAGCCGTCTTGACGGTTATCGTGCCCTCACTGAGCAAGGTGCCCTGCCCTTGGTTGAGCAGGTCACCCGTCAGTTGGATGTTCAGGTCTTTTTGGCTGGTGACACGGCCGCCGCTGTTATCCAGCTGACCGCCGTTCAACACAAGGCTCTCACGCCCGGCCAGCAGGCCTTTGCTCTGGTTGAGCAGGCGCTGCACTGTCAACGCGAGGCCGCCGTCACCGATGACCTTGCCTGCGTTGTTGTTCAACTGGTCGGCAACCACCTGCACCTTGGCCTGGCTGGAGATCTCGCCGAGGCTGTTGAGGACGGTCTGGCCGCGCAGGTCTACGCCTTGGGTAGCGGCCACCAGACCGCCGTTGCGGTTGTCCAGCGAGGTGGCCGTGAGGCTCAATGCGCCTTCGCTGACCAGCTCGCCCGCTTGCTGGTTGAGTACGCCGACCGTTGCCTGCAGGTCGCCTTGGGCGCTGATTCGGCCAGCGCTGCTGTAAACCTCATTGGCATTCAGGGCCAGTCGGCCAGCTGTGCTCAGTTTGCCGCCAGCACTGTTGTTCAGGCTGACCACCTCGACACGCGTATCGGCCTGGCTGCTGATGACGCCTTTGTGGCTGTTATCAAGGTGGCCGCCAGTCAGGGTAAGCGCGCCGTCGGCGATTACCAGGCCGGCGCTGTTGGTCAAAGTATCGGCCTGCAGCGCGAGGGTGGTTTTACTGGAGACGAGCCCGGCCCGGGCGTTGTTCAGTTGCCCGGCGGATACCTGTTGGACACCCTGGCTGATCAGGTTGCCTTCGTTGCTGTTGTCGAGCAGCCCGGCAATGGTCGTGGTCAAGGCACCCTGACTGGCGACGGTGCCTTTACCGCTGTTATCCAGGCTGGCTGCCTGTAGCGTCAGCAGACTGGTCGCGGAAAAAATGCCGAGGCGGTTATCGATCGCGCCACTGGCGATCACGGAGAGGTTGCTGCCCAGCAGTTTGCCGCCGCCGTTATCCAGGGTCGTGGCGGTGATGCGGGTCTGGCTCGCGGAGATTTCGCCCGCGCGGTTGCTCAGTTGGGCGGCCGTTACACGGGCCTGTTCCTGGCTGGCGACCAAGCCGTTGTCGTTATTCAGTTGAGCGGCGTTGAGCACCAGGCCCTTGAGGCCGATCACCCGACCGCTGCTGTTATCCAGCGCTGCCACTGCTGTGATGTCGGCGCTGTTCTCGCTGTGCAGCAGCCCATCAACGCGGTTATCGATGCCGGTGGCATTGACCGTGAGCGACTCCTTGGCGAGGATGCGGCCACCGCGGTTATCGATCTGGCCGGCGGTCACCTGCGCTGTCGAGCCGCTCAATGCACCGGTCTGGTTATCCAGAGTTTGCGCGGTCGTCACGGTCAGCGCGCGGCTGGCAACCACGCTTTTGGTATTGTTGAGGCTCGCCGCCGACAGGCTGACGTCGCCGCTGGCATTGCGGCTTTCATCGGCATTGACGCCCGCTTCGATGATGCCGTTGTTGATCACCTGCCCGCTGCTGGTCAGGGTGATGCTGTCTCGCGCGGCGAGGCTTTTCTGGTTGCTCAAACCCGTGGTGGTTTGCACATCAATACGCGTACCGGCGTACACCGCACCCGTGGCATCCAGCTGGCCGGCCTTGATGACCACCGCGTCGCTGGCCTTGGCATTGGCAAGGCTCAAACGGCCATTGGCGTCGAGCTGAATATCCCCGCCACTGGCCGCCAGCGTACCGTCCAGCCTCACCCCAACGCCTGCCTCGGTGCCCACCAGTTTGATCGCACCGGCGTACATCCCGCCCAAGGCGCTGGAGTCAATCGCCAACTCCGGCTTAACGCTGCCGTCGTCGGCACGCGCGGTCGCATTCAAGGTCTGCGCGTTGACGTCGTTACGCCCGGCAATAACCGTGAGGTTGCGCGCATTGATCTGCGCGTTGATCTTCGCCGAGCGCGTGATGATTTCGAAGCGGTCGACGTTGTTGGCATTCAGGCCCTGGCCGTCGATGGTCACAGCGCCGCCATCGACCTGGTAACGGTCCAGGCGACCGTTATCGAGGATGGGTTTACCGGTGGTCAGGGTGACGTTGGGGGTGTTGATGAAACCGCAGCCGTTGCAGCTGATGCCGTAGGGGTTGGCAACGATGACCTTGGCCGACTGCCCCGCCACTTCGGTGTAGCCACGCAATTGGCTGGGGCTGCCGCCGTTGACTTCGTTGAGGATGATGTTGGCGGAGCGGCCTTGCAGGTTCGGGTTGCCGAGGATGATCCCGCCGAGCTGGGTCGATTGAGTGCGGTCGGTCGCGTTGTTGAGAATCACGCCGTTGGCGCCGACGTTGTAGTCCTTGAACTGGTTATGGGACAGGCCGCTGCCATTCGGCGCGGCGATGTTGACGACTGGCACGCCATTGCCCGCAGCGCCCAGGCTGGTGCCCGGGGCGCTGACCACAATACCCTCGGCATTCGCCAGCAACGGTTGCCAAAACAGGGCGTTCGCCAGAATCAACGCCAGTCCACGTTTGGGCAAACCCCAGAAGTGCTCACGCGGTTGTAGACGGGCAGAAGGTTGTGAGCCCAGGAAGGCCAAGTGGCGAATATCCATATCAGTTTCTCGATGCAACGAATGCGTTGAATTACAGGAAGAAGTCCATGCGGAAATAGATCGGCGCTTCGCGTTCAAGCAGCGCGGCCGGTCGTTCCAGCGAGTGGGCAAAGGTCACGCTGGTGCTGAGATATTTGCCACGGGCGAACACCTCAAGCGAGTTGCTCGACACTCGGCCGTGTACCTCGCCGTTGTAGCGAGCGTTGCGAATGACGCCACTGTCGTAACCGACGCTGGCGCCGTACTCGGCGAATGCCGGGCGCAACCAGTCAAGGGTCACCGGGCGACTCCAGCGCAGGTCGTTACGCCAGTAAGCGCCGCTGTCGCCGCTCAGTTGCTGGTCCTTGTAGCCGCGTATCGAGGAAGAGCCGCCCAGGCTCATGCGCTGGGGGCTGAACAACACGTCTTCACTGCGCTGCCCGGTGGCCAGGCTGGTAAAACTCAGGGACTCGCCCCACAGCTGGAACGGTTGCAGGTAGCTGACGGTGGCGGTGTATTTGCGATAGCGCGCGTCCGGCACACCCGGGCGAGGGTTGTGATTGCCTTGGGCGTCGAACGCGCCCGTGCCGTTTTGCATGCCCGCGTCGAGGTTGACGAACGCGCTGCCGATCCGCCGGCCGTGGTTGATGCCCAGCTGCAGCTCGCTCAAGCGGTTACTGCTTTCTTTCAGGCGGCTGTCTTCGATGTAGTTGTTGGTGCGCAGATGAGCCAGGCCGACGTTGACCGAAGTCTTGCTGAGCGCGTCCCGGTGGATCACCCGTTCTGCACGCAACTGGTGGTTTTCACTGTCGCCGGTTTGCTTGAAGTCAAAGCCGTTGCCTTGTACCACCGAGCGATAATCGCTGGTGTTGTAGCTGTAGCTGAAGTTCCACCACCCCCACGGCAGGTTGTAGTAGAGCATGGCGTTTTTCGAGGTTTTCTGGTGGTCGCTGATGGCATCGTGGCCGCCGCGCAGTATCAGCTGATCGGCCAGGCCCAACGGGCTGTCCCATTCAAAGCCGGTGCCCCATTGCTGTTCGCCGGTGCTTTTCTGGCCGTCATTGTTACGCGACAGGCTGGCCCGCCAAGGCTTTTGCGGATCGTTTTTCACCCACACTGAACTGCCGCCCACCGCAGTGCCGGGCGCCAGCTCCATTTGCGCTCGATTGGACGGCAAGCGGTTGAGTTGATCGATGGCCTGCTCGATTTCCCGCAGGTTCAATAGCTCGCCTTTGTTGCCTGGAAACGCCATGGCCAGTTCGCGGTCCGACAGTTGGCTATGCTCGGCGCCTTTCAATGTTTCAAGTTTGCCTTCCACTACCAGCACCTGCAGTTGACCTTTGGACAGGTCCTGTTGCGGCAAGTAGGCGCGGCTCGTCACCAGGCCTTTGTCGATGTAGTAGTCGGTAATAACTTTAAGCAGTTGATTGAGCTGGGATACACCCAGACACTGCCCGATCCAGGGTTTGAGCAAACGCTCGCGGTCGGGTGCCGGCAGGCTGTCGGCGCCCTTGAGTTCGATGGTCTGGATGGGGAAACAACGCGTATCTACCGGGGTGTCGGGGACCACCGGTTTAGTCTCTTTGCCGGGCAGGTCCTTGAGTTCTTCAAGGCGCCGCTGCTGTTCTTCCAACAGTCGGTTTTGCCGGTCACGGATCAGGTCCTGATCACCGGGATTAGCCGCAGCGCTGGCGCTGTCATGGGCGCTGAAGCACAACAAAGTGAGACACAGCAATTGCCGAGTCCATGGCGCTGGCACGTACATATTCGATCCATCGATAAATAATGCCGGGAACTTATCATCGAACCTTGCACATGCCAACATTCTGACAAATCAGAGAACCCCTACATACAACATACTAACTAATTGTTTTTTAAAACTATTTAAACTTAAATCAATGAATGGAAAACCTATAAATCCGACAGACGGAAGAGCGCCATCACTTGACACCCACAAAACAATAAAAATTTAAATAGGAAAACGCCTGCAATCCCCAGGATACAGGTCGAAAAACACAAACAATTACAAAGTTAATGATTTTAATGCCTCGCTACGCATAAGCCTTATTCTCGACTAGCGCAGCGATTCACGTGCGTTTCGCAACCCGCTCAGTGTTCCAACGCATACCGTCGGCAATGGTTCAGATAGCCTTGCTCATGGCTCCCCACCAACTGCACCACGCTGGTCCATAACCACGATGGCGCATCCAGTTGCTTCGAGCGATTCTCCTGCAACACCGCCATCCAGTCCTTACGCGTCGCGCGGTCCATTTGCCGGGCATGGGCGATGCCGACCACGCGCGCGAGGTAGCCGGCGGCGTGCATGGCGTCGATTTCGCTCAGCTCATCCAGCTCCAGTTTCATGTCTTGGGGCAGCAATTCGCGGATGAAAAAACCGTGGTCCAGGAAGCGCGTGGCCAGCATGCGTTCGCCCAAACCCGGTGACAGCTGGCGCGCGCCTTCCACCACGCGGCGGCCATTGTCCCGAGGCATCTTCGCCCGCGCCGTGCGGGGTGCGGCGGCGCCGACGGCTTCCTTGATGTCGATCAGGCAGTATTCCTGGTCGTCCTTGTCGCCCACGCCGAGCAAGGCCGCGTAGCGCAACAAGCCGAGGGAGCTGCAGCCCTTGACCCAGTAGGCCGAATCCAGCAGTTCGACCTTGGCGTCCTTGGGGCGGCCCTTGAGTGAGGTGACCAGTTGATGAAGGTCATCAGAGGCGCAGAGGGTGTCGAGCGCGCTTTTTTCCGCCCGTGACATCGACCAGAAATGTTTACCCAGCGGAATCGTCGGGCGTGCATTTTCAATACGTTCCTGCGCCAGGCTTTTCCAGGTGCGCGCCACCGCGCTGCGCATGCCCGCCTTGACCTGGGAGGGGCGCGGCGGCGCTTCGTCGGGCTTGTCTTTGAACGCCTGTTCGTAGCCCACCATCATTTCTTCGAGCATGCGCGCCGTGGTCACGCCGGGTAAATCCGAGCCACGCGCGGCGGTGGCGAGTGACAACGCCAGACGCACCAGGTCGTGGGCCGGGTTGCCGATCACGGTTTGGTCGAGGTCGCGGATGTGCATGTCGATGCGGCCTTTTTTGTCACCGGTCGGGCCCAGGTTGCCCGCGTGGCAATCGCCGCAGATCCAGATCGCCGGGCCATGGGGCAAACGCCGGCCGGGCAGACTGTGCAGCCATTCGTAAAATTGCACGGTGCTGCCACGCACGTAGGCGTGGGCGGAGCGCGCCATCTTCAGATTGCGCAATTGCGTGAGGTGAGGAATGCGGTCGGCGGGACGCGGGGTTTTCATGGATGAACTCAGTGCGGGAGAAGCGGTAGAGCGCTGGCCTCGGCAAAATGTTTCATGATGTTTCAAAAATAAGTGGCAAAAAGCCTGCGCCATTCATAAGCCACGCCAAATAATCCCTCGCTCATCCGTCTTTCTAATCGCCCTGCCCTGCGCGCTAGCATCGACCTCACTCGATGCAGCGAGTCACAACCCTAACTGCACCCATCCACAAACACTGCCGCCCTAACAAAAGAGATAAAGCAGATGAATGACGTGATGAACACCGCACTCAAGGCGCCCGCCAAGATCAACCTGGTCAAGGCCCGTGGCTCGCTGGTCTGGGACGACACCGGCAAGGAATACATCGATTGCACCGCCCAGGCATGGTCGAACAACCTGGGGGCCAACGACCCGCGCGTGGTGGAGGCGGCCATTGCGCAATTGCGCGACATGACCCATATCCGCCCCAACTTCGGCTCACCCGCCCACACCCGTCTGGTGGCCAAACTGCGCGAAGTCTCGCCAGCCACCCTCAACCAGATGGGCTTTGCCCTGCACGGCAGCCTCGCCGGTGAAATGGCGATGAAGCTGGCGTTCAAAAACCGCCCCGGCGCGCAAAATCTGCTGGTGCTGCAAGACGGTTACCACGGCCGTTCGCTGGCCACCCTCGGCGCCAGTTGGCCGCACCCGAACAACCCGTTTCTGGCGATTCAACCGCGGTTTACCCGCGTGCCTCACCCCAACCCCTACCGCACCCGCCTGGGTCTTGATCCGGAGACCGAGTCGCAGCTGTGCCTGGGCTTGCTCGAAGACACCATTCTCAAAGGCGTCGACGGTGGCGTGGCGGCGGTGATGATGGAGCCGATCCAGGGCAATGGCGGGCATATCGAATTCCCGCGCTCTTACTACACAGGCGTGCGCGAGATTTGCGATCGCCTCGGTGTGCTGTTGATTTTCGATGAAGTGCAAACCGGTTTCGGGCGCATGGGCACCATGTGGGCGGCGGACTATTACGATGTGCTGCCCGACATCATCGTATTCGGCAAAGGCGTAGGCGGCGGCTTCCCGCTGGCCGGCATCCTCGCGGATGACAAGCTCAAGTGGTTTGACGAAGGCGAAGAAGCCCTGACCTTCGGCCACTTCCCGGTCTCATTGGCGGCCGGTTACGCCGCCGTGGAAGCCATCGTCGCCGACGGTCTTTGCGACAAGGCGCGCGAGTCGGGTGAATACATCACCGAGCGGCTCAAGGAGATGCAGACGCGCCACCCGCTGATCGGCGACGTGCGTTGCCCCGGCCTGATGGCTTCCATCGAACTGGTCAAAGACCGCACCACCAAAGAGCCGGCATGCCGTGAATCCCAAGAGGTCTATCGCCTCGGGCTGGAACGCGGCGTATTGTTTGGCGAAAGCCGCTATGCAGGCCTGGGCAACCTGATCAAGGTCAAGCCACCGCTGGACATCGAACGCCCGCTGCTGGCCAAGGCCCTTGACGTGCTGGATGAGGTGATCGGCATCATCGAGGAGCAACGTTCATGAACACACTCGTTGAAACCCCGGTGACCGCCCCACCGAATGCGCAGGCGCCACTCTCAAGCGACGACGCCGATCTCGCAAGCCTCGGATACGAACAAAAGATGCACCGCACCATGAGTGCCTTCACCTCGTTTGCCCTGGCCTTCTCCATGGTCTCGATCAACACCGGCGTGGTGACGCTGTTTGCCGACCCGTTCAACCGGGTGGGCGGCATCGGCATCCTGTTGTGGCTGCTGGTGATCCCGCTGGTGTGCTGCATCGTCATGGTCTACTGCCACCTCGCCGGGCGTATTCCACTCACCGGCTACGCTTACCAATGGTCGAGCCGCTTGGCAGGCAACCATTTCGGCTGGTTCACCGGCTGGGTCGCGTTTACCTCGTTTGTCGCCGGTACCGCCGCCACCTCAGCGGCGATCGGCACGGTGTTCGCGCCGGAGATCTGGGCCAACCCCACCCAGGGCCAGATCCAGGGCCTGAGCATCGGCGCCACGCTGGTGGTGGGGCTGTTGAATATCTGCGGGATTCGCCTGGCTACGCGCATCAACGACATCGGCGCAATCATCGAAATCATTGGCACCGTGCTGTTGGCGATTGCCTTGTTTTTCGGCGTGTTGTTCTTCTTCGAACACACCCAGGGCGTGGCGATCCTGACGTCTGCACAGCCGGTGAGCGGCGGCGAGATCAGCTTCACCACCCTCGCCCTCGCCACGCTGTTGCCGGTGTCCGTGTTGCTGGGCTGGGAAGGCGCCGCTGACCTGTCCGAAGAAACCAAAGACCCCCGTCGCGCCGCGCCCAGGGCGATGATTCGTGCGGTACTGGTGTCCAGCGTGCTGGGCTTTGTGGTGTTTGCGCTGCTCAGCATGGCGATTCCGGGCTCGATCAGCGAGTTGCTCAGCCACAGTGAAAACCCGGTGATCAATATCGTGCGCCTGCAACTGGGTAACGCAGCGGGCGTAGGCATGCTCGTGATTGCCTTCGCCTCGATCCTGGCTTGCCTGATCGCCAACATGGCGGTGGCGACCCGCATGACCTTCGCGCTGTCGCGGGACAACATGCTGCCAGGCTCCAGGGTGCTGGCGAAGATCAACCCGCACTTCGGCACGCCGGTTGCCGCCATCGTGTTGATCACCGCCATCGCCGTGCTGCTCAACCTGGCCAGCGGCGGTTTTGTGACGGCGATCTACTCAATGGTCGGCCTGACGTATTACTGCACCTACCTGCTGACCTTGATCGCAGCGTTCCTGGCCTATCGCAACGGCCGCATGCCCGGTGCACCGGATGGTGTGTTCAGCCTCGGGCGGTGGTTATTGCCGATGATCCTGCTGGGCGGTGCCTGGGCCATTGCCGTGATCCTCACCCTCAGCGTGCCCGAGGAAAGCCACACCGGCGCGATCACCACCGGCGTTACACTGGGGGTCGGCGTACTGTGGTGGCTGTTCTCGCTGCGTGCGCGCCTTAACAATGGCAGCGCCGGCCCGAGCAGCAAATTACTCGATCACTGACCGCGTTGTTGCCCTGCACAAAACCCCTTGATCGGGGTTTTGTGTTTTCCATCACAAGGAGCTTTGCCAATGTTCGAACACGCCACCTGGCTCAACCCGCCTCAGCAATGGACCCTTCGTGATGACCGGCTCACGGTCACCACCGACGCCCACACCGATTTCTGGCGCGAAACCCATTACGGCTTCGTTCGCGACAACGGTCATTTTCTGCGTGTGCAGACGGCGGGCGACTTTACCGCCCAGGTGAAAATCGAAGGCGACTTTGAGCATTTGTACGACCAGGCCGGGTTGATTGTGCGGGTGGATGAAGCGCATTGGGTGAAGATCGGCGCCGAGCTCTCCGACGGTGTAACACTGTTAAGCAGCGTGCTGACCGACGAGGTTTCAGACTGGGCGACGGGTGTATTCCCCGGCGACCCGCAGGCATTCTGGATTCGGGCAACGGTGGCCCAAGGCGTGCTGCGCGTGCAGGTGTCAGTGGACGGCGTGCGATGGCCGCTGGTGCGCCTGGCGCCCTTCCCGCGCGCGGCGTCCTATCAGGTCGGGCCTTACTGCTGCACGCCTGAACGCGGCGGTCTGCAGGTCAGCTTTTCCGAGTGGCAGGTCGGTATGCCTAACGGCAAGGCCCTGCACGATCTGTCCTGATCAACTGCGGCTGCCCGCCACTTCCAGCGCCAGCGCGGCAAAGTTGCGCGCGGCCCTGCTCGGGTGCGGCGGCAAGGCCACCGCGACTTCACACATCGGCATGTCGCTGATCACCGGAAACGCCAACCCAGGCCGCGCGTAAAAGCGTGCGGTGGACAGCGCGGTGATACTGATACCGCGCTCCGAGGCCACCGCCTGCAACTCGGTCTCCACCGTCGAGGCTTCGTGAACGATTCGCGCCGGTTGCCCGTTGCGGTAGGCATCGGCCGTCCAGTAACTGCGCCATACGCCCACGCCGGGCGCGGCAATGATCGGCTCATCCAAAAGCTCATGCACGCTGACGCGGCTCTCTCCCGCCAACCGGTGGCTGGACGCCAGGCAGGCCACACAGGGCTCGGACACCAGGGTGTGCAATTCAATGTCGGGCAGCCCCAGCGGCGGGCGCAGCACGGCCACGTCCATGCCTTCATTGATCCCAGCCAGCGGCGAGCCGAAATCGTATTCGCGCACCACCAATTCAATCTCGGGATAGCGCTTGGCGAACACGCTGAGAATTTGCGGCATCAGGTCGACCCCGGCGCCGATCAGGAAGCCGACAGTCAAGCAACCGCGCACGCCCCGTGCATGCTCCCGGGCCGCCTGGACCAGGCGGCCGACACCGTTGACGATCTCCCGGGCCTCCACCAGCAGCGCCTGGCCTGCACCGGTCAGCGCCACATTGCGGGTATTGCGCTCGAACAGCTGCACCTCCAGCATCGCCTCGAACTGGCGAATGGTTTGCGACAATGCGGGCTGCGAGACGTGCAAGCGGGTGGCAGCACGCACAAAACTGAGTTCCTCGGCGACCACCACAAAGGCCTTGAGTTGACGGATGTCCACGCCGGAAGTCTGCATCGAGTCTCCTGATCTTTTTGTCGGGTTCAGCGGCGAGAATGGCACGAGTCAGGCGTCGGTGGATACGGCTTGCAACCACCCCTTGAACGCCACCATCGCCGAGGTTTCCGTTCGCGATTGCAAACGCGTCAGCCAGTAGCTGCCGGTGGTGATCCCGACGTCGAAGGGTTGGCGAATCACATCACTTTCCAGCTGGCGCGAGAACATCATGGCGGGGGCCAACGCCACGCCAATGCCTTGCAGCGCGGCCTCCATCATTGCCAGCGAAGAATCAAACACAATGCTGCGCGGCACCAACGTGTCGGCGGGCAAGCCGGCGGCCTGGAACCATTGCGTCCACTCATCGGCACGGTAGGAGCGCAGCAACGTGTGTTTCAACAGGTCAGCCGGTGTGTGCAGTTGCTCGGCAATCGCGGGCACGCAGAGTACCGTCAATGGCGCCGCCAGCAGTTCGCAGGCGTCGGTACCATGCCAGGCACCGGCGCCGAAGCGAATCGCGTAGTCGAGGCCTTCGGCGGCTACGTCTACTCGGTTGTTGTGAGTGGACAGGCGCAGGTCGATGAACGGATAACGCGCCTGAAAGTCGGGCAAGCGCGGCAGCAACCAGCCCACGGCAAACGTGCCCACCGCGCCGACCGTGAGCACCTCGCGGTAATGCCCGCCCTCGAACTGACTGAGGGTTTGAGAGATGCGGTCAAATGACTCGCGCACCACCGGCAACAGGGTTTTGCCTTCGCTGGTCAGCATCAGACCGCGTGGCAGCCGCTTGAACAAGGTGACATTAAGTTGCGCCTCCAGGCTTTTGACCTGATGGCTGACCGCCGCCTGGGTCACGCACAACTCGATGGCCGCCCGGGTAAAGCTCAAATGGCGAGCCGACGCCTCGAAGGCACGCAAGGCATTGAGGGGCAAATGGGAACGCAGCATGCTGAGCCCTTAATTTTTCTAATGGCAGGTGCGAGATATCATCGTTTGCCCCGTACACAAAAGCCACCTAGATTTGCCACGCCTGCGCAGGCCTTGATCGTCAGCACATCCTTTACAGGGAAGCGAATCACCATGAAACATAACGTACAAAAAATTCTGATGTCAGCCTTGTTGTTAGCGTCCGGCACCTGTATGGCCGCCACCGATTTGCGCACGCTCGTGGACAGCCGCATAGAGCCACTGATGAAGCAACAAGGCATTCCGGGCCTGTCGGTTGCCGTGGTGAACAAAGGCCAGGTGCAATACTTTAACTACGGCCTGGCCTCCAAAACCACCCGACAGGCCGTCACCGAAGACACCCTGTTTGAAATCGGTTCGGTGAGCAAAACCTTTACCGCCACCTTGGGCGGTTATGCCCAAGCGACCGGCAAGCTCCAGCTGTCGGACAAGGCCAGCGAGCATTTGCCCGCACTGGCTGGCAGCGTGTTTGACCGCATCAGCCTGCTGCAATTGGCGACCTACACCCCCGGTGGCTTGCCGCTGCAATTCCCCGACGCCGCCGACAGCGCCGCGACGATGCTGACTTACTTCCAGCACTGGAAACCGACCTACGCTCCCGGCGTACAGCGCCTCTATTCCAACCCCAGCATTGGCCTGTTCGGCTACCTGGCCGCGCAAAGCCTCGGCCAGCCCTTCAACGTGGCCATGGAGCAAACCCTGCTGCCCAAACTGGGGCTGAAGAACACCCACGTAACAGTGCCCGACGAAAAGTCCGCCCGCTACGCCCAAGGCTACGACAAGGATCAAAAACCGGTACGCGTCAGCCCGGGCGCACTGGACAGTGAAGCCTACGGCATCAAGACCAGCACCCAGGACATGGCCCGCTATATGATCGCGAACATGCACCCCGACACCCTGGAAAAACCGCTGCAGCATGCCATCGCCACCACTCACACCGGCTATTACACCGTGAACGGCATGACCCAGGGCCTGGGCTGGGAAGCCTACCCCTACCCGATCAAGTTGCAGGAATTGCTGGACGGCAACTCCACTGAAATGGCCATGCAGCCACACAAGGTCACTTGGCTGAACCCGGCCAAGGCGCAGACGGCTGACGTTCTGTTCAACAAAACCGGGTCTACCGGCGGGTTTGGTGCCTACGTGGCGTATGTGCCGAGCAAGGATATTGGCGTGGTGATTCTAGCGAACAAGAACTACCCGAATGCCGAACGGGTCAAGGTGGCCCACGCAATCCTGAGCGCGCTGGACCACTAAAGCCGAACAACAATCAAATGTGGGAGGGGGCTTGCTCCCGAAGGCGATGTATCAGTCGACTAATTCGTCACTGACCCACCGCCTTCGGGAGCAAGCCCCCTCCCACCTTGTTTTGCGGTGTGACTTACATGCCAAGCCAGTGCGGCAGCGCCAGCGAGATAAATGGTAAGTACGTGACCATAATCAGGAACACCAACAGAATCATCAGCCACGGCAGCGCCGCGCGAATCGTCTCACCGAGGGTCAGCCCGGTCACCGCCGAGGTCACAAACAAATTCAACCCCACCGGCGGATGCACCAAGCCAATCTCCATGTTGACCACCATCACAATCCCCAAATGAATCGGGTCAATCCCCAACTTCATCGCAATCGGGAAGAAGATCGGCGCCAGGATCAGCACGATCGCCGACGGCTCCATAAAGCTGCCCGCCACCAGCAGCACCACGTTGACCATGATCAGGAAACCGATCGGCGTCAGCCCTTCAGAGATCACCCACGCGGTGATTTCCTGCGGGATCTGCTCGGTGGTCAGCACGTGGGCAAACAGCATGGCGTTGGCGATGATAAACATCAGCATGATCGCCAGCCGCCCGGACTCCAGCAGTACTTTGGGGCAATCGCGCAGCTTCATGTCCTTGTAGATGAACAAGGCCACAAACGCCGAGTACACCGCCGCCACGGCCGCCGCTTCCGTCGGTGTGAACATGCCGCTGTAGATGCCGCCGAGGATGATCACCAACAGCAGCAAGCCCCAGAATGCGCGGCGTGCGCAGGTCAGCCATTCGCGGAAGGTCGCCCGTGGCTGAGCCGGCAGCTTCTTGATGCGCGCGACGATGTAGATCGCGACCATCAACATCAGGCCCAGCAGCAGCCCGGGAATTACCCCGGCCATAAACAGCTTGCCGACCGAAGTTTCGGTGGCTGCCGAGTACACCACCATCACAATCGACGGCGGAATCAGGATGCCTAACGTACCGGCGTTGCAGATGATCCCCGCGCCGAATTCCTTCGGGTAGCCGGAACGCACCATGCCCGCCACGGCAATCGAGCCCACTGCCGCAACCGTGGCCGGTGACGAACCGGACAGCGCGGCAAACAGCATGCACGCCAGCACCGCCGCAATCGCCAGACCGCCACGGATGTGGCCGACACAGGCGTTGGCAAAGTCGATCAGCCGCTGCGCCACGCCGCCGGTGGTCATGAACGCGCCGGAGAGCAGGAAGAACGGAATCGCCAGAAAGGTGTAGGCGTCGGAGGTTTCAAACAGCTTGATCGCCAGCGAACTCACCGAGTCCTGACTGAACATCAGGATCGACACTGCGCCAGACAGGCCCAGGGAAATCGCGATGGGCACGCCGAGAAACATAAACACGAACAACAGCAAAAACAGACAGAGCACGGCCATCAGTGACGCTCCTCATGGCTGCCGGCCAACTTGCTGGCCTCACCGGCCTCGTCGGCCAAGCCCAACCCGACCTGACGGTGGGTGAAAATGCGGTAGAAAATTTCCAGGTAGCGGATAAACACCAGGGCGAAACCGATGGGCACGATGATCACGATGTCGCCGACGTCAACGCCATATTGGTCAAGGTCTTCGGCGCCGATGTGGGCGGTCATTACCGCGCTGACCCACTTATAGCTGGCGACCATGAACAGCCCTGCATAGGCCAGGCAGCACAGGCAGGCGAGCATGCCGAGCAGGCGTTGCACCGGGCGCTTGGTCAGCTTGACCAGCGCGTCGACGCCCAAGTGGCCGGCGGTGCGCACACCGTAGGAAATGCCGAAGAAGATCAGCCAGCCGAACATGGCCTTGGTCAGCGCCACGCTCCAGGTCATGTCCTGGGCCCAAGTCATGGTGCCGTCGCCCAAGGCGTTGAAGAAATTGCTGCTGAACGCCCACTTGTCAGCCAGGGAAAAGAACAGCGTGTAGATGTTGTTGAGCATGACGTAGACGAATGTGACCAGGGTCATGGCGGCCAGCAGGAAGGCAATGAAACCTTCCTCCAGGTGCTCCCAGACGCGCCTTAGCGTTTGCATGGCAAAACCTCGCGAAGCGGGAAAGATGTCGGGGTGAAACCGGATCAAACTGTGGAAGAAGACCTCTGTGGGAGCTGGCTTGCCTGCGATAGCGGTGTGTCAGATAAAACGCTATCGCAGGCAAGCCAGCTCCCACAGTTGATCGGCTTCGCTCAAGCGATCACTGGTTGGACGCGTCCGCAGCCTTGATCAGGTCCACACCAATCTCCCCTTCAAACTTCTGCCACACCGGGCGCATGGCTTCGCGCCACAGCTGGCGTTGCTCGGGGGTCAGTTCGATGATTTCGCTGGTCTTGGCGTCGATGATCTTTTGCTTGGCCGACTGGTTCAGCGCCTCAGCCTGTTTGTTCACCTCGACCGTGACCTCGACCATGATCTGGTCCAGGGTGCTGCGGATATCCGGCGGCAGGCCATTCCAGAACTTGGCGTTGGTGATCACCATGTAGTCGATCAGGCCATGGTTGGACTCGGTGAAGTACTTCTGCACCTCGTTGACCTTCTGGCTTTCATAGTTCGACCAGGTGTTCTCGGTGCCATTCACGGTGCCGGTCTGCAGGCCCTGATAGACCTCGGCAAAACTCATCTTGCGCGGGTTGGCGCGGATCGCCTTGAACTGCTCCTCCAGCACGCTGGACGCCTGCACGCGGAACTTCAGGCCGCGGGCGTCCTTGGGCTCATGCAGGGCCTTGTTCGAGGAGAGTTGCTTGAGGCCGTTGTGCCAATAGGCCAGGCCGAGGATGTTCTTGTCCTGCATCGACGTCAGCAGCGCCTTGCCTTGCGCCGCCTGGAAGCGGTCGACGGCGGCCAGGTCGTTGAACAGGAATGGCAGGTCGTAGATCTGCACTTGTTTGGTGTATTGCTCAAACTTGGCCAGGGACGGCGCCAGCATCTGCACGTCGCCCAGCAACAGCGCCTCCATCTCCTTGCCATCGCCGAACAGCGAAGAGTTCGGGTACACCTCAACCTTGACCCGGCCCGGCAGGCGTTCTTCGGCGAGCTTCTTGAACAGCAGCGCGCCCTGGCCTTTGGGGGTGTTTTCGGCGACCACGTGGGCGAACTTGATCACAATCGGGTCCGCCGCCTGGGCCAGGCCCGCAGCAAACAAAGTGGCGGCGCACAGCAGCGCCCGGGAGAGCTTGAGCATGGGGAAATCACCTTCTTATTGTTGTGTTATAGGGCAAGGTGCCTGATGTAGTGCGTGTAGTGAATTTCGAATTTTAGATACCTGCGTTCGGCGTAGACGAACGCAGGTCGCCATGACAACAGAGATTCAGTGTGGGAGCTGGCTTGCCTGCGATAGCGGTGGGTCAGGCTGTAAATTCATTGGCTGATACACCGCTATCGCAGGCAAGCCAGCTCCCACATTTTTTGATCCGGTTTCTTCAGTTAGAGCTGGGCGGCCAATAGCCTTTGCGCCCGCAACAGCACGGGCGCATCCACCATCTGCCCGTCAATCTGATAGGCCCCTGCCCCATGGGCACCGGCCTCTACCACGCGCTGCGCCCAGGCCAAATCCGCCGCACTCGGCGCCAGCGCTTCATGAATCACCGCCACCTGCTTGGGATGAATGCACAGTGCACCGGCAAAGCCCATCTCATACGCATGCCGGATCGAACGGCGCAGGCCTTCGGGGTCGTCGATGGCCGGGTGCACGCCGTCCAGCGGCGCAACCAGCCCGGCCGCGCGCGAATGCACGATCAGCGCCAGGCGTGCCTGGTCGAGGGCGAAATTTGCCGCTGTCGAATGGCTGCTCAGGTTCAGGTCCAGCGCCAGGTCCAGCCCGCCAAACGACAGGCGCTGTACCTGGGGTGCATGGGCGATTTCAGCCACGGCCAATAACCCTCGCGCGCTTTCGATAATCGGCCAGATCACTTTGCCGGTGGCGGCAACCACGGCCACCTGAGCTGCGCTTTCCACTTTCGGCAGCAATACACCTGACACGTTTGAATGGGCTTTGCAGAACGCCACATCTTCAAAATGCTCAGCGTGTTCAGGCGCGTTGATGCGCACCCATACGTGAGCATCTGGATTGGCCGTCAAAAACGCCCCGAGGTTGTCTCGCGCCTGGCGCTTGAGCGGTTCTTCCACCGCGTCTTCAAAATCCACAATCACCGCATCGGCGCCACTCGCCAATGCCTTGGAGAACCGCTCCGGGCGGCTTCCGGGTACAAACAGTGCAGAGCGCACAAGAGGTTTTGGCATAACTGAATGTCCTTGTTATCACGGTCCAATGTGGGAGCTGGCTTGCCTGCGATGAGGGCCTTGAGGCTTGCAGTGCTCTCTTGGGCGCCATCGCAGGCAAGCCAGCTCCCACAGGGGTCAGATGACACCGCGTGTTTTGAGGTTGGCGATAGATTCGGGGGAGTAACCCAGCTGATCCAGAATCCCCTGGCTGTGCTGCCCCAACGCAGGAACAGCATCCATACGCGGGATAAACGCCGCATTGCGCGCAGGCGGCAGCAGCGACGGCAACGGCCCGGCCGGGCTGTCGACTTCGCGCCAACTGTCCCGCGCCTTGAGTTGCGGGTGGTCCCACACGCCTTGCATGTCGTTGACCCGGGCGCTGGCGATCTGCGCGTCTTCCAGGCGCTGGATCACGGCTTCAGCATCCAGCCGCGCAAAGCTGTCGACGATGATCTGGCGCAGCACTTCGCGGTTCGCCGAACGTTTGAAGTTGGCGGAGAAACGCTCATCCGTCGCCAGCGATGGCGTGAGCAGCACCTTGTCGCAGAACGCCGCCCATTCGCGCTCGTTCTGCAAACCGAGCATCACCGTGCCGCCGTCGCCGGTCGGGAATGGCCCGTACGGGTAAATCGTCGAATGCGCGGCCCCGGCACGTGGCGGCTGTGGCGCTCCGTCGAAGGCGTAATACATCGGGTAGCCCATCCACTCCACCAGGCTTTCGAGCATGCTCACATCGATGCGGCTGCCCTTCCCGGTTTTGCCGCGCAGCAGCAACGCCGAAAGGATGCCGCTGTAGGCGTACATACCCGCGGAGATGTCGGCGATGGAGCAACCGGCCTTGGCCATCTGGTCTTCACCCGGGCCGCCGGTCACCGACAGAAAGCCGCCTTCGCTCTGGATCAGCAGGTCATAGGCCTTCTTCTTCTCGTACGGCCCCCCTTCGCCATAGCCGGAAATGTCGCAGACGATCAGCCGCGGGAAACGCTCGTGCAGCGCATCGAACGACAAGCCCATGCGCGCCGCCGCGCCGGGTGCGAGGTTCTGCACCAACACATCGGCGTCGGCCAGCAGGGTTTCAAGGATGTCGCCGGCCTCGTCCTGCTTCAGGTCCAGAGTCAGGCTTTCCTTGGAGCGGTTGGTCCACACGAAATGCGAGGCCAGGCCGCGTACGCGCTCGTCATAGCCACGGGCAAAGTCGCCGGCGCCTGGGCGTTCGACCTTGATCACGCGGGCACCGAGGTCCGCCAATTGGCGGGTGCAAAAAGGCGCGGCAATCGCGTGTTCCAGGCTGACGACAGTGATGCCGTCCAGTGGTCGTGGATCAGTCATGACAGCTCCTTAAAGCCAGTGGGCCATGGACGCGGCACTGCGCAGGTTCCAGACCTTTTCGATCAGTGCGTCGGCCTGGGCCGGAGTACGGGCAGTGCTGAATTGGGTCAGGCGCTGGAATTTATCCGCCAGCTCCGCGCGGCTCAGGGTATTGCCCGGGTCACCCTTCGGCTCGTCGATGGCGCCGTGCAGCGTGCGGCCATCCGTGGTGGTCACCGTGACGCGGCCGAGCCAGCGTTGCGGGTAGGCGCCGTCGACTTCGGGGTCGAGGGTCATGCTGACCTTGTCGCGAAACGTGGCGACGGCGGGATCGGTCAATGCTAACTCGTGAAACTCGGTCAGCCCGGCCTTGCCGTGTACGGCGATCAGGCCGAGCACGGTGCCCATGGAAAATTTGGCCTGATGCACAGACGCAGGCACTTTCACGCGCCCAAGTACGTCGATGGCGCCTTGATGGACACGGGTTTCTACACGAGCGATCTGCTCGGCGCCGAGGCCTTCACGCTGCATCAGATCGAGCAGCGCATCGGCCGCAGGATGGGTGTGGCGGCACGAGGCGTGGAACTTGAACGAGGTTTCCAGCAGCGCCCAACGGCTGCCGAGGTCAGCGGATAACTTGCTCGGCTCTGCATCGCTGGACATGCCTGCTGCCAGGCCCTGGTCGCCTTCCAGAATATTGCGCGCACCGGTCAGCCCGTCTGCGGTCAGGTAAGCGGCGAGCAAACCGTCCGCCGCCGCCTTGGCCGTGTGCAGCTGCTTGGAGTCGGCGGCATCGCGCAAAAACTCCCACAACCCGGCGGCCTGGGTGCCGGCGCTGCCGAGCAGGTTGATGAACTGTTCTTCGTTGAAATCCAGCAGTTTGCCGACGGCCACGGCTGCCGCCAGCGTGCCGACGGTGGCCGTGGTGTGAAAGATGCGATAATGGGAGCGCCCCATGAATTCGCCGATGCGAATACCGGCTTCATACCCGGCGACCGAGGCCAGCAGCAAGTCACGGCCGGATTTGCCGAGGTCTTGCGCAGCCGCCAGCGCAGCGGGAAACACCACGGTCGCCGGGTGCAGCACGGAACTGTTGTGCAGGTCATCCTGCTCCACCAGATGGGACGACGCGCCGTTCACCAAGGCCGCGAAATATGGGCTGCTGCTGCCGCCGTTGACGATCATCTGCGCCGAGCCGCTGGCCGGGCCCATCTTTTGCGCATAGCGCTCAAACAGCGGAATCGGGTGTGCGCCCTTGCTCGCCAGGGCCGAGGCGAGCCAGTCCAGATACAGGTCTTCGGTGCGCGCCAGTACGTTGTCGGGCAGCTGCGCGTAGTTCAAATCGGCCAGAAACCGACACAAGGCTTGGGTATGGCTCATGGTCAGCGCCTCAGAAGCTGCGTGGCAATTCGAGCAGGTGCTCGGCCACGTAGGACAGGATCAGGTTGGTGGAGATCGGCGCTACCTGGTACAGGCGCGTCTCGCGGAATTTGCGCTCCACGTCGTACTCGCAGGCAAAGCCAAAACCGCCGTGGGTTTGCAGGCAGGCGTTGGCCGCTTCCCACGAGGCTTTGGCCGCCAGGTACTTGGCCATGTTGGCGCTGGCCCCGGCATTCTTGCCGCTGTCGTATTCCTCGCAGGCGCGCCAGCGCATCAGGTCCGCCGCTTCGATTTCGATATGCGCCTCGGCAATCGGGAACTGCACACCTTGGTTCTGCCCGATGGGCCGGCCAAACACCACGCGGTCGCGGGCATAGGCGCTGGCCTTCTCGATAAACCAACGGCCGTCGCCAATGCACTCGGCGGCAATCAAGGTGCGCTCGGCGTTGAGGCCGTCGAGGATGTATTTGAAGCCCTTGCCCTCCTCGCCAATCAGGCTGTCGAGTGGCAGCTCCAGATTGTCGAAGAACAGCTCGTTGGTTTCGTGGTTGACCATGTTGGCGATGGGTTGCACGGTCAGGCCGTTGCCGATGGCTTCGCGCAGGTCCACGAGGAAGATCGACATGCCTTCGGACTTTTTCTTCACCTCGGCCAGCGGCGTGGTGCGCGCCAGCAGGATCATCAGGTCGGAATGCTGCACCCGCGAGATCCAGACTTTCTGGCCGTTGATCACGTATTTGTCACCGCGCTTGATCGCGGTGGTTTTGATTTTGGTGGTGTCGGTGCCCGTGGTCGGCTCGGTCACGGCCATCGATTGCAGGCGCAATTCGCCGCTGGCAAGTTTGGGCAGGTAGAAGCTTTTCTGCGCCTCGCTGCCGTGACGCAGCAGGGTGAACATGTTGTACATCTGGCCGTGCACGGTGCCGGAGTTGCCGCCGCAGCGGTTCACTTCCTCCAGAATCACCGAGGCTTCGGCCAGGCCCAGGCCGGATCCGCCGTATGCTTCAGGGATCATCGCCGACAGCCAGCCGGCGTCGGTCAGGGCCTTGACGAAGGCTTCGGGGAAGCCTTTTTCTTCGTCAATTTTGCGCCAGTAGGCCGCATCGAACTCGGCGCACAAGGCGCGCACGCCTTCGCGGATGGCGTTGAGTTCTTCATTGTCGTTCGGGTTCATTTACGGCTCTCCGCCTGTTGTTCTGATTATTCGAAGTGGACTTCAGCTTTTTGCGCCACACCGTCCGCGTTGCCCGCCCACAGCTCGGCAACACCGCTGCCGGTGAGGCACCCAGCAACTTCAAACGGCTGTGGCGCGATCAACGGGCGCACGCCGCGATAGGCGAATCGGCGCAAAGTGGCTTCGGGGTGTGCGCGGCAAAATGCACGCAGGCCCAGGGTGGCGATCAGTGGCCCGTGCACCACCAGGCCCGAATAGCCTTCGGTGCCGGTGACGTAGGGATAGTCGTAATGGATGCGGTGGCCGTTGAAGGTCACGGCGCTGTAGCGAAACAGCAAGGTTGGGGTGGGGTCGAAGGCCTCGGCCCATTCGCCCGGCTGCAGCGTCTCGCCGCTGCCTTGTTTGGGCGGCGTGGGTTCGCGGTAGACGATGTCTTGTTCTTCACGAATGGCCAGGCGGCCGTTCTGGGAATAGTCGTGGCGCACAGTGACAAACAGCAGCGAGCCGGTGCGGCCGGTCTTTTCTTCAACCTGGGTGATGGTCGATACGCGGGTGGCCGTTTCACCGGCACGCAGGGCATGCAGGAACTCGATACGCCCACCCGCCCACATGCGGTTGCGATTGTCGGCGGGGGGCAAGAACCCACCACGCGCCGGGTGGCCGTCAGTGCCCAGCGCCGATTCCGGCAGCGGGTCCTGGAAGAAGCACCATTGCCACAGCGGCGGCAGATCCGCGCCATCCTCGGGCACCGTTTCGCCCAATGTGGCGGCAATGCGCTTGAGCAGGTTATGGCTGAGGTGGTCGTGGGCGGTTTCGCTTCGGCCGATCCAGTCGGTGGCGCTCATCGGGTGCAGGTCCTCGGGCAGTGAGTGTCTGCCCCGGATCATGCAAGCGCCTGCCCGTTCTGAGAATTTGCATTTCAATAAACCAGCGTTCGGTTATGCTGAACGCCACAACCCTATTCCCTGTGGGAGCTGGCTTGCCTGCGATAGCGGTGTGTCAGGTGGCGTTGTCGGTACAGGCACACCGCCATCGCAGGCAAGCCAGCTCCCACAGTTGATTTTTATCGTTGCCGAAATAGGTGTCTTGCATGCACTTCGATCTGGCCGACCTGCGCCTGTTTATCCACATCGCCGAATCCCCCAGCCTGACCCAGGGCGCCAAGCGCGCGTTCCTCTCGCCGGCCGCCGCGAGTGCGCGGATCAAGGCGCTGGAAGGTCAGCTGGACACGCGTCTGTTGTACCGCGACAGCCGTGGCGTGGAGATCACCCCGGCCGGCGAGCGGCTGCTGCACCATGCGCGGCTGATCATGCGTCAGGTGGACTACCTCAAAAGCGAATTCACCCAGTACGGCGTGGACTCGGCCGGGCATATCCGCATCTTCGCCAACACCACGGCGGTCACCGAGTTTCTGCCGGAGGTGCTGGCGGGCTTCTTGTCCCAACGCCCCGGAGTGACTGTGGACCTGCAGGAACGCCTGTCCCGCGATATCGTGCGTGGCGTGCTCGATGGCACCAGCGATATGGGCATCATCGCGGGGCCGGTGGAAGCTGCGGGTTTGCAGGTGCTGCACTTCAGCACGGATGAACTGGTGTTGATGGTGCCCGTGGGGCATCCGTTGGCGAAGCAGCCCTCGGTAACGCTGGAGCAAACCCTCGCCTATCAGCACATCGGCCTGCACGAAGGCAGCACGTTATTGAGCTTTTTGCGCGAACACGTGGAACGCCTCGGCAAGCATTTGTCGCTGCGCATTCAGGTGTCGAGCTTTGAGGCGATCTGCCGGATGGTCGAGGCTGGCGTGGGGATCGGGATCATTCCCGAGTCCGCAGCTGTGCGGCACAGCCGCACCATGCAATTGGTGACGGTGAAGCTCGATGAGCCATGGGCGATCCGCGAGCGCAGTATCCTGGTGCGCGAATTGGAGGCATTGCCCGGCACCATTCGCGCGTTGATTGCCACGTTGATGCCCCAGAGCGCCTAAGCTGATCAGTCACCTTGCCAGAGGAGACTCCCCATGCATCTCGAAGGATCCTGCCATTGCGGCGCCGTAACGTTCAGTCTGAACAGCGCCCACCCCTACCCTTACCAGCGTTGCTATTGCTCGATCTGCCGCAAGACCCAGGGCGGTGGCGGTTACGCGATCAACCTGGCGGGTGACACCGACAGCTTGAAGGTGCGCGGGCGCAAGCAGATTTCGATCTACCACGCGCGGCTTAAACCGGACGGCGCCAGCCGTGCGCATGCGAGCACCGCCGAGCGGCATTTTTGCTCGCAATGCGGCAGCGCGCTGTGGCTGTTCAGCCCCGAATGGCCTGAGCTGATTCACCCGTTTGCCTCGGCGATTGACACGCCGTTGCCAGTGCCGCCAGAGCACACGCATTTGATGCTGGGCTCCAAGGCGCCGTGGGTCGAAGTCAGCGTGCGCAAAGGCGACTTGCAGTTCGATGAATACCCCGAAGAATCCATTGCCCAGTGGCATCAGCGCTTGGGGTTGACCCGTTAGTTAACAGTCTTTGACAGTTTCTCGACAAAGCTCTCAAAGACCGCCGAGCCGCACCGCCCTAGCATTTGAGCATCCAAACCACCCGCCGGGTGCTCTTCATGTTACGTACATTGCGCGGCATTCCGCTGTTGGGTTGTCTGCTGGGCACCATCGGTTGCCACGTGCAATCGGCTGCCCCGCCGCCAATCCCGAAGGGTGATTACGGCGCGATCATTCGTTACCTGCAAGCGCGCATCCCGCAGGAGATGGCCCGGGAGAAGGTAGCCGGGTTGTCGATTGCCCTGGTCAACGGCCAGGAGCTGATCTGGGCGCGGGGCTTTGGCCTGGCAGACAAGGCCCAGGGCGTACCGGTGACGCCGAACACGGCGTTTCGCGCGGGTGGCATTTCCAAGCTGCTGACCGCGACGGCGGCGCTGCAACTGGTGGAGCAGCAACGGCTGGCCCTCGACGCACCGATCCAGCAAACCCTGCGCGAGTTCTACGTGCGCTCGCGGTTTCACAGCGACCAAGGCGCGGCAGACCGCGATATTACCTTGCGCCGCTTACTCAGCCATCAATCCGGATTGCCCAGCGAACACCTGCGCGACCTGCGCAGCAGCTACGCCATGGGCCAGATGCCGATGCGCGTCTCCGGCGTGTGGCTGAGCAGCCTACCGGGCACCCAGGTCGCTTACTCCAACCTGGGCTACTCACTGGTCGGCGCGGCGATTGAGCGCAGCAGCGGTAAAAGCTTCGAAGCACAACTGCAAAGTCGCCTGCTCAAACCACTGGAAATGAACCAGTCGAGTTTTGTCGGCACCGGCGCACAACGGAGCTTTCGCGCCCTGGGTTACGAAGACGGCGTCGCCAGCAGCGACGCCCAAGTGCGTGACCTGGCTTCCAGCGGGTTGTGGGCCAGCCCCAGAGACCTCAGCCGCTATGTACGAATGCTGTTTGCCAAAGGCCTCTACAAAGGCCAGCAGGTAGTGGGCAGTGCTTCGATTGACGAAATGTTCACCCAGCAAAACACCGGCAACGCCCTCGACTTCGATTGCCAGATGGGTTTGGGCTGGTTCCTCGCGCCGTGCGGCGACGAACCGGTCGGCCCCGGCGTACGCACCTGGCAACACAGCGGCGGCGGCGATGACTTTGCCGCGCAGTTGACCCTGCTGCCGGACCAGCAACTGGCCGTGATCATCATGGCCAACGACAGCAACGCCGAGGACATGGTGGTGTCGCTGTCCACCGACACGCTGCGCCTGATGCTCCAGGCGCAAACCGGCGACCCCGTGTGCGCTGACGACTGCCAGGCACCCAGCCATGGCCTCAAGTTGCGCCAGGTGCCGGCGGCCGTCGACCGCAAGCGCCTTGCCGGGTTTTATGCCACGGCGTGGGGTGTGTTCCGAATCAAGGATGACCGTGATCGGCTATCCGGGGAACTGGCCGGCTTTGATTTTGAGTTATTGCGCGACGACCAGGGCTGGTTGCGCGCGCAGAAAAAAGTCCTCGGCTTTTGGCGCAAGGACCTTGGCGAACTGGGCCGCGTGCAACTCGACGTGGTCACGGTGCAGGGCCGGCAGATACTCACCGCCCGCAGCCACGGCCAGCGTATCGCCATCGGCGAACACATCGACCCGCCGCCGCTGCCCGCGGCCTGGGCTGACACCATCGGCACCTATCAAGTGCTTAACACCCCTGAACCCGATGCACCGCTGAGCGGCATCAGCGTGCGCCTGGAAGAAGGCTTCCTGGTGATTCGCGGCCAACTGCATGGCGAGCCGCTCACCGATTACATCCTGCTCCCCGTCGACAACGCCCACGCGGTACTGGCCGGCAACGGCTACGGCCTGGGCGACACCGTGAGCCGCCAGATCAACGGCCTCAGTGCTTCGGGCTACTCCTTCAAACGCACGAATTCTCCGCAAAAAAACCTGACCTTCTAACATGGACGAACACCTGATGCGCGCAAAAAACCTCTGCCTGTCCTTCACCTCGCTGTGCCTGCTCGCGGCCGCCGACACCGCGATTGCCGAAGACTGGCAATACAGCCTCAAAGCCGGCGTGGGCAATGTGCCACGCTACAGCGGCAGCGACGAACGCATGACCGCGCCGCTGCTCGGCGGCAAAGTCATCAGCCCCTGGGGGATCTTCCTCGACACCGACAAAGGCCTGGGCTGGGGCTATGAAGGCAATGCGTTGAGCTTCTCTGCGTATGTGGGCGCCAGTGGCTCACGCAAAGATAAAAACGAAACAATGCATGCCGGCTCCAAACGCCTCAAAGGCATGGGCGAGATCAAAGCCCGCCCGCAACTGGGTGTAAGCGCCAGTTACAACCTGGGCAACGTGATTGCCGGCGCAACCCTGGAACACGCCCTCAAGGAAGACGACCACAAAGACACCGGCAAGGCCTACACCCATCTGGAACTCAGCCTGGGCACCAACCTCTATGAAGGCCGCTACGGCTCCATCGACGCCAGCCTCAGCAGCCACTTTGGCGACCGCAATTACCTGCAAACCTGGTACGGCGTCACCACCGGCCAGGCCGCGCAAAGCAGGTTCAAGGCATACAAGGCGGGAGCAGGCAATATCAGCAACGGCCTGAACCTGGTGTGGAGCCTGCCAATCAGCGAACACACCCAGTTCTCGACCTTGCTGGATGTGCAATACCTGGCAGATGAAGCGGGCAAGAGCCCGATTGTGGAGCGGCGGTTGCAGACCTCGGTGATGGGGATGCTTGAGTACACTTTCTAAGCTGAAAAACCGATTCAACATGTGGGAGCGGGCTTGCTCGCGAAGGCGGCGTGTCAGTTGATAGATTCATTGGCTGACCCACCGCATTCGCGAGCAAGCCCGCTCCCACATTTGGATCTCCATTTTGTCAGGGGGAACGCGGTCTGCTCTA
>NZ_MSDF01000057.1:0-74170 GCF_002022275.1 Pseudomonas fluorescens
GGCGGCCCACGGATTCAAGCCGGAGTGAGGGCACACCGAGCCTAGGCGAGGTGCCGAGTGGTGGGGCGAGGACCTTTTGGTTACTTTTGGGTCCTTCCAAAAGTGACCCGCCGTAAGGGCGGAACCCTAGGCGGCCGTTACCGCAGCAATGGATATGTACTCCGACCCTAACCCCCTAGTGCCTGACCCATAGCCTTCGCGAGCAAGCCCGCTCCCACAGTTGGATCGTGGGCATCAGTGAGAGAGTGTCCAGCCTTCAGGCCGCTATCGCAGGCAAGCCAGCTCCCACATTTGAACTTCACAAGGACACGAATCGGCATTCGTGCTTCGAGCGGCCCCATCACGGCGGCCGCCAAACCAAAAAGTCAGTTCCACAAACCGATCTTCTCCAGCTCCTGCTTAAAGTTCGCACGCGTGATCAACGTCACCTCATCCATGGCGGTGTACTTCGGCGGCTCCGTACCTTTGGTCACCCACTCATACATCATCAGCGCCGTGTTATACCCCTCAATATGCGGACTAGGCAGCATCGAGCCAAAAAACCCGCTGTCAGCTTTTTTCAGCTCGCCAATCGCATCCGTCCCATTGATGCCAATGCCAATCACATTAGCCGCAGCAAACCCCGCACTCTCAGTCGCACGCACCCCACCCAGCACCGTGTTGTCGTTCATGCCACCAATAATCAAGTGCTTCGCACCACTCGGCAGCTTGACCAGCGCCGAATTGGTCGCATCCATGCTGCCGGGAACATCCAGCGTCTTGGCAGCCGTAAACAGAATGTGATCCTTGGGAATACCCGCATCCTCCAGGGATTTAACCGAACCGTCAGTGCGCTTTTTACCGGTATCAAGCTCGTTGAAGGTATTGATCACCGCATACGTATCCTTCCACTCCCACCCGCGCTTTTTCGCCTCCGCCGCCATCGCGGCGCCCTGCTTCTGGCCCACCTCAAACGCCGCCATACCAAGGTATGGCACGTCCTCCATGAAATTGCCCTTGGCGTCGACAAAACGGTCATCTACCGCAATCACTTTCAGCCCGTTAGCCTTGGCCTTGGCAACAATGGCCGGGCCGAGCGACACATCCGGCGGGCAGATCACAAAGCCCTTCGCGCCGTTGGCCGCCAGGCTGTCGATCGCCGAAAGGGTTTTCTCGCCATCGGGCACAGCGATCTTGATCACAGTGAAACCATGTTCCTTGCCGGCTTTTTCGGCAAAGGCCCATTCGGTCTGGAACCACGGCTCTTCAGCCTGCTTGACCAGAAAACCGATCTTCACTTCCTCAGCGGCGAGCAACAGCCCGCTCAAGCTCAGGGTCGAGACCGCCACAGCGGCGCAGCACAGGGAACGCAAACCACGACGACGATTCATACGGGTGACTCCTTGTTGTTGTTTTAAAGTCTTGGGTTTATCCGGCAAAGCGGTGACAGGGCTTGCCTGCCACGTCGACCTCAATGGCCAATACCGCGCCATCCAGAGGGTGATCCAATGGGCTGGCGGCACTGGTGATATACAAAGTGGTCAGGTTCGGCCCACCGAATACGCAACTGGTTGGGCGACTGACAGGCAGTTCGATGACACGGTCCACTTCACCGCCGGGCGTCAGGCGCAGCAGGCAACTGCCATCCCAACGCGCGTTCCAGATATAGCCTTCGGCATCCATCGCCGAACCATCCGGCCCGCCGTGCGCGTGCGACCCGAACCACAGGGTGGCGGGGTCGAGTTGGCCATCGGGCTGGATCGAATACCGGTACAGCGTCTCGTCCATGCTGTCGCCGAAAGTCACCTCGGTGCCGTCATCATTCCAGAGCAGGGTGTTGGGAATACCCAGCCCACTCAGCAGCGGCGTGACCTGCGCATCGGCATCAATCCGAAATAGCCCACCGGAGCGCCGCGTGATCGGCAAGTCTTCGCCGTTCTCGCCAATATTGTTTTGCATGGTGCCCAACCACAGGCGGCCCTTGGCATCGCAGCGTGCTTCATTACCGCGGTTACCCGGTTGCGGGTCGGCCACGCACAGCAGGGTCAGGGCTTCGGTGACCAGGTCGAGCCGGTAAACACCGCTGCTCAAGGTCACCAGCGCATCGCCGCTTTCACACGGGATAAATGCCGAGACATGCTCGGGCAATTGCCAAATGCGCAATTGCCCATCCATCAAACGCAGCGCCTGTTTGCCGGCGATATTGACCCAATACAGCGCCTGGGTCGGCACGTCCCAGAACGGACCTTCGCCCAACTGCGCGCGGTGCGGGGTAACGGCGATACACGACATGTAGCCTCCTGGATTTTTATTGTTTTCGGCTGCGCGTCACAGCGGTTCACGGGATGGCGTGCCATCCACCAGCCGCTGGATACGCAACGGATTGGCGTTTTTCAACGCGTCGGGCAGCAGGCTATCAGGGTAATTCTGGAAGCACACGGGGCGCAGAAAACGCTCGATGGCCAAGCTGCCGACCGAGGTGCCACGGGCATCCGAGGTGGCAGGATACGGGCCGCCGTGAACCATCGAATCGCAGACTTCAACGCCGGTCGGGTAGCCGTTGAGCAGGATACGGCCGACCTTTTGCTCCAGCAGCGGCGTCAGTTCGGCGAACTGATCAAAGTCGGCCGGTTCGCCAATGATCGTCGCGGTGAGCTGGCCGTGCAGCCCGTTCAAGGCGGCGCTGAGCTGGGCCTTGTCGGCGACTTCAACAAACACGGTGGTCGGGCCAAACACTTCTTCCTGCAGTACTTCATCGCCGTCGATCAACAGCTGCACGTCAGCCTTGAACAGCTGCGGCTGCGCCTGTTTGCCCGTTTGCGCGCTGCCCGCCAAGTGCTGAATGCCCGGGTGTGCCAGGAGCTTTTCCAGGCCTTTGCCGTAGCTGTTCAAGGTGCCCGCATTGAGCATGGTTTGCGCCGGTTGATCGCCGATCAATTGGGCGACCTGCCGGGTGAACGCGGTGAACTGCGCTGATGCAATACCGATCACCAAACCGGGGTTGGTGCAGAACTGGCCGCAACCCTGCACCACCGAGGCCGTCAGGTCGCGGGCGATGCTCTCGGCACGGGCCTGGAGTGCCTGAGGCAATACGATCACCGGGTTGATGCTCGACATTTCGGCAAATACCGGGATCGGCTGCGCGCGTGCGGCTGCCATGTCGCACAAGGCACGCCCGCCCTTAAGCGAGCCGGTGAAACCCACGGCCTGGATCGCCGGGTGCTTGACCAACGCCTCACCCACGCCATCACCGAAAATCATGTTGAACACGCCCGCCGGCATCTCGGTGGCCTCGGCCGCCCGAATGATCGCATCGGCGACGCGCTCAGCCGTCGCCATGTGCCCGCTATGAGCCTTGAACACCACCGGGCAGCCTGCCGCGAATGCCGCCGCCGTATCGCCGCCGGCGGTGGAGAACGCCAGGGGGAAGTTGCTTGCACCAAACACGGCCACGGGGCCGAGGCCGATGCGGTATTGGCGCAGGTCCGGACGCGGCAGCGGCTGGCGATCGGGCAGTGCCCTGTCGATACGCGCCCCGTAGAAATCGCCGCGACGCAGCACCGTTGCGAACAGGCGCATCTGACCGCTGGTGCGCCCGCGCTCGCCTTTGATCCGTGCAGCCGGCAGCGCGGTTTCACGGCAAACCAGCGCAACGAAATCATCCCCCAGCGCGTCCAGCTCATCGGCCACCGCATCCAGGAATTGCGCGCGGCGCGAGGCGCTTAATGCGCGGTACGCCGGGTAAGCAGCGGCGGCCGCTTGGGCGGCAGCGTCGACCTCTTCGGGCGTGGCCTGGTAGAAGCCCTGGGGCAAGGCTTCGCCGGTGGTGGCATCGACGCTTTTCAGCGTGACACTGCCGTTGGCGCTGCGCTGCCCGCCGATGTAGTTGTGGCCGAGAAACGGGGTCATGGTGATCTCCTTAAAGCGTGATGACGTCGCCGGGTTCAAAGGCCGCATCGCTGGTGCCGACACGGTTGACCAGCGGCGCGCCGAACTCGGCCTGGCTGATCTCGAACACATCCCCCGGCTGAGTGCGTATGCCGTCGGCGAATGACAACGTGGCGGTGCCGAAAAAGTGAATATGCACATCACCCGGCGTGAGGAACTGGCGGTATTTGAAATGGTGGTATTCGAGGTTTTGCAGGCTGTGGCACATATTGGCCTCGCCACTGAGGAATTCGTTCCGCCAGATTTCCTCGCCGTTGCGCAGGATGCGGCTGGTACCCGCCAGGTGCTCGGGCAACTCGCCCACGCGCAGCTCCGGGCCATAGCTGCAACTGCGCAGTTTGGAATGGGCCAGGTACAGGTAATTCTTGCGTTCCATGATGTGGTCGGAGAACTCGTTGCCCACGGCAAACCCCACGCGGTAGGGCTTGCTGTCGTGGCCGATCACGTAAAGGCCGCCGATTTCCGGCTCTTCTCCGGCGTCTTCGGCAAACGGTGGCACCGGGAACGCCCCACCCGGACGCACAACGATGCTGCCGTCGCCTTTGTAAAACCACTCGGGTTGCACGCCTGCCTGACCGGCGGCCGGCTTACCGCCCTCCACGCCCCATTGGAAGATGCGCATGCTGTCGGTCAGAGCGGTGTCGTCAGCGGCCTGGTGCATTTTGTCCCGCGCCGAGGCGCTGCCCAAGTGGGTCAGACCGGTGCCGCTGATCAACATGTGCGCCGGGTCCGGGTGGTCCAGCGGCGGCAGGATTTTCAGGTCCGCCAACAACGCGGCGTAGTCGTAGCTGTCGCCCAAGCCGAGGCTGTTGACCTGTTGCGCCAAATCCACACCGGCTTCGATGGCCGCCAGGGCCAGTTCGCGTACCGTACGCGCACCGGTCACTTCGCGCAGTTTGCTGCCTTCGACGACGCCAACGCGACGCTCGCCATTACGTAATTCGAACTGAACCAAACGCATTAAATTTCTCCTGGATTAAAGTCGTGAAGCGCCACGCGCACTGGCGGAAAACTGGTCGACAGGCAGCACGTGCTTGCGCTCCAGCACGCGGTAAACCACGCCGGTCAAGACCAGCCCGAACACCATCACCCCGGACAGAAAGTACAAGCCCGAAGCCAGGTTGCCGGTGTATTCCTTGAGCGCACCGATCACGAACGGGCCGATATAGCCGCCTAGGTTGCCCACCGAATTGATCAGCGCAATGCCCGCCGCCGCACTGGCACCGGCAAAAAACCGCCCCGGCAAGGTCCAGAACACCGCAGTGCAGGAAAACAGCGCAAACGCCGCCAGGCACAGCGCGGCCATTTGCAGCACCGGCACACTCAGCCAGGCGCTGCAGAACAGGCCGATGGCGCCGAGCACATAGAGCACGGCGAGGTGGCCGTAGCGGTCATTCAAACGGTCGGAACTGCCCGGGATGATCAGCAGCCCGATGATCCCGAAGATGTAGGGCACGGCAGAGATGAAACCGGTGGTGAGGTCGCTGCCGCCGAATTGCTTGATCAGGGTCGGCAGCCACAGGCCCAGGCCATAAATGCTCAGGGTCACCGGCAGGTAAAACAGCGCCAGCAGCAACACCCGCGTGTCTTTGAGCGCCTGCAGCGGGTTGCCGTGACGGGTCTGGCCGTAGGCTTGCAGGTCTTTATTCAGCTCGCCGGTGAGCCAGGTTTTTTCGTTCTCGGTCATCCAGCTGACTTGCTTGGGGCCATCCGGCAGAAAACGCAGCACCGGCCAGGTCAGCAGCAGCGCCGGGGTGCCGATCACGATAAACAGCCATTGCCAGCCGTGCAGGCCGAGGATGCCGTCCATGCCAAGCAATCCGCCAGACACAGGACCGGTAATCATCATCGCGATGGGTTGCGAAAGGATGAACAGCCCGAGAATCTTGCCGCGATGGCGCACCGGGAACCATTGAGTGATGTAGTAGAGAACGCCCGGGAAGAACCCGGCTTCCGCCGCGCCGAGCAAAAAGCGCATGACGTAGAAACTCTGCGGCCCCTGCACGAACGCCATGCCGATGGTGATGGCGCCCCAGGTCAGCATGATCCGCGCAAACCAGCGCCGCGCGCCGAAGCGGTCGAGCATCAGGTTGCTGGGGATTTCGAAGAGAAAGTAGCCAATGAAGAACAACCCCGCACCCAACCCATAGGCGGCGTCGCCAATGCCGACGTCGGCACCCATGTGCAGTTTGGCAAAGCCCACCGCCGAGCGGTCCACGTAGGCGATCAGGTACAGCAGGATCAGGAATGGAATCAGTTTCAGCGTGATGCGCCGAATAAGCCGCAATTCCTGGCTCATGGGGTCGATCTCCGATTGTTGTTTTTATAGAAGCTCGGGGGGCGCGCCTCTGGCGAAAAATCGCCAGGGCAACGCCTCAGTTGGACCGACTATATAGTACGACTATTTACAAGACAACACTTCCAAAGCATCGATTTTGCGCTTATGTTTACGACTATATAGAACATATAGTCATACAATAAGAGAATCGATCATGCCTGATAAAACGCCCGCCCTACGCTCCGCCCAGTGGTTTGGCACCGCCGACAAGAACGGTTTCATGTACCGCAGCTGGATGAAGAACCAGGGCATTGCCGACCATCAGTTTCATGGCAAACCGATCATCGGCATCTGTAACACCTGGTCGGAGCTGACCCCGTGCAACGCGCATTTCCGCCAGATTGCCGAGCACGTCAAACGCGGCGTGATCGAGGCCGGTGGCTTTCCCGTGGAGTTCCCGGTGTTCTCCAACGGCGAATCGAACCTGCGCCCGACCGCGATGCTCACGCGCAACCTGGCGAGCATGGACGTGGAAGAAGCCATTCGCGGCAACCCGATTGACGGCGTGGTGCTGCTTACCGGTTGCGACAAAACCACCCCGGCACTGCTGATGGGCGCGGCCAGTTGCGACGTGCCGGCGATCGTGGTCACCGGCGGGCCGATGCTCAACGGCAAGCACAAGGGCCAGGACATTGGTTCGGGCACGGTGGTGTGGCAGCTCAGCGAGCAGGTCAAGGCCGGCACGATTACTCTGGATGATTTCCTTGCGGCCGAGGGCGGCATGTCGCGCTCTGCGGGCACCTGCAACACCATGGGCACCGCCTCGACCATGGCCTGCATGGCCGAAGCGCTGGGCACCTCGTTGCCGCACAACGCGGCGATTCCGGCGGTGGATGCGCGGCGCTATGTGCTGGCGCATATGTCCGGCATGCGCGCGGTTGAGATGGTGCGCGAAGATTTGAAACTGTCGAAGATCCTGACGAAAGAGGCATTTGAAAACGCGATCCGCGTGAATGCCGCCATCGGCGGTTCGACCAACGCCGTGATTCACCTGAAGGCCATCGCCGGGCGCATCGGCGTGGAACTCGACCTCGACGACTGGACCCGCATGGGCCGTGGCGTGCCGACCATCGTTGACCTGCAACCGTCGGGGCGTTTCCTGATGGAGGAGTTCTACTACGCCGGCGGCCTGCCCGCGGTGCTGCGGCGTCTCGGCGAAGCGAATCTGATTCCGCATCCGAACGCCCTGACCGTCAACGGCAAATCCCTGGGCGACAACACCAAGGACTCGCCGATCTATGGTCAGGACGAAGTGATCCGCACCCTCGACAACCCGATCCGCGCCGACGGCGGCATCTGTGTGCTGCGCGGCAACCTCGCCCCGCTCGGCGCGGTGCTCAAGCCGTCTGCGGCCAGCCCCGAGCTGATGCAGCACCGCGGCCGCGCGGTGGTGTTTGAAGACTTCGACATGTACAAAGCGCGCATCAACGACCCCGAACTGGACGTGGACGCCAACTCGATTCTGGTCATGAAAAACTGCGGGCCCAAGGGTTATCCGGGCATGGCCGAAGTCGGCAACATGGGCTTGCCGGCCAAGCTGTTGGCCCAGGGCGTGACCGACATGGTGCGCATTTCCGACGCGCGCATGAGCGGCACCGCCTACGGCACGGTGGTGTTGCACGTGGCGCCGGAAGCCGCCGCCGGCGGGCCGTTGGCCACGGTGAAGGAAGGCGACTGGATCGAACTCGACTGCGCTAACGGCCGCCTGCACCTGGACATCCCCGACACAGAGCTGGCGGCGCGCATGGCAGATTTGGCGCCGCCGCAGAAACTCATCGTCGGCGGCTACCGCCAGCTGTACATCGACCACGTGTTGCAGGCCGATCAGGGCTGCGACTTTGACTTCCTGGTGGGCTGCCGTGGGGCTGAAGTACCGCGTCATTCCCACTAAGTGGGATGCTATGATGCCGCGAACCTAGTCAGAGCCGTCCGTCGTTATGGATCACCAGCCGCCCAAGCCGCGCAAGAGCATGCATGCCCAGATCGTTCAGGACTTGGGCATGCACATCGTTTCCGGCCGCTTCAAGCCCGAAGAACGCCTGCCCATGGAGGCCACGCTCTGCGAGGAGTACAAGGTCAGCCGTTCGGTATTGCGCGAAGCGACCCGGGTGCTCAGCGCCAAGGGCCTGGTGTATTCCAAGCCACGGGTGGGCGCAGTGGTGCGCCCGCGCCTGAAATGGCACTTGCTCGACCCGGACGTGCTGTCGTGGCTGATGCAGTCCACGCCCCACAGCGAGTTCTTCAATACGCTGGCGGGGGTGCGGCGCATTCTTGAACCGGAAATCGCCGCCATGGCCGCGACCACCGCCACCGCTGAAGACATCGCCACCATCGAAAAAGCTTACCTGGGCATGGAAACCGCGAAGACTCACGACGACCTACTGCAGGCCGACCTCGACTTTCATCGCGCCATCGCCGACGCCACCCGCAACGACTTGCTCGCCTACATGTGCAACATGCTCTCGCTGCCGCTGCGCGAGTCGATCAACATCACCAACCGCCGCCCCGACATCCAGGGCCTCAGCCTGCCGCGCCACAAGGCGATCCTCACGGCCATCCAGAACCGCGACGCCCTCGGCGCCCGGCACGCCTCGCTGGTGCAACTCGACGACACCCGCGTGGCGCTGGACACCGTGATGAATGTGCTGACGCCGTTGTAACCCGCGCATCTGCGGCTACGCTCAGGTGACAGCCTGAGGGATCAGCCATGTGCGGACGACTGACGCAGTACCGGGGCATCCACGACTTTGTGGCCGCCTTGAGCATGCCCAATGCCCTGGTCAACAGCGTGGGCGAGCAACCCCTTGAACGCTACAACGTGGCGCCTTCGACGCCAGTCGCCCTGCTCCACCTTGAAAACGAACTGCTGCACGCCGACCGCGTGCGCTGGGGCTGGCGCCCGCACTGGGCCAAAGACCGCGCGCCGCCGATCAATGCGCGCGTGGAGAAAGTCGCCAATGGCCCGTTCTTTCGCGCGATCTGGCCGCACCGCGCCATCGCGCCGATCGACAGCTGGTTTGAATGGGTGGACGAAGGCGGTCCGAAAAAACAGCCTTATCTGATTCGCCGTCGCGACGGTGAACCGGTGTTTTGTGCCGCAATTGGCCAGTTACCGGACACCGATGAAGGCGCGGGTGAGGATGACGGGTTTGTGATCATCACGGCCGACAGTGCCGGCGGCATGATCGATATTCATGACCGCAGACCGGTGGTGCTCAACCCGGAACTGGCGCGCGAATGGCTGGACCCGGCCACACTCAGAGGGCGTGCCGAGCAGATGGTGATGTTTCAGGGTGAACCGGCCGAGGCGTTTGAATGGTTTCGCGTGGACGCGGCGGTTGGTAATCCGCGCCATGATGGGCCGCATGTGATTGAGCGCATCGACGGCTGACACCCTGGCGATCGGAAACGATTCAGCCTGCGCAAACATTAACGCCGAACCTTTCCCCCAGACCCGCGTCCGAGCTAAGGCACCGTTGCCAACTGCTCGCCGCGAGGTTGTCGTTTGAAAGCCGCCATCATCAAAAAGTATCGTTTGATCATCAAGACCATGGGCTATGTGGGCTGGGCCCTGTTCTGGCTGTTGTTGTGGGATGTCGCCGTGACGGTGGACTTCATGCTGTTTCTCACCACCAAAATCAATTTGCCGCTGATGCCGCTTACCCTGCTGGGTTCGGCGCTGGTGGTACTGATCAGTTTTCGTAACAGCAGCGCCTACAACCGCTGGTGGGAAGCGCGCACGTTGTGGGGCGCAATGGTCAATAACTCACGCAGTTTTGCCCGTCAGGTGCTCACCCTGATGGATGACCCGGACACCGAGGTCAACCCGGTCAAGTCCACCCTGCTGCGCCGTCACGTCGCCTATGTGAACTGCCTCGCGGCGCACCTCAAGGGCCAGCCATGCCCGGATGAGGTGCGCGCATTTATCCCCGCCGAAGAATTTGCGCGCAACGGTGCCACCAACAACTTTGCCAATGACATCCTCACCGGCTCGGCGGCGATACTTGCCCGGGAATACAAGGCCGGGCATCTGGACAGCATTCGCCTGGCGCGTCTGGAATCAACATTGGTGGACCTCTCCAACGCCCAAGGCGGCATGGAACGCATCGCCAATACGCCACTGCCCTACCCTTACGTGTACTTCCCGCGCCTGTTCATTTCGCTGTTCTGCCTGATCGTGCCGGTGGGTCTGGTGGAGTCTTTGGGTTGGTTTACACCGCTGGCGTCGACGGTGGTGGGCTTTATGCTGCTGGCGATCGAGCGCATCGGCACCGACCTGCAAAGCCCGTTTCATTCCAGCGAACACCAGATCCAGATGGAAACCATCTGCGAAACCATCGAAAGGAACCTGCAGTCGATGCAGCGCGATGCCCTGGGCAGCGAGCGCCTCGGCTGACCGTCCGTCCGCTTCCTCTTAACGGCCTAAAGTGCTCATCGCCCCAGTCGATACACCGGATGAGCATGGGCCGCCCTCTGCAAAAACAACACATGCGACGCTCACCGCTACCGTTTTTTCCTTGCCAAAACTATAAATACCCGCGGGAGAAGTCATGAATATCAAGCAAAAGCTGACCCTGGCGTTTGCAGCCATCGCGTGCGTGCCGGTTATCCTGGTGGCCGTGCTGGTGGTGTTGAACCTGCGCGAGGGGGCCCAAGCCAATTTCCTCGACAGCAGCGGTCGCGAAATCCGCCAGATCGACAACGGCATGAAGCAGTTCTTCGATGGCATCAGCCAGAACGTCGACTATGTGGCCAAGGACCCGCGCGTTGTCGCGGCCAAGGACCTCAAAAGCTACGCTGGCGCCGATGCGGCGCAAATTCCCCTCACCCCCACGAACAAAGCGCTTCTGGACATTTTCGACCAGTTCGCCAAAAGCCACCCCAGCACCGCTTACCTGTCCCTGGGGTTGAGCGATGGCGGCTACGCCAGTTGGCCGGACGACGCCAAACTGAACAACTACGACCCGCGCGTACGCCCCTGGTACAAAGCGGCCGTGGCTGCGCCGGGCACCACCGTGCGTACCGGCGCCTACTACTGGGCACCCGACGATGTGGTACTGATCGGCACGGTACGCACGGTCGCCGACGCCACCGGAAAAGTGCTCGGCGTGGTCGGCCTGGACGTATCGCTCAAGCAACTGACTGAACTGGTTCGCAACATCAAGCTCGGTGACAGCGGCTACCTGATGTTGGTTGAAGCGAACGGTAACGTGCTGGTTGACCCCAGCGATGCCACACACAATTTCAAGCCCCTGGCTGACCTGGGCGCCAACTACGCCGAGCTGGCCAAACAGGGCGACGGCGTCACCCGGATCGACATCAATGGAGTGACGTACATGGCCAACGTGGTGAGCTCCAAAGACCTGGGCTGGCGCTTTATCGGCCTGATCAAACGCGATGAAGTCATGGCCCAGGCCGCACACCTCACTTGGCTGATCGCCGCCATCGCAGCGGTGCTGGCCGTGGCGTTCGCGATTGTAGGTGCCAGCTTTGCCCGGGTGATCGTGCGTCCAATTCGCGGGGTTGCCGACGGCCTGCAAGAGATCGCCGAAGGTGAAGGCGACCTCACCCGTCAGCTCAAGGTCGAAGGCAAGGATGAAACGGCCAGCCTGGCAGGTTGGTTCAACCAGTTTCTGAGCATGATCGCCCAACTGGTGCAGCGTATCGGCAACGCTTCATCCGACCTGCAAACGGCCGCCGCCGATACCAGCGAAGTCGCCAACAACATGAACAGCGCGGCCGGGCGTCAGCGTGAAGCCGTGGAGTTGGTAAGCACCGCGTTCAATGAGATGGTTGCCACCGCCAACGAGGTGGCCCGCTCGTGCAGCGCCGCGGCCTCAAGTGCCGATGAAGGCTACCGCGATGTACACGACGGCCAGCAACACATCGGTGAAGCCACCGGCAGCGTGCTCAAGCTGAGCGAAGACCTGCAACGCTCGACCCAGACCATGCAGTTGCTGGAACAAGACAGCAAAAATATCAACACCATCCTCGACACCATCCGCTCGATTGCCGAGCAGACCAACCTGCTCGCGCTCAACGCTGCGATTGAAGCGGCACGTGCGGGTGACCAGGGTCGTGGGTTTGCCGTGGTTGCCGACGAAGTACGCGCCCTGGCCCGGCGTACCGCCGACTCCACCGGCGAGATCGACAGCCTGCTGGGCAACCTCGCCCGCCGCACCCAGGAAGTCACTCAACAGATGCAGGGCAGCCTGCTGGTATCCAACACCAGTGTGGAACGCATCCAGCAAGCCCGCGACAGCTTCGACAAGATCCGTGGCTCAGTCGATTCGATCCGCGACCAGAACACCCAGATCGCCACGGCCGCCGAAGAGCAGCACCAAGTGGCCGAAGAGATCAACCGGCACATCGCACAGATCCACGCTGACGCCCGTCTGGTGGAAGGGTTTGCACACTCGGCACAGACCGGGTCTGGGCGCTTGACGGATATTTCCGGGCAACTGAAGGGGTTGGTGGGACGGTTCAAGTTCTGATGCACCCGCACGCACCACCGTAGCGGGGGTGCGTGTTTTGCGAGAAGGTCGCGTCTTACCGGCGATGGGGCTTGCGCTGTTGACTGCAATCAATCGCGCCGACGGCTGAAGTGCCAGCTGAGCATTTGATAAAACCCGAGCAGGCTCCCGGCCAATATCAATGTCCACTGCACGCTCAGCGCTGCCGCCAGCAAGCCGGCCAACAGCCCGCCGATGGCTTCGAAACCAAACCGCATGGCGATGTAGAACGCGATAACCCTGCCCCGCAGCGCTTCCGGGGCGGCGCTTTGCAGCGTCATATTGCTGCTGACATTACTCACGGTGATCCCGAAGCCCAACCCGGCGAGCGCCACCAGTGTGAGCCACAACGCAGGGTTGGCGGCTACCGCGCACAGCGAGCCTGCGCAAACAACAGTGCCGACCGCAATGATGCGACTCAGGTTCGAAGAGCTGCCGGCGAACGCCAGGAAGATCGTGGCCAAGAAAGCGCCGGCACCCGCCGCCCCCCACAACCAGCCCAGCGTTTGTGCATCACCGCTGAACACGTGTTTGGCCAGAATCGGTAACAACACCGTGTAGCCAGAGGCCAGCAGATTGACCATCACCACACTGATCAGCAAACGCCGGATGGACACGGTGCCCCACAGGTAGCGCAACCCTTCACGAAAGATCTCGCCAGTCGAGCCCTGAGCCCTGGACTGGGCACGGCTCTGCACGTTGCTCAAGCCGACCAGCAACATGCCGAACGCGATGGAGGTCAACAAGAAGCAACCGGCCTCACCGCTCCAGCCAATCAACAAACCGGCCAGCGGCGGGCCGATAAAGCGCGCGGCGTTGATCAACATCGCGTTGAGAACGAGCGCGTTGGGCAGGTCACCGGGGTCATCGACGAAGCTGGCGATCAGCGCTTGCCGCAGGGGCGTTTCCAGCGCGTTGAGCAGGCCCAGCAGCAGTGCCATAGCGATGATCACTTCGCGCCCCATCCAGTGCTGCCAGGTGAGCACGGCCAGGGCCAGAGACTGTAATGCCAGTGCTGCTTGCACAACCATCAACAGGCGACGCTTGTCGTGCCGGTCGGACCAGGCACCCGCCAATGGCCCGACCAGCAATTGCGGCAGCAGCGTCAGAAACGCAATTGCACCCAGCAGTACTGCCGAGCCCGTCAAGTGGTAGGCGAGCCAGGACAATGCAACCTGTTGCACCCATTTGCCCAAGGTGGAGAGGCCCTGGCCGACAAAGTAGATCTGGAAATTTCGATGGCTCAGCGCGCGAATGGGCGCGGGCCAGCGGGAGGCAGAAGCAGGATTCAAATAAACTCACAGCCCTTTTGTACAAGGGATTTCAAGACCCAGGAACGGTCGTTTTCGCCCAGAGCAATCTGTTCAAGCTGCTTCTGTTCGGCGGCATGTTTGGCATGGGCGCGATCATACACCTCACTGACCTGATCGAAGGGCACGCAGAGCAAACCGTCCTCATCACCGATTATCAGGTCGCCAGGCTCGATGACCATGCCACCGAGGGCAATCGGCACATTGACTTCGCCGGGGCCGTCCTTGTAAGGACCACGGTGGGTGATACCGGCAGCAAACACTGGAAATGCCCCGGCGCCAATGCTGGCGGCATCACGAATGGCCCCATTGATCACAACCCCCGCCACGCCTTTCTTGATCGCATAAGCCACCATCATTTCGCCTATCAGCGCATTGCTCAGGTCACCCCCTGCGTCCACAACGATCACGTCGCCTGGCTCAGCAATATCCAGCGCGTGGTGCAGCATGAGGTTATCCCCGGGCCGCGCCTTGACGGTCAACGCCGGGCCTGCCAGCACGCCCGAGCGGTGCATCGGTTGCAGGCCGGCGCCGCCTGCGGTCATGCGGTTCATCGAGTCGCTGATGTTGGCGACGGGGACGGTTCGATAACGCTCGACCCACTCGGCGGCGACTTTACGCGGCTGCTTGAGCACTCTGAATCCGATGGACATGGCCTTTCCTCTTGTGGCTTTTATGGGACGCTGATCGCTTGTTAATGAAACGACGTTTCGAAATTAACACCGAGATTTGAAACTGACAAGATAAAAGCCAGAGGTCCTTTTAAGCGAATGGCGTTACAAATCTGCTTATTTACAGGAAAACCCACCACCATCAAGGATTACAGCCAAACCGATGATCCTTTCTGAAACAGATGTCTTTAATTTTATATTGCAACGCCATTTCATTATGGTAGGTTTCAACCACCGTTGAACGCCACAAAGCGCCCCAACTGCACACCGACAAGAAAACAAAGGTGCAAAAAATGACCCGAACCCTTCTGCTGACCGGCCCGCAATTGACCGACGAAGCCATGGCCCACGCAGCCGCCCACGGTGTACGCGTTCTGCCGACCACGCCCTACGCCCCCGCCGACGAACTCACCGCGATCATCGCCCGCGAGCAGCCGGACGCGATTATCGTGCGCCAGGGCAAACTGACCCGCGAGATGATCAACGCGTCAGCCTCGTTGAAGATCATTGCCAAGCACGGGGTGGGCTACGACACCATCGACATTGCCGCCGCCGCCGAACGCCGCATTCCAGTGACCATCGCCTTGGGTGCCAACGCCCAGTCCGTGGCCGAGCACGCACTGGCGCTGATGTTCAGTGTCGCCCGCCAGACCGCCCTGCTCGACGCACGCATGCGGGACGGTCACTGGGACAAGGCCACGTCGGTGGGCATTGAGCTTTCGGGCAAAACCCTCGGCCTGGTAGGGCTTGGCGCTATCGGACGAATCCTGATGGACCTGGTGGCGCCGCTGCGCATGACCGTCAAGGTTTATGACCCCTACCTCGACCACCTGCCACACCTGCCGAATGTGGAGCGTGTCGAGGACTTCGATGCCCTGCTGACAGGCTGCGATATCATCAGCCTGCATTGCCCGCTGACCGAACAGAATCGCAACCTCTTCGGGGCCACGCAGTTCAAGCGCATGCGCGCCAGGAGCCTGCTGATCAATACGGCGCGCGGCGAGCTGATTGATACCGATGCGCTCATCCAGGCCCTGAGCACCGGCCAGATCGCCGGTGCCGGCCTCGACACCTTCAACCCCGAACCACCGCCTGCGGATTCGGCGCTGTGGGGTTTGCCGACCCTGGTAGCCACCCCGCATGTGGGCGCCAACACGGCTGAAGCGCGTGACCGGGTAGGCCTTCTGGCGGTGCAACAGATCATCGCCTGCTGGGGCGGTACTGCGCCGCACCCACGCACGGTGGTGAACCGTCACCTCTTCGCCCACTGATCCGGCGTGCATTGCCTGGGCTTCACGTGAGAGAGCACGCGCTCATAACGCTTCTCCAAAAAAAACAAAACGGGAGAGAGAGTCATGTCTAACAGTTCTACCGAAATCAGCGCGCTTGAGCGCTCAACCATGCGCAAAGTCGCGTGGCGATTGTTGCCGTTCCTGATCCTCTGCTACCTGCTGGCGATCATCGACCGGGGCAATATTGGCATGGCCTCCCTGCAGATGAACCAGGACCTGGACCTCACCCCTGCCATCTTCGGCTTCGCCAGCAGCTTGTTCTTTGTCTCGTATTTTCTGGTGGAGGTGCCCAGCAACCTGGCGTTGCAGCGCTTTGGCGCACGGGTATGGATTGCGCGGATCATGATCACCTGGGGGCTGATTTCGGCCGCTACGGCGTTTGTCCAGGGCGTCAATTCCCTCTACGTCATGCGGTTCTTGCTGGGAGCGGCCGAGGCCGGGTTTTTCCCGGGCGTGTTGCTTTACCTGACTTATTGGCTACCGGCGGCCTACCGCGGGCGCATGGTCGCAATTTTCATGGTGGCGATTCCGGGCGCCAACTTCATTGGCTCCCCCCTGTCGGGCCTGCTGCTGAGCATGGATGGCTGGTTTGGCATGCGTGGCTGGCACTGGCTGTTCATCCTCGAAGGCATTCCCGCCGTGCTGCTGGGGATCGCGTGCCTGTTTGTCTTGACCGATCGCCCGGAGCACGCCAAATGGCTGAGCAGCGAGCAGCGCAACTGGCTCACTAGCCGGCTCGACGAAGAGCGCAGCCGCAAGACCGCCATCGGGCATATTTCGTTGTGGAAACTGCTTCGTCACAAACACATCTGGGTGTTGGCGCTGATCTACTCGGGCGCATCGGCAGCAGGCAGCACGATGAGTGTGTGGGCACCGCAGCTGCTCAAAACCTTCGGCCTGAACAACCTGGAAATCGGCATGGTCAATGCCATCCCCTACGGCCTGGCGTCGGTCCTGATGATCATGTGGGGGCGCAGCTCCGACAAGACGGGTGAACGCCGCTGGCATACCGCCACCACCTTGCTATTGATTACCGCCGGCCTGTTAATGGCGCTGCTCACTTCCTCCCTGGTCGCGACGGTGATCATGATGTCCATGGTGCTGATCGGTGCGTACTCGATGAAGGGACCCTTCTGGGCGCTGGTGTCGACCTGGCTGTCCTCCTCCACCGCCGCTGCCGGCCTGGCCGCCGTAGGCGCAATGGCCAACCTGATTGGCGGCGGCATCATGGTCAACGTCTACGGCACGATCCACCACGCCACCGGCAGCTACGCCCTGGCGCTGATGCCACTGGCGGCGCTGTGTGCAGCGGGTGCCGTGATGGTGCTGCTGATGGGGCGCAAACAAATGAAGGGTTCCAGCGACGCGGCCGAACTCAAGGCGCCTGCAAGCGCCAGTTGAGCCCTTGTGCATTGCCCCCACGGGGCAATGCCAGTATTTTGCTGCGTACTCGCCTATCCCCCACAAGGAACGCCCCATGGTAAAAACCCGCCCACGTCCCGCCGTTACCGGGGTTGCTTCAGCTGATCGGGTGCTGACTGTGCTCACTGCCTTCAAGATGGGGGATACGGCCCTGGAGTTGGCCGAACTGGCGGCCCGCACCGGGCTGATCAAAAGCACCATCATGCGGTTGATGGTGTCACTGGAAGACCATGGCCTGATCACGCGCCTGGCGGATGGTCGCTACCAGCTTGCTACCGAGATCATGCGCCTGAACACCGTGTATCAGGATGGCCTGGACCTTGAGCGCCATATCACCCCGCTGCTGCACCGCCTGACCCAGGAAACCGGGGAAACCGCCTCATTCTATGTACGCCATGGTGCCTACCGAATGTGCCTCTACCGCATCAACTCCCCCCACCACCTGCGCCTGCACCTGCAACCGGGTGACACTCGCCCCATGGACGGTGCCGCTGGCGCCGAAGCGTTACGCACGCCTTACTCGCTGGCAGCGAAAATGATCAAGCCGTTTTTTTCCCACGGTGCCACCGACCCTCACGCCTCCTCCATGGCCCTGCCTGTGTTTGGCCCCGGAGAAAACCTGATCGGCGCGCTGGTACTCTCCGGCCCGGCCAGCCGCCTGACTGCCGAGCAAGCGCAGACGCTTCATCCATTGTTCCAGCAAGCAGCCCTTGAGCTGACACGCAGCCTGGGAGGCAACGCATTGGCGGGCGCCGAAGCCGAAGCCGGGCAGAAAAAACCTCGCGGCAAAAAAACCGACTAGCGCCTGGGGCAGACGCAGACAACGCCACCGTGTGATGCCGGCCTGAGGCCCATTGCACGCTTGGCGACATTTAGCCACACCGCATCTTCGCAGCACCTGTAATAGTCTATTGCAGGACTCTAATGTACTAACTGGTTACTTATCTTGCTAAGATTCGTCCTTTAGTCAGTCACATTCGAGCCCTGCCGACATGAAACGAGCACCCCGCGCCGCTGGCGCCTCACGATATCTCCTGCTGGGCCTGGGCATTGTCATTGCCCTGCTCGGCGTGGCCCTGGCCGTTGGCGGCGCCAAACTGGTCAGCCTCGGCGGTTCCTGGTATTTCCTGATCGGCGGCGGCGCCATGGCCGTTTCCGGCGTGTTGATTGCCCTGCGCAAAGCCACCGGTGCGTGGTTGTTCGCAGCGTTTCTGCTGGGTACGGCGGTGTGGGCCGTCGCGGATGTGGGGCTGGTGTTCTGGCCGCTGTTCTCGCGACTGTTCATGTTTGCGGCCATCGGCATGGTGGTGGCGCTGGTTTACCCGCTGCTGGTCGACCGGCCTGCGCGCGGCGCCTATGGCGTTGCCGCCGTGTTGGCGGTGGGCGTGGCGGTCGCGGCGGGCAATATGTTTGTCGCCCACCCAAGCGTGGCGCCGACCGGCGCTGGCCCGGGCATTACCCCGGTTGCCGCTGCTGATGCACAGAAAGACTGGGCGCACTACGGCAACACCGAGGGCGGCAGCCGTTTCGCCGCGCTGGACCAGATCAACCGTGACACCGTCAATAAGCTCAAAGTGGCCTGGACCTACCACACCGGCGACGTGGCGATCAGCGACGGCAACGGTGCCGAAGACCAACTCACGCCCCTGCAGATCGGCAACAAGGTGTTCATCTGCACGCCGCACAACAACCTGATCGCGCTGGATGCCGACACCGGCAAAGAGCTGTGGAAGAACGAAGTCAACGCCAAATCGGCGGTGTGGCAACGTTGCCGGGGCATGGCCTATTTCGACGCCACCGCGCCGATTGCCCAGCCGACTCAACCGAACAGTTCGCCGATCATTGCCGCCACTGTTCCTGCTGGCGCGCAGTGCCAGCGTCGCTTGCTGACCAACACCATCGATGCGCGCCTGATCGCCGTGGACGCTGACACCGGCAAGTTCTGCGAAGACTTCGGCACCCATGGTCAAGTGGACTTGAAAGCCGGCCTGGGTAACGTGCCGGACAGCTACTACCAACTGTCCTCCGCTCCGTTGATCGCCGGCACCACCGTGGTGGTCGGCGGCCGCGTGGCCGACAACGTACAGACCGACATGCCCGGCGGCGTGATCCGGGGTTTCGACGTGATCAGCGGCCAGATGCGCTGGGCTTTCGACCCGGGCAACCCTGAAGACAAACAAGCCCCGGCCGCCGGCAGCACCTATGTGCGCAGCACGCCGAACAGCTGGGCGCCAATGTCGTATGACCCGCTGATGAACACGGTTTTCCTGCCGATGGGCAGCTCGTCCACCGACATCTACGGCGTGGAACGCACCCGGCTCAACCACAAGTACGGCGCTTCGGTATTGGCGCTGGATGCCTCCACCGGCGCAGAAAAATGGGTGTACCAGACCGTCCACAATGACCTGTGGGATTTCGACCTGCCGATGCAGCCGAGCCTGATCGACTTCACCCCGCCGGGCGGCGACAAAGCGGTACCTGCGGTGGTGATCGGCACCAAGGCCGGGCAGATCTATGTGCTCGACCGCGCCACCGGCAAACCGCTGACCGACGTGCGCGAAGTGCCGGTCAAGGCCGCCAATATCCCCAACGAACCTTACTCGCTGACCCAGCCAAAATCGGTGGGCATGCCACAGATCGGCGCGCAAACCCTGAGCGAGTCGGACATGTGGGGCGCCACGCCATACGACCAGCTGCTGTGCCGCATCGACTTCAAGGGCATGCGCTACGAAGGCCTGTACACCGCGCCGGGCACGGATAAATCCCTGAGTTTCCCGGGTTCTTTGGGCGGCATGAACTGGGGCAGTATTTCCACTGACCCGGTGCATGGTTTTATCTTCGTCAACGACATGCGCCTCGGCCTGTGGATTCAGATGGTGCCGTCGCAGAACAAGGCCCAGGCCTCGTCGGGCGGTGAAGCACTGAACACCGGCATGGGCGCCGTGCCGCTCAAGGGCACACCGTATGCAGTGAACAAAAACCGCTTCCTGTCGGTGGCCGGCATTCCGTGCCAGGCGCCGCCGTTCGGCACCTTGACCGCCATCGACATGAAGACCCAGAAGATTGCCTGGCAAGTACCGGTCGGCACCGTGGAAGACACCGGCCCGCTGGGTATCCGCATGCACCTGCCGATCAAGATTGGTTTGCCGACGCTGGGCGGCACACTGTCGACTCAGGGCGGCCTGATCTTTATCGCCGGCACCCAGGACTTCTACCTGCGCGCCTTCAACAGCGGCAACGGTGACGAAATCTGGAAAGCCCGCCTGCCCGTGGGCAGCCAGGGCGGCCCGATGACCTACGTGTCGCCGAAAACCGGCAAGCAGTACATCGTCATCACCGCCGGCGGCGCACGCCAATCCACCGACCGTGGCGACTACGTGATCGCCTACGCCCTGCCATAACCAATGTTCGCGCGGTGCCTCCCCCGGCACCGCGCTTTTTTGTCTGGAACAGTTCGCATGACCCCCACTTCTCATACCTCCCTTGGGCGCCTGTTGCTGGGCCTGGCCCTGGGCGCCGCCCTGCCCGTTCAAGCTGACGACACCACCCTGACCGGCGACTGGGGCGGCCTGCGCCGCGAGCTCGACGAACAAGGCATCCGCTTTACCGGCGACTACAGCGGCGAAACCGCCTACAACGCCGACGGCGGCCAGCACCGCGCGGCGCGCTACTCGCAGAACATCAAGCTGGGTGTGCAGTTTGATCTGGGCAAGCTGTACGGTTTCAACAATGGCGACCGCATCCAGCTGACCATCAACGACCGACGCGGCAACAGCGCCTCCGAGGACCTGGTGGGCAACCGCCTGCCGATCCAGGAAAACTACGGCGGCCTCTACACCCGCCTCACCGAGCTGAGCTACGAGCGCACGCTGTTCACGCCTGCGCTGAACGTCAAGCTCGGCTACATGGCCATGGGCAATGACCTCGGCGGCCTCGACAGCGGTATTTTGTGCAACTTCATGAACGCCGGTTTCTGCGGGCACCCGCTCAACATGTCCGGCGGCAGCGGCTGGACCAACTACCCGAACGCCCGCCTTGGCGCGCGGGTGAAATATGACTTTTCGCCAGACTGGCAACTGCGCGTGGCGGCGTTCAACGTCGACCCGGACAGCAACGGCAACTCCAGCCGCGCTTGGCATTTGGGGCCCAAACATACCACCGGCACCGTGGTGCCCATCGAACTGGTCTACAAACACGCAGGCCCCCTGCCGAGCGAATACAAACTGGGTTATTACTACGACAGCTCCGATGTAAAACGCATCGGCAGCGACAAGAAAGTCAGCGGGCGCGGCGGTCATTACCTGCTGATTGATCAAGCGGTGTGGGCGTCCAACTCATCCGCCGGTCGTGTGCTGCACGCCTTCGGCCAATACTCCGCAGCGAGCGAAGCTGCCTCGCCGTTCAGCAAGTGGTATGGCGCAGGCGTGGTGTTGTACAAGCCGTTCGAAGGCCGCCCACGAGATACGTTGGCGCTGGGTTATAGTCGTGCCGTACCCAACCCGCGCAGCCGGGATGTGCAGGAACTGGCTGCATTCAACGCCGGGACCGATTACCCCAACCTGAATAATGCCGAGCAGTTGATTGAGCTGAGTTATGGCTACCAGGCCACGCCATGGCTGACGTTGCGTCCGGATGTGCAATACATCATTGAACCGGGGGCGTTTTCCGGGGCGGATATCGACAATGCGCTGGTGCTGGGATTGCAAGTCAAGGCGCTATTCTAAAATGTGGGAGCTGGCTTGCCTGCGATAGCGGAGTGTCAGTCTGCATATCCGATGCTGATACGGCGCTATCGCAGGCAAGCCAGCTCCCACATCGGCCACTGCTGTGTATCAGACCACACCCTGCTGATACTCCCGCGGCGTACACCCAAACTCCCTTCGAAACACCGTGTGCAGGTACTGCGCCGACTTGAACCCGCAACGCGTCGCCACGTCGGCAATCGCCAGGCCATGGTTTTCCAGGCCCTTGGCAGCAGCCGCGAGTTTGAAGCGCAATATTTCATCGTGCACGCTGCAGCCACGCGCCTTGCGAAAGTGTGACTCCAGGGACGAGCGCGACACGCCGACATAGGCCGCCACCTGGGCGGTCTTGATGCCCTGGCAGGCGTATTGGCGGATAAACAGCAGCGCCTGCATCACGTAGGGGTTGCCCAGCGGCTGATGCAAACTGGACGCCTGCACATTGATCGCGTCCGGCGGCACCAGAATCTGCGTGCCGGCGCCGGGTTTGCCGTGCAACATCTGGTGCAGCAGCGCGGCGGCGGTGCGGCCCATGGTTTCGGTGCCCTGAATCACCGAACTGAGCGGCACGCGCGTCAGGGTGCGGGTCAGCGGGTCGTTATCGATACCGATCAGTGCGACTTCTTCCGGCACGGCGATACCGGCGGTAAGGCAGGCCTGCAGCAACTGGCGGGCGCGGGCGTCGGTGACGGCGATGATGCCGATGGGTTTGGGCAAGGCTTGCAGCCAGGCGATCTGCTGTTCGACGGCACTGTCCCACAAGGGTGCGCTGGTGCCCAAGCCGCGATACACCTCCACCTGCAACCCATCACGTTGCATCAGCCGGCGGAAAGCTTTCTCGCGTTCCTGGGCCCAGCGGTTGGCCTGAGCCTGCGGCAGGCTGAAGCAGGCAAACCGGGTCAGGCCGGCTTCAATCAGGTGCTCATAGGCGAGCTTGATCAGCGCGTAATTGTCCGTGGCCACATACGGAATGCCTTTGGGATAGGCCCGCGCATCCTCGTAGGAACCACCCACCGCCACCACCGGCAACTTGATGTCGGCCAACGCCTCGCCAATCAACGGGTCGTCAAAGTCGGCAATGATGCCGTCGCCCTGCCAGCGCTCGATGCCGCGCAGGCGGCACAAAAAGTCTTCTTCCAGAAACAAGTCCCACGATACGCGGGTGCTGCTCAGGTAGTTGCCGATGCCGGTGATGATGCCGCGGTCATAAATTTTGCTGCCGTTGAACAACAACGCGATGCGGTGAACGGGCGGTAGGGTTTTCATTGTTTTTATCCGAAGGCCTGTCGGCACAGACTAGACCGCGCCACTCAAAATCGCACCATGCCTTGGTGATTTTCATAATCGGCAGGCAGAGCGCCGTTGCTAGTATCGGGGCATCGCCAAGAACAATAAGGAAAACGCCATGCCGTACTTCCCCGGTGTCGAGAAGGTTCGCTTCGAAGGCCCCAGCAGCGATTCCCCCCTCGCCTTTCGCCATTACGACGCCAACAAACTCATCCTCGGCAAACCCATGCGCGAACACCTGCGCATGGCGGCCTGCTATTGGCACACCTTTGTGTGGCCGGGGGCGGACATGTTCGGTGTGGGCACCTTTAAACGGCCGTGGCAGCGCAGCGGCGACCCGATGGAACTGGCCATCGGCAAGGCGGATGCAGCTTTCGAGTTTTTCTCCAAACTGGGCATTGATTACTACAGCTTTCATGACACGGACGTCGCCCCTGAAGGCAGCTCGCTCAAGGAGTATCGCCACCACTTCGCGCAAATGGTTGACCACCTTGAGCGCCATCAGGAACAGACCGGGATCAAACTGTTGTGGGGTACCGCCAACTGCTTCAGCAACCCGCGTTTCGCCGCTGGCGCCGCGAGCAACCCGGACCCGCAAGTGTTTGCCTTTGCTGCCGCGCAAGTGTTCAGCGCGATGAACGCCACCTTGCGCCTCAAGGGTTCCAACTATGTGCTGTGGGGCGGCCGTGAGGGCTATGAAACCCTGCTCAATACCGACCTCAAACGCGAGCGCGAACAGCTCGGGCGCTTTATGCGCATGGTGGTGGAACACAAGCACAAGATCGGCTTCAAGGGCGATTTGCTGATTGAGCCCAAACCCCAGGAACCCACCAAGCACCAGTACGATTACGACAGCGCCACGGTGTTCGGCTTTCTGCATGAGTTTGGCCTGGAGCATGAAATCAAGGTCAATATCGAAGCCAACCACGCGACATTGGCCGGGCACAGCTTCCATCACGAAATCGCCACCGCCGTGTCCCTGGGGATTTTCGGCAGCATCGACGCCAACCGGGGCGACCCGCAGAACGGCTGGGACACCGACCAGTTCCCCAACAGCGTCGAAGAGATGACCCTTGCCACCTATGAAATTCTCAAGGCTGGGGGTTTCAAGAATGGCGGCTACAACTTTGACTCCAAGGTGCGTCGCCAGAGCCTGGACGATGTGGACCTGTTCCACGGCCATGTGGCTGCGATGGATGTGCTGGCCCTCGCCCTGGAGCGTGCCGCGGCGATGGTGCAGAACGACCGCTTGCAGCAGTTCAAGGATCAGCGTTATGCCGGTTGGAACCAGCCGTTGGGCCAGGCAGTGCTGGCCGGTGAATTCAGCCTGGAGTCGCTGGCCGAGCATGCGTTTGCCCATGAGTTGAACCCGCAGGCGGTGAGTGGGCGGCAGGAGATGCTTGAAGGCGTGGTTAACCGATACATTTTTGGTTGAACCACAGATACCTGTGGCGAGCGGGCTTGCCCGCTCGCCACAGGAAGCCCGTTCACCTCAACAACAGTGTTCGTCTACAGTCCTACCCGCATCACGCTGTGTCTTTCCAACAACAATAAAAGGACGCACCACCATGAAGTCATTCAAACGCACCTTGCTCGCCTCTGCCCTGGCCCTGCTCGCCCTGCCGGTCATGGCCGATTCCGCCCACCCGAAAATCGGTTTTTCCATCGATGACCTGCGCCTGGAACGCTGGTCCCGCGACCGTGATTACTTTGTGGCGGCCGCTGAAAAACTCGACGCCAAGGTCTTCGTGCAATCGGCCGATGCCAACGAGCAAAAGCAAATCTCGCAGATTGAAAACCTGATCTCCCGGGGCGTCGACGTGATCGTCATCGTGCCGTTCAATGCCACCGTGCTGACCAACGCCGTGGCCGAGGCCAAGAAAGCCGGGATTAAAGTCGTGTCCTACGACCGCCTGATTCTCAACGCCGATATCGACGCCTACATCTCCTTCGATAACGAAAAAGTCGGCGAGATGCAGGCCAACGGCGTGCTGCAAGCCGCGCCCAAGGGCAACTACTTCCTGCTCGGCGGTGCGCCCACCGATAACAACGCCAAGGTCTTGCGCGAAGGCCAGATGAAAGTGCTGCAACCCTCGATCGACAAGGGCGACATCAAGATTGTCGGCCAGCAATGGGTCAAGGAATGGAACCCTACCGAAGCCCTGAGCATCGTCGAAAACGCCCTGACCCGAAACAACAACAAGATCGACGCCATCGTCGCCTCCAACGACGCCACCGCCGGCGGCGCGATCCAGGCGCTGGCCGCGCAGAAACTCGCGGGTAAAGTGCCAATCTCTGGGCAGGACGCCGACCTCGCGGCGATCAAACGCGTGATCGACGGCACCCAGACCATGACCGTGTACAAGCCGCTCAAATTGATCGCCACCGAAGCGGCCAAGCTCTCGGTACAACTCGCGCGCAATGAAAAACCCACCTACAGCTCGCAATACGACAACGGCAGCAAAAAGGTCGACACCATCCTGCTCACGCCGACCCCGCTGACAAAAGCCAATATCGACCTGTTGGAGAAAGACGGGTTCTACACCAAAGAGCAGATAGCCGGGCAGTGACCGCCATGGCCGACTACCTGCTGCAAATGAACGGCATCGTCAAACGCTTTGGCGGTGTCAACGCGCTGAACGGCATCGACATCAAGGTGCGGCCGGGGGAATGCGTCGGCCTGTGCGGCGAAAACGGTGCCGGCAAATCCACCTTGATGAAGGTGCTGTCGGCGGTGTATCCCTACGGCACCTGGGACGGTGAAATCCTCTGGGACGGCCAGCCGCTCAAGGCCCAGTCCATCAGCGAAACCGAAGCCGCCGGTATCGTGATCATTCATCAGGAGCTGACCCTGGTGCCCGACCTGTCGGTGGCCGAAAACATCTTCATGGGCCATGAGTTGACGTTGCCGGGTGGGCGCATGAACTACCCGGCGATGTTCCATCGCGCCGAAGTCCTCATGCGCGAGCTGAAGGTGCCGGACATGAACGTCGCGCTGCCGGTGTCGCAGTACGGCGGCGGCTATCAGCAACTGGTGGAAATCGCCAAGGCCCTGAACAAACAGGCGCGCCTGTTGATTCTCGACGAACCTTCCTCGGCCCTGACCCGCTCGGAAATCGAGGTATTGCTCGACATCATCCGTGACCTCAAGGCCAAGGGCGTGGCCTGCGTGTACATCTCCCACAAGCTCGATGAGGTAGCGGCGGTGTGCGACACCGTCGCGGTGATCCGGGATGGCAAACACATCGCAACCACGGCCATGGCCGACATGGATATCGCGCAGATCATCACGCAGATGGTCGGCCGCGAAATGAGAGACCTCTACCCCACCGAGCCACGCGAGATCGGAGAGGTGATTTTCGAAGCGCGCAACGTCACCTGCTACGACGTCGACAACCCCAGGCGCAAACGCGTGGACGACGTGTCCTTCGTGCTCAAGCGCGGTGAAATCCTCGGCATCGCCGGGCTGGTGGGCGCCGGGCGCACGGAACTGGTGTCGGCGCTGTTCGGTGCCTACCCCGGACGCTACAGCGCCGAGGTGTGGCTGGACGGCCAGGTGATCGACACGCGCACCCCGCTCAAATCGATCCGCGCCGGGCTGTGCATGGTGCCCGAGGACCGCAAGCGCCAGGGCATCATTCCTGACTTCGGGGTGGGCCAGAACATCACGTTGGCCGTGCTCGACAGCTATGCCCACCTGACGTGCATCGACGCCGAAGCCGAACTGGGCAGCATCGATCGGCAAATCGCACGCCTGCACCTCAAGACCGCCAGCCCGTTTTTGCCGATCACCAGCCTGTCCGGTGGCAACCAGCAAAAGGCCGTGCTGGCAAAAATGCTCATGGCCAAGCCCCGCGTGCTGATTCTCGATGAGCCCACGCGCGGCGTGGATGTGGGCGCCAAGTACGAGATCTACAAGCTGATGGGCGCGCTGGCGGCCGAGGGCGTGTCGATCATCATGGTCTCCTCCGAGCTGGCTGAAGTACTGGGCGTTTCCAACCGCGTGCTGGTGATCGGCGAAGGCCAACTGCGTGGCGACTTCATCAACGCCGGCCTGACCCAGGAACAGGTACTCGCCGCCGCGCTCAGCCCTAATAATAATGATCGGAAGACCGCGTAGATGAATCAGGTCAAACACCTTTTCACCCGCTACAAAATGCTCGCCCTGGTGATTGCCGTGGCGATCATCTGGCTGTTTTTCAGCTGGCAGACCGAGGGCGGTTTTGTCACGCCGCGCAACCTGTCCAACCTGCTGCGGCAAATGTCGATCACCGGGATTCTGGCGTGCGGCATGGTGCTGGTGATCATCAGCGGCGAGATCGATTTATCCGTGGGTTCGTTGCTGGGCTTGCTGGGCGGGTTGGCAGCGATTCTGGATGTGGTCTATCACATTCCGCTGTTGGCCAACCTGAGCCTGGTGGCGCTGTGCGGCTTGATGATCGGTTTGGCCAATGGCTACATGACCGCCTATTTGCGCATTCCCTCGTTTATCGTCGGCCTGGGCGGCATGCTGGCGTTTCGCGGGATTTTGCTCGGGATCACCGGCGGCACCACCATTGCACCGGTGTCGCCGCAACTGGTGTATGTGGGCCAGGGGTATTTGCCGCACTCGGTGGGCATTGGGCTTGGCGTATTGCTGTTTGCCTTGACGGTGTTCCTGACCTGGAAACAACGGCGCAACCGCGCCGCTCATGGCTTGGCGGCCCACTCGTGGGTACGCGACGTACTGCGCGTAGCGGTGATCGGCGCGGTGCTGGCCGGCTTCGTCACCACCCTCAACAGCTACGACGGCATCCCCGTGCCGGTGCTGTTGTTGCTGGTGCTGCTCGGCGTGTTCAGCTACGTCACAGGCCAGACCGTATTTGGCCGCCGCGTGTATGCGGTGGGCAGCAACATGGAAGCCACGCGCCTGTCGGGCATCAACGTGCAAGCCGTGAAACTGTGGATCTTCGGCATCATGGGCGTGATGTGCGCCCTCGCCGGCCTGGTCAACACCGCGCGCCTTGCCGCTGGGTCGCCCTCGGCGGGTAACATGGGCGAACTCGACGCCATCGCCGCGTGCTTTATTGGCGGCACGTCCATGCGCGGAGGTTCGGGCACGGTGTATGGCGCGTTGCTTGGGGCATTGGTGATCACCAGCCTGGACAACGGCATGTCGATGCTGGATGTGGACAGTTATTGGCAGATGATCGTGAAGGGCAGCATTCTGGTACTGGCGGTGTGGGTGGACGTGAGTACCCGGGCGGTACGCCGATGAGCGCTTGGCATACTCATCCCACCGCCGGGCAACCTGTTCGGCGCTGGCCGCCCTGACGCGGGAGAGATCGAACGGATAATCGACGCCAGGTAAACCGCCATCGCAGGCAAGCCAGCTCCCACATTGGATCTTCATCGCTGATGAGACAGTGACCCGGGTATTTCAGACACCACAGATCAACTGTGGGAGCTGCGATGCGACGACTCGACTTGCCTGCGATGGCGCTGGGTCAGGCGACATCTCTTTCGTCAGTGCCGCCGCCATTGCAGCATAGGTATACAGTTTGAACCGTGTTTACCTCAGGCTCTTCTCCAGCCAGGCCTTGAGGTCCTGTATTTCCGCCTCACTCACGGTATGTGGCATCCCCGGGTACCCGTGAAATTCCGGCTTCAAGCCCAGCCCCGTCAACACCTCGTTCGCCCGCGTCGCCGACGCATACGGCAGCGCCTGATCGAGCGTCCCGTGGCCGATAAAGATCGCCAACCTGTCCAGTGCCGCATTCGGTTTGAGTTCAGCCTTGAGCACCGGCAACACACTGCCACTCAACGCCGCAATCCCGCGGACCAGTGCAGGCTGGCGCAAGCCCACCTCGTAGGACATGATCGCGCCCTGGCTGAACCCCACCAGAAACACCCGATCGCTTTGCGTGTGGTATTTGGCAGTGGCCTGGGTCACGAAGGCTTCGATCAGCTTCGCGCTGCGTTGCAGGTCGGCGGTCTCGCCGTTGTAATCACCGTCACCGGGTGTCTTGGCAAACCAGCGATAGCCATTGGGGTCCACCGGCATGGGCGCCCGCGCCGACAGGTAGGTCCACGTGGACGGCAGCGCATCCTTGATGCCAAACAGGTCTTCCTCGTTACTGCCAAAGCCGTGCAGGAAAATCACCAGCGGTTGGTTGCGCGCATCGCTCTGGGTTTGCTCCAGGTACTGCAGCGGCAAGTCGGTGTGTAACGTGGAATCGGCATGCGCGCTACCGGCCAACAGGGTCAGCGCCAGGGCAAACAGTTTGAGCATGGGGAAGCTACCTCAGGGTTTGCGCAACAGATAAGTGTCCATGATCCAGCCATTTTCAAGGCGTGCGGCCTTGCGCACCCGTTCGATTTCTTCGGCCACTTCAGCGACTTTTCCACTGATAAGAATTTCATCCGGCGTGCCCAGGTAGGCGCCCCAGTAGATATCCAGGTCCTGATCCGCCACGGTGTGGTAGGAATCCTCGGCGTCGAGCATCACCACCAGCGTGTCCGCATCACTCGCCTGCCCCGCCGCCAACCGACGCCCAGTGGTGATCTCGATGGAGCGGCCGATACGGTTCAGCGGCACTTTATGCTGGGCGGCCAGCGCCTGAACGCTGGTGATGCCGGGGATGACTTCAAATTCAAACTCACAGCGGCCGCCGGCAAGGATCGCCTGCAGGATGCGAATGGTGCTGTCGTACAACGCAGGGTCGCCCCAGGCCAGGAAAGCACCCACTTCACCGTCAGTCATTTCCTCGTTGATCATGCGTTCGAAGGTCTGCTGCTTGTCGCGGTTAAGGTCCTGCACTGCGGTGGTGTAGTCGATATCGCCCCGCACACGCTCGGGGCAATCGGCCTCGACGAAGCGGTAGCCGGGCTCGGTGATGTAGGTTTCGCAGATCTCGCGGCGCAGGTCGATCAGCTTGTCTTTGCTCTGGCCCTTGTCCATCAGGAAAAACACGTCGGTGCGGTTCAGCGCCTTCACGGCCTGCATCGTGATGTAGTCAGGGTTACCGGCGCCGATGCCGATGATCAGGATGCGTTTCATGGGTTGCTCTCATTGCGGGGCGTGGATTTTGCCATGTTCGCGCGCTCAGGCGTGAGTTTCCAGGCGCAGGCGCCACAGGTGGTTGAAGCGCAGTTCGGTGGCGGACAGCGGCTCGACGTCGATCCGATAAAACATGGACACAGGAAACTGCATCACGTACAGCATCGCGGCGCGGATCACAAAAGGGTGGGTGACGGCGACCACGTGTCCCGGTTGGGATTCAAGGGACTGCATCCACCGCCCGATACGTGCACACATCTGATCCACCGACTCGCCACCGTGGGGTGCACAGGCGCTGTCGGTCATCCACGCCCCCAGTGAATCGCTGTCCAGTTCACTGATGGCTTGACCTTTCCAGCCACCGAAATCGCCATCGCGCAACGCTTCCACCACTTCTGCGTTTTCGCCGAACAAGCCCGCCGTTTGCTGGGTTCTGGCCTCAGGCGCGCACATCAGGCGCCGGTTGTTCTTGTAGCGATTTGCCAATGATAAGGCGGCGTCCTGCCAATTCATCGTGACGGATTCGTCATCGGGAAAGCGCCCCTGTTTTTGAAGGGGCGTGGCGGCATGGCAAATCAGGGTCAAACGAGTGGCCAGCATCACAATTCACTCTGTTTCGATGCGCAGTCAACGTCGACTCGCAAGTTGCTTCAACATGTTACAACGAACATGAAACAGGAAGCCGGTTCAAACCCGGCGCGGTCGTGCCACTGTATTCGGCTCCACAGCCGTAAGCCAGACCCTGTTTTGGCCCTTTCGCTATCCATTTCGGGACGCGCCATCCCTGGCGTGGCGCTGTACATCGTGATTGTGTCGGTGGCCCAGCGGGTGCTGTGGACCACCCTGGGCCTGGTGCCGGGTGCGATGGCCGAGCGCACATTGAGCCCGCCACAGGCCAGGTTCAAGCCGTACACCGCTAGATTCCCGGACGGGCCAGGTACCACACCTGATAACCCGTCCCCGGATGCGCCGCGTCCAGCACCTGCGCCGACAACGTGATGCGAATCAGGCGCCACGCCTGCACATCCAGCGCCAGGAACACCGCGAACGTATCGCTGCTGTCCGCCAACTGCTGATTGCGCGCTTTGCCCTCGGCCAGAATCGCCGCCCGATCCGCCCCCGGCTCCAGCGGCCACTCCTCCCGGTACAAACTCAACGCGCTCTGCGCCGGCCCGCGCTGCACATCCAGTGGCAGCCAGCTCTCGATATGCGGGCGACCAAAGCTGTCGAGCACCTTCTGAAAGCGCTCCCCCAATAAAAAGTCGGCAGCCTGCAAAGGGTCGGACCACAGGTACACCGACGAATACACATTGGCGCCGTGCTCCTGGGCGATAAACGCCTTGAACAGCAACCCCTCGGCGTGATCCCACAGTGGCCCCAACTGCGCGGCACGGCGGCGAATCACGCCCATGTCGTAGTCGGCAGGCAGACGGTGCGAATACTGTTTGGCGAACATGGCGAAGCTCCTGGAGAGATGAGGATTCAGCTTGCGCAGTGCCGATGATTTCAACAAGATATCAGTCGATATAAGTGCAATAAGGAACGGATATGACCGATGCACTCAAACCTCTGGATATCGACACCGTACAGGCCTTTGTACTGGTGGCGGATTTCACCAGCTTCACCCGCGCCGCCGAGGCCCTCGACACTTCGCAGGCCGCCATCAGCCTCAAGCTCAAACGCCTGGAGGAGCGCCTCGGCTATCGCCTGCTCGAACGCACGCCGCGGCATGTGCGGCTGTCACCCCGGGGCGAACAGTTCATCGTCGCCGCCCGCGTGCTGCTCAATGCCCACGAGCGTGCATTGGGCGCCATGGTCACGCTGGCGCCCAGGCGTCTGGTGATCGGCATCAGCGACCACGTGGCCGGGCCGGACTTGCCGCTGTGGCTCAGCCGTCTGGCGGCGTACGACCCGATGGTGATTCTGGAGGTGCGCATCGCCTCCTCCCGCGACCTGGTCGCCGCTTTCGACCGCAACGAGCTGGACGCGGTGATCGTGCGCAACGAGGGCGACCGCCAGGACGGCGATGTGTTGGCCCTGGAGCGCTTTGGCTGGTTTGCGGCGCCCACCTGGCAGCACACCCCCGGTACGCCGCTGCGCATGGCGACCATGGCAGCGCCGTGCGGTGTGCGGCACCTGGCGACGCGGGCGCTGGATGCAGCGAATGTGGATTGGACCGAGGTGTTTGTCGGGGGCGGTGTGATGGCGGTAGGCGCGGCGGTCAGCGCCGGGCTGGGCGTAGCAGCCCTCGCCCATCGGGTGGCGCCGCCGGGGGCGGTGGACGTGGGCGAGCAATACGGTTTGCCCGTATTGCCCGTCAGCGAGGTGGTGCTCTACAGCCGGATCAGCGACGCACGTTCGCGCGAGACATTACGGGCATTGAGCGCGACATTTCGCGGTGTGCTGCAACGCTGATCCTGCTTTTACGCCACAGGCGTTTCTTCATCCACCGCTGCGGCGCTCGCCTGCGCCTGCAACTGCGCGGCCTGCTGGCTGTAGTCACGCAGGTAGACGATAAATTCCTGCAGCAGGCGATCCCACAACTCCAGTTGGCTGCGCAGGTGCGTGGCGCCCACACCCGCCACCACCACATCCATTTCCATCAACAAGAACTCCCCCTGAAGCGACAACCGCGCAAACCGCCGCGAGGCGTTCCACACCTGGGCCAGCCCTTGCGGCAATTCACCCTGCACCCGCAGCGCACAGCTGTAGGTGAAATCCACGTAACTGCCCGGCTCATCCGCCGGGTTGCCAAAGCGCACGGCATAACCAATGCCCTGGCTGGCGCTGAGCAATTGCACGATGCCGTTCTGCTCGGTCTGGTTGACGCGGGAGCCGGCTTCCTGCAGCAGTTGCGTGAAACTCTGAGGGGTGACGTGGGTGATCAGTTGAACATCGCTCATGGTGTCTCTTCCTTGTTGAGAATGGGTAAGGCGGTGTGCGGAGCATCAAACCGATTAAAGGTATAGCTCATCGTCAGGCGCCCAGTTCAAAAGTAGCGCTCACCGGCGCCTGACCGGCGTGGCTGAGACAAGCCACGGTATTTACCGAATCGGCTGCTGTCGGTGCATGCCCGTGCGCCGCAATCATCCGGGTTTAGCCACTGCCCGAGGCCGCCCCATGGATGGTTTGTTCGATCTTGCCCTTTCCCCTCAAACCCTGCCGCTATCAAGCATGAACTTCTCCGCTGCCGAACTCAGCGAACGCGAAGACCTGCTCCGCCTGGGCGACAGCGAACTGGTCAGCGAGTTGCTGGGTATTTTGCAGTCGCCGTCATACCAGGCGCAGCCCTCGGCGAGTACGCCGGTGAGCCTCTCGGAACTCTCGCTGCTCGGTCAATGGGGCGACGTCTACAGCAAGGCAATCAACCACGTCGAGTTTCTGGCTTGGGCAGACCGCCAGCAGCTGGATTTCGCTACGCTGCGGGTGAGGCTTGGCACGCTCACAGGTAACAACTCGGTCACTGCCACTCATCACAGGTTCACCCTCGCGGACGAATCCGGTTGGTGGAAAGTCGCCAACCCGATCACCTTTATCGCCCAACTGCTGGACCCGGCCGAGCTCGGCATGCCTTACCTGGGTCACCGCACAAGCAATGCCACCCGCCAATTATCGCTCGACCGGGTGCTGGCCTTTTATGGCTACCCTCTGCCTGCCAATCGCCTGCAAACCCAGGTGATCGTTGAGGAGCTGAGCGCCGCCGATGCGTTTCCTTCCATTGATCATCTCGGCCGCAACCGCTCCTTGATCCACGGCGAGCGCCTTAGTCAGCAACTCGATTTCGCGCAACTGGCCGACGCGTTGCAGGCACTGACACCGTTCGAAGGGTTTGCGCTGTTCAGTACCCGGCTGCACCTCACTTCCGGCTCGTTGCTGTCGCGCACGCTAAAGGAGGCGGCGCAGCACTTGAAGCTGATCATTGAAGATGATGGCGATGAGGGCGTTTCAGCCGCTTCGGGTCTGTACTACTTTGATCCCGCCCAGCGGGCGATCTGCGTATTGCCGACGCTAAACGAAGGCACAACACAGACGCATGAACTGCGCCCTGAAAACCCCGGCATCCGCTGGCATACGCTGCAACGCCTGGCTGATAAACTCGCTACCCGCATTTACCCCGATCACAGCCTGAGCCTTGCCGCGTGCATGCAGGTATATGGCATTGAGCGTGTCACGACCGCGGACGAGCTGACGGCGCTAGTCGCGTGCCTGCGTCAGTGGCCAATGCCGCCGACGCCAACGCTGTATGCCGCGGCGCGCAGCCTCGATGAGCGCTATATCTACACGCGTTTCATCGGTGTCCTCAACGATCGTTATTCCCTGCGCCACGCACTGTTCAAAATGGTCAGCGCCGGTGTATTGAACGGCCCACAGGGGCTGGATGCGATCATTCCAATCGACGCCGATACCCTGCCCACCCAACTGTTGCCCGGGCGCAGACAATTGCAGGCGTTGGTTGATCATCCCGAGTTTGTCGCCATCCTGGTACAGCAGCGCATCGCCCCCACCAGCCACGTGCTATTGAGTGTCGAGAAGGGTATAGGCGCCAAAGATGTGGACGGCCATTGGAAATCATTGTCGACGGTGGTGATGGCAAACGCGAAACTTGCGCCGATGGTCCGCCTGTTGGCAACCGTGGCGACACAACTGGGCGGCGAGTTACGCACCAACGACGCCATCAGTCTGCGCCAGGCACTGCGCCTCTACGCCATCCCGCTGCCGGCCAGCCTGGAGGCGGCGCGGCTTAGCGCACGACGCCGGGTCATCAGCCTCCCTCACCCTCTTTATGAAAGTAATTACTGGCGGGCACTCAGTCCCGCCATGCCTGAGCAACCGATCGGCTGGACCTTGTCTGAACCGGACCGTCAACAAGTCATCGCCACCAGTCGGCAGTTTTTGCCGGACGCTGACCAGTCTCTGTTCAGCTACTTGTGCGGCGCGCTGTTACGGGACAAATCGCCGGTCGATATCCGCGCCGAAGCCGACCTGTTGATGAGTCGCCTGATCGCCTCCCCCCTCGCCCAGCAATTGGCCAGGCAACTGGTTCAAGCGGTGCAATGGCAAGGCAGTGAGGCCAGCGATCCCGGCGGTCACGCAGGCCGTAGCGCACTGTTGTGGGCCGCGTTGATTCTGAGCCTGGACCCTGATGCCAGCCTGCACGCCACCCGCATCAACGGAATGGATTGGGCTGCGCCTTACTTTTGGGGCGAGTCCGTGGCGTTTGTGCGCAGGAACGTGGAAACCAGCTTCAGAAGCCTTGATCGCGGGGCCGCTGCGTTGGCGGCACACCTGATGCTATGTGGCCAGGCGCCCTACCTGCTGGTGCGGGACATCCCCGATACCCTGCCGTTTCTCTGCACCCAGACGTGGGTGCTGTTCCAGCAATATGCCACCTATCTGGAGCAGCGTTTGCCAGGCGGCGCCCGGCAAATGAGTCATGATGAAATGCTGTATTTGGCCTACCTGCCGCCTCATGGAAAATGGAGCCTGTTTCTGGACTCCGCCCACGCGACTCCGGCTATCCTGGCCTGGGCGGCCGCCAACGGTATTGTGCCGCGCAGTGAGCGATACAGCGTGAATCAGATGAACCTCGCCATCGCTGAACTGAACAGCTTGCGGGCACGCCTGCGGACGGCCGAAGAAGCGTTCACAGCGCAGGTACCCACCCAACGCTCCGTGGCACTTGAGGTCTTGAAAAAGGTGTATCCGCAGGTCGATTCACTGGAAAACCTGGTCTGGGAGTGGTCGGCGCAAGATGAAGAGTCCGCTGCGCTTGCCAGCCTCCACGCTGGCCGCAAGTACGCCTTTGTCGACTTGTACATGGCCAATGAGCTGGTGGCTTCATCCACCCACTGGCAGTCCAGCGATGTGCAGCTCAAGTACGCGACATTGGCCCCGCGGTTCGTTCAGCTGGCGCCGTTCAATCAAGTCCTCGCGCCTGCCTTTGACGCTCATCTGAACAAGTTGCAAAGCGCCTACGTGGACTATCTGTGCAGTGCCCTGCCCGCACGCTCACTGGATGAACGCGAAACACTGGAATTCGGCAAGGTTGAGTGCTTCGCCCTGCGCAGCGCGGCTGGGGCGGTCGGAGCATTCGGACTGATCGTCTGCGCCAGCTTCTACAAAACCAGGCATGTGTATGAGTGCTTCCCCAAGTACTTGCTGCTGCGCCGTCGGCGCGACCTGGCTTACAGCCTGTTGGTCAATGCTGTCGCCTCGGACAGCCAGACCGTCGCGGACCTGGCCGTCGAATGGCCGGCCTACGCCACGGGGGCAGAGCCTTCAACAACCCTCCCCGCGACCCGCTGGCCCGACCTGCGCATCGGCAGGCTCGACACCGTTTTGGCAGAAATCGAGGTCTTGCCGCCAGCGGATGCCAAGGGGCACCGCATCCCCCGCAGCCTCGACTCAACCCGCTCCCGCGCGTTGGCCGCCCTCATTACCGGGCACTATTTGCAGGAGGGTTCGCGGCTGCTCGCGCAAGCCAGGCTTGCCCAGACGCTGGAGCAGATCAGCAGCGGCAATGATCCCTGGGCTGATTACCTGCTGAGCATGTCACTGGCCGCGAAGTGAGGCCTTGAACATCCGCCGTTTATCCGGGAATCTAGTGCGGCAACCCAAAGGAGCGTCGCACCATGACCTTGTCGATCAGCCCCACGGCCCCCAGTTTCTGGCGCGACCCTGCGCTGCCGTTTATCGAGGCGCGCAGTATCGCTGATGGGCGCAAGGTCACTTACGGCCGGCATGCTCACGAGCATTTCTCCATCGGCGCGGTCACCACCGGTTGCAGTTACTACCATTACGGCGCAGACACCTTCGAGATCAGCGTCGGCACGGTGGTGTTGATGAACCCCGGTGATGTGCACGCCTGCAACCCTGTCCGCGACCAGCCCTGGTCCTATCAAATGCTGTACCTCGACACGCCCTGGCTGACTGACTTGCAGCACCAGCTGGGCTTCAGCACCGACCAGGGTTATCGCCCTTTCAACACGCCGTACACCCGCGACGCCGGGCTCTATGAAGGGCTGTTGGCGCTCTACCGGCTATTGGTGGACGAGCACGTCGAACACCTGCAAAAGCAGAGCACGCTGGTGAGTTATTTCAGTGAGGTGCAGCAGCGCCTGAACCCCGCCGAAACGCCGCCGCGCGAGGTCAATCACAAGCTGGAACGCGCCGCCGACTACATCCGCGAGCATTGCACCCAGGCATTGAAACTGGAGGACATTTGCCTGGCGGCCGAGCTGTCGCCGTCTTACCTGATCCGCGCGTTCAAGCTGTATTACGGGTTGACGCCCCACGCCTTTGTGGTGAACCAGCGCGTGCAGTTCGCCCGTACCCAGCTGCGCAACGGCGAGTTGATCGCCGACGTGGCCCTGGCCGCAGGCTTTGCCGACCAGGCGCACTTGCAGCGCACCTTCAAGCAGCATTTTGCCGCCACGCCCGGGCAGTACCGCGAGGCACTCAAGCCATCAGCAAATAACCCACACTGGCCACCAGCAACGCGGCCATTGAGCGGTTGAACAGCCGCACACCTTGAGGATTGCTCAGGTAGCGCCGCAAAAACGTCCCCGCATAAGCCCAGCATGCTACCGACAGGTAGCAGATCACCAGGTACAGCGCGGCGAACAGCCAGACCTGGCGAGCATCGCCGTCGGCCACAAACAAGCCCATCCCCGCCACACAGGCCAGCCACGCTTTGGGGTTGAGCCATTGCATGACCGCGCCATACAGCATCGACGGTGCAGTGGGCGTGCCGTCGGCGTCCAGCCGGCCCTCGTCCACCGCCAGTTTCCAGGCCATGTACAGCAAAAAGGCCACCCCGCCCCACTGAATCATCTGCGTCAGGATTGGCCAGCGCACCAATACCTCATGCAGGCCCAGGCCGATCAGCACCAGCAGCAACGTGAAGCCGACCGCCGCGCCGAACACGTGTTTCTGGCTGGCGGCAAAACCAAAACGCGCACCGGCGCTCAAGGCGACCACGTTGACCGGGCCGGGGGTGATCGAGGTGGCGAGCGCAAAGGCGGCCATGGAAAGGATAGAGCTCATTGCGATTCCTTTTTTGTGGTGACGATGAAGAGGCCGTCACGGTAAAGGACCAAACACTCGCGGTATTGAAGAAAATACCCCCCTGTCGCTATTTGACGAACAGCTCGCGGTCCCGCGCCTTCACATGGCCGGGACTGTAGTAGGCGTCGAACCAGGTCTTCTCCCCCGCTGCCGGTGGCTTGGCCAGGCGCAAGGTTTTCAGCGCGCCCGGCTGACTGGCATTGAAGCGAAAATGGAAGTGGTCGAACAGGCGCAATGCTTCGATGGCATACACCACGGCGATTTTGCGGTCTTCAATACGAATCAGATGGTCACCGTTGTTTTTCTCGCCGCCCCCGGCCAGGTTGGATGAGCCGGTGTACACCGTGGGGTTGGCGCCGTTGAAATCAATGACCACGAACTTGTTGTGCACCATGTTCCCCGCATTGCCCGACCATTCCGCCTTGAACGGCGCCGGCGCATTGCTCGCCAGGTAGCTGAACGGCAGCAAGCCCACCGAGCCATCCGGCTTGCGCACCGCCAGCTTGCCGGTGCGCTGCGCCACGCCATAGGAGAACAACGCGCGCTGCATCAACGCATCCAGGGCATCACGCACTTTGCCGTTGATCAAGCTCAGGAACACGATGGAATACAGCACCGAACTGGTGGCCTGTTCGATGCTGCTGGCGATCGGGTCCAGCGACAGCGCGCTGTCGGCATGGGGCGCGAAGCACAACGAGACTTTTGAACCGGGCTGATCGCGCACCACCCACCACTGTTGCGACAGCGGATTTTTGCGAAAGGTGGTGGGGGCGGTCCAATAGGCATCGAACACTTCGGCGAACTTGCCGGCCACGGTTTCATCGTCAAACAGCAACACGTTGTTGGCCTGGATATACAACCCGCGCAGGGCAAAGTTGGTAGAGCCGCCGAGTACCCGAATCGCTTTGCCCGCGCGGCGCACGATCAATACTTTGTTGTGCTGCTGGCTGGAGAAATGCAGGCGCTTGATCTGCGCCCCGGCAGCGGTCAAACGCGCCGCGCTGAGGCTTTCGCAGCTGTCGGCGGCGCCCTGGTCGCCATGGTCATCGATGATCGCCCGCAGCCGTGGGCCGAGGCCTTCGAGGCGGTGCAGGATGTCCGGTTCCTTGCTTTCGTAAATCAGCGCGTCGAGGGTCAGCTCGGGGTCGTTTGTCACTTGCTCCAGCACTTGCAGGATCAACTGCCGCGCCTCGAATCCAAGCCACGCGTAGTTTTTTTCAAACGGCGTCATGTCCAGGTCCAGATAGGCCCTGGGTGCCGAGCGCGCGGGCGGCAGGATGCGTGTTTCGTTGTTGAAGCGATCGCCGTAGGCCTGGGAAGAGGCAAAGCCGCGGGTGAAGCCGATGTTGACGAAATCGCTGATGGTTTGCGCTTCCAGGGACACCTGGTTTTCCAGGCTGATGCCCTTGCGCAACATACCGTCGGCGCCCATGTAGCAGGCAGTGACGCGGTAACGGAACAGGCCGGGAAGGATCTCGCTGGGCACGTGGATCCAGCGGAATTTCTGGAACGGCGCCTCGGTCGAGGGAAAGCTGCGGGGCTGCTCCGGGGTCGGCGGGTAATCGAAGTGCAGACGGTTGTGCAGCACGCCCCAGTGGTCGGCGCCGGGGTAGCGCACTTCGATGCTGAAGCCGACAAAATCCGGCGTGGCAAGGTCCGCAGCAAGGTCAAACGCCAACAGCGCCGCGCCCTCCCCGCGATACAGCTTGAAGGTCAGCCCCTGGAATGTGGTCTTGCTCTCGAAGTCGGCGCTCAAGCGATGTCCTTTGTGCTGAAGGGCGTTGCTGCGGAGTCTAGCGCGTGCGCGCCATCAAGCCACTGGCACCTGGCACCTGGCACCTGGCACCTGGCACCTGGGTGACAATATCTTCAATACCCAGCAGGCGGCCATCCTGCGAAAACACCTCGACCTTGCGCAAAGGCTGGAGACAGCGCGCATCCAGCACGCGGGTGCCGCCTTCCTCCGGCTCGGTGTGCACCTCGCCCCACTGCGCCAGCGTGACCAGCACCGGCATCAGCGCGCGGCCTTTGTCGGTCAGTTGATATTCACTGCGCGCGCCGACTTCGCTGGTTTGCAGCAGGCCTTGCTCGACCATGTCCTTGAGGCGCGTGGCGAGAATATTTTTCGCCACGCCCAGGTGCTTCTGGAAATCGCCGAAACGCGTCACCCCGGCAAAGGCGTCGCGGATGATCAACAGCGTCCACCAATCCCCCACCACGTCCAGTGCACGGGCGACCGGGCAGACATCGCCTTCCAGGCATTTGCGTTTCATCGTCGGGCCTCCAGGCAATTTGAAATATTAGGTTGCATTATAGGACCAACACGCGCAGGATAAAAACAGTTTCATCATTAAACCAAAACCGTCGTGTGGAGAGCATCATGGATATTCGTGGAAAAGTCGTACTGGTTACCGGCGCCAACCGTGGCCTGGGCAAAGCGTTCGTCATCGCCGCTCTCGAAGCCGGCGCCGCCAAGGTCTATGCCGCAGCGCGTGACCCGAGCAGCGTGAATATCCCCGGCAGCACGCCCATCGCCCTGGACATTACTGACGCGGCCAGCGTGCAGCGCGCCGCCGAGCAGTACACCGACGTCAGTGTGCTGATCAACAATGCCGGCTTCCTCAAATACGGCTCGCTGCTGGCTGAAGACAGCATTGAAAACCTGCAACAGCACTTTGAAGTGAACACCTTCGGCACCCTGCGCGTGACACGCGCCTTCGCGCCAACTCTGGCCAAGCAAGGTGGTGGCGCGCTGATCAATATCCTCTCGGTATTGAGCTGGCTGAGCCCTGCGGGTACCGGCGGCTACAGCACCTCCAAATCCGCCCAATGGGGCCTGACCAACGGGCTGCGCGCCGAGTTGCGCGAGCAGAAAACCCTGGTGATTGGCGTGCACCCGGCCTACATCGACACCGACATGGTCGCCGACATCCAGGCGCCGAAAAGCACGCCTCAGGAAGTGGTCGCCATCACCCTCAAAGCCCTGAGCGAAGACCGCGAAGAAGCGCTGATCACCGACATGACCCACGCGGTCAAAGCCTCGCTGTCCACCGACAGCCCGGTCTACCTCAACCCGTGATCAACGAGAAGTGCGCGCCCACCCCGGCGCGCACGCCCTCGCCCACCGCCAACGCCACCGAACCTGCCGCCAGGGCGGTATCGCCACAGGCGAACACGCCGGGAACTGAGGTCTGGCGCATTTCGTCAGTCTGCAGATAAGCGCCCGTAGGGCCATCAAGCAATTCACAAGCCAATTGCCCCGCCAGCGGGCTGATGCGCGTGCGCGCCATCGTGAACACACCGTCCAGGCTGAACACTCGCCCATCCTCCAGCTCCACATCGGCGCGCTCGCCGCTGATACGCCTGACCGCACCGCTGTGCACCGTCACGCCACGCCGATCCAGCTGCGCCTGTTGCTCGGCATCCGGTGTAAAAATGCCATTGGTGAACAAGGTGGTGGTGCCCCAGTCCGGCAGCATCAGCGCGTGGTGCATCGCCAACGGTGAGGTTGCCAGCACACCGATGCGGCCCTGATCCAACTCGTAACCGTGGCAATACGGGCAATGAAATACCCGTTTGCCCCAACGCTCCTCCAGACCTTCAATGGCGGGTAATTCGTCCACAACACCGGTGGCGAGGATCAGGCGTTTGCCCTGGAATGCTCCGTTGCACAGGGTATGAATGCTGAAACCGTCCGCCTGCTGCAACGCTTGCTGCGCGCTGTCTTGCACCCAGGTCACCGTCGGATATTCCATCAACTGGCTGCGACCTTCTGCGGCAATGACCTCTGGCGGCTGCCCGTCCTGCCCCAGAAAGCCATGGGAGGTGGCCGCAAACCGGTTGCGCCTTTGCCCTGCATCAATCACCAACACCTGGCGCCGCGCCCGCGCCAGTTGCAGGCCCGCCGACAGGCCGGCATAGCTGCCGCCCACGATAATGACGTCATAAATCATGTGTGCGATCTCGTTTTGCGGCGCACCCGGTTGTCCGGGCGCTTTCACGGCACACCATAAGTTACATGAAAATAAGACGTCAAGAGTCTCGCAACTATTCAGGTTACGAACGATACTCTGCGGCGAATCGACTTGAGGCTTCTGGATGAGAAACGACACCCGGCTTTCGCGCATGCTGCACGTGCTGATCCATATGGGCCGCCATGAAGAGCGCGCCACCTCGGAAACCATCGCGCAGATGCTCGGCACCAACCCCGTAGTGGTGCGGCGCACGCTCGGGCTGCTCAAGGAAAAAGGTTACGTGCGCTCGGAAAAAGGCCATCAGGGCGGCTGGACCCTGGGCAAACCCTTGAGTGAAATCACCCTGCTGGAGATTCACCACGCCCTGGGTACACCGTCGATATTCGCCATCGGCCTGTCCACCGACCATCCGGAATGCCTGGTGGAACAGGCGGTGAACGCGGCCCTGACCGATGCCTTCGAGCAGGCCCAGGCCCTGCTGTTGCAGCGCCTGGGCGATGTGACCCTGGCGCAGTTGGCCGAGGATTTTGACGAACGCTATCGCGTGGCGATGCTGCCTTAGCGTTCACAGGCGATAAGTCACCTGTGGCGAGCGGGCTTGCCCCGCGTTGGGCTGCGAAGCGGCCCTGAAACCATTCGCTGCGATGCAGCAGGAATAACGCGGTGGCTTCAACGGGGCCGCTTCGCAGCCCAGCGCAGGGCAAGCCTGCTCGCCACAGTAAGCGCGTGCGTCCTGGCCTTAGCGCTGCGACGGAATACGGATATCGCCGTTGCGGCATTGCGTCTTCACGCTGCGCGGGCAACCGGCGAACGCCAGGTCCTTGGTCAGGCACACGCGCACCTCCGACAGCACCTTGCCCTTGCAGATCACCGCCAGCCCACGGTTGCCCATGCGCGGGTTGCTTTCGCGAAACAACGCTTCGATCTCACGCGCCTGCAATGACGGCGGCGTGTTGAAGGGTTGTAATTGCTGCGGAATGCTCACCGCCCCCAGCGCGGCATCGGTTTTTTCCAGGTAAGCCAGCGGCTCAAGGCCGGTGCAGGTGCCGTGCTTGGCCCATTCGTGCTTGAGCAGCGAACGGGTTGGAAACAGCGTAGCGCCCTTGTCCATTTCTTCGCGGCTCAAGCGCGACTGCGAGTCACAGGAAGCCGGCCACCCGCCTTTCGCGTACTGCGGCCATAAACCGTGCAACACAAAGCCATAGCCCTTGCCCGAACACTGTTCGTTGTCCGGGTGCGTCAGGCAAAACGTCGGCGACCATGATAGCGACAGCACATAAAAATCAAATTCTCCCGGCGTGCCTTGACCACGCGGCGCCGCCGTTGTGCAGGTGGCAAACGCCAGCCATACCAGCATCAGGTATTTCATCCGTCTGTTCCTTGAAAACATCCATTACCCCGGTAGATGGGGATTACGCTGCAGCACCTTGTCGAGAATCCGATCGGTCTTCAACGCTTCGATTGCCAGCGAAGGATGCTCGGCTTCGCCACGAATATGTGCATTCATATTCAACACATGGTGCCACTGGATATGCGCATGGCACGGCACCGCCAGCACCTCGTTCGTCTCGCCCTCAAGCTGCAGCGGCTGGTCTTCAAACACCGCAAAGGTGATGCGCCCACGGCTGCCGATCAGTTCAACCTTGTCTTCGCGACGGTCTGCCACAAAGTTCCAGCAACCCATGCCCAGCGCGCCTGAGCTGAAAGTCCAGCAGGCCGTCACCGCGTCCTCCGCCGCATACGCTCCGGCCTGGCGTGCGGTAAAGCCGGTGACCTCGACAATATCGCCCGCCAGGTACTGAAACAGGTCAAAGCCATGGCTGGCGAGGTCAGCAAAGTAGCCGCCGCCGGCAACTGCCGGGTCGGTGCGCCAGTTGGCAGCGCTGGCGTCTTCAACCGCCGCAGGTTTGCACAGGCTCCAGGTGAGCTGACGCAGTTCGCCGATGCGTCCGTCCTGCAGCCAGTCGCGTACTTGCTGGAAACGCGGCAACGAGCGACGGTAGTAAGAAACAAACAAGTGCAGCCCGGCACGTTCGAAGGTGCGCTGCATCAATGCGCTTTGTTCGGCATTCAGCGACATGGGCTTCTCGACGCAGCAATGCTTGCCGGCCGCGGCCACCATCAGGCTGTATTCCAGATGGCTGTCGGGTGGAGTGGCGATGTACACAGCGTCCACTTCGGGGTCGTCGATCAGTGCCTGAGCGTCGGTGTAGAAACGGGCGATGCCATGGCGTGCCGCATAATCGCGCACGGCCTCTTCGCGGCGCCCCATCACGGCCACCAAGGCAGAACCTGGCGCTTTGTAGAATGCCGGTCCACTCTTCAACTCAGTGACACTGCCACAACCGATCATGCCCCAACGTACGGTAGTCATCTGTATTCCTCGTCCGTTTTCATCAATCAGGCAGTATCCACAACCCCTCACGTCGGCGCCACCGCCACTGAGCATGACAATTGCATTACACTTTTATGACATTCATCACGCTACGGGGGCACACAGGATGAAAATACGCGCCACGGTCATTTGCGAACACGAGGGGCATATCCTCTTCGTGCGCAAAGCCAGATCAAAATGGGCCTTGCCCGGCGGCAAGGTCGAACAGGACGAGCGCCCGGTCGGCGCGGCCGAACGGGAGCTGGAAGAAGAAACCGGGTTGAACGTGGACGGGCTGCTGTACTTGCAGGAGTTGAAGGCCCGCGACACGGTGCATCACGTGTTCGAAGCGTCAGTGGTCAACCTTGCCGACGCCAGGCCGTGCAACGAAATCATCGACTGCCAGTGGCACGACTACAGCGCCATGGACGAGCTCGACACCACCGACGCCACCCGCCACATCGTCAAATCATTCCTGCGTCGCCTGTAGTTCAGCGCTCTGCCCGCTGTCCAGCAAACCTCGCTTCACCACGCCATTCTCTTTCTGCCGTTCGACAAAGGATCTGACGAACGCGGCAGCGGCTGCATGCGCCACCGGCACTGCCATGGCCTGACGGATGGTCATGAAGTCATCCTCGACCAGCCGCCAATGCGCCGAAATCTTCGTCTGCAGGAAATCCCGCACGCCCGCCGCCGCGTCCAGGCCTTGCTCGATAAACCAGTCCACCGCTGCGGCGGACGTCGGCGCCCGCACCAGTTCGGCGTGCTGCACCGTGCGGCTCAGGTACAGGTCATAGGCGGCGCCCTGGCCGACGGCGATGCGTCGACCCGGTACATCGAGTTGCGCGACATGGGTAAAGGCTGAATCCGCCGCCACCAGATACGTGCCCTTGATCGCCACATAAGGCGCGCTGAAGGCGATTTCCTTCTCGCGCACCGGCTCGATGGCCAGAAACGCGACCCGCCACATATCGTCGGCCAACGCGGCGAAAACCTTGCCCGCCGCATCGAAAGTAATCAGTTGCAGCTCGACGCCCAACGCCTCGGCCAGCGCGCGCGCCAGCACCACGGAAACCCCCTGTGGCTCGCCGCCCGGGCCGCGTTGCGCGAGTACCGGGTTGCCGAAGTTGATGGCGGCGCGCAGTACGCCGTCGGGGGCCAGTTGGTGCAGCACTTGCGGGTCAATCATGGGGCGCTCCTTGGCGAGTCCGTTGCACGGTCTTGCGGATCACAAACGGCAATACGCCGCCGTGCTCAAGGTACCCAAGCTCTTGCAGCGAGTCGAGGCGCAGGGCCAACAAGCACGTTTCGACACGGCCGTCAGCGCGGTCAACCTGCAAGGTGATCGGGTTCTCACCGACGTGAAGCGTGTCCAGCCCCAGGAAGGTCAGGCGCTCGCTGCCGTCCAGCGCCAAATCCTGCACCGAGGCGCCTGCACCGAACACCAGCGGCAGCACGCCCATGCCAATCAGGTTGCTGCGGTGAATGCGCTCGATACTGCGCGCCACCACCGCCTTGATCCCCAGCAGGCTGAGCACCTTGGCCGCCCAATCACGGCTGGAACCGGCGCCGTAGTTGAGCCCGGCAAACAGCACCGTTGGCGTAGCGGCGTAGCTGTGCGCCGCCAGGTACAGCGGCTGGTAGGCGCTGTGGTCGGCATTCCACGCCCACACGCCCCGGCGCGGCGCTTGCTGCGGGTCGAGCAGGTTGTGCAGACGCGGGTTGGTGAAGGCGCCGCGCACCATCACTTCGTGGTTGCTTCGGCGGGTGGAGTACTGGTTGAAATCCACCTCGGCCTCGCCACGCTCGCGCAGCCAGGCACCGGCCAGGCTGTCGGGCGGGATGGTGCCGGCGGGCGAGATATGGTCGGTGGTCACGTCATCACCCAGCACCACCAAGGCCCGCGCATTGCGCACAGACAGGCTCTTCGCGGGCAGTGGCTGCACGTCCGCCAGATACTGCGGGCGCCGCAGGTAAGTCGAATCCGCGTGCCAGCCAAACTGCACGCTGCCATCGGCTTGCAGCGCCTGCCAGTGATGCGTGCCCTGCCACAACAGCTCGCTCCGTTGCTGGAACAACACCGGGCGCACTACGCGTGCCACTTGCGCAGCCACCTCGGTATCAGCTGGCATCAGCTCATGCAAGTACACCGGTTTGCCTTGGGCATCCATCGCCAACGGGCTGCTCGACAGGTCGATGTCGATACTCCCGGCAATCGCATAGGCCACGCACAACGCCGGCGACGCCAGATACCCGGCCGGCACGTTCGGGTTGACCCGCCCTTCAAAGTTGCGATTGCCCGACAACACCACCACCCCCTTGAGGCCCTGCCGAGCAAAGCTTTCGACGTGTGCCTCCAGGCTGCCGGAATTGCCGATACAGGTCATGCAACCAAAACCCGCCAGGTCAAAACCCAGCGCGGCAAAATCCTCCAGTAACCCCGCCGCCTCCAGATAATCCGCCACCACCCGCGAACCCGGCGACAACGACGTCTTGACCCACGGCCTGCGCCCCACACCCCGCGCCCGCGCATTACGCGCCAGCAACCCGGCCTGAATCATCTGCGCCGGATTGGCGGTGTTGGTGCAACTGGTGATCGCCGCCATCACCACGGCGCCGTGGGTCAGCGGCGCGTCGAATGACGGCTCAAAAAACTGCTGACCGGGTTCACCCTGTACCTGCTGATGAAACGAGGCGGCCGCATTTGCAAGCGACTGACGCTGATGGGGCTGATGGGGCCCCGCCACACTCGGTTCGACGTGCGCCAGGTCTAGTTCAATCAGCTCATCAAAGTGCGGTTGCGGCTCGCCTTCCTGGCGCCATAGCGATTGCGCCGCCATGTAAGTTGCTACCTTGGCCAGCAACGGCTTGGGTCGCGCAGTCAATTCCAGGTAGGACAGGGTCTCGTCATCAAACGGGAAAAACACCACCGTGGCGCCGTATTCCGGCGCCATATTTGCCACCGTACCGCGCGCCGCCCAACTCAGGGACGACAACCCCGGCCCGGTAAATTCAACAAACTTGCCGACCATGCTGCGCTGACGTAACAGCTCAGTCACGGTCAAGGCCAAATCAGTGGCCGTCACACCGGCTCGCAGCGCATTGCTCACACGAATCCCGACCACGTGCGGAAACGGTATCGGCACCGGCTCACCGAGCATCGCCGCCTGCCCTTCCAGCCCGCCCACGCCCCAACCGAGCACGCCGATGGCATTGATCATCGGCGTGTGGCTGTCGGTCGCCACCATGCAATCGGGGTGCAGCAACACACCGCCGTCGGCCGCCGGGCTTTCCCACACCACCTGCGCAATGGCCTCCATGTTCATCTGGTGGATGATCCCCGTGCCCGGCGGGATCACCTTGAAGTTGTCCAGACTGGCCTGGGCCCACTTGATAAAGCGGTAGCGCTCGCTGTTGCGGCGAAAGTCGATGTCGAGGTTGGCGTCCACCGCGCCGGCTTCGGCGTAATGCTCGACGATCACCGAATGGTCGATGGTCAGCACCGCCGGGATCGCCGGGTTCACCGCCGTCGGGTCGCCGCCCAATTCGGCCACCACGTCGCGCATCCCGGCGAAATCCGCCAGCGCCGGCAAACAGGTGGTGTCATGGAACATCAGGCGGTTGGGCTGGAACGGCACCTCGCAATCCGGCCCGTTGCCGGTTGCCCGCGCCAGCACCTGCGGCAACGCGGCCGGGGTACAGCGGGCGATGTTTTCCAGCAGGATGCGCACTGAATACGGCAACCGATGCAGTTGTTCCGGGGTCAGCAGTTTATGCAGGTCGATATAGGCGAAGCGCTGCCCGTCGATGTGCAAGTGGCTAAGAAAGTCGCTCATAGTTGGGCAAACACACGCTCGATGCGCGCCAGGCCCCAGTCGAGTTCTTCGCGGGTGATCGACAACGGCGGCGCAATACGCAGCACGTTTTCGTGGGTTTCCTTGGTCAACAGGCCTTCGGCGAGCAGGGCTTCGCAGATCGGCCGCGCGTCACGGTCCAGCTCTACGCCGACCCACAAGCCACGCCCGCGAATCTCGCGAATCGCCGGGGAATTCATCGCCGTCAGGCGCTCCACCAGGTACTGGCCGAGCCTCGCGCTGTTGTCGATCAAGCCTTCGTCTTCGAGCACGTTCAACGCTTCCAGACCGATGGCAGCGGCTAACGGGTTGCCGCCAAAGGTGGAGCCGTGGCTGCCGGCGTCGAACAGATCCATGATCGAGTGGTCGGCCACAAACGCCGACACCGGCATGATCCCGCCGCCCAGTGCTTTGCCGAGAATCAGCGCATCCGGGCGAATGCCTTCGTGCTGGAAGGCGAACCACTTGCCCGTACGGCCCAGGCCCGACTGGATCTCGTCGAGAATCAACAGGGTATTGGTCTCGTCGCACAGCTGGCGCAACTCACGCAGGAACCCGGCCGGCGGCACGCGAATGCCGGCTTCACCCTGGATCGGCTCGATCAGCACCGCGCAGGTGTCGGCGGTGATCGCTTGGCGGAAACTCTCGATATCGCCAAAGCGCGCTTCGGTGAAGCCGTTGCAGAACGGGCCGAAGTCGGCCTTGTAGTCCGGCTCGGACGAGAAGCCGACGATGGTTGAGGTACGACCGTGGAAGTTATTGTCGGCCACCACGATTTTCGCCTGATTCGCCGCAATGCCCTTGACCCGATAACCCCAGCGGCGTGCGGCCTTGATTGCGGTTTCCACCGCTTCGGCGCCGCTGTTCATCGGCAGGGCTGAATCGAAGCCCGTGAGGCGGCACAGGGTTTTGAGGAAGTTGCCCAAAGGCTCGCTGTAGAACGCACGGGAAACCACGCTGATCTTGTCGATCTGCGCCACGGCGGCGGCGCGGATACGCGGGTGTACATGGCCGTGACTCACGGCGGAATAGGCCGACATCATGTCCAGGTAGCGCGTGCCGTCATCACCAATGGCCCAGACGCCCTCGCCCTTGACGATGACCACCGGCAGTGGCGAGTAGTTGTGGGCGCAGAATTGGTTTTCGAGGGTGATAGCCGGGTTCGAGTGCATGGGGGTGTCCTGCCAGGTAAAAATCTAAAGAACAAAGGAGGTCAACTGTGGGAGCTGGCTTGCCTGCGATAGCGGTACATCAGACAGACCGCTATCGCAGGCAAGCCAGCTCCCACAGGTTTAATCGCATTTCAATCAGGCGCTGAGCAGCTTGCCACTGCGAATCGGCGTGGCGCCGGACACGCGGCCCAGCGGATCACCCGGTTTCACAAAGCGCACATCGCGACGCATGTACAGCACGCCCGTGTTGTGGCTCGTCACCGTCACCGTCTCGCCGCTGTGCGGGTCAACGATGTCGAACAACGCCTGCCCCGCTTCGACGCGGCTGCCGACGGCGGCGCGGTGCACCAGTACGCCGGCACTCGGCGCGTAAAACTGCTCGCTGCCGGCCAACGGCGTCGCCGGGTTGCGCAAGGCCGGCAACGGACGCGGTGTGCCTTCAATGGCGCCCAGGTGGGTCAGGTAATCGATGATCGCGGTGGCGTCATGCTCGGCCAGCTCGTAGGACACATCACGCTGCCCGCGATGCTCCACCGTCACCGCAATGCTGCTGTCGGGAATCGGGAAACGCTCGCCCATTTGTTCGCGCAGGTTCACCCACAACAGGTACAGCGCTTCATCAAACGAATTGGCCTGGGAATCGGTGGCCAGCAAAGTGGCCTCGGCGCCGATGTAACGCGCCAGGGGTTCGATGGTCGGCCACACCGACTCACCGGTGTAGAGGTGCATCGCCGCTTCGCGGGAGCAATGCAGGTCCAGCACGATGTCGGCATCGTGGGCCAGCAGCATCAGGGTTTGTTGCAGCGATTGGTACTCGTCCATCGGCTGGGCGGCGCGCAGGCATTCGCCCCAGGCGGTGCGGATCAGCTCGCGGTTGGCGTTGATGTCCTGGCCGAGCAGGTGTTCGACCTTGCCGACAATCGCCTGATACGGCACCGGGAAACCACGGTTGTAATTGCGCCCGCTGGCCAGCTCAAAACGCCCGCTCGGGGCGCCCATGATGTACTGGCCCAGACCCGCCGGGTTGGCCACCGCCACCAATACGATTTGCGCATTCAGGCGCCCGGCGCTTTCCAGCGCCACCAGGTGCCGGCGCAGTTGCGAGGCCACCAGCATCGCCGGGGTTTCATCGGCATGCAGCGCCGCTTGAATATAAATTTTTCGACCCGCACCCGTCGCGCCGTAGTGCTCACTGTCCACGTACCTGTGGGTGCCTTGTGTCGCTTGCAGCAAGGGGTGTTGAATAAGTTTCATAAACCGGAAGTCTCGATATTCGAGTGATGGACCTTGAGAAAAATACTAACGAGACCGGGTGATCGCCCGTAAGGGCGGCCAGGGCTATCTTGATCTGCAAATCCGATCAACATTTGGGAACCAGCCCCTTGTGGCGAGCGGGCTTGTCCCGCGTTGGGCTGCGAAGCAGTCCCAAAACCAGGCAACGCATGTTGTCTGCAGGAACGCGGTTGCTTCGATGGGGCTGCTACGCAGCCCAACGCGGGACGAGCCCGCTCGCCACAAATAAGCCACAGTTGATCGGACTATTGAGTGCCTACCAGAGCGCCAGGGTATAGCCCAGCATCACGCGGTTTTCGTTCACATCATTGAAGTAGTTGCCCTTGCTCAGGGCGTTGCGCCAGCGCATCGACACGCCTTTGAACGGCCCGTTCTGCACCACGTAACTGACGTCCAGGTCACGTTCCCATTCACGCCCTTCGCCGTTGAAGCCAATCACCTCGGCCGAATCGCCCTTGGCGTACTTGATGCCCATCAACAGGCCCGGCAAGCCAAGGTCGGCGAAGTTGTAGTCGTAGCGCGCGTGCCAGGCCTGTTCCTTGGTCTGGGTAAAGTTGCTGAACTGGTATTCGGTAAACAGGTAGGTGATCGAACCGTCCAGGTAGGTAAACGGCGTGGTGCCGTACTGGCGCTGGAAACCGCCGCCGATGCTGTGGCCGCCGTACTGGTAGGTAAAGCGCGTGCTCAATGCGCTGTTGTCGACTTTGCCGGCCAGGCCCGCGCCGTCCTTGTCGGAGTTGAAGTAGCGCACGTCGGTTTTCAACGTACCGCCGCCCAGCCCGAAGTTGTTCTTGAAGCCCACGTACTGCTGCTGGTAGATGCTGTCCAGCGCGGCGAAGTGGTAGCTGACCAGCGTGTTCGGCGTCAGCGAGTAATCACCCCCGGCAAAACGGAACTTGTCGCTCAGCGCCGTGCTTTTGTAGACCTTGCTGACGGTGGTCAGCTTCATGTCTTCATAGTTGGTGGAGTCGCGATCCTTGGCCTGGTCGATCTGCCCAAGGGTGACTTTGAGATTGCTGATGTCGTTGGACACCAGTTGCGTACCGCTGAACGACTGCGGGAAAAGACGGCTGGTGTTGGGCTGCAAAATCGGCAGGTCCGGCACCAGGTAACCCACGCGCAACTCGCTTTTGGCGAAACGCGCCTTACCCGTCACGCCGAGTTTTGAGTACTCGTCGGAGACGTTCTTGTCGCTGTCACGTTGCAGCAAACCCGTACCCGAAAGGCCCGGGCTGGAGTCGAGTTTCACTCCCAGCATGCCGGTCAAATCCAGGCCGAAACCCACGGTGCCCTCGGTAAACCCCGACTTGATACCCAGGATAAAACCCTGCGCCCATTCCGCACGCATCGACTGCGATGCGGCTTCGCGGTAGTCGCGGTTGAAGTAGTAGTTCTTCAATTCCAGCGTACCGCTGCTGTCCTTGATGAAGTCGGCCTGGGCGGCGAACGGGATCATCCCGCTGCTCACGACGCCTACGCCTGTGATGAGTTGAGTCAGGGATTTTTTCATTTTTTTAAGCTCCTGGCAGTGTCATGGTTGGGGGTTTTTATTGTTCTTCGGACGTGGCTTCGCCATTCGCGCCAATCAGCGATTGGCGCGGCGGGTGAAATCAGTCCTGGGTTACAGCGCTAGCGGTACGGGGCCCTGGCGGATGCGGTAGCCACCGTTTTCAAGTTTCTCCAAGGGGCTGGCGGCGGCCAGCAGCTTGCGGGTGTAAGGGTGTTGCGGGCGGTCGAAAATCTCATCACGCGCGCCCATTTCCACTACCCTGCCCTCGCTCATCACCGCCACCCGGTGGGCAATGCGCTCCACGGCGGCCAGGTCGTGGGAGATGAACAGGCAGGCAAAGCCGTACTGGGCCTGCAGGCGCTCGAACAGTTCGAGAATCTGCTTCTGGATGGTCATGTCCAGCGCCGAAATCGGTTCGTCGGCAATCACCAGCCGTGGGTGACGCACCAGCGCGCGGCCAATCGCGACACGCTGGCGTTGCCCACCGGAGAGCTGATGCGGGAAGCGGTCGACAAACTGCTCGGCCAAGCCGATGTCCAGCAGGGTTTTCGTCACGCGCTCACGCTTTTGCTCGGCGCTCATGCCGGGCACATGGCGCAGGGGCTCGGCGAGGATGTCGCCGATTTTCATGCGTGGGTCGAGGGACGAATACGGGTCCTGGAAAATCATCTGGCATTGCAGCCGATGCTCGCGGTTGCCGGACTTGAGAATGTCCACGCCTTCAAACTCGATGGTGCCGGCACAGGCTTTGTTCAGGCCGACAATCGCCCGGCCCAGGGTGGTTTTGCCCGAGCCGCTGCCGCCCACCAGGGCCAGGGTTTCGCCCGGTGCGATGCTCAGGTTGGCCGAGTGCACCACGCGTTTGAACTGGCTGCGGCCCCAAAAGCTGCGCGGGCCCGGGTGTTCAATGCACACGTCCCTGACAGTCAGTAACGGGCGATCCGATGGCGGTAGATCCGCCAACTCACCGCGGCGTGGCAAAGCCTCCAGCAATTGCCGGGTGTACTCGGCCTTGGGCGACAGCAGAATCTGTTCGATCGTGCCCTGCTCCACCGCGCGACCTTCACGCATCACCACCACCTTGTCGGCGTAGCGCGCGACCAGCGACAGGTCATGGCTGATAAACAGAATCGCCGTGCCTTGCTCGCGGGTCAGGTCGAGCATCAGCTTCAACACGTCCAGTTGCGCCAGGCAATCCAAAGCCGTAGTCGGTTCGTCGGCAATCAGCAGCGCCGGGCGCAGCAGCATCACCGAGGCGAGCATGATGCGTTGGCGCATGCCACCGGAGAACTCATGGGGGAACGCCGCCAGGCAACGCTCGGCGTCCTTGATGCCGATATGGCCGAGCATCTCCAGGCTGCGTGCGCGAATATGCTCCTCGGTCAGTTTGGTGTGCAGGCGCAGGCCCTCAGCCATTTGCTCACCGATGCTCATGGACGGGTTCAGCGAGACCATGGGTTCCTGGAACACCATGCCGATCTTCGCCCCGCGCAGCAGGCGCAGTTGTTCGGGCTTGAGGCTGTTGAGGTCATGGCCCTGAAACCGCACCTGCCCGCCGCAATGTTCCAGCGGCGGCGGCAGCAGGCCGATGGCGGCGCGGGCAGCCATGGTCTTGCCGCTGCCGGACTCACCGACCAAGGCGACGATTTCGCCCGGTGCGATGGTGAAACTCAAATCATTGACCGCCAGCGGGCCATGGGCGCCGACGCGGATTTTCAGGTGATCGACGGCCAACAGTACGTCAGTCATGTTCATTTACTCATCCGTGGATCAAGGCGGTCACGCAAGGCGTCGCCACACAGGTTGAACGCCAGCAGCGCCATGGCGATGCAGACCCCGGGAAACAGCCCCAGCCAGCTGGCCGTGGCAATGTACGGCCGGCTCGCCGCAAGCATGTTGCCCCAGGTGGCCGCCGGAGGCGGCACGCCCAGGCCGAGGAAGCTCAAGGCGCTTTCCGCGAGAATCGCCCAGCCAAACATGCTGGTCGCCAGCACGCACACCGGCGCCACGCAGTTCGGCGCGATGTGGCGCAGCATGGTGTACAGCTCTGAATTGCCGATCACCCGCGAGGCTTCCACAAACTCTTTCTCACGCAGCGACAACACCGTACCGCGCACCACCCGCACCACCGACGGCGTGTACGCCAGACTCAAGGCGAAGACGATGCCGTACAGGCTCGGGCCGATGATCGCCATCAAGCCCAGCGCCAGCAGAATCCCCGGAAACGCGAGCAATGCGTCGTTGATCATCATCAGGCCACGGTCGACCCAGCCACGCAGGAAACCGGCGAGCAAGCCAAGAAAGGTGCCGGCGACAATCGCCAGGCTCACCGTCAACACACTCACCCACAGGCTGGTGTGCGCGCCGATCATCAAGCGGCTCAACACATCGCGGCCGTATTCATCAGTGCCCAGCAAGTGCGCGGCGGTAGGCGCTTGCAAGCGTGCCAGCAGGTTCAACGCCAGCGGGTCGCGGGGCGTCCACACCAGGCCGAGGGCGGCCATGATCAACAGCAACGCCAGTAACGTCGCGCCGATCAGTGCGTTCAATGGCGGCACACGCCAGGCCCTGGGGGCACGCGCCGGTGCCGGCAGCAGCACGTCGGGCGCAACGGGAAGGGGCTTATTCATAACTTAACCCTGGGGTCGAAGAGCGGGTACAGCAGGTCCACCAACAGGTTGACCAGCACATAAACAAAGGTCACCAGCAGCAGGCAGCCTTGCAGCACGGGATAGTCGCGGGCGTAGATGGCGTCGACCATCAGGCGGCCGATGCCCGGCAGGGTGAACACGGTTTCCAGCACCGCGATGCCGCTGAGCAAGTTGCCGAGGATCAGGCCGATCAGGGTCAAGGTCGGTGCAAACGAGTTGCGCAACGCATGGCGCCACAGCACCGCGCGTTCCGACAAACCCTTGGCCCGCGCATGGGTGATGTATTCCAGGCGCAGCACTTCAATCGCACTGGCCCGCGCCATACGGGTGATCGCGCCGAGCTCCACCAGCGTCAACGTGACAATCGGCAGCACGATAAAGGTCACCGCCTGCCACGGCGATTGGCTGAACGACACATAGCCCACCACCGGCAACCAGCCGAGCTTGATACCGAAGGCATAGAGCAACAGCAGGCCGAGCCAGAAGCTCGGGATCGACAACAACAGCGTCGCCGTCGACACCACGCCAAAGTCCAGCGCACTGTCCTGCTTCCACGCGGCGAGCAAGCCCGCAGGCACGGCGATCAACGCGGCCAGCAACACCGAGACCAGTACGATCCCGGCACTCACCTGGAAGCGGTCCAGAATCAGCGGCAGCACCGCCTCATTGGTGGTGATCGAATGCCCCAGATCACCACTGAGCACGGCCTTGAGCCAGATCACAAACTGCACCGGCAAGGGCTGGTCCAGCCCCAGAGACGCGCGGGCAACCTCCAGGCTATGCGCGTCGGCCATGTCGCCAAGCATCAACAAAGCGGGGTCACCCGGCACAAGACGGATGATCGCGAACACCATCAGCGAGATCAGTAGCAAGGTCGGGATCGACATCGCCAGGCGTTGAGAAATAAAGCGGAACATCCTCAATTACTCCCGGAAGCGGGGACGCTGACGGTCCACAGGCGCGGCTTGGACACCGGCCAGGTGCGCAGGCCTTTCACGTAGTCGCGGCTGGCGGCAATCGCGTTGCCGTTGTACATCGGGATCAGCGGCACGTCCTTGAGCATCTGCTGGTGCAGTTGGTCGAACAACGCCTGGCGTTTGGTGATGTCGCCTTCGCGCTGGGCTTCACGCAGCCAGTGGCGGGCGTCGGGGTTGTCCCAGACCTTGCGGGCTTCCTTGTCCTTGTCGCCGGTCATCGAGTCAAAACTCAGGGCCGGGTCGAGGCGCTCGGAATACGGGAACGCCATCATCTGATAGTTGCCGCTCTGGTAGCGCTCAAGCTGGGTGCCCCACTCCAGGGTTTCCAGTTCCAGGTTGATGCCGCTGGCCTTGGCCATGGCTTGCACGAACACGCCCATATCGAAGATCGCCGCGTAGCGCTTGTTGACGATCAGCTTGATCGGCTCGCCTTTGTAGCCCGCCTCGCGCAGCAGTTGCGCGGTCTTGGCCGGGTCGAAGGCAAAGCCCTGATCTTCAATGGCGGTGTGGTAATGGCTGCCACTGGCGACCATCGAGTTATTCGCCTTGGAACGCCCGCCGGTCAGGGCTTCGACGATTTGCGCAGTGTCCAGCGCGTGGGCGATGGCCTGGCGCAGGCGCACATCTTTAAGCAACGGGTCGCGGGTCTGGAACAGCAAGGCATTGACCGACATAGTGCCGCTGGAGGTCACGCGCACGCCGGGGTTGGCGGCCAGCTCGGTGGCGTCCAGCGGGGTCACATCAATCAGCAGGTCGACGTTTTTCGACAGCAATGCCGCCTTGGCCGCCGCCGGGTCCGGGATCACCAATAAGCGCACACGGTCCAGGCTGGTGGTTTTGTTGCCGGTGTAGCCGTCGGGTTCTTTTTCATCGCGCGGCGTGTAGTTGGCGTTGCGCAGCAGTTCGACGTATTGGCCGGGTTTCCACTCGCCCAGTTGAAACGGTCCGGTGCCGACCGGCGCTTTCCAGCTGCCGTCGGCGTTGAGCGAGTCCGGCGACAGAATGCCGCTGCCGCCACATTCCGGCAGTGCGGTGCTGGTAAGGAACAGGCCGTTGGGCTTGTCGAGGGTAAACACCACGGTCAGTGGGTCCGGGGCACTCATGTCGACAATTTTTGCGCCGCCATGGCCGTCGAATTCAGGCGCGCAGCGCCATTGGGTCTTGGGGTCGAGGAAGCGCTTCCAGGTCCACAGCACCTCGGCGGACGTCAGCGGCTTGCCGTTCTGGAACTTCACCCCGTCGCGCAGGTGGAAGGTGTAGCGCAGGCCGTCGTCGGACACCTGCACGTCTTTGGCCAGCAGCGGGCCGACGGTGGCGTCTTCACGAAATGCCACCAGCCCTTCGGTGATGTGCATGATCACAGCGTCCGAGTTGGTGTCGCGGTTCACGCCCGGGTCGGTGCTGCGAATGTCGGCGTTGAGCGCCACCTTCAAGACACTTTCAGCGTGGGCAGTGCCCATCAGCGCCGCAGACAAGGCGCCTGCCAGGATAAAAGTCTTGTTCATGGATAAATGCACCTTAACTGTTCCTTACGCATGGGTTCGGACGCTGGCAGGACCCAAAAAGAGGCACGGCCGAACTCCTGAATAGTTGTTGTTGTTTTAGTCGCCGTTCACGGTGGGCGAATGTTCCTGGACCGATCTTATTCTTCACGCGCCAACCTTGAGAAGAACGCTCCAGGTGATCGGGCTCGGGTTTTCCGATCACTTGGCCATTTAGCCTCGCAATGCCCTGAGCCTACCGAAAAATCGAGGCTTAAAGCCGTTTACGCACGATCAAAAATAATGAACCTGATCGGCCAAACCGATCTGTGCGCCCCGTCGACCATCAGATAAGCTGGCCGGCATCCAATGGTTTAAATGCCGCACCCCGAGGCAGTTCTTCATGACACTCACCCATCTCCGTGCGTTCTGTGCCGTGGTCGAAAAAGGCAGTTTCCGCTCTGCTGCGCGCCAGCTGGACGTGGCGCAAAGCACCCTGACCCAATCGATCCAGACCCTCGAAAAAGAACTTGGGGTGGTCTTGCTGCAACGCTCGAACCAGGGCATCAACCTGACCCCGGCCGGCGAAGTGTTCCTGGTGCGCGCGCGCTCCATCACCCTCGATTGCGAACGCGCCCTGCTCGACCTGCAACCGTGGAAAGGCGAACCCGAAGGCAACATCGCCCTGGGCGTCACCTCCGAGCCCTTGGCCGAACTGTTGCTACCGGTGCTGAGCAACTTCACCCAGCGCTTCCCGCGCATTCAGGTGCACGTGGCCAGCGACACCACCAAAGGGCTGGTCGAGAAGGTACGCGATGGCCGCCTGGACTTTGTGCTGTGCCCGCTGGCGCCGAATGTCACCGATATCGACCTGGCCATCGATCGGCTCTACAGCTCCAACGCCGGGATTATTGCGCGCAAGGGCCATCCGCTGGCCCAGGCCAAATCCGTGCAGGCGCTGGTGGACTGCCAGTGGATCAGCGTGCGCCCCTCCGGTGTGGTCGGCGGTGCGGAAAACCGCCTGGTCGAGCTGTTTCGCACCCAGGGCCTGGCGCCGCCGAAAATCGCGATCACCACCGATTCGTTGCTGGAAACCCTGCACATCGTCTCGGAAACCGACTACCTGACCATCGAGCCGCGCATGCTGCCGGGGATGAAACTGTTTTCCAGCGCGCTGACCACCATTGCCATCGACGAACCGCTGGCGAGCCGCGATGTGTGCCTGATCAGCCGGCGCTCCTCGCCGCTGACCAGTGTCAGCCAGGAACTCACCAGCATGCTGATTTCCTATTCACGGCTGGTGCATCGCAGCCGTTGACCTTTAGCCCCACGAGCCTATTCATGCCGCCGATTTCCTACGATGGTTTGCCCCGTGCCAGCGCCAGCAGTGTTGGCGTTGACCCCGATCAAGTAGTTGCCTTTCTCGACGCAGTCAAAGCCGCTGGCCTGGACCTGCACGGTTTCATGCTGCACCGCCACGGCCATGTGCTCGCCGAAGGCTGGACCTGGCCGGTGGACCCCAACGAGCCGCGCGTGCTGCACTCCATGGCCAAGAGTTTCACCGGCTGCGCAATTGGCTTGGCGATCGACGAAGGCTTGTTGAAACTTGATGACCGCTTGGTGAGTTTCTTCCCCGATGAAGTGCCGGCAGATGCAGACCCGCGCCTGGCAGAAATGACCGTCGAGCACCTGTTGACCATGCGCACCGGCCACGCCAGCAATACCTCAGGCTCGGTATGGCGCGGCATCGACACCAGCTGGATTGCCGAATTCTTCAAGATTCCACTGGTTTATGCGCCGGGCACTGACTACGTCTACACCAGCGCGGCGAGCTACATGTTGTCGGCGCTGATCAACCGCGTGACCGGGCAGACCCTGCACGCCTACCTGAAACCGCGCCTGTTCGCGCCGCTGGACATCCATAACGAACACTGGGACATCGGCCCCGATGGTGTGAACCCCGGTGGCAATGGCCTGACTGCGCCGGTTTCTGCCGTGTTGAAACTGGCCGTGCTGCATGCTCAGGACGGCGTGTGGAACGGCCAGCAGGTCATGCCTGCGGCCTGGGTCAAGGCGGCGACGCAACCCCAAGGCGGGCCGAACAGCCGCTACGGCTACCACTGGATGATGAAACCCGGCGGCGCCTTCAGCGCACTGGGTGTGTTTGTGCAGATGGCGGCGGTGTACCGCGAGCATGGCGCGACGCTGGTAGTGGTCGGCGGCATGAAGAACTCGGCCGAGATCATTCCGTTTATCGAGCGGTATTTTCCGGCGGCGTTTGGCGGCGGTGGGACGCCCAAGGCGGATGCGCGATTGGAGGCGCGGTTGGCGAGCATGGCTGAGCGGCCGTTGTTGGTTTCAGCCTGTGCGGCACCCGCAGACTCGACGCGCGTGTTTGCGATGGCCGAGAACGGGTTGGGCGTGAAGCAGTTGTCGTTCGACTTCCGGGCGGGTGTGCTGAGGTTCGAATTGACCGACAACCAGGCGACTCACCGCCTGAGCGTGGGCGTCGACCATTGGCTGGCAGGCACCACCAGCATGCCCGGCCGCGCCTTGCACCATGGCTATGAATTCAACGATGCACAGATCGTCGCCGGCGCCCGCTGGCTGGATACGCAGACCCTGGAAATGACCTGGATCTACCCGCAGACCGCGTTTCGCGACCGGGTGGTGTGCGTGTTTGAGGGTGACACGGTGAGATTCGCCCGCACCGTCAACGTCAACAGCGCAGAGCGCGAGCAGGCGGTATTAACAGGCACAACATAGAACTAAATGTGGGAGCGGCGGTTCGACGCTTCGACTTGCCCGCGATAGCGGTGTGTCAGTTAGTGATTGTGTTGACTGACACTCCCTCATCGCGGGCAAGCCCGCTCCCACATTTTTTGATTGATGCCAAACCTTAGAAAAATGCGTGGGTATAGGTCAGATAAAGCCGGTTCTCATCCAGATCCCGCTGCGTCGCCACTGTGCTGCGCAACATCGCGTTGCGCCACTGCACCGCAAACCCGGTCAGCGTCTTGCTCTGGAACGCATAGGTCAGCATCAAATCGCGTTCCCACTCATGCTGTGGGCCCTGGTCCGACTTGATATCCCCGCCGCGCTGGTACATCACCTGCGACGTCAGCCCCGGCAGCCCCACCGTGGCGAAATTGAACGCGTGCTGCGCCACCCAGGTGTTCTCCCCGGCCCGCTGGAAGCGCGCGCCGGTCTGGCGGTCGGTGATCAGGTAGGTCGACGAGCCATCGCCCTCGTTGAGAAACGGAAAATCGCTGGAGCCATTGAGGTGCTGATAACCCAGGCTGAACGCGTGCCCGCCGAGGCTGTAGGTGAACAACCCCGCCAGCACGCGGTTATCGACTTCGCCGTTATTGTGATATCCGCTACTGCGATACCCCTCGGCGCGCCCGGCGGCGCTGCCGTTGGCGCCGTCAGAGGTGCTGTCGAAAAAGCGCAAATCACTTTTCAGGCTACCCACCGGCAAGCTCAGGTTATGCACCAGGCCGACAAAGTGCTGCTGGTAAAAGTCTTCCAGGTTGCCGTAGTAGTACTGCAGCAGTAGGTTCGGGCGCACGGTGTAATCCACCCCGGCGTAGTAGAACTGATTGCTGCGCTTGCCCGCCGGGCCGCCGGCGCCGCTGATGGCGAGGTCTTCATCGTTTGAAGAGTTACGGCTTTTTACGCCACTCAGGCGCCCGCCGATCAGGGTGAAGTTTTCGAAGTCCCTGGACGTGGCTTGCCAGCCCTGAAAGGTCTCCGGCAACAGGCGCCCGTCGTTGTAGACCACCACCGGCAACTTGGGCATCAGGGTGCCGACTTTCAATTCTGTCTTGGCCACCCGCACTTTGCCGGTCAGGCCCAGGCTGGCGAAATCACTCACCGCACGGCCATCGCTGTCGGTGGGGAACACAAAACCGCCCTGGGTCACGCTGTTGGGGTTGCCGTGGGTACCGCGCCCGGAATCCAGGCGAATACCGAGCATACCCAAGGCGTCCACACCAAAGCCGATCGGGCCCTGGGTGTAGCCGGAGTTGAAGTTAAGGATAAAACCCTGCCCCCACTCTTCCAGCTTTGAGGGCTGGGCCGGGCCGCTGCGGTTGTCCTGATTGAAGTAGACGTTGCGCGCCTCGATTTTGGCGTGGGCGTCGTCGAGAAAGCCTTCTGCCTGGGCGGCGGTGGTGAGGGAGAGCAAAACGCAGGCGCATGCAGGCGCCGCTTGGAATACGGAAGTTTTCATTGGGTGTACCCGTTGGCTTTTATTGTTGTGTGGGGTTACAGCAGTGACGCAGATCAACGGTGGGAGCTGGCTTGCCTGCGATGGCGGTGGACCAGCACCAAAGATGCAAGCTGCCAGCCAGCTCCCACATTGATCGGGTTATCAGGTTGGGAGTGCGGTGACTTCGGACACTGGTTTTTTGCGCTCGGTCATGCGCTGCAACGAGAAGATTGCAATCGAGCCCAGCAGCGCCGGGACCGCCAGCACGATGAAAAACACCGACGGCTGCCCCAGTTGTGCAATCAGCCACGCGCCAAGCACCGAGCCGATGATCGAACCCACCCGCCCGTTGGCCATGGCCCAACTCACGCCCGTCGCGCGGGCAGCCGTCGGGTAGATACTTGCGGACAACAGATTCAAACCGTTCTGCGCCCCGGCCACACCGAAGCCGACCATGAACACCGTGAGCCCAAGCCAGAACGCGTCGGCCAGCACAAACCCGATCAACGCGATCACCAGCGCCGAACCCAGATACGCCAGGCCCAACACGCGATACGGGCTCACGCGATCCATCAGCAACGCCATCAAAATCGCCCCCACCGTGCCGCCCAACGGCACCATCGCGCCAATCCGCGCGGCGGCGCTGATGTCGTAGCCGGCGTCTTTGAGAATGCTCGGCAACCAGCTGGTCAGCAGGTAAAACACAAACAGCGAGCAGAAAAACGTGCCCCACAACAGCACCGTGCGCAGGGCGCGGTGTTCAATGAACAGTTGCGAGATCGGCGAGCGCACGGCCACCGGGCTTTGCGGTTCGATGAAGGTGATGTCGTGCAGGTCGGTGCGGCCGGTGATCTTCCCCATCACTGTTCGCAGCGCATCGGTATGCCCAGCGTGGGCCGCCATAAAACGCACCGACTCGGGCAACAGCCAGGCCAACACCGGCAGCAACAGCAGCGGTACGACCCCGCCGATCATCAACACCCCACGCCAGCCGAACACCGGAATAATCTGGCTGGCCACCGCCCCGCCCAGCGCCAGGCCGGTGGTGAAGCCGCTGTAGGCCAGGGTGACCATGATCATCCGGCGCCGCGCCGGTGAATACTCGGCGCTCAAGGTGATGCAGGTGGGCATCGCCCCGCCCAGGCCAATACCGGTGAGAAAGCGCAAGGCAGTGAGCATGTCGATGGAGGTGGAATAGGCCGAGGCCAGGGTGCCGAGGCTGAAGATCAGCACCGAGACCAGCAGCACTTTCTTGCGCCCGTAGGCATCGGCGACCGGGCCGAAGATAAACGCGCCGACCATCAAGCCGAACAAACCGGCGCCGAAGGCGGGCGACAGTTGAGCCGGTTGCAGGCCCCATTCCTGACGCAGCGCCGGGGCGATGTAGCCGATGACGGCGGTGTCGAAACCGTCCACCAGCACCACCAGAAAGCACAGGACCAGCACCATGATCTGGTAGCCGGACACCCTGTTGTTATCGATTATTGCGCCTGGGTTGGCAGTCTTGCTGTTCATCAATGTTCCCCTGTTTTTGGAGTTGTCTTTGGGGTGAGTCATTTGTACTGCAAAAGCGATCGTTCCCACGCTCCGCGTGGGAATGCATACCGTGACGCTCCGCGTCACTGCTCTGTAGCGGGACGCGGAGCGTCCCAGGCGGCATTCCCACGCAGAGCGTGGGAACGATCATTAGCGGTTCAGGAGGTCCAGCGCCACATCGACGATCATGTCTTCCTGGCCACCAACCATGCGCCGTTTGCCCAGCTCCACGAGAATGTCCACGGCCTTGAGGTCGTAGCGTTTTGCAGCCACTTCGGCGTGCCGCAAAAAGCTCGAATACACCCCGGCATAGCCCAGTGCCAAGGTCTCACGGTCCACCCGCACCGGGCGGTCCTGCAACGGCCGCACGATGTCATCGGCGGCGTCCATCAGCGCGTATAAATCCGTGCCATGGTTCCAGCCCATACGGTCGGCAGCGGCGATGAACACTTCCAGCGGCGCGTTACCCGCCCCGGCGCCCATACCGGCGAGGCTGGCGTCGATGCGGTCGCAGCCCTCCTCCACCGCCACGATGGAATTGGCCACGCCCAACGACAGGTTGTGGTGCGCATGCATGCCGGTCTCGGTCTCGGGCTTGAGCACGGCTTTCACCGCGCGGAAGCGCTCGCGAATGTCCTGCATGCTCATGGCGCCGCCGGAGTCCACCACGTAGATGCAGGTGGCACCGTAGCTTTCCATTTTCTTCGCTTCCAGCGCCAGGTTCTGCGGGCTGGTGAGGTGGCTCATCATCAAAAAGCCCACCGTGTCCATGCCCAGCGTGCGCGCATATTCAATGTGCTGGCGCGCGCAGTCGGCCTCGGTGCAATGGGTGGCCACGCGCACCACACGGGCCCCGGCGTTGTAGGCCGCCTTGAGGTCGTGCACGGTGCCGATGCCTGGCAGCAGCAAAGTGGCGACCTTGGCGTGGCTGATCACATCGCTGACCGCTTCGATCCACTCAAGGTCGGTGTGGGCACCAAAGCCGTAGTTGAAACTGGAGCCTTGCAGACCATCACCGTGGGCCACTTCGATGGAATCGACGCGGGCCTTGTCCAGCGCGCGGGCGATGGTTTGCACGTTGTCGATGGAGTACTGGTGACGCACCGCGTGGCAGCCGTCGCGCAGGGTCACGTCGCTGATGTACAGCTTCTTGCCGGGGTTGAAGGTCATGGTGTGAGCCTCACAGGGCCTGCGCCATGCGCTCGGCGGTGGCCAGCGCAGCGGAGGTCATGATGTCGAGATTACCGGCGTAGGCCGGCAGGTAATGGGCGGCGCCTTCGACTTCGAGGAACACCGTGGTCTTCAAGCCGCTGAAGCGCCCCAGGCCCGGAATATTCAGCGGCGCGTCGGGCGGGATCACTTCGAATTGCACTTTCTGCTTAAGCCGATACCCCGGCACATAGGCGGTGACGGCATTCGCCATGTCTGCAATCGACGCCTCCACCTCAGCCTGGTCCGCCGCCTCCGACAACACATACATCGTGTCGCGCATCATCAACGGCGGCTCGGCCGGGTTGAGCACGATGATCGCCTTGCCCTTGCCCGCACCGCCGACTGCCTCGATGGCCTGGGCGGTGGTTTCGGTGAACTCATCGATATTCGCGCGGGTGCCGGGGCCGGCAGACTTGCTGCTGATGGAAGCGATGATTTCCGCGTAATGCACCTTGGCCACACGGGACACCGCCGCCACCATCGGAATCGTCGCCTGCCCGCCGCAGGTCACCATGTTCACGTTGAGCGCCGCGAGGTTGGCCTCCAGGTTCACCACCGGCACGCAGTACGGGCCAATGGCAGCGGGCGTCAGGTCGATCACGCGGATGCCCGGTTTGTGCTGGCGCAACAAGGCGTCGTTGTCGACATGGGCCGTGGCCGACGTGGCGTCGAACACAAAATCGATGTCGGCAAACTCGGGCATGCGCACCAAGCCTTCAACGCCTTCATGGGTGGTCGCCACGCCCAGGCGCCGCGCCCGTTCCAGGCCGTCGGAGCCCGCATCAATGCCGACCATCACCGCCATCTGCAATTGTTTGCCATGCCGCAGGATCTTGATCATCAGGTCGGTGCCGATATTGCCCGAGCCGATAATGGCGACGTTCTTTTTATCTGTGCTCATGTCAGCGCCCCAAGGCCTTGGCGGTTTTGCCGGCGATGCCGAACTGAGTCTTCGGCACCTCAGTGATGATCACCCGCACGGACTCCGGCGGGGCCTGGATCGACTCGACGGCGGCATCTGTCAACGCTTCGATCAACCGCGCTTTCTGCTCATCGTCGCGGCCTTCCATCAGGTACACATGCATGATTGGCATGGTCAGTTCCTCACGCGGATTTGGAGGCAAAGCGCATGGAAACGCTGCCCAGGTGCTGGTAGCGCACGGTGATCTGGTCACCCGCCTCTACCGCGATGGCTTCGGTGACGCCGCCGGTCATGATGAACGTGCCGGCAGGCAGTTCCTTGCCTTGGGTGGCGAGCATATTGGCGAGCATCGCCACGCTTTGCGCCGGGTGGCCCAGTACGGCGGCACCGGCGGCGGTGGCAACCACTTCACCGTTTTTCTCCATTACGACGCCCAGGCATTTGAGGTCGATGCCCAACGGGCTGCGGGCCTGGCCGCCGGTGACAAAGCGCGCGGACGAGGTGTTATCGGCGATCACGCTCTTGAGGTCGAAACGGAAGTTTTCGTAGCGCGAATCGATGACTTCAACGGCCGGCAGGATGAAATCGGTGGCGGCCAAGACGTCGCCCACGTGCACGCCGGGGCCTTTGAGCGGGTGCTTGAGGACGAAGGCAATTTCGGCTTCAACCTTGGGGTGAATCAGCGAATCCACATCGATCACCGAGCCGTCGGCGCAGGAGCCGTAGTCAGTGATAAAACCGTGAATTGGCTCGGTGACGCCCATTTGCTTCATTTTCGCGAAGGATGTCAGGCCCATTTTCAGGCCGACGATGCGCACGCCGCGCGCTTCCTTGTTGGCGCGAATCGTATTCTGGATCGCGTAGGCATCCTCCCAGTCCATGTCCGGGTGGGCATCCGTGATCTTGGCCACGGCCTCACGGTTCAGCTCGGCGTTTTCCAGGTGGGTGGCGAGTTCGGCAATGGTTGCTGCTGACAGATTCATGGGGTTGTCCTTCAAACAAATCGGATGGAAGCCGAGCCGATACCGCCCAGGCTCATGCGCAACTGGTCACCGGGCTGTACCGGGACCATGGCGGCCAGGGAGCCGGACAGGATCACTTCGCCTTTTTTCAAGGCGATGCCCAGTTGGCCGAGGGTGTTGGCCAGCCACACCACCGCGTTCGCCGGGTGGCCGAGGGCGGCCGCACCGGCGCCGGTGGCGACAATTTCACCGTTCTTTTCCAGGGTCATGCCGACGCAGGCCAGGTCAATGTCACGCGGGTCAGCCACGCCGTCACCGAGTACAAACGCGGCGGCGGAAGCGTTGTCGGCGACGGTGTCCTGGATCTTGATTTTCCAGTCCTTGATCCGCGAATCGACGATCTCGAAGCACGGCATCACATACGCCGTGGCGCGCAACACATCGGCGACGGTAATGCCGGGCCCGATCAGGTCTTCCTTCAGCACAAAGGCAATTTCGCCTTCGGCTTTGGGGGCGATGAAGTCAGCGCAAGCCAGTGCGGCGCCGTCATTGACCAGCATGCCGCTGAGCAAGTGGCCAAAGTCTGGCTGGTCGACACCGAGCATGTTCATCACGACCTGGCTGGTGACGCCGATCTTCTTGCCGATCACGGTTTGCCCGGCGTCGAGGCGCGGTTGCAGCATCGCCAGTTGAATCTGGTAAGCCTCGGCCACGGTCAATTCGGGGAATTGTTCAGTCAGCGGCGCCAGCGGTTTCTTGTCGGTCAGCGCCTGGTGCAACTGCGCGCCGAGGTGGTTAAGGTTTGTCATTGGGGTACTCACAGGCGGATGCACACGTTGCGCAGTTCGGTGTAGAACTCCAGGGAATGCACCCCACCTTCGCGGCCGATACCGGATTGCTTGGCGCCGCCGAACGCGGTGCGCAGGTCGCGCAGGAACCACGAATTGATCCAGCAGATGCCCACGTCCAATGCCGCGCCCATGCGGTGGGCGACTTGCAGGTTTGTGGTCCATACGCTGGCAGCCAGGCCGTACGGCGTGTCGTTGACCAGGCGCACCACTTCGTCCTCATCGTCGAACGGCGCGATGTGGCAGCACGGCCCGAAGATTTCTTCGCGGATCACGGCGGAGTCTTCGCTCAGGCCGGTCCAAATGGTTGGCTGTACCCAGGCGCCTTCGGCCAGTTCGGCGGGCATGTCCGGGATGCCGCCGCCAGTCACGACGGTGGCGCCGTCTTTGACCGCCTGCGCGTAATAGCTCAACACTTTCTGACGATGGCCCACGGAAACCAATGGGCCCATGGTCACGCCCGGTGCGTTCGGCGGGCCGACCTTGATGGCTTCAGCGCGCACTTTGAGTGCGGCGACGAAGGCTTCAAACAACGGGCGCTGCACGTAGACGCGCTCGGTGCCCAGGCACACCTGGCCGCTGTTTTCGAACACCGCGCGGGCGATGCCGGCCACGGCTTTGTCGAGGTCCGCATCGGCGAAAATCACCCCGGCGTTCTTGCCGCCCAGCTCCAGTGACACCGGGCGCACGCCCTTGGACGCGGCTTTCATGATCGCCTCGCCGGTGCCGGTTTCACCGGTGAAGGTGATGCCGTCCACGTCTTTATGCTCGGTGAGGAAGGCGCCCGCCGAGTTCTCGCCAAAGCCGTGCACCACGTTGTACACGCCCGGCGGCACGCCTGCGTCGCGCATCACTTCGCCGAGCAAGGTAGCGGTGGCCGGGGTTTCTTCCGATGGTTTGACCACCACAGTGTTGCCGCAGGCCAGCGCCGGGCCGACTTTCCAGGTCATCAGCAACAGCGGCAGGTTCCACGGGCAGATCACGCCGATCACACCGCGCGGGTTGCGCACGGCGTAGTTGACCGCCTTGCCGCCGTCGGGGGTGTCCATGGTGAAGCTTTCGGTGGGCACATTGCGGATCAGATCGGCGAACACCTTGAAGTTGGCCGCGCCGCGCGGGATGTCCAGGTGGCTGGCCAGCGCATGGGGCTTGCCGGTGTCGGCGATTTCGGCGGCGACAAACTCTTCGGCGCGCTGCTCAATGCCATCCGCGACCTTGTGCAGCAAGGCGGTGCGCTGGGCGATGGTCAGCTTGCCCCACGGGCCATTCAGCGCGGCGCGGGCGGCTTTGACGGCGGCATCGACTTGCTCGCGACCCGCCTCATGAATCTGGCCAATCACGCTGTTGTCAGCCGGGTTGCGGTTGTCGAAGGTGCGCACGCCCTCGACCCATTTGTTGTCGATAAAGTTATGAAAGTGCTTGCTCATGGTTAGCGCTCTTCTCTTGTAATCAGGTTCAGCTCGGCGTCGCCGGCGGTGAGGTAGTCCCACATGCGTTCGAAGATCCGGCCGCTGTTGGTGGCGCGCTGGCGGGCTTCTTCAGGGCTCAGCAGCGGCGCGGTGTCCGCCACCCCGGCGGCGAGCAGTTGCAGTTCAATGCGCGCGGCGTCTTCGAGGTAAAACACCAGGGTCAGTGCTTCCACCAGCGAGCCGCCGACCACGATGGCGCCATTGCCGCGCATCACCAGGGCCTGGGACTGGCCCAGCCGTTCTGCCAGCGCGGCGGCTTGTGCGTCGTCGCGCAGCAATTGCGGGTCATCCCACAGCGGCACGCCGTCCTTGAAATAGGCGCCCATGCCGTGGCGCAACTTCGGCGTGAGCCCGGCGCACGACAGGCTCATTACCTGCATCGGCATGCTGCGGATCACCGCGTTGACGTCGGGGCGACGCCTGTAAATCTGTTGATGAATGCGCACTTCGCCCAACACCCCTTCCGGCAACGCGCCATGCACCGGCACCACGGTGCCAGGCTCGCCGGGCTGGATCAGGCCCATGGGTTTCGCGGCGCACACCAGAAAATGCTCGGCATCCAGGCGCAGGCTGCAATGCCCGTACGCATGCACAAAACCAGCGTTGGCGAGGGCACGCGCGGCCACCCGCACTTCGGCGTGTTGGCTTACGCTGCTCATGACTTGAACTCCGGAATGTCCGGCTTCGAACCCCAGGCACAGAACGAGCTGGTGACCAGCGGAAACTGCCGGGGCTGGTGCGTGGCGTCGTCTTCGGGCGCGATGTGGCTCACGCCCGTGGAGTATTCGTAGGTCATGCCGTCCGGCCCTTCGAAGTACAGGAACATCGCCCCCGACGTGGGATGGCGGCCCGGCCCGAACAGAATCTTGATCCCGCGATCCTTGAGGAAATACCAGGCGCGCATCACGTCATCGATGCTTTCCACCTGATGGTTGATGTGTTGAACGCCGGCATGGCTGGAGGGAAACAGGGCGATTTTGTGATGCACCTCGTCAATGCGCAGCAGCGGCGCTTCGCCGATGCGATCACTCACGCGGGCGTTGGCCAACGTGGTCCAAAACAGCTCGTCGCGCTTGGCATCGGTGGTGCGCAAACCGATATGGCTGAAGCCGGTGATGCCAGCGTCACGCGTCGCAAAATAACGGCTGCCGCTGGCATGCGGGCGCAACACCAACTCGATGTTATTGCCGCTGGGATCGCGAAATTGAATCAGCTCGTTGACGTGGCGCACCTCGGCGGCTTCACGGCTGCCATGGCGTACGGCAAAGCCATTGTCTTCGAGCAATTGCGCGGCGTGGTCGAGTTCGCCGAGGCTGGTGACTTCAAACGCGGTGGTGGTTTCGCGCGGGTCGCCTTCGTAGTAGCAGAGGGTGTGGTCACGGCTGTCGGAGCGAAAATAGATAGCGCCGTTAGCCTCGCGCGCCACCTGCAGACCGAGCATCTGCGTGGCGTACAGCTTGGCCTGGGCGAGGTCCGCGGTGCCCAGACGCACATAGCGGATGTCATGCAGGTTGATCATGAAGGTGCCTCTTGGTTTTATTCTTGTCTGGACACAATCCTCGTCGTCGGGCACAAATAGCAGAAGCAAATTCTGGTTATTCAATCTATTTGATTTGGTTATAGTCATGCGCACGGATCTGAACCTGCTACGCGTTTTGCTGGCCATCCACGACTGCGGCAACGTCACCGCCGCCGCCAAGCGCCTGGGCATCAGCCAACCCGCCGCCAGCGCCGCGCTGTCGCGCCTGCGCCACTCCCTCGGCGACCCCCTGTTCGTGCGCAGCGGCACCGCCATGGAACCCACCCCGAGGGCGCGCAGCATCGTCGAACGCACCCGCGAAGTCATCGCCACCATCGACCAGGAAATCCTCCCCAGCCCCACCTTCGACCCGGCCGAAAGCCGCGAAACCTTCACCTTCTGCTTAAGCGAAATCGGCGAAGTGGTGTTCCTCCCCGCCCTCTTCGACCGCCTGCGCAGCGCCGCGCCCCACGCCAAAATCCACTGCCTGAGCCTCGGGCCCAAAGACCTCCACGAAGCCCTGCGCGAAGGCCGCGTCGACTCAGCCCTCGGCTACTTCCCCGACCTCGACGCCCCGAACATCTACCAACAACGCCTGTTCTCCCACGACCTCGTCTGCCTCATCGGCCGCCACCACCGCATCACCGGCCCGCAACTGAGCATGGAAGAATTCTGCACACTGGAACACCTGCAAGTGCGCGATGGCAGCCGCAGTCAGGAGATGTATGAGAGCTTTTTGGCGGAGCAAGGGATCGAAAGAAAGATCGTGCTGCAGATGTCTCACTACATGAGTATGTCAGCGATTATCGAGCGCTCGGATTTGATTGCGGTGATGCCGAGGTCGGTGGCGCATATCTATGAGAAACACTCGGCGGTGCGGATGATCGAACCGCCGGTGGAGATACCGCCGTATAGCTTGAAGCACCATTGGCATGCGCGGAATCAGAAGGATCCGCGGCATTTGTGGTTGAGGAAGGAGGTGGTGGGGATTTTCGGTAACAACGCTCTTGCCGAGAATCTCAATCAGCAATAATCAAACATTGAAAGCTTTTACCCATCTAAACCCAATGAACCTTGGAAACTCCCATTCTTTGGGGTAAAAAGATTGAACAATAGGATCTGGCACAGGCTCATGCATAACTTCTAAGAAAAAACCAAGACTTGAAAATAAGTTCAAATACTTTTCTAACGGCCGATGAACATGAGTTGTTTTTAAAGACGACTCTACCAACGAAGTCTTAAATGGCGCTTGAACAAATAGCTCTCGCTTATAACTATACCAATCTTCCTTATCATAACCCCAATATCTAGGCCAAAAACAGGGATGTGGAATAGTCGCAATAAACCGTGCCCCAACAGGCGCCATCTTTGACATTTTATACGCGAAACCCTCAATATCAGATGTAGCAGACATCACCATGGCCGCGATAAAAGTCACGTCTTCGCCATCTTCAAATTTCAGAGCTGCATGTTCAAAGTCACGATTATGAAACTTAACATTTTTATATTTTTTCAGAACTCTTTTTGATATCGCCATACTCTTAATTGATGGCTCAATACATATTATCTCTTTAAAATTATAAGCAAGCTTTTGTGTTAATTCACCGGTACCTGATCCCACATCAACTAAGACCCCTCTAAAATCAGGCCCGACTAGGCTTTTCACCATAGGAACCATCACATGATGAAATGTGATATCAAGCCCTTTAATTATTTGGTTATGACGTTCAGCAGCAAGCGCGTCCCACTCCACTGCTAAATCTCGGGCTGAAATATTCATCACTCGTTCAAAGGAGTTCATTTTAAATTACCGCTTTCTTTCGCTCTGATATTGACTGGGCAAGTTTAACCAAGTCATACGCTAGAAAATAAGCCGGATGTTCACCCGAACTAAACTCTTCTATAACATGCTTATCTCCTTTCGTGCGCCCAACAGCAACCTTACTTCCATCACGCTTGTAGTAAGCAATTGTAAACCGTGAGTTCGGCTCCGCAAGAAGGTCTTCGCCCACTATATACACAGTTGCGCCAGCACTCTGTAGCTTCTCAGACATTTCGGTATGTGCGGGCAGACATAATATAAGCTCCTTACGCTTAGCTTTCTCAAATAAACACTCACTGGATTTCTCATGACTCGCCCAACTCAAATCTCTCGACCAAATTGCGACCCGTCCCCCGTGGCCAATCCAGTGCAACATATATGAACTTATACCTTTGGCGTCCTCCAAGTTATAAACCCTCTTCCCCCCGAGCCCCTTCGTTTCAAGCCATACTAAAGCAGCAAAAAGCACAGATAAAACTACTGCAGCGCCGCCCAAAATTGCGGCCTCTAGTTTATCAACCTTTGACAGATCAACCAAAGGAATAAGAGTTCCAGCCAACGATATAAAGGTGAGCAAAATCAAAATCAACTTTATGATCAACTGATTAAAATCTGCTGTTTTTTTGGGGCGAGGCCAACGATCGCCCCCTCTTTTTTCAATCTTATTTTTCGAACAGCGAAAAAAACCCAGCACAATAATTTCCCTATAAATAATATTTTTAGATTCTTGATAAGGTTTAACCGGCACCTTGATTTAAAAACCAGAAACAGAATAGGTTACTCGGAAGGCCTTGCCGTACACACCGACGCAAGGCTTGATCCTACCATCGTTTCGCCCAATATCTAATCCTTGTGCAAACTGACAACGTCGCTCAATGCCTACATTGATACGCCACGATTTCCCTTTCCCTCGCAGGACGTTTCCGAGAAAATCCCAGCTACTTGCGCCTCCCCACTCAGCTAGCTAGTCTTCGCCGGTCACTGCCAATTCAGTGATCGGGTTTAGCAGCCCGCCGATGACTAGGCGCACAGCGCCACCTTATGCAGGGCGCTTTTTTTCGGCCCGACGCTTTATGGTGGCCGTGCGCAGGGCACCTCCGGGTGCGCCGGGTCCTAGCCTCCGGTTCTGCTAACCTGCGCTCGGCCGCCACCTTTCAATCGTTTAGCAGCGATGGTGACGGCCTCTCCCGACTAGAGGTGCTTCACGATGGATAAGATTATTCCCGATCCGCCTTTCAATCGCTTTGACCCTTCTTCAGACCAAGCGCATAAATACGCCGCGTACAAACGCGCGCTGGATCACTATCTCTGCCCTGCTCCATCGCCGGATTCGGTAGAGCCGATGTTGTTTGCCGTCGATGCTGAAGCCAGTTTTGAAAGTGCGTTGGTGCATACCAGCAGCCTGTTGCGTTGTGCGTCGGCCACGGCGCAGGAAGCGGGTGATCGGTTGGAGGGGACTTCGCAGGCGTTGGTGCTTTCGGTGCTGCACCTGGTGGATATGGCGAGGGCGTTGGTGGATCGGGCGGTGGAGTGTGTAGAGCTGCGTTGAAGTCAGTTGGACGGAGGTGACTGCATCGCAGGCAAGCCAGCTCCCACAGAGAAGCAGATTTGTGCAGATATTGAAGTCTGATTTAGTCAGTTCCCACAGAGAAGCTGACCTGTGTGGAGGTATTGAAGTCTGACTCGGTCAAAAATGTGGGAGCGGGCTTGCTCGCGAATGCAGTGTGTCAGTTGATAGATTCATTGGCTGACCCGCCGCCTTCGCGAGCAAGCC
>NZ_MSDF01000057.1:74270-91274 GCF_002022275.1 Pseudomonas fluorescens
CCCGCCGTAAGGGCGGAACCTATTTCAGCCGTTACCGCAGGAATGGATATGTACTCGTTCCAAAACAGGTGGCCGGCACAAAGCGTGTGGTGACCACACTGGCCCCTTCGCAGCCTCGCTAAAGCTCGACAGCTCCCACAGGGGATCTCCTTGGCTCCAACACTGCACCAGCCTTGAAGACTGCGCCTGGCTGGAAGACCGCACCTGCCTTGAATCCCCCGCCTAAACCACCACCTCCTTCTCCAACACCAACGTAATCCCCGTCTGCGAATACACCTTCGACCACGTATTCATCGTCTTGAAATTATCATGATTCTCCCCATCCGCCGGATCCATAAAATCCCCACCCGGCCGCAACATCACATAATGCAACCCCACCACAAACGTCGTCACCACACACAACGCCCGACGGTTCGCAGGCATCGGCGGCGGCGCCCCGTGAATCACCGCAAACCCCGCCTTCACACACAACTCCTCACACGTGGGATACAACTTCGCCAACGCCGTGGCCAAAAAACCCTCCATGTAAATGGTCACATTCAACCCCAGCGACCGCGCCGCCAGCGCCACACTGTGCGGATACGAATACCCGGCCTTCATCGGATCAAACGGCTTGACCACCCCACCGGTCAGCGCCCCGGAGGTGAGTTTGTACAGCTCGACCTCACACATATTGGTGCGCAACGCATCCGTCGCCGATAGCCCGCCGGGCAACGTAGCGTCCAGCTCAACAGCCGCACACAACAACGACGCAGCGCCACAGGAAAAATCAAAAGCCTGTTTCTTTTTTGCAGCCGGCATACACGCACTTCCTTAGGGGTTGTGCGGGCTTAACGGCTCAAGACCGGGGTTTATTCCCGGCCGTCTGGATAAATTTTTCTTTAGTTTTGGCCTGCCCACGCTGGTACAACGCCTCCACCAGTTTCTGCCGCTCATTCTGGGGCAAATTGCTCGCAAACTGCGCCAGAGTGCCGTCCACCATCGCCCTGAGCGCCACGTCTGCCTCACGCGCCTTGGCCAGTTCCGTCACCAGCGCATCGCGATCCAGCGTCGGCGCTTCCAGTTGCTTGATCACCCCCAGACGCGCCTCGCGTCCGGCCATGATCAGCGGCTGGCTGTCAGCCCGGTTGTGCCGCAACAACTCGCGCAATTCCTTGCGCCGCTCTGCTGGCAACTTGATCATCGCCTGACGCAAGCCATGCTGGTTGACCACCGCTTCGGCGGGTTTGGCCGCCGCCATCCAGTGATAAAGACCACCGCCCACGCCGCCGATCAAAAACACGTTGAGCAACACCGACACGACCAGCCAGGGTTTAAGGGATTTGGGGGTCATTGCTCGGTTTCCTCGGCGTTGACGGTGAAGACGACATCAGCGTCGCCCTGATCGAAGACGCTGGGCAGCACTTCGGATGACAACATCGGCAACGGCACGCTCAACGACGCCACCAACACCCCGGCGGCGATACCGGCAATGCCCACGCCGACTAACCCGGCCGGCGATAACCAGTTGGCATAGCGCGACCAGAATGACCCACGTCGCGGTGCCGACTGGCGAATCTGCTGCGTCAACGCCGCGTCAGCGAAGGCCAGTTCATAACCGTCCAGTTGCGTGTCGAGCCAGGCGGCCTCGCGCAACACCTCCCGAGCGCTGGTGTTGCCACTATCGAGCAACGCCTGGGCCGAGGCCTGTTCGGCGACAGGCCAGCGATTCAGGCTGGCACCGTAGGCTGAGGCCAAATGCGCAAATCGTTCAGGTGTCATGGTTTTCCCCTTCCCTGGCGGGCGAGCCCGGGTGTGTCGGCAAGTTGGCTGCGCAACTGGCGTCGGGCCCGCGACAGCAGGCTCTCCAGTGCCTCGACGCTGATGTTCATCAGGGCCGCGGCGTCGATGTTCGACAGCTCCTGGTAGTACTGCAGCACAATGGCTTCGCGCTGGCGCTCGGGCAAGGCCGCCACGGCGGCGGCCATCCGGGCACTGCGGTCAGCGGTTTCCACCTGTTCTTCCGGGGACGCTGCGCTGTCCGCCAGCTCAAGCACCTCGTCCTCGTCCAGCGGGCGTTCCTTGCGGCGGCGCAAACGGTCATGGCACAGGTTGAGCGCCACGCGGTGCAGCCACGTGTCGAAACGCGCTTCGCCGGGGCGCCAGTTGGCCGCCTGGCGCCAGATCCGCAAAAAACTTTCCTGGGCCACGTCCTTGGCTTCATCGGCATCCCCCAGCAACCGGCCGGCGAGCGCGAGCAGGCGCGGCAGCTTGCGCTTGACCATCTCGTTGACGGCTGCAGGTTCGTTGTTGCCGATACGTGCCAGTAGCTCAACGTCCGGATCAGTGTCTTTCAATCAGGTAATACTCGGTCCGGGGGCTAAATGTCAGGTGTCAGTGGATCCAGTGCCCTTCGCGCCAGGCCCAGTTCGGGCCACGGGATTCCCAGTGCCCGGGTTCCCAGCGCCCGCCGCGTTCCACTACCTGCCAATGGCCCGGCACCCAGGCGTAGGCACCGCCTTCCCAACGCCAGTGGCCGCGGTCCCAGGCGTAGCCGGGGCGTTCGGCGGGGATCACTTCGACGCGCTCGGCCGGCGGCGCCTGACGAATGATCACTTCGGTTTGGGCAAAGCTCGGCGTGCTGACTAACGCGGTGAAGGCCAGCGGAACAAGCAAGGCGTAGCGCAATTTGGCCAGTAAGTTCATGGCAACTCCTTCAGAGGGCGGGCGAAAATGCACGCTGCTGATGGGTTGAACGCTGGGGGCAGAAAAATCCGTCGCGAAATAAATAACTATTTTTTTGACGAGGATCGAAGGGAAGTATTGCTCAGGGGATAGAGGTGCTTGATGAAATGTTTGAAAGCATGGCGACGGATTTGTGCAGGTGGCGGCGTTCAACGGTTAACGCAGCACACATCAAGAGGAAATATCATGCCCCGTCGCCTAACACTGCTTGTCGCCGCCCTGTTGATTGCCAGTCTCAGTGGCTGTGTGATCCTGCCGGAACACCGGCATTGCTGCTGGCGCTACTACGGCGCCGTGTCGACCCAGGCAGACACCGTCAACAGCTAACCCACCGCCGCAAACCCACGGCGCCCGGCCTTGAGTTCGGTGCGCAGTTCGCCAATAAGGTTTGAGATGGAACGGATGCTGTCCAGGCCTTGGGGCGAGACCCGCGTCAGCAGCAGGTCGACGCGGCCGGACGTCGGCTCAAACACGCTGATGCGCAGCGAGCCGTCGCTGTTCAGGCTGCAATCACAGGCCAGCGGCAGAAAGCCCGAGGCCATGATCTGGTTGAGTTCAGTGATGGATATCATGATAAAGCCCCGCCCCCGGGTTCTACCCTGTCGGTGTGATGCATCCAGAGTAGATAAGGTTTTGGCTGCTACTGAACAATTAATTCAAAAGTGATACCTGCGCCTCATTTTGCCCTGAAAACGTTGGGGCGCTGACGCCAGAAACCAGGCGCACGACCTCTCGTCTGCTGCCCCGCCAGAGACTTGACTCAAGGTCTCGTTCACAAGAGGCTCATGGCTCTTTGCCTTCTCAAGAGCTGCCTTCCATGAGCATCGATCTCCCGAGCCCGCCCGACAGTGACGTGTACAAAACGCTACTGGAATCGACCAAGGCCATTCCCTGGCGCATCGATTGGCAGAGCATGACGTTCAGCTACATCGGCCCGCAGATCGAAACGCTGCTGGGCTGGACCCCGCAAAGCTGGGTCAGCGTGGATGACTGGGTCGAACGCATGCACCCGGACGACCGTGAATACGTGGTGAATTTCTGCGTGTCGCAATCGCGCGCCGGGGTCGATCACGAGGCCGATTACCGCGCGCTGACGGTCAACGGCGACTATGTGTGGATTCGCGACGTGGTGCATGTGGTGCGCAAGGACGGCGAAGTGGAGGCGCTGATCGGCTTCATGTTCGATATCAGCGAGCGCAAGAAGACTGAAGAACACCTGATTCGCCTGCAAAAACAGCTGGAGGAATACTCCTTTCAGGACGGCCTCACCGGCATCGCCAACCGCCGCATGTTCGACACCGTGCTGGAACGCGAGTGGGCCAGCGCCCAGCGCAGCCAGTTGCCGCTGTCGTTGATCATTCTCGATATCGACTTTTTCAAGCAGTACAACGACAGCTACGGCCATATCAAGGGCGATGAGGCCTTGCGTCAGGTGGCGCGCACATTGTCCCAGGCGGCCAACCGGCCACGGGATTTTATTGCGCGCATCGGCGGCGAGGAGTTTGTGTGGTTGTTGCCGGAAACCGACGCGGCTTCAGCCCGGCAAGTGGCGCGGCGTTGCCTGCACCTGATTTGCCAGCAGCAGATTGAGCACGGTTCTTCTCCGGTTTCCCATTTGCTGACGCTGAGCCTGGGGGTTGGCACACAGATCGTCACAGCCGACAGCGCGATGCTCGGGTTTGTCGAAGCCGTGGACAAGTTGCTGTATCAAGCCAAACGCAATGGACGTATGCGCGCGGAGTTTGCCGACAGTGAAGTTTGACGTGAAGGTCAAATTCCGGGCAAAAAAAATCCCAAGTAGCTGATGGAAACTTGGGATTTAAAAATGCATAAACCGTGGGAGGTGAACGCCCGCTATAGTACCGATTGTAAAAACCTGTAACAAGATTAATTTGATCCTTTCGTCGGATTGAAAGACGCGTAAGTCATTCAATAACCACACATTTTTTGAGGCGTAAAACAGGTTAAGTGCCACTTTTTGGTGCAAGTTACGCTTATAACCGATCACACTTCGCAGCGTTATTTCCATTATTAAAATAACGGCATGGATGGTTATGGCGCGGTTGTTTTGGAATAGCGCTCTTTCAATTCCTTACACGCATCGACGGGTTCCAGGCTGTCAGGCAATGCGGCACGCGCGATATTTTCGACTTGCCGGCAAATCGTCAGGCGCTCGGCGGCTTCTGCGCGCTGTTGATCGACCTGAGCGTTGAGCCGCACGAAATAGACGCCGAGCAGAACCGCGACGCAGACAACACCGACCACAAAGTAGCGAAAGTTGTCTGGTGCAGGCGGTTCGGGTGGGTTCATGGTGCTAGCCCGCCCCTCTCTTCGGGTAGCGCGATGGCGAAGAGCATGTCGACATCGTCCTCGGTCGCCACGCGGATAAGCGTTTGCATATGAGCCTCCAGGGTGAAGGGCAAAATTGTATGCAAATTGAAACACGGCGTATGTCGTGGATTTGTAAAAGTCGGGATTGCGGGGCAAAGCCGCTCGACAAAATGGCCGAGATCAACTGTGGGAGCTGTCGAGCCCCGGCGAGGCTGCGAAAGCGGTGGGTCAGGCGGCATCTTTTTTGGCAGTGCCGCCGCCTTCGCAGGCAAGCCAGATCCCACATTGGAGCTTCATCGCTGGCAAGAAAGTGCCCGGCGCGATGGCCCTGCCAGCCGAGATTTTTCCAACACCACAGATCCCCTGTGGGAGCTGTCGAGCTTTAGCGAGGCTGCGAAGGCGGTGGGTCAGGCGACATCTTTATCGGCAATGCCGCCGCCTTCGCAGGCAAGCCAGCTCCCACAGTGGTGCTTCATCGCTGGCAAGAAAGTGCCCGGCGCGATGGACCTGCCTGGAGAGTTTTCTCAAACACCGCAGATCCCCTGTGGGAGCTGGCTTGCCTGCGATAGCGGTGGGTCTACAGCGGCTGCGCCTGTTGCTGACGGCGAAACTGCCCCGGCGCCAGGCCATGGGCTTTGCGGAAACAGCGGGAAAAGTAGGCTTCGTCGGTAAAGCCGCAGCGCTGGGCAATCACGCCGATCATCTGCGCACTGTTGAGCAACAAGGTGCGCGCCAGTTGCATACGCCGGTCCAGGACCAATTGGGAAAAGGGTTTTCCGGTTTCCTTGCGCAATAGATGAGTCAGGTAGTTCGGCGACAAAAAGGCCGCGGCCGCCGCGTCGGTCAGGTTGAGGCTTGGCTCGTGCACATGCTCGCGGATATAGCCTTGAACCCGTGCCAAGGCATCTTTGCGCCCGCGCCGGGTCGCATTATTGGCGGCGAACGCCTGCAACGGCTCGGCGTACCGCTCACACACCAGCCCGATCAGCTGAAACAAATAACCCTTGAGCCGCTCGCGGGCACCGAAGGTGCGATGGGCATCCAGCGTGCGCATATGCGCCAGCCAGGTTTGGACCTCATTGAAAGCTTCATCATCAAGGATGAAATCCAGCTGTTCCTGAAAGCGGAACGGCGACAACTCAGGCGCCTGGCCGATGGGGATGTCTTCCAGGTCCAGCGGGTCGCAGGTCAGTTGCGGCAGGAAAAACGCCTGGCTGAAGTTGATCAACATGAACTCGCCATCCTCGGGATGGGGGATCACGTGCAGGCGATGGGGCAGGATAAACGCCAGCGCGTTGCGCGGAAACGGCCGCACGGCGCCACCGATGTGCTGCACGGTGTCGCCGCCGAGGTTGATCTGAATCTGGAAATACTCATGCCGATGGGGGCTGGTCAGCGCCGCCCGCCCGCGTTTGTCGCGGATATAGAAGTCGGGGCGGTCGCTGCGCTGTTCCATGCCATAAGTGGTAACGCGGGTGCCTGGCATAACGGTCTCTCGAATGGCCTGGGCACCACTTTAGCCTCAACCCTGGCTAAGGGTGAAACTCAACTCGCCCAAGCCCTCGATACCGGCGCTGACTACATCGCCGGGCTGCAACGCACCGACGCCGGCGGGCGTGCCGGTGAAGATCAAGTCGCCAGCCTTCAGCGCCACGGATTTGGAGGCGTAGCTGATCACTTCACTGACGGACCAGATCTGGTCAGCCAGGTCACCGACCTGGCGCTGCTCGCCATTGACCTTAAGCCAGATTTTCCCGGTGGAGGGATGCCCGACGGCGCTCACTGGCTGCAAGGCAATGGTCGGCGCCGATTCATCAAACGCCTTGGCCCATTCCCACGGCCGCGAAAGTTTTTTCGCCTGGGCTTGCAGGTCGCGGCGCGTCAGATCAATGCCGACGCCATACCCCCAGACGTGGGAAAACGCCTCTTCAGGGCTGATATCCACCCCACCCTTGCCGATGGCCACCACCAGTTCCACTTCATGGTGCAGGTCGGCGGTCAGTGGCGGGTAGGCGATCACACCTTCGGCCGGTACCACCGCATCCGCCGGTTTCATAAAGAAAAATGGCGGCTCGCGGTCCGGGTCATGCCCCATTTCGCGGGCGTGTTCGCTGTAGTTACGGCCCACGCAGAACACGCGGCGCAGTGGAAAGCGCGCGTCGCTGCCCGAAATCGCCAGGGATGGGAGTTGCGCCGGGGTGAATACGTAATCAGTCATGGCCTGTGCCTCTGTGTTTACCTGGCGCCAGTATGGCCAGCGGCGCCGAGGCAAAGTTGGACGGGCTTACGCAGATTTTGCACTGGCCGGTGCTTGTGCACTCAATGATCGCTCCAGCCAGTGATACAGCGGCAGGCACGCGGCCTGAATCAGCAGCATGCGGATGATTTGCATCGCCGTCACCAGCGTCACCGCGAGCCCCAGCGCCTCGGCGGTCAGGCTCATTTCCGGCGCACTGCCCGGCATCATGCCCAGCGCCAATGACAACCATGGCATACCCAGCCACGTGCCCAGGCCCAATGCAGCAAGCGCCGTGGCGATCACCGAACCAGCCAGCAGCACCAGCACCTTCAGCAAAAAGCCCGGTGCCCGTCGGAAAAAACCACGGTCAAAGGCCACACCCAGCGCGCAGCCGATCAGCAACTGGCCGCAGCCACTGAGCCAACCCGGCATGCTCATCTGCAAATTATTGCAACCTACGCCAACCGCGCAGATCAGGAATGGCCCGAACGTCCACGGGTTAGGCAGGTTGCAACGCCTGAACCCCAGCGCCGCCAACCCACCCATGGCCAGGATGAAGATCAACCACGGCCAGATCACCGGCAACGGCGCTCGCGCCACCGCATGGGCCATGCCAAAGGTGGCGACTGCCGGCACCGCCAGCAGGATCAGTAACAACCGGATGCTATGGGCGGCAGCGATGAAGCTGGTATCCGCCTGCCGCTGCCGCCCCAGATGCACCATCTCGGTGGAGTTGGCCGGCATCATCGCAAAAAACGCCGTGCCAAATGAAACACCCCAGCGGTGCAGCACCCCTACCGAACACAGCGCCAGTACCAACGTCAGCAGCACTGCAACCACCACCAGCCCGAGGTGGGACGCCACTTGCTGCATCACCGGAGAGGTGAAATGGCAGCCAATCGCCACTGCGACGATCACCTGCCCGACTTTGCGCCCGTGGGGAATTTCCGGCACCCGCCCGCCTGCGCAGCGGGTCAGCATCACCGCGAGCAATGAGCCAATGACCCAAGGCAACGGCCACCCCGCCCAATGGGCCAGGCTGCCGCCCACAGCGCCAACAAGCAGGGTGAGCAGCCAGTACTGGCGAAGATTAAGGGTCATGATGAAATCCGGCATGGAGAAGAGTGCCGACAGGTTATAGACTGCCGAGCATCACAAAAAATATCCATTTGTGAAGCATTTCATCACTCTTTGTTATGTGAGCTCGCATGAACCTCAAGGCCCTGGAGTACTGCGTCGAAATCGCCCGTCAAGGCAGCTTCACCAAGGCTGCGCAGGCGTTGCACGTCGCCCAGCCAGCGCTGAGCATGGCGGTCAGCCGCCTCGAGGATGAACTGGGTGTGGCGCTGTTCAACCGTGCCACGCGGCAGATCAGCGTGACGGCCGAAGGCCAGTTGTTCCTGGCGCGTGCCGAATCCTGTCTACAGGGCCTGGCCGGAGCACGTCGCGAATTGCAGGACCTCGGCCAATTGCACAGCGGCGAAATCCGCGTCGGCGTGCCGCCCATGTACGGCATCCGCCACATTCCTGAGCTGCTGATGCAATTTCGTGCCCGCTACCCGGGGGTGGCCATGCACGTGGTGGAAGGCAGTGCCGATGACATCAACGAACGCCTGGCCACGCGGGATATTGACGTGGCGCTGCTGGAGTCGCGGCGGGTCGATCCGGAGTGGGAGTCGGTGTTGCTGGGCAGTGACGAAATGGTGCTGTGCATGAGCGAGAGGCACCGGCTGGCGGGGGCGACGTCGATCTCGGCAGAACAGTTGCAGGGCGAGCAAATGCTGGTATTCGACAACACCTTTCTGCAGCGCCATTTGCTGGACCGTTTTTGCAACGCTGCACGGGTGCGTTTCAACATCGCGCTGGAAAGCAACTTCATTCCGTTGGTCATAACCGCCACCCGCAGCGGCATGGGTGTTTCCACCCTGCTGCGTTCGGTTCAAGAGCAGGAACCCGGCATTACCGGTGTGTCGTTTGCGCCGCCACAGTTCATGCATTTCAACCTGTGCTGGCGCGCCAACGAATACTTGTCCCAGGCCAATCGATGCTTTATCGAAACCGCCAAGGTGTTTTTCCAGGAAGATGCCGGCTCGCCGTTGTCCCGTTAAGCCCGCAGGCGATCACTTGCGTGCGACTTTGTAGCGCAGGCAATCCTGATAAAAACTCTGGCGAATGACCTCAGGCTTAAGCCGTGAGCGGCTGTCGTACGTTTGCTCGGTGATGCCCATGGCCATCATGCGCATCCACGATTTGTTGAACTTGATCGTCTGGATCTTCTGCCGCGCGGCATACAGCGACACGCCCGACAGCTTGAGTTCCTGAGCCCTGGCGGCAGTGCCGGCGCCCCAACTGCACATGTACTTGTCACCCTCGCGCAGCTCCCGTGCCTGCACGGCAGCCGCGCCACCCGCCAATGAGCAGGCGATCAGCATGATTCCAACAGTGCGCATTTGCTTCCTCACCTAACCACCTGAAAATAAAAGTGATTCTGGCGAGGATTTTGTTACAAAGGGGCCATTAAATTGCCTTATTGCGCAATGTTTCAGCTTGCCGCTGCCGGGGTGGTGCGGAAGGTGATGCCGAGTCGGTTGAAGGCATTCATCAGGGCGATGCCGTAGGTCAGGTCGGCGAGTTCCTTGGCACTGAATTCAGCGGTGGCGGCTGCGTAATCCGCGTCCGACACAGCGTTGCGGGTCACGGCCTCGGCGAAGGCCAACGCGATGCGTTCGCGCGGGGTAAACACATTGCGGGCTTCGTGCCACACCGGTACCAGCACCAGTTTGTCCACGGCCAAGCCTTGTTTGAGCAAGTCCCGCGAATGCATGTCGATGCAGAAGGCGCAGCCATTGATCTGTGAGACGCGCAGGTAAACCAGGTCGATCAGGGCCTTGGGCAGGCCGCTGTTTTGCAGGTAGACATAGACGCCGCCGAAAGCCTTGTAGCCTTCGGGGGATGCTTGGGTGTAATCGAGGCGAGTGGTCATGGTTGAATCCTGTATGGGTTGAGTGAAGTGCCAGTGTGGGACGCCATGGCTCACCCCTGAAGAGCCATGAACCGGCCTCACGCATGGACCATGATGGCCTAGCCGCCAAATCCATTTATGGCGCTGTTGCCTGCGTCATGAAGCCGCTACAGTGCCCTCAGCCGCGACCTGGAATTAAGCGCTCATGCCCACCTTGCCACCGCTGGACCCCAACGACGCCGAACCTATCTACCGCCAGCTCTACTGGCGCTTTCGCAGGTCGATTGCCGACGGTTTGCTCAAGCCCGGCGAACGCGTTCCGGCCGCGCGGGCGCTGGCCAAGGAGCTGGGGCTGGCGCGCGGCACCATCGATAACGCCTACGCATTGCTCACGGCCGAAGGCTATATCGAACCGCGCGGGCAGGCGGGTACCGTCGTTTCCCACGGCGTACAGACCACCCTGCCCACCCGCGTTGTCATCGCGCCCTACCATGCCGCCCGGCAACACGCGCCGCTGCTGCCGTTTCAGATGGGCCTGCCTGCGCTCGACGCATTCCCGCGCAAGATCTGGTCGAAAATTGCCGCCCGCTGCGTACGCGCCACGCAATTGGCTGACATGGCCAACCCGCCGGTCCAGGGCCTGCCCGCATTGCGCACTGCGATTGCCAGCTATCTGCAAGTGGCCCGGGGCATCCACTGCGCGCCGGAGCAAATCTTTGTCACCTCGGGTTATCGCAACTCCCTGAGCCTGATCACCCATGCATTGCTCAAGCCCGGCGACAATGTGTTAGTGGAGGACCCCGGCTATCTACCGACCCGACCGCTGCTGAATCATTTACACATCCAGACCCAGCCGGTGCCCGTGGACCACGACGGCTTGTGCGTGCAGCACCTGGGCGACGCCCGCGCGGTGATCGTTACACCCGCCCACCAAAGCCCTTTGTGTGTGTCCCTGTCATTGCCACGCCGCCTCAACCTGCTGGAGTGGGCCAGCCGCCAGCAGGCCTGGATCATCGAGGACGACTACGACGGCGAGTACCGTTACGTGAGCCGCCCATTGCCTGCACTCAAGAGCCTCGACCGCGAAGGTCGAGTGCTGTATGCCGGCACGTTCAGCAAAGTGCTGTTTCCCGGTATTCGCCTGGCCTATCTGGTGGTGCCTGCCGCGCAGGTTGCGCACTTTGAACAGGTCAGCCAAACCTTTCTCGGCAACAGCCCGGAACTCACCCAGGCCATCGTCGCCAGCTTTATGGCCGAAGGGCATTTCGCCCGGCATATCCAGCGCATGCGCAAGCTGTATGGTGAGCGCCGCGAGGCAACCGCCAATGGCCTGCGCAAGGTGTTGGGCGAGCATATTTCAATAGATGCGCAGCCCGGTGGCATGCACTTGATTTTGCGGCTCAAGGCGGCGCAGTCGGACCGTTTACTGGCGGAAAAACTGGCCGCTGCCGGAATCTACGCCGAAGCCTTGAGCGGCTGGAGTGTCAATCAACAGATCAGCCCCGGCTTGCTGCTGGGCTTTGCCAATATCGACTCCCAGGCCCGCGCCGAAGCACTGGGCCAACGCATTCTGGAGTGCCTGATGGCCTAGCCCTGAAGCAGTTTCTTGGTGCTGGCCACACAGGCCATCAGGCGCGACACTGCCCTGCTTGCCCCTACCTGTCAGGATCGACCATGCGCAGCCTCACGATTTTCTGCGGTTCCAACTTCGGTACAGACCCTCGTTACGTTGACGACGCCAAGGCGCTGGGCCGTGAAATTGCCCGACGCGGTATCCGCCTGGTCTACGGCGGCAGCGCCAAAGGCTTGATGGGCGTGATCGCCGAGAGTGCCCTCGCCGAAGGCGGCGAAGTGGTCGGCGTGATCACCCGTTTGCTGCATGACCTGGGGCACATGCACCCCGGCCTCAGCGCCTACGAAGTCACCGCCGATATGCGCAGCCGCAAAGCGCGCATGAGCGAAATGGCAGAGGCCTTTATCGCCCTGCCCGGCGGCTTGGGCACCTTTGAGGAATTGCTTGAGGTGATGACCCTGACCCAGCTGGGCGAACACAGCAAAGGCGTGGCCTGCCTGAACACGGCGAACTTCTTCGCGCCCTTGCGCAGCCTGTTTGAACATGGGGTAAAGGAAGGCTTCATGAAAGCCGAGCACAGCCAGATGCTGCTGCTCGAAGACAACCCCGGCGCCCTGCTCGATGCCCTTGAGCGGTGGCAGGCGCCGGTGGTCACAAAATGGATTGAGCCGGCCCCGCGTTAACCCGTTTCGGCCTTGGCGGTGTTGCTCCCGATTCCTGTCGCCAAGGCCTTTTTTTCAGATCACCACTGGTAGGTCGCGCTCGCCTGCACGGTGCGCTGCGAGCCATACCAGCACCACGAATAGGAATAGCAGGACGCGACATATTCCTTGTTCGCGAGGTTAGTGGCATTCAACGCCAGGCGCAGGTTGTCCTTGGGGCTGGCGATATTCGGGATGTCGTAGTGCACCGCCGCATCGACCAGCGTGTAGCCCGGCACTTTCAGGGTATTGGCGGTATCCCCCCAGGACGACCCCACATAACGCGCGCCCGCCCCTACGCCGAAGCCTTTGAGCTGGCCGTCATGGAAGGTGTAATCCGCCCAGGCCGACGCGGTGTGGCGCGGCACGCCGTAGGTGGTGGTGCCTTCCACGGGAATCGCCGGGCCGGTGCCAATGTCGCTGATCGGCGCATATTGCACGGTGCTGTTGGACTTGCTCGCGCGGTTGTCCAGGTAAGCGTAGGCCGCCGTGATATCGAGGTTATCGTTCAGGCTGGCCTTGCCTTCCAGCTCAAAGCCACGGGATTGCTGTTCGCCGTCCTGGATGCTGCAACGGCCGTTGCCACACAGGTGGCTTGGATCCGGGTCCATAGTCGGCACATTGCTCTGGCGCAGGTCGAAAATCGCGGCGGTGATAAAGCTGTTGCTGCCCGGCGGCTGGTACTTGATGCCGATTTCATACTGCTTGCCTTCGGTCGGCTTGAACACCGAACCGCCGTAGCCGGTGCCGGACTGCGGGTTGAACGACTCCGCATAGCTGGCATACGGCGCCAGGCCGTTGTCGAACAGATAGACCAGACCCACGCGCCCCGTGAAGGCTTTGCTGTCCAGGGACGACTTGCTCTTGGCGCCACTGCTGAGGGTTTTGGTGGTGCTATCGGTGCTGGCCCAGTCATACCGGCCGCCAAGCAACAGCACCCATTGGTCCCACTTCATCTGCTCTTGCAGGTAGACGCCGGTCTGTTCGCTACGTGAGGTGGCATCGGTGCTGAACGCGGGCGTGACCACCGGCGCGCCGTAGACCGGGTCGAAGATATCCAGGGTCGGGCCTTTGCCATAGCCTGCCTTGGTGTCGGTGCTGATGTTCTGGTAATCGAGGCCGGTCAGCAACGTGTGCTGCAACGGCCCGGTGTCGAATTTGGCTTGCAGTTGATTATCGAGGGTGTAGGCATCCATATCGACATCGGTGGCAATGGTCGAACGATTGGAGGTGCGGTAGTCCGCCTGCAGATTGCTGTTGTAAATGCTGCGATAAACGCCCTCGGCGCGCATGTAGCGGGCGTTCTGACGCACCGTCCACACGTCGTTGAAGTGGTGCTCGAAGGCGTAGCCGAGGGAGTAATGCTCCCGATCGCTTTTCTCGAAGCGCTTTTCGCCGTCGTAGAAATCCACATCAATCTTGCGCCCGATGGAGCTGCGCAACACCGAGCCCCAGGCCGGCACCGAACCGTAGGACGCTCCCTGGGGGTCTTTCTGGAAATGCCCGAGCAGGGTCAGCGAGGTGGCATCGTCCGGGCGCCAGGTGAAGGCGCTGGAGAGTGACTGGCGGCGCGTCTCGGTGTGTTCGACCTGGCCGTCGGCATCGTCGAAAAGGCCGGCGACGCGGTAGGAATAGATACCCTGATCGTCGATCGGTCCGCTCAGGTCAAAGGTCGTGCGCTTTTTGTTGAAGGTGCCATATTCCACGCCGATTTCATGAAACGGTGTGTCCAGCGGGCGTTTGGTGACCATGTTGATTACCCCGCTCGGCGTGCCCTGACCGTACAGCACCGAGGCCGGGCCACGCAGCACTTCCACGCGCTCCAGGTCGAACGCGTCCTTTTGCGGCGAGGCGTCACGGCTCGACGGCAAGCGCAGGCCATCAAGGTAAGTGGCCGGGGCAAAGCCACGGATGGTCAGTTGGTCAAGACGCGAAGCCGTGGCGCCGCGGGTTTCCGGGACCACCGCAGCGCTGTAACGCAGGATCTGATTGAGGCTCTCGGCATTCTGTGCGCGCATCTGGTCCTTGGTGACGATGGAAATCGACTGCGGCGTCTCGATCAGCGCGGTGTCGGTCTTGGTGCCCGACAGGCTGCGTGTGGCCACATAACCCGCCACGGGCCCGGTGGGGCTTTCGCTTTGGTAGGCGCCGTTGATCGTGGTGGCCTGCAATTCCATGGCGCCGCCGTTATCCGGGACTGGCTCCAGGCGGTAGCGATCGGCGGAAATCTTCAAAGCCTGCAAGCCGCTGCCGGCCAACAGTTGAGTGAGCGCCACGTCGGTGACGTATTGCCCGCTTAACCCATTGCTGCGCTTGCCCCGGGTCAAACCCGCATCAAACGCCAGCACCAGCCCCGCCTGTTCGGCCAGGCTATTGAGCGCCTGGCTCAAGTCGCCCGCAGGAATCGAGAAGCGGCGCAAGGCACTGCTGCTTTCTTCTGCAAAGGAAGACTGAACGGTCAGCAACGGCACGGCGGCAAAGGCGAACGCCACTGACAGGGCCAGTGGATGCAAGGGACGAGCGAGGCGCGACATGGGAAATCCTGCGTAATAGAGGTTCTATTAACCTTGACGGCCAGGTCTGGAAATCGGGCAAGGATGAGAGTGATTTTTATTTGTGCGACTTCCTCGCAATGAGTCGAGTCGCTTTTTTGTGTAGTCCTTCGGGATAGTTTTTCGCGGTTTTTTCCCGACTCAAGTCGTCCCATTCTGATTTTTTCAGCCGTTCATCCAGCCGCTTTTTGCTGCGGCAGACTCCGACGCCTTGCCCTTTTGCCGAGACGTCACGGATGACCCACGCAGCCCACATTGCCCTGATCGAACACGAGCTCAATGGCTTTTATAAAAGCCTGGCGGAATATCGCCAGCAGATGGGCGCCTGGTATTCGCAAGCGCTGGATTCGGTCAGCCATGCCGCGGATTTGCCCTCGCTGCTGGGGATGGAGCGGGTGTTGCGGGTGGGCAACTCGCAGACCGTGGTGAGTACGACCGATCCGGACGTTTTAGGCACTGTCGTGATGTGCCAGCTGGGCGGCGAACTGAAGATCGAAAGCAAGTTTGAGTCGGTGTATGACGTGCCGATCGGCGATATCCCGGTTGAAGTGATCGGGCTCGATGACGGCAGTTCCACGGTTGTGATGCTCGATGAACACGGCAAGGGCTCGCACCACTGCGCGGCAGGTGGGCGCTATCAGGTGCGGGTGCAAGGTGGCGTCACCGAGGAACAGGTGGACGCGCTGTTTGCTTCCTACGCCGGGCTGACGGCGGACCTGGAGCAGTGGCTGCGCGAGCAATGGAAAGACTTCAAACCCTATTGGCAGCAGTCGACCGCCAGCGCCATCGGCAGCGGCGTGTTGGCGGGCAGTTGGGCGGCAATCAAGGAGGTGTGGGACAGCATCAAGCTGGTCCAGGCGATCCTGGAAGATCCGTTGAAGTTCGGCGAGCAGTTGGGGGATCAGGCGGCCAAGTTGGCGCAGTTGGCCACCGACACACCCAAGGTCATGGAACAGGCCATGTTGCTCGCCAGCGATGAGGCGGCGCTGTACCTGATGGTGCGCACGGCGATGCTCTGGCTTGACGCGCTGCCACCCGGCGAGATGGCCGAGGTGGGCACAGGGTTTGTGGTGTCGTTGCTGATTGATCTGGTGATTGGTGCAGTGCTGACCATCGCGCTGCCGGCGGCGGGTGTGGCTTATCTGGGGTTGCGGCTGGTCAAGTACGGCGCGCAGATTCTGGAGGCGGCGGTGGGCTTTGTCCGAAGCCTGCTCGGGATTCTGACGAAGTTTATGCAGGCAGTGGATCGCTACAAGGCGGTGGCGGTTCGCGGCGTGGTCGGCGGGTTGAAGCAAGGCACGATGCAGATGCGCTGGCGGGCGCGGCAGAACGCGGTGCTGAAGCAGAAAGAGCACGTCGACGATGTGCCCTCGTCGGGGAAGAATCCCGCAGGGGATGCGGCCGCCTCGGCTGATAAAACCGCTACCAACGGCTGCCCGGTGTCGATGGTGACCGGCGAGGAATTGCTGACACTGACCGATGGCACGCTTGACGGGATTTTGCCGTTTGAGTGGACGCGGTTGTATCGCACCAGCGCCGTGGAAGTGGATTGCGGGTTGGGGTTTGGCTGGAGTCATTCGCTGACGCAGCAGCTGGCGGTGGTGGGTGATTCAGTGGTCTGGACGGATCACGAGAATCGTTCGACTGAGTTTCCACTGCCTACGGTTTTCCGGCCTGCGATTACCAACAGTCTTGCTGAGGCCGCGATTTACCTGGGTTCGTTGCCTGATGAGTTGGTGCTGGCGCAGGGCTCGCGGTTCTACCACTTTCGTGATGGCACGCTGACGGCGATCAGTGATGCGTATGACAACCGGCTGCGGGTTTCCCGGGATCTTTGGGGGCGGGTTGAGCGGCTGGATAACGGTGTGGGGCGCTCGTTGTTTTTGCGCTACGAGCGTGGTCGCATTGTTGCGGTGGATTAC
>NZ_MSDF01000031.1:0-102655 GCF_002022275.1 Pseudomonas fluorescens
GTAATCCACCGCAACAATGCGGCCCAGCTCATAACGCAAAAGCAGCGAGCGCCCCACACCGTTATCCAGCCGCTCAACCCGCTCCAAAAAATCCCGCGAAATCCGCAGCCGGTTGTCATACGCATCACTGATCGCCGTCAGCGAACCATCGCGAAAGTGATAGAACCGCGAGCCCTGAGCCAGCACCAGCTCATCAGGCAACGAACCCAGATAAATCGCGGCCTCAGCAGGACTGTTGGTGATCGCAGGGCGGGAGACAGTCGGAAGCGGAAACTCAGTCGAACGATTCTCGTGATCCGTCCAGACCACTGAATCACCCACCACCGCCAGCCGCTGCGCCAGCGAATGACTCCAGCCAAACCCCAACCCGCAATCCACTTCTGCGGCACTGGTGCGATACAACCGCGTCCACTCAAACGGCAAAATCCCGTCCAGCGTGCCGTCGGTCAGTGCCAGCAATTCCTCGCCGGTCACCATCGACACCGGGCAGCCGTTGGTAGCGGTCTTACCGGCTGAAGCCGATGCGTCGCCTGCGGGGTTTTTTCCCGACGCAGGCACATCGTCGACATGTTCCTGCCTGACCAACATCGTGCGTTGCGATGGGCTGCGAACCGCTGTAACCGGGTTTGAAACCACCTGATCCCCAGTCTTCAACGACGCCGCCGGAATCGTCTTGACTGAAATCGGCGGCCCACCCAGCAAGATCGGCCTGGCCAGTTCAACATGCTCATCCACGCTGGATTTATTAAACTGCACGGCTATATGTTCCAGCCACTTGCGCGCCCGGCGAGACTTGATACCACTGAGCACCTTGGTACTGATGCGCACCACCATGCCCATTCCACAGGTGGCGAGACCCAGCAACAAGGTAATCAGCACTTCGACGCTGATCTCCCCCAGGAACTCGTTCATATACGGCGGCGGCAGCATCCGTATCCAGCTGACCAGCGCCGAGAGATAGATAAACATCAGCGGCTCATCACTGAGCACCAGCAAACCTTTCGCGAGGGTTTCGGCGTTTAGTGCCAACAATTTTTCAAAGTCGGTTTGGGTCAGGTAGTGCAGCAGTTTTTCGGCATGGATCAGTGGGTGTGCAATCCACTCGCACAGCTGCTTGAAGGTGTCCCAGAGCGTGTTCAAAGCCTCGCCAAATCCACGGGCATAGGCTTGGTGCAGCAATAGGTAACGCTTGAGGAAATTCGCTTCGGAATAGTTCTCCCAGAGTGGCTCGAAAGTGGTCGTCCACTCACTGCGCAACCAGCCCTCCAGCGGCGCAATAACCGACTGATAGGAGGCGTACAACGCCTTGTAATGGGTTTTGGAGACATTGGGGTAGAAGTTGACCCGGTACAGCTGGTTGCGATCGCACTCAGTGACTTCGAGGATACCGCTCGGGCCGATGGTTTTATGAATGGGCTCGCCCAACGGGCCGCCAGCCGGATCGACACGTTGCAGCACGACCGGCGTATTGCCGATGGGCACGAACCGCGAACTCTGGAACATGTGCACCAGGGTCAACGTACCCTTGGCCTTGCAGGTGGCAACGATGCTGCTGGGGAAGAGGGAATGGTTGATCGGCGCAACCAGCGCCACTTCATCTCCGACCTTGAACACTTGCTCGACATCGAGTGCCGAAAAGCTGAAGAAGCTTTCTGCCCAGCTGTCGTAGCTATTGAGGCAGCGCCGAAAGTCGCTGAGGACGGCTTCGACGTCGCGCGTTTTCGAATCCATGGCGGCCAGTACCAGAAAGCCAATGTTTTGGCTGGTAGCGGCGATCAAGAGGCAGCCCCGACAATCAGGGCACTAACAAAAAAAACCATCTGCAATCCCTCGCACTGTGTGATCAGGCGAAGGACTTTGCAGAGGTTTTCAGGGAAGTTATGTAGAGCTTGTCTGGGTAATGCGTGGGACATTTCAACAGATGCCGTGCTCTTGATATCAGGCACCGATTTCCTTGTGAAAATGGCTGACCGGGCCCTGTCACGTTCGGTCACCACTAGACAGTGCAGCAGGTCGGCGAACCCCGGTTAGACTTACCTGTCGATATCCGCATTGCCCAGCCTGTCGTAATCCAAGGAAGCCTCATGTATTCAAGCCGACTGATCCTGTTTCTCACGACCTTGCTGGTGCTGGCTGGCTGCTCCACTTCACGCGGCCCGCAACAGCCTGAGCGCAGCGAGGCCGAGGTGAAGGCGCAGATCGTGCGCTTGCTGCCCGCAACAGTGGTAGACCGCAATGGCTGGGCGCAGGATATCTACACGGCCTTCGACACCCAGAAGATCTACCCCGGCACCGAAAATATCTGCGCCGTGCTCGCGGTGACCGAGCAGGAGTCCACCTATCAGGTCGACCCACCCGTGCCGAACATGGGCAAGATCGCCCAGGATGAAATCCTGCGACGTGCCGGCAAAGTCCACGTGCCGGCTTTTGTCGTGCGTACCACGCTGCAATTGCGTTCGCCTACGGGCAAGTCTTACGCCGACCGCCTGAACGCCGCGCGCACCGAAAAAGACCTGAGCGGGATATTTGATGACTTCATCAGCATGGTGCCCTTGGGCAATACGCTGTTCGGCGGCTTCAACCCGGTGCATACCGCCGGCCCCATGCAGGTCAGCATCGAGTTTGCGCAAAAACAGGCACGGGGCTATCCCTATACGGTCGATGGCTCGATTCGCCGGGAGGTCTTCACCCGCCGCGGCGGGATGTATTTCGGCATCGCCCATTTGCTCGGTTACCCGGTGAATTACGACCAGCCGCTGTACCGCTTCGCCGACTTCAATGCCGGTTGGTACGCGAGCCGTAACGCTGCGTTCCAGGCCGCCGTGAGCCGTGTCACAGGTACCGATCTGGCATTGGATGGGGATTTGATTCGCTACGGTTCATTGTTGCCGGGCACCACCGAGCTGGCGGTGCGTTCCCTGGGCGCGAAACTGGACATGCGCAACCCCAGCATCCGCAGTCAGCTGGAGCAGGGCGAGCAGTTGGATTTTGAAGAGACGACGCTCTACAAACGCGTGTTTGCGTTGGCGGACAAAGCTGCAGGCAAGCCAATGCCACGGGCGATTTTGCCGGGCATCGTGCTCAAGAGCCCGAAGATCACCCGCAACCTCACCACGGCGTGGTTCGCCAAACGCGTGGATGAGCGCTATCAGCGGTGTATGAAGCGTTAACTGATTACCCATGATTGGTTGGGCTGATGGTGGTAGCGGATGACGGCAGGTTGAGTTAAATCTCGACTTTGTCGCCAGGGAAGAATTCACCATGATCGCTCACGCCGTGCCTGAAGGTTTTGTTTCACTGCCGCGCAGCAGCCCGCTTCTGGATTTGCTGGGGCCGGCGTATTGCCGAGGCGAAGGCCTGAAACTGGAAATCGGCCTGCGCGCGGATAATCGCCATGCCAATGGGCGTGGCACAGTGCATGGCGGGGTGTTGGCGACCCTGGCAGATGTGGGTATGGGTTACGCGATGGCGTTTTCCAGCGAGCCGCCGTTGCCGCTGATTACGGCAAGCATGACGATCGATTACTTTGGGGCCGTGCAGGTGGGGGAGTGGATAGTGGTGCGATTGGAGCACCACAAGCGCGGCCGGCAAATGGCGTTTGCCACGGTGAGCTTGCAGGTGGGAGAGAAAGTAGTGGCGCGGGCGAATGCGGTGTTTGCGGTGCCACGGAACGACTGACAACGCTGGCCCACTGTGGGAGCTGGCTTGCCTGCGATTACGGTGGACCAGCTTGCCTATCCGGCGCAGGTATACCGCTATCGCAGGCAAGCCAGCTCCCACAGTGGATTCGTATTTATTCAGGAATATTGCAAAGTAAAGAAAAGGCCCGGTTTTCGTGGAACCGGGCCTTGTCCATGTTGCTCTTTGAATCAGCTGCGTTCGAGGGCGAGGGCTACACCCTGGCCGCCACCGATGCACAGCGTGGCCAAGCCTTTCTTGGCATCGCGCTTGATCATTTCATGTAACAGGGTCACCAGCACGCGACAGCCTGAGGCACCGATCGGGTGGCCGATGGCGATGGCGCCGCCGTTGACGTTGACCTTATCCGCATCCCATTCCAGCTCTTTACCCACTGCCAAGGATTGCGCGGCGAAGGCTTCGTTGGCTTCGATCAGGTCCAGGTCGCCCAGGCTCCAACCGGCTTTGTCCAGGCAGCGGCGGGTGGCCGAGACCGGGCCTATACCCATGATCGCCGGGTCGACACCGGCATTGGCGTAGCTGGCGATACGGGCGAGAACCGGCAGGCCGAGTGCTTTGGCCTTGTCGGCGCTCATCAGCAGTACCGCGGCGGCACCGTCGTTGAGGCTGGAGGCGTTGCCGGCTGTAACGCTGCCGTCTTTCTTGAAAGCGGGTTTCAGTTTGGCCTGGGACTCGGCGGTGGTGCCGGCGCGTGGTTGCTCGTCCACTGCGAAGGCAATAGGGTCGCCTTTGCGCTGGGGAATCAGGATCGGCGTGATCTCATCGGCAAACCGCCCGGCTTCGATGGCGGCGGCGGCTTTCTGTTGCGATGCGGCAGCGAATGCGTCCTGGGCTTCACGGCTGATGCCGTATTTGTCCACCAGATTCTCGGCGGTGATGCCCATGTGGTAGTCGTTGAACGCATCCCACAGGCCGTCGGTGATCATGCTGTCGATCATCTTGGCGTGGCCCATGCGCAAACCGGTGCGCGCGGCGGGCAACACGTACGGGGCAAGGCTCATGTTTTCCATGCCGCCGGCGATGATCACCTCTGCGTCACCGCAACGGATCGCTTGAGCGCCCAAGTGCAGAGCCTTCAAGCCCGAGCCGCAGACCTTGTTCAGGGTCATGGCGGGTACGGCGTGGGGCAGGCCGGCGAGAATCGACGCTTGGCGCGCAGGGTTTTGGCCCGAGCCCGCAGTCAGTACTTGGCCGAGGATAACTTCATCGACTTCAGCCGGGTCCAGACCGGTTTGCTCCAACAGGCGACGGATGACAGCCGCGCCCAGTTCCGGTGCCGGAATATTCGCCAGCGAACCCTGGAAGCTGCCCACGGCGGTGCGGGTGGCAGCAACAATCACGACGTCTTGCATGGAATCTGTCCTCACTGGAAGTGCATTTCTGGAACGTGGTCCGGGACGATCAGTTTACCGGCGGTCTTGCTCACAATCTCTTCAACGCTGACGCCAGGTGCGCGTTCCTTGAGGACAAAAGCGCCATTTTCGATTTCCAGGTATGCAAGGTCAGTCAACACACGCTTGATGCACTTGGCGCCGGTCAGCGGCAGGCTGCATTGGCTGAGCAACTTGGACTCACCGTCCTTGGACGCGTGGGTCATGATCACGATGATATTTTCTGCGCCGGCCACCAGGTCCATGGCACCGCCCATGCCTTTGACCAGTTTGCCGGGGATCATCCACGAGGCAATGTTGCCCTGTACGTCTACTTCAAACGCACCGAGTACCGTGAGGTCGACGTGGCCGCCGCGGATCATTGCGAAGGATTCGGCGGAGGAGAAAATCGACGCGCCGATGCGCGCCGTCACCGTCTGCTTGCCGGCATTGATCATGTCGGCATCAATGGTTTCTTCGGTAGGAAACGGGCCCATGCCCAGTAGGCCGTTTTCCGACTGCAGCATGACTTCCATGCCTTCGGGAATGTAGTTGGCCACCAGGGTCGGAATGCCGATGCCGAGGTTGACGTAGAAACCGTCCTGCATTTCACGGGCGACTCGTTGAGCCATTTGTTCGCGGGTAAGAGCCATTTCATGTGTCCTTATTGTTCGGGCCGAAGGCGGATTATTTGCGCACGGTGCGCTGTTCGATGCGCTTCTCGAAAGTGCCGCAAATGACCCGATCGACGTAGATCCCAGGGGTATGGATATGCGCCGGGTCCAGCTCGCCTGGCTCGACGATCTCCTCGACTTCAACCACGGTGATCTTGCCGGCAGTAGCGGCCAGCGGGTTGAAGTTCTGCGCGGTGTGGCGGTAGATGACGTTGCCGAAGTGGTCAGCTTTCCAGCCTTTGACAATGGCGAAGTCGCCGGTGATGGATTCTTCCATCAGGTAAGGGCGGCCATTGAATTCACGGGTTTCCTTGCCTTCGGCAACGGGGGTGCCAACGCCGGTAGCGGTGAAGAAGGCCGGAATGCCAGCACCGCCTGCGCGCATTTTTTCTGCGAGGGTGCCTTGAGGGGTCAGTACCACTTCGATTTCGCCGCTGAGCAACTGTTTCTCGAACAGGGCGTTTTCACCGACGTAGGAAGCGATCACTTTGCTGATCTGTTTTTCTTCCAGCAGTACGCCCAGGCCGAAACCGTCGACGCCGCAGTTGTTGGAAACCACGGTCAAATCGCGGGTGCCTTTGCGCTTGATTTCGGCGATGAGGTTTTCCGGAATGCCGCACAAGCCGAAACCGCCGGACAGTACGGTCATGCCGTCTTCCAGGCCTGCCAGCGCTTCTTCATAGGACGCCACGCGTTTATCGAAACCTGCCATATGCACCTCTTTTATTGTGTGTGGTCCAGCCAGTGACCTGAGTGTTGCGCTGCCGGATTGATTTGTTAAGTTGTTTTTTAAGGTTGATTGATTTAAAAAACAGCATAGTCGATTCGCCCTCCGGAGTAGCGCCATGACCGTCAAACAGATGCGGGCCTTTCTGGCCGTGGCCCAGAGCCTGAGTTTTGCCGCCGCTTGCGAGCGCTTGCACCTTTCCCAATCGGCGTTGAGCTTGACCATCAAGGGGCTGGAGGAAGGTCTGGGCGGGCGCTTGTTCAGCCGCAACACGCGCAACGTGGCGCTGACGCCTGAAGGTGAATCCCTGCTGCCTCTGGCACGACGGTTGATTGCGGATTGGGATAATGCCGAAGATGAGTTGCGTCAGCGTTTTACCCTGCAGCGCGGGCGCGTGACAGTGGCGGCGATGCCGTCGTTTGCAGGTAATTTGCTGCCGCCGATCCTGAAGATATTTCGCGCACGTTACCCTCAGGTGAATGTGACGGTGCACGACTTGATCAACGAGCAGGTGCTGGAGATGGTTCGCGACCGCCAGGTGGAACTGGGCGTGGCGTTCGAGCCGTCCGACGGATCCTCTCTGGCATTCACGCCTTTATACCTAGACCGGTTTATCGCTGTAGTGCCCGGTGATTCACCTTTGGCACACCGCACGCAAATCGACTGGAAAACCCTGCTGGAGCAACCCTTCATCACCTTACAACGGCCGTCTACGGTACGCGTGATGCTGGAAGATCACTTGAATGCCTTGCAGATGAAATTGCCGGTAGCGTTGGAAAGCCATCAATTGACGACGGTAGGCAAGATGGTTGCCAGTGGCTTGGGCGTCAGCGCCGTACCCGCATTGTGCGCCCGGCAGATGGAGGAGGCGGGTGCCCATTGCATCACCCTGAGCGATCCAGTGATCGAGCGGCCGATTGGCGTGTTAACCAAGCCTGGGCATGAGCTGTCGGCAGCGGCGCAGGTGTTGTTTGATATTTTCCGTGATGAAGCGAGTAAGGGGCGATTTCCGGCTTTGTTATAAACTTGATCAGGATTGGCTATTAAAAAGCCCGCTCGAATAAACGAGCGGGCTTAAATGTTTAATGCTGTTTTATCAGCAGTATCTATCAATCACTTTAACGCGCGACTGGCCGTTGAGGTGCTGCCATTCGTTATTAAGTGTGTGAAAGACCTGTTCGATAAAGTTGCGATCTGCCGCAGCCTTCTTGCCGACATAACCCTGGCCGCGGCGGTACACCTTCAGGCGCGCTGCCAGCTCACGGTTGTTACGGTCAAATTCAGCTTCTTCGGTATTGGGCGCCAGGCAGTCAAGTTGCACTTCGCCCGATTTGCCGATCCACAGAACATGATCGTCGAGAGTGTCTTTCTGCGCTGCGAACATCTCAGCCAATTCATCGATAGTTGGTTGGTTGTTCAGATTCATGTGTAAGCCCCTTGACCAGTTGGCGATCTATCAGTTGATTCGTTAATACTGCTTAGTTGTCTCCGGCTCTGAAAGCCGGGCGTCAGTAACGGTCTGCCGAGTACGGGCAGGGTCTTGAACCTGATGCATGTAGTCTTGCTGATGAACGGCTACGTGATGGTTTCATTCACGCAGACAAGCAGCGTTTGAGCTCCTTGTACCGAACCTTGCGGGTCGGTCAGCTTCATCAATCTGCCTTGTGGGCAGTGCACATCCGGGAAAAACAGCTCGGCGGTCAGACGAGCTCTTTCAAAACGCTTGTTACCAACGCTCCCGATCCGGGAGACGTCTCGATAATGCAAGGACAAAAAGGTTACGTCAACGGTTATGTAGTGATTTTTTTTGAGCACTACATAAATCGCTGTGGTGACGGGAGAATGCCGGAAAACGTGACTTGGGCGTCATTTTTTGTGCAATGGGTCTCAGGATCTCGGTGGACAATTCAGCACCGGAACCCTGTGGGAGCTGGCTTGCCTGCGATAGCGGTGTATCAGTGGTAACTACGTTGCTGACACAACGCTATCGCAGGCAAGCCAGCTCCCACATTCGGATTTGCAGTGTTCTCGTTAACGCAACCTTTCGACCAGCAGCGGCAACAGCCGCTCGCACGACGCCTCGATCTTCACCTGCAACAACTCATCCCCTCGGGTTTTGCCCAGGTTGATAGCAATCACCGGTTTGCCTTGCTCGACCATCGCCTTGCACAGACGAAAGGCCGAATAGGCCATGAGCGAGGAGCCGACCACCAGCAAACCTTCGGCGTGATTTACCGCAGCCATCGCATTGGCTGCCGTGGCCTGGGCGACGTTCTCGCCGAAGAACACCACATCCGGCTTCAAGCGCTGGCCGCTGCAGTGGGGGCAGTGAGGGACTTTGAAGCGTTCTTCAAAAACCGGATCGAGCAGCGTATCGCCGTCCGGTGCCTGTACGGCATCGACGCCCGCCAGGTACGGATTCTCATCTTCCATCACCCGCTGGATCACATCGCGGGCGCTGCGCTGCAAACAATCCAGGCACAGCACCCGGTGCAAGCTGCCATGCAACTCGATCACATCATGGCTGCCGGCCTGGTCGTGCAAGGTGTCAACGTTCTGCGTAATAAGCCCGCTGATGCGCTCGCGCTGTTGCAGTGTCGCCAGCGCAAAATGCGCCGGGTTAGGCCGCGCAATGCGCACTCTTGGCCAACCCAGCATGGCCCGGGCCCAGTACCGGCGCCGCGCTTGTGGAGTGGCCAGGAACTCCTGGTACATCATCGGTGCCTTGCCCCGACGCACACCTTCGCTGTCGCGGTAGTCCGGGATGCCCGACGACGTGCTGATTCCCGCACCGGTCAGCACCAGAAAGCGCCGTTCGGCCATAGCCCGGTGCAGGGTGTCGAGGTGGTCTTCTTGATGTTCCAGCGTGTCGAGCATGGGTTCTCCTATTCGCCGCGGATGTACTGCTCCAGCTGTCTGATCATATCGGCCTGCTCGGCAATGGCTTCTTTGACCAGGTCGCCGATGGACAACAGCCCCAGCAGTTTGCCGTCTTCGACCACCGGCAAATGGCGCAGGTGACTGTCGGTCATGATGTTCATGCATTCATCGACCTTTTTATGGCTGTCGACGGTAATAACAGGAGAACTCATCACCTCATGGACCTTGGTGGTGACCGACGACAGCCCCTTGAGCATGATTTTGCGTGCGTAATCACGTTCACTGATGATCCCTACCACCGCCCCGTCCTTGACGACCGGCAATGCCCCGACGTTTTTTTCCGACATGCGCACCAGTGCTTCAAACACGGTGTGGTCCCACTGGATGGTGTGGACGTCCTGATTCTTCTGGTCCTTGGCTTTGAGCACTTCTGCGACGGTTTTCATGGCGGCCACTCCGGTATTGTTGTTAGTAGACACGGTCCCCTACAGAATCCTAGACGGCCTGTGGCGGAGCAAGGTCCAAAGCGGCATCAAACCCGTCGAAAAACGTCATTCACCGGTTTTTTTTGGTATTTACCCGGCGTTTGAAGGCTTTTTCGCGCGCTTGGGGGCCGCTGCCGTCTTGCGTGGGGCCGCCTTGCGTTTCTTTTTCCACGGCGCGGCACCCCGACCTGCCGGGCTGGCCGGACCAGTGATGGTCATGCGCATGCCGTTGCAGCGTGCCACTTGTTTGCTCATCCAGGCCGCCTGTTTGGCGACGAACTCTTCCAGGCTCATTTCGCCGCTCTGCACCATGTCCAGCGCCTGTTCCCAGATGGCGGTGGTGCCCGGGTCGGCAATGGCGCGGGGCACTGCGTCGATCAAACTGAACGCCGCCGGGGTGGCCGATAGCGCTTTGCCGTTTTTCACCAGGTAACCACGGTCCAGCAGGCCCTGGATAATTCCGGCGCGGGTGGCTTCGGTACCAATACCAGTGGTGTCCTTGAGCTTTTGCTTGAGCAGCGGATCTTCCACCAGCTTGGCGACGTTTTTCATCGCCTTGATCAGGTCGCCTTCGGTGAACGGTTTGGGCGGCTGAGTCCACAGGTCTTTGAGGTTGACCTTGGCGACCGCGTAATCCTGACCCTGACCCTGAACCAGCATCGGCAAGGCTTGCGGCGCTGGCGCTTCACGCCCTTTGGCCGGTGCCAGTGCTTCGGGCAAGGCGCGCTTCCAGCCCGGCTCGATCACGACTTTGCCCACCGCACGCAGTGCAAAGCCTGCGCAATCGAAGTCTGCCTGGGTGCGATCGTATTCATGGTTGGGCAGGAACTGCGCCAAATAACGTGCGCGAATCAGCGTATAAACCGCGCGGTGTTTACCGGTGAGCTGGCTGACATCCTTTCCGGCCCCGGTGGGAATGATGCCGTGGTGGGCGCTGACCTTGGCGTCATTCCAGGCCCGTGAACGGCGCTGGGCATCGATATGCGGCATCAGCTCATTCACTGCGGCATCTGCACGGCCCAGTGCTGCGAGAATTGTCGGCGCGTCACTGTGCTGACTGACGGGCAGGTAACCGCAATCACTGCGCGGGTAGGTGATGGCCTTGTGGGTTTCGTAAAGTGATTGGGCGATATCCAGGGTTTCCTGGGCGCCGAGGCCGAGCTTCTTCGAACAGATTTCCTGCAAGGTACCCAGGTCGAAGGGCAGGGGGGCGACCTCGCGCATTCGCTCGGTTCGCAGCTTGACCAACCGCGCGATGGCGGCGTTTCGCATCGCATCGGCAGCGTCGCGGGCCAATTGCGGGTTGAGGCAGCGGCCTTGATCGTCACAGGCATCCTCGTCCGCTCGCCATTGAGCGGTGAAGGTCATTGTTTCGTGGCGCAGGTCCACATCAATAGCCCAGTAAGCCACGGGCACGAAGTCGGCGATGCTGCGGTCGCGGTCCACCACCAGCCGCAAGGTGGGCGTTTGCACACGGCCTACCGGCAACACGCCTTGATACCCGGATTGGCGCCCGAGCAAGGTAAACAGGCGGCTCATGTTCATGCCGATCAGCCAGTCGGCGCGAGAACGGCCGAGGGCCGAGTGATACAGGCTGAACGTCTCGGCGCCGGGTTTGAGTGCAGCCAGGGCCTTGCGGATAGAGGCGTCATCCAGCGCCGATAACCATAGCCGCTGAATCGGCCCGCGATACCGGCAATGCTCCACCAGTTCGCGAGCAATCATCTCGCCCTCGCGGTCGGCGTCGGTGGCGATCACCAGTTCCTGAGCTTCCCCCAACAGACGCTTGACGGCCTTGTACTGGCTCGCGGTCTTGGGCTTGACCTGCATCTTCCATTTTTCCGGGACGATCGGCAGGTCGGCCAGCACCCAGCGTTTGTATTTGGCGTCGTAGGCGTCGGGCGGGGCGGTTTCAAGCAGATGACCGATGCACCAGGTGACCGTGACCCCGTTCCCCACCCAGCAACCGTCGCCACGGCGACTGGCGCCGAGCACGGCCGCAATATCCTTGGCCTGGGAGGGTTTTTCACAGAGGTACAGCCGCATGCTCAGCCCATTCATTACACAGTTGAATGCAGAGCAGGATGGGCAAAAGAAGGGATTTGATCAACCATTATCTGGATGGATATACAGCGATTTGTGTGTGCCCCCACCCGATCAAGGTGGGGGCACCGCCGGTCAGTTGTTATCGATATCCACATGCCGGGTTTCTTTGAGGCAGAACAACCCGACAATCAGGCTCACCCCCGTCACCACCACCGGGTACCACAGGCCGTAGAAGATATCGCCCGTGTACACCACCAGGGCAAACGACACCGTCGGCAGGAACCCGCCAAACCAGCCGTTGCCGATGTGGTAGGGCAGCGACATCGAGGTGTAGCGGATACGCGTCGGGAACAACTCCACCATCAACGCCGCCAGCGGGCCGTAGCACATGGCGGCGATCAGGATCAGCGCCACGATCAGCACCACCACCATGGTTTTGTTGACCTGCGCCACATCCGCCGAGCTTGGGTAGCCGGCCAGCGTCACGGCGCCGCGCAAGGCGGCTTCGTCGAAACCGTCGATGCGCACGTCGCCCACGCTCACCTGCACCGGGCTGCCCGCCGGGGCAGCGCTGCTGCTGTAAGGCAGGCCCTGTTTGACCAGGAAGGTCTTGACCTTGTCGCACGGGCTGTCAAATTTCGCCTTGCCCACCGGGTCGAACTGGAAGGTGCAGGTGGCCGGGTCGGCCAGCACGGTGATCGGCGCCTGATGGCTGGCCTGGTCCATCGCCGGGTTGGTGTAGTGCGCCAGGCTTTTGAAGATCGGGAAGTACAGCGCGGTGGCCAGCAACAGGCCGAGCATCAACACCGGTTTGCGCCCGACCTTGTCCGACAGCCAGCCAAACAGAATGAAGAACGGCGCACCGATCACCACGCTGATGATCAACAGCATGTTGGCCAGCGCCGGGTCCATTTTCAGGAATTGGGTGAGGAAAAACAGCACATAGAACTGCGCCGCGTAGAAGGTCACCGCTTGCCCGCCGTTAATGCTGAACAGCGCAATCAGCACGATCTTGAGGTTTTCCCATTTGCCGAACGAGTCGCGAATCGGCGACTTGCTGGCCTTGCCTTCCTCTTTCATTTTCAGGAACGCAGGGGACTCATGCAGGCTCATGCGGATCCAGGTGGAAATACCCAGCAGCACAATCGAAAACAGGAACGGAATCCGCCAGCCCCACACCTCGAACTGATCGCCGGTGAAGTAGCGGCAGGCCAGCACCACCAACAGCGACAGCAGCAGGCCGAGGGTTGCAGTGGATTGAATCCAACTGGTGTGGAAGCCGCGTTTGCCAGCCGGTGCATGCTCGGCCACATAGGTGGCCGCGCCGCCGTATTCACCGCCCAGCGCCAGGCCTTGCAGCATGCGCAACACGATCAGGATGATCGGCGCGGCAATGCCGATGCTCGCGTAGGTCGGCAACAGCCCGACACAAAACGTCGCCACGCCCATCAGAATGATGGTCACCAGGAAGGTGTATTTGCGCCCGATCATGTCGCCCAGACGCCCGAATACCAGCGCGCCGAAAGGCCGTACCACGAAGCCGGCGGCAAAGGCCATCAAGGCAAAGATAAACGCCGTGGTGTCGTTGACCCCGGCAAAGAACTGCTTGCTGATCACTGCCGCCAGAGCGCCGTAGAGGAAAAAGTCATACCACTCGAACACCGTCCCGAGGGAGGAGGCGAAGATGACTTTCTTTGAGTCGTTGCGGGTGCTCGCATCGATTGCCGAGCCCAGGGGTTGAGCATGTTCTGACATCGGGTGTCCCTCACAGTGATTATTTATTGTTGTTCCACTGTCGGCGCCGGGTGTGGCGCCGCTATTCAGATTGCATGAACCAGTTCTTTCTCGGGAGCAAGATTCCTTGTGTTCGGCGTCAGGATCAGTTGCGCGGCTTTCTCCGCGATCATCAGTGTAGGTGAGCAAGTGTTGCCAGACGTGATGCGCGGCATCACCGAGGCATCGGCAATGCGCAGGCCGGGCACGCCGTGCACGCGCAGTTGTGCGTCGACCACGGCGTCTTTGTCGTCGCCCATGCGGCAGGTGCCCACCGGGTGAAAGATCGTCGTGCCGATGCGCGCGGCGGCTTCGTGCAATTGTTCCTCGGTTTGCAGTGAGTCGCCGGGCAGGTATTCCACCGGTTTGAACTGGCTCAGGGCGGGAGCCGCGACGATACGGCGAGTCAGGCGGATGGCATCGGCGGCCACCCGCAGATCTTCCGGATGGCTGAGGTAATTGGGCCGGATCAGCGGCGCATCCGCAGGGTTGGCCGAGCGGATATCGATACGCCCACGGCTTTGCGGGCGCAGGTCGCAGACCGACGCGGTAAAGGCCGGGAACGCGTGCAACGGTTCGCCAAAGCGCTCCAGAGACAGCGGCTGCACATGGTATTCAAGGTTGGCCGAGGTTTGTTCCGGGCCGGAGCGGGCAAATGCGCCGAGCTGGCTGGGCGCCATCGACAGCGGGCCGCTGCGGTCATACAGGTAGCGCAGGCCCATGCCCATCTTGCCGAGCAGGGTCCCGGCAACTTGGTTGAGGGTGCGGGCGTTTTCCAGTTTGTAGATCAGCCGCAGTTGCAGGTGATCCTGCAGGTTGCCGCCGACGCCCGGCAGTTCGTGCAGCACATTGATGCCCAAGGGTTTCAGCACACTGGACGGGCCGATCCCCGAGCGCTGCAGGATGCCCGGGGAGCCTACGGAGCCCGCGCAGAGCACGATTTCCTTGCGTGCCTTCCACGTCACCTGTTGGTCGTGCTGACGCCCAACGACTGCCGAAGCCCGGCCGTTTTCGAGCACCACGCGGTCGACTTCCACTTCAGTCAGCACCGTAAGGTTGGGGCGCTGGCGGATCGGTTTGAGAAACGCCTTGGCCGCATTCCAGCGCACTCCGGCCTTCTGGTTGACCTGGAAGTAGCCGCAGCCTTCGTTATCGCCCTGATTGAAGTCGCTGATCGGCGCGATGCCGCTTTGCGCCGCTGCGTCACGAAAAGCATCCAGGATCGGCCAGTGCAGACGCTGTTGCTCGACGCGCCATTCACCGCCGTCGCTGTGAAACTCCGAACCACCGGCAAAATGGTTTTCGCTCTGTTTGAACAGCGGCAGTACGTCTTTCCAGGCCCAACCTGCATTGCCTTCGGCCGCCCAGCCGTCGTAGTCCCGGGCCTGGCCGCGCATATAGATCATGCCGTTGATGGAAGAGCAGCCGCCCAACACCTTGCCGCGCGGGTAACTCAGGGCACGGCCTTGCAGGCCTTCCTGGTCTTCGGTCTTGAAGCACCAGTCGGTGCGCGGGTTTCCGATGCAGAACAGGTAGCCGACGGGAATATGGATCCAGGGGTAATTGTCGCGGCCACCGGCTTCAAGCAGCAGCACGCGATGGGCGGGGTTGGCGGACAGTCGATTGGCGAGCAGGCAGCCTGCGGGGCCGGCGCCTACTACCACGTAATCGTATTCAGCAGCTGCAATGGGCATCTGAGGTCTCGCTTGTTTTTCTTATTGGCTCCATCCTAGTTGTTAGTTTTCGTCTTAAAAATGTTAGTTTTTACCCAGCTGCTGTGCGTTTTTAAACAGCACACCACAAGGGGGGCTTGGGAAATACTTATGTCCAAGGGAGTGAGGCGACATGTTCGACTGGAATGACCTGCGGTATTTTCTGGAGTTGCAGCGCAGCGGGCGCCTGCTCACCGCCGCGCAGCGCCTGAAAACCACGCACGCGACCGTTGCCCGGCACATAGAAGCCATCGAAAAAAGCCTTGGCACCGCGCTGTTTGTGCAGCACGCCCAAGGCTACGAGCTGACCCCCGCCGGTGAAGCCCTGCTCAAACACGCCGAAGCCATGGAAAACGTCGCGTTGTTGGCTGAAGACGAACTCACCCACTCCTCTGCGCCATTGGGCAAGATCCGCCTCGGCGTGGCTGAAGGTTTGGGCGTGATGTTCCTCGCCAGCCGCATGGGCGGGCTGTTTGAACGCTATCCGGGGCTGGAAGTGGAACTGGTGGCCGTGCCGCGTTTTGTGAGCATCCTTAACCGCGAAGCGGAAATCAGCATCCACCTCGAACGCCCGAGCGTCGATCAACTGGTCACGCGCAAACTCACCGACTACCGCCTCGCGCTCTATGCCAGCCGTGCCTATCTGGACCGCAACCCGCCCATCGAAAAACGCGAAGACCTCGCAGCCCATGCGTGGATCGATTATGTGGACGATTTGCTGTTCAGCCAGGAGCTGAAGTTTCTCAGCAGTTTTTGCCGTAACCCACGCGTGGTGTTCCACAGCACCAGCGTGATTGCTCAGCATCAGGCGGCGCGTTCGGGGCTGGGGATCGCGGTGTTGCCGTGTTTTATGGCAGCGGGGGACGCAGATCTGGTGCCCTTGCTGCCGGGAGAAGGAATTTCACGCAGCTACTGGATCAGCTCGCGCAGGGAGTTGCACAAATCAGTGCGGTTGCGAGTGTTGTGGGATTACGTGGTGGAGTTGTGCGCGCGGGAGCAAGGGTTGTTGCTGGGAGAAACCTGACTGAATACACCGGATCAAAACTGTGGGAGTGGGCTTGCTCGCGAATGCTGAGTATCAGACCCGAATGAGTCGACTGATACACCGCATTCGCGAGCAAGTCGAATCGTCGCACCGCCGCTCCCACATTGGATCTGTGTGGGTTCACTGGATTGCGTCAGGCGCGCAACTCAAACTCCACGCTCCCCAACCTTTCCCCATTCACCAACACATGCACAACATGCCGGCCAGGGTAGTGCTTACGGGTGGTCATGTCGCGAATGTGCTGTTCGCGCCGAACGTGCTGCTGCTCGCCGGCTCCCAGGCTGAAGGCCTTGAGCTTGAACACCTTGTTTGCACTGTGGCCAGCGCTTTTCACGTAATCGATGGCGTAGTCGACCACCAGCTTCTGTGGCGCAGCAGCGATGGATTCCAGGCTGAAGGACAGATTGATACGCTCGCCGAGGTTGATCACTGCCGGCGTGACCTTCAAGTGGTGAAGCTTCACCTCGGCCTTGGCCCCCGCGCCCATGATCGTCAGTGCGCGCGTATTGCCTCTCTTGATCAGGCTGCGCAGGGCATGGCGGGCGATCCAGGCGGTGTGCGGGTTGTCCAGTGACCAGCCTTCGATCAGTCCCAACACCCAGTCCGGGTGGTCCTTGGTGATGTCGTTGAGGTGGTTGGCCACCGATTTGCGCACGTACAGGCTGCTGTCGGCCTTGAGGTTGTCGATGATCGCCGCGCACCGTTCAGGGTTGGCCTGCACTTCGACGAGGCGAAATGACCAGGGCAGGCGAGGGCGTGAACCTTCACTGGCCAGACGACGCACATGCTCGTTCTCATCCAGCGACCATGCCTGCATCATCGCCAGGGTGCGTTTGAAGTCCAGCAGCAGGAAGTGGCGGATGGCGAACTCGGCTGAACCAAACGTGGTGAAGTACTTGAGCGCAGCCATGGAACGCTTGAAATCCTCGTGCCCGTAACTCGCCACATAGTGTGGCAGGAACAGGCTGACAAACCCGCTGTTAAGGCGCGGCGCGAGGGCGTAAAGCAATTTGAGCGTCTGCGGGTAATCCAGCGGGATTACCGCGTGCAGGCTCTCGCTTACCCGCGCCATGCGCTGCATCACCGACAGCTCGGCCAGCCCGGTTTTGGCATGTTTGAGGAAGGCCTTGGCGTCGAACGCCGGGTACACCGCCGTCATCTCGGCAGCGATGTGTTGCAGGCGTTCAACGTTGAAGATTTCCTTGAGGGCCGGGGCGCTTTGGTCGGTCATCGGTGAGTCCGCTTGAGGGTTAGAGAAACCAGCGATATTCCCGCGCATGCAGCTCATGCTGGAAGGCCAGGTGATCCTGGCGTTTGTTTTCGCAGTACACGTCGACAAACTCGGCGCCCAGCTTATCGCGCAATACCGGCTGGTGCCTCATGGCGCGTACGGCGTCGAGCATTTCCAGAGGGAAATCGGTACCGCTGCTGCGGTCCTCGTTCAGGGGCGTGATGGGTTCGCGCTTGGCCTCAAGACCATGCTCCAGGCCGACGAGAATTGCCGCCAGCACCAGATACGGGTTGGCGTCTGCACTGGCCAGGCGGTGCTCGATGCGCAGGTTGCGCGGGTCGGACTCGGGAATGCGCACGCAGGCGTCACGGTCCTCAAAGCCCCAACTGGCGCGGGTGGCGGCGTTGACCGTGCCGCCCAGACGGCGGAAGGCGTTGTGGTTCGGCGAGAAAATCGGCATGCAGTGGGGCAGCAATTCCAGGCAACCGGCCACGGCGTGACGCAGCGGTTGCTGCTGGTGCGCCGCCAGCAGGTTGTTGCCCGCACCGTCATACAGGCTGACATGCACATGCATGCCGCTGCCGGGAAATTGCAGGTATGGCTTGGCCATGAAGCTGGCGCGGTAACCGTGCTTGAGTGCCACGCCACGTGTGCTGCGGCAGAACAGGGCAGCCCAGTCGGCGGCGCGCAGGCCATCGTCGAGGTGGCCGAAGTTGATTTCGAACTGGCCGGGGCCGATTTCGGCAGTGATCACCGTGATGTCGATGCCCTGGTCCCTGGCGGTTTGCGCCATGTCGTCGAGCACGTCACTGAAGCGCGACAGACGCTCGATGTGCAGGTTGGGCTGGTCGTCGGCGTCATCGCTCAGCGGGTCGCGGGCGAACTGTGGCAAGCCGTTGTCGAGCTTCTTGTCGAACAAATAGAACTCCAGTTCGAATGCCACCACCGGGTGGATGCCCTTGTGTTGCAGACGTTCCAGCACCTTGGCCAGCACTTCGCGGGGTTCGAATTCGATGGGGGCTTCGGTGCCGTCGGAAGTGATCAGCATCTGCCCCAGCGGTTGTGATTCCCAGCTCACCGGCTTGAGCGTGCCAGGCACCAGGCGGCGGTTGGCATCCGGGTCGCCATCGTTGAAGCAGTAGTCGCCAATCTTGAACAGCCCGCCCTGAGCCCCCAGCAGCACGGCGTTCTGCGGCAGCTTCAAGGGGCTGCCGGCGGCGACTTTTTCGAGCATCTCCACCGGGTAGCGCTTACCGTAGAAGTGCCCCGGGATGTCCAGGGCGATCAGGTCAACGTAACGCACGTCGGGATGGTTCTGGCGAAAGGTCCGTACTTCGGCCAGCAACGTCGAGGAATGGCTTTTCACGGGTGTTGCTCCTAGTTGTAAACCCACAGCACGCGGGCGGGCAGTTCGGTCAGGTTGGCGTAGCGGCAGTGGGCGAAACTGGCCAGGTGGAAGCTGTCGCCGGCGCGGAGCGTCACGCAATCCGCTTCGCCTTCCACCCACAGTGTCAGTTCACCCTCGAGCACAAACCCGGCCTGCTCGGCGCGGTCGCTCATGGTTTGCTCGCCGCTATTGGCGCCGGGTGCCAGCAAGCTGTCGAGCATTGAGAAGGCGCCGTTCATGCTGGGCGAGACGAGGATGTCGGTGATGCCGTTGGCGTAATACACCGTGCGCCGCTCGTTGGGGCGCGTGACCCAGTCCACCACCTTGGGCTTGGGCCGGCTGTAGAAGTAGGTGGTGGGCACGTCGAGGGCGTGGCTGATGGCCGTGAGGTCGGCCACAGTGGGGCGTGACAGGCCGCGCTCGACCTGCGACACAAAGCCCACCGAACGCTCGATCTTCTGTGCGAGCTGGGCGAGGGTGAGCTTCTTGTGTTTGCGCAGGTCGTGGATCAGCACGGCCAGTGTGTCGAGTTCTTCTTGTTTGCTCATGAAATTTATGTCGAATAATTTCATGAAAAATTACAGGATTTATTTCACGCAGGCAATGGCGACGACCCTTTCTGTGGCGAGGGAGCCAGCTCCCTCGCCACAGGGGGACTACTCGCGCTCGTAGCTGTCCACCTGCACGCCATCGGCGTCAAACACATTCACCCGGTTTTCTTCGTTCGCGTCCCAGATGCTGTACCTGGCGTCATTGCTGTTGGTGGGGGTGTTGTAGGTGGTGTAAGAACCGAGTTTTTTCACCACGGCGCTGTTGCGGTCGATCAGCACCAGGCCCTTGAAGCCTTCCATTTCCGCCGAGGCGAGGTTTTTCTGGAAGGCGTTGAGGGTGGTGTATTTGAGCGGTATGCGCAGTTTGCCTTCGGTGTCGACGGCGCCGTAGCGGTTGCCCTTTTTCACCACCGCCATGCCGTTGGAGAAGGGCTCGACTTCGTCGTAAGGCAGGCTGATGGACAGGGTTTTACCCTGGGGGTTGATCAGGCTGAATTTGCGGCTTTTAGGGTCTTGCACCAGTTGTGGCTGGCCCTGGATAAATGCGCCAACGGTAGTGGTGCCCGGCGGGTTGAGCTTTTGCAGTTTCAAGGTGTACACATCTTTTTGTGCGCCCTGGCCCGTGGCGGTGTAGAGGTAATCGCCGATCACTTCAATGCTGGAAAAGCGTGGCGCCAGCAGTTCCTTGCCGGCCAGGTTCCACACGCCGTAATCCGCTTCACGCTCATAGGTTTTCAGCCCCGGGCGGCCAATGAACAGGTCGCCCACCACCTGCACGTTGACGTATTTCATTGGCACCACGACCTGCTGTTTCTTCACGTCGTACACGCCGTAGGGGCCGTTGGTTTCGCGCTCGACGATCACCAGGTCGTCGTTGATCGGCTTTTCGATGATGTCGAACGGCAGCTCCTTGAGCACATTCGTGCCGGGCGTGAAGGCAAAGTACTTGAAGTGCAGTTCACTCCAACCGTCTTGCTGGTCGGTGCTGCCGACCTGCATGTGGTACACGTTCGGCATCTCGGTGTATTCGATGCGCTCGAAGCGTGGCTTGACCACCCACTGGCCCTTGTTATCGATAAAACCGTTTTTGTCGGTGGCGTTGTCGTAGGCGATATAGCGCGCCTGGGCCGGCACGCTGTTGTGCATCTCAAACGTCTGGGTTTGTGGCAGGGCCGGGTCGAGCAGGTAGATGACGATGCTCGCCGGGGTATCTTCGAAGTGGTAGGTGGCGTGCACATTGGTCAGGGGGCTGGCGGTGTCCGGCAAGCCTTTGACGAATTGCTCAAGGTGCGCCTGCAATGCGGCACTGGTGGCGTAGCGGGAGATATTGGCCTGCACGCGCAGCAGTTCGTCGTAGTAGGCGCGCAGGTTGGCCTTTTGCTCTGCGGTGGGCGAGGAATTGGAACTGCTGCCGCCACTGTAGAGGGTTTTGCCCTCGGCCGTCAGGCCCTGAATCACGAAGGTTTTGCCTTTGGGCGTGGCCAGCAGCAGGGACGCGCGGTCGTCCGCCAGCGCCGTCAATTTGTAGGTGTCGCCTTCTTCGCCCGACGCTTTCGGATGGGCCGCGTCCAGCACGATCTTCCTGAAGGAGGGGTAGGTTTGATAGGTCAGGGCGACGTTGATACGTTCAGCCGGCTTGTTGGTCTTCAGTTCGGCCTTGGTGGTGTCCTGCGCGTCGGCGTCTTCAACCCCGGCCGTCGCAAAGGGTTGTTGCGTGCCGTCGCGCCAATACACGGTCTGCACCGCATAACGTTCCTCATGGCGCTGGTCCGGCAGGGCGCCGCGTTTGAGTACCTCGCGGATGGGTTCCACGTCCAGCTTCAGCCCCGACTGGTTGTCGAAGAACACCTGATCAAATGCGGGCGTTTGCGGCTGGAGGGCTTCCAGTGCGGCTTTGAGCTGCGCCGCCGGAAAAGGCACGAAAGGCTCGTCATAACGCAGCTCTTTTTTCTCGGCGGGTGCCTTGTCGGTCTTCGATGCCGGGGAGATTTCCAGGCGCAGGCTTTCCATCATTGCGATCTGGTTGATGCTGTCTCGCGCATCAAGCACCAGGTAATTCAGGCGTTTTTTTGCGTCCGGCAGCGTCAGCGTGTGGATGTCGGCCACATCGCCTTCATTCAGTTGGTCTTCGTTGTACTCGGTACCGCCCACAAGGCCTGTGACCGCCTGCCGGTCGATCAGGTAATACGCCGCGCCGCCGATCGCGGCAGCGACCACCAGCGTGCTGGCGAGGAGCTTGGTTCGGGTCAGGGCTGTTTTCATTGTCGGCAGACTCGCAATAGGCTGGCGCAAGGTTAGCAGGCTGAATGATTCCGCGCGCCTGCGGTCGGAACCTGGGTACGCATCATTAATTGAAGGAGCACCCATGAAATCCAGATCCCTCGCTGCATGCCTGCTGGTTGCCGCCAGCCTGTGCACCGCCAGTTTCGTCGTGCAAGCCGGCGATACCCCTCAGGAAACCGTGAAGCCTTCAAGCATCAACACCCGCGACCTCAAGGAAGGCGACCGTGCCCCGGACATGCTGATGCGCAAGGAATCGGCCGTCAGCGACTGGAAAAAACGCGGCCTCAAGCAGCCTGAGGCCGACAGCCAATGGGCGCGGGTCGGTGACCGGTATGTGCTGCTTAAAACCACCAACGGCACCATCCTTGAGATCACCCCCGTCAAGAAATGACAGTGCCTGTGGTGACTGCTCTGGGTTAAGGTAACCGGCCATAAACGCCGCGTTACCTTAGACGATATCGAGAGCAGGATGCTTGCCACAATAAGAAGTTACCCCCGTACCGTGAACCTGTTGCTGTCTGCCACGTTGTTGCTGACGTTGGCCAAGGCGATAACCTTCCCATACCTGGTCATTTACCTTACCCGCCACTTTGGCCTCGACATCACCGAGGTCGGCCTGGTGATCGGCAGTTCATTGATCGTCGGTTCCCTGCTCAGTGTGTATGGCGGTTTCCTGGTCGATCGCATCAACAACTATCGGCTGCTGCTGGCCTTGAGCGTGTTGTTCGTCCTGGGGTTTATCGGCACGGTGCTCGCCGACGGCATCTGGCTGTTCTACGGCTGCCTCATCCTGATCAACCTGGCCTACGCGGTCATCGATATTGCGGTCAAAGCCGGTTTTGCCAGCCTGCTGCCCTTTGATGCGCGCAGCGAAGTGTTTTCCATCAAGTACACCCTCACCAACATTGGCTATGCCGTCGGGCCAGCGTTCGGGGCCGTGGTGGCCAAGCTGGATATCAGCCTGCCGTTTATCTTGTCGGCGCTATTGGGGGTGGGGTTTTTCCTGCTTTATTGGCGTGGGGGTGATCGCACCCTGGCCCCGGTCGAGGCCACGCAAAAGCCAGTGTCGTTCTTTGCCGTCGGCCGCGTGCTGCTGCGCGATCACCGGCTGGTGTGCTTCACCATTGGCGGTTTGCTCAGTGCTGTGGTGTATGGGCAGTTCACCGCGTGGCTGTCGCAATACCTGGTGATCACGACCACGGCGGACTACACCTACACCGTGGTCAGCGCTGTGCTGACCACCAACGCCGTGCTGGTGATTGCCCTGCAGTACCTGATTGGCCGGCGCATCTCGCAGCGTCACTTGAGCCAATGGCTGATCGCAGGTCTGGGTATGTTCATGCTGGGGCTGGTGGGCTTTGCGCTGTCCACCAGCGTGCTGTGGTGGGTGCTGGCGATGGCGGTGTTTACCGTGGGGGAAATCATCGTGTTCCCGGCCGAATACATGTTTATCGACCGGATTGCCCCAGACCCTTTGCGCGGCATGTATTACGGGGCGCAGAACCTGTCCAACCTGGGCGCGGCGCTGGGGCCGGTGCTGTGCGGGCTGGTGTTGGCCAGCCTGCCGGCTTACAGCATGTTTTTCATGCTGGGGGCGTTTATCGTCGCGGGCGGGGTGTTCTATTTCATTGGGGCGTCGTTGAAGGCAAATCATCCAGGGTGAGCTTGCCGACGTTGTTGCTTTGCAGCTCGTAGCGCAGCTCTTCCACCATCTTTTCCACGTCTTGCGGGGTTTGCAGCCGGTTGGTGCTGATGCCGGTGACGACCAGGTCGACCCGGCCGGTTTCGGCGTCGAACACCTTGAGCGTCAAGGAGGCATCGCGACACAGGGTGAATTCGCAGGTCAGCGGTGACAGGCCTTCTTCGATGCAGTTGCGCAGTTGGGGCACGGTAAACATGCTGGTTCCTTCAGGACATAAGGTTGATGTCCTGAAGGGTATGGGTTGCCCTGCGTTGTAATAAGGCGAATTCGCACTAGCCGCACTAGTGCATTTGCACTTTCAAGGCTTGTTTTTCAGACGCAGTTCACCGGCGAACAGCCCGCGTTCACGGGCCCAGACGATGGCGGCACTGCGGCTGTGCACCCCCAGCTTGGAGTACACCGTGGCCACATGGTTACGCACGGTGTTGGGTGCCAGTTTCAGGCGCGACGCGATTTCTTTGTCGGCCAGGCCCTCGCAGATCAAGCCCAATACATCGCGCTCGCGGGCGGTGAGGTCAGTGAACGCCACATTTGGCAGGTTGGGGCTGTTGACGCTCTTGGCGTTAGCCAGTTTTTCGATCAGGGTCTGGCTGAACCAGGACGCGTCCTGCATCACTTCTTCTATGGCGGCCACCAATTCGAGTTCCGAGCGTTTGCGCTCGGTGATGTTCATCATCACCATCAAGTAGCAAGGCACGCCCTCAATGGTTACGGTGTCGGCCGACACCACGCAGTCGATCACCTCATTGCCTTTTTTGCGCACCTTGAGGTCTTGGCCTTCGAGGTTGCCGGCTTTTTCCAGGCTGGCAAACATCTGCGCGCGCGCCTGGGCGCTGTCGATAAAGTCGATGTCTTCGATGGACTTGCCGATCAGCTCTTCGCTGGTGTAGCCGGTGATGTTCATGAAGGCTTCGTTGATGTCCACCACTTGGCGGTTAGCCGCGCCGCACACCAGCGTCGGCACCGGCGTCAGGCGGAACGACTTGGCGAAGCGCTCCTCGCTCTGGCGCAGGGCGATTTCGGCCTTGCGCCGCGGCTCCAGGTCCATGAACGAAAACAGCATGCAGTCTTCCTCGTTCATGTCCAGCGGCTGGCCGGCGACGATCACCAGCTTGCTGCCGCCTTCGGGCAGTTTCAGTTCGGCTTGCATCTGCGGGATGGTCGCGCCTTCACCCAGGCGCTGGATGGCCAGGTCCTTGCGTTCAGCCTGTTCCAGCACGTCCAGCTCATAAACCGATTTGCCGATCACCTGGTCGCGGTTGTAGCCGGTCATCTCCAGAAAGCCCTGGTTGACCTTGATGTAGCGCAGGTCGCTGAGGCGGCAGATCACGGCAGGAGCCGGGTTGGCGTTGAAGGTTTTTTCGAAGCGCTGCTCGGCGCTGGCCCATTCGGTGGCATCGCTGAGGATCAACACCAGCAATTCCGGCTCGCCGCGCGAATCGGTGATCACCAGGCTGCGCAGGCGGTGCACCCAGGTTCTGTCTTCGTCGCTCAAGGGCGTGACTTCCACCACCACATCGCTGAATTCTTCGCCGGCTGCCGCGCGGGCGAGGGGGTAGTTTTCCAGCAGCACGGGGTGGTTGTTGCGGTAGCGCAGGGCGAAGCGTTCGGCGTATTCCCGGGTGTTTGCGCCCAAGGCCATGACGGCTTCCACACCGTGCATGGTCAAAGCCGCTTCATTGGCCCACAAAATCGTTTGGTCGACCTCCGCCAGAATCACCCCGTCGGACAGCCCTGAGATGATCTGCTGCAATTGGCGGCGGTTGGTTTCTGTGGCGAGGACGGATTGGCTCATGATTTCTCCCGAATAAAAAGCGCATGAAAATATCGACCTTGGGGCTTCAGGATAGTGCAGAGAATTTGACCGGGAAGGAGTGCGAATGCACCAGAAAGGCTGGTGCATTTGCGCCACGACTGAACGTATGTCGTTTCGCCACACTCACACCCATCAAGGCGCATGGCCTTGCTCCTATAACTTGTGAAGGACCTCTGTATGACCACTGTCTATGAAACCAACCGCTCGCTGTTTCGCGTGTCCTGGAGCTCGGTATTGGCCGGTAGTGCAATTGCCCTGGTGACCTACCTGGTGCTGAGCGTGCTGGGCACCGCCATCGGCGCCAGCGCCGTCGACCCGATGAAGGCCGGTAACCCGCTCAGCGGTTTCGGCACGGGCGCCGGGATCTGGCTGTTTGTTTCCACACTGGTGTCGATCGGCCTGGGTGCGTTCGTGGCCGGGCGTACCGCGCCGGATCGCGGCGGCCTGCACGGTGTTCTCACCTGGACGCTGACTACCTTGCTCACCACCTGGCTGCTGGCCGGGCTGGCCGCCAGTGTGGTCGGTACGGCCGGCAACGTAGTGGGCAAAGGCCTGTCGGCGGCGGGTAGCGGCATCGCTGCCGCAGCACCGGGGATTGGCGACAGCGTCAAGCAGCAACTGAACGAGCAGGGCATCCAGCTCGACTGGAACAGCCTGCAAGGTCAGCTCGACACCTTGCTCAAACAAAGCGGCAAGCCTGAACTGGACCCGGCCAATGTTGAGGAGAAAACCGATCAGGCGGCCGCCGATGGCAAGCAGGTCGCTACTGACGCGGCAACCAACCCGGCTCAAGCGGGCGATCAGTTGAAGCAGTGGTTCGAACGCGTCAAAGCCTCCGGCGAGCCGGCGTTGAACGCTGCAGATAAAGACGCACTGGTCAACATCGTTGCCGCGCGCACCGGCAAGAGCAAAGCCGAAGCCACACAGATTGTCGACAACTATGCCCAGGCGTATCAGCAAGCCATGCAAAAGGTCGATGAGCTGAAACAGCAAGCCGAGCAGAAAGCCCGTGAAGCCGGTGAAGTCGCGGCCAAACAGCTCTCCCGCGCGGCCTGGAGCACCCTGGCCATGTTGCTGTTGGGCGCAGCCTTGAGCTTCTTCGTCGGTCGCTTCGCGCTGACGAGCCGTCGCGTGCCTTTGGCTTAACAGAGTTTGCAGCAAGGACGCTGCTTTTCACTGGCACCAAACATGCTAGTGTCAGGTTTCAACCTCCAGCGGCAGTGCCTGGCCATGCGTGATATCTACAGCGTGTTCAACTCCAACGGCGCCTATGAAACCGGGGCTCACGCCCATGACGAGTTCATGCTGATGGTGCCCGAGCACGGCCTGCTGCGCTTCAAGGATGAAGACAGCGGGCGCTCCACCTCGGTGGTCGACCGCCAGTTCGTGCTGGTGCCGCCGCAGTGCAGCCATTCCTCCTCGTCACTCACCGCCAGCCAGGGCCACCTGGCGTTTTACGTCGACCCCGACTACATGCACTACGCCTTGCGCGATCTCTCCGGAGGCGCCAACCGCCTGCTGCGCGTGCCCACCCTGGGCATCTGGCAAACCTCTGCGCCGCTGCACCATTTGCTGCTGGCCAAAAAAGCCTTCAGCCAACCCGACCCCTACGTTGACCGCAGCCGCCAACTGGCCCAGGCCGACCATTTGCTGCTGCTCGAATGCCTGGCGATTTCCCTCAGCCAGCCGAGCCTGCAACGCTCCTCCACCGAGCGTCACGGCGCCATGCTGGTGCGTGATGTGAAGGCGTATGTCGAAGGTAACCTTGAGCACGCGCCGGGGCTGGATGAAATTGCTGGCGTGTTTCATATGTCGCGTCGGCATTTGACTCGGTTGTTTGCCTTACATACCGGCGAGACGGTACTGGCGTATGTGCAACGCTTGCGCCTGGAGCGCGCGCAGACGTTGTTGCGGCATACACGCATGTCGGTGCTGGAAGTGGCCAATAGCGTGGGTTATGAATCGCCGTCGCATTTGGCCCATGTGTTTCGGCGGGTGCTGGGCATTTCGCCGGACGAATGGCGCCGGTCCTGACACCACCAAACCCCTGAACAACACTGGCCCCTTGTGGGAGCTGGCTTGCCTGCGATGCAGACAACCCGATTTTCCAGTGACACCGCAGTGATGCCATCGCAGGCAAGCCAGCTCCCACACGTTGACCCGGTTTCTTCAGTTGGACTTTGAATAAAGCACATGCTGGGCATGTCGCCGGATGAGTGGCGCCGGTCCTGAAATCAGACGCGGTTCCCTGTGGGAGCTGGCTTGCCTGCGATAGCGGTGGCGAATGACACACCGCTATCGCAGGCAAGCCAGCTCCCACAGTTGATTCGGTTTCTTCAGTTGGATAGCCAACCATTCATGTCCCGATCCCGCGCTTGATCCGGCCCGATCCCGTGCGCCACAAATCTGTCATCCGTTCATCCTCTGTTCACACACAACAGACAAGTCCGGCCTACCGGACGAGGAGGGGCGGTGAGCGCAAGACCCTTTATTCATTTTTCAGGCGTGCGAAAAAGCTTCAAAGTCGAGGGCCGCCAATTTGTGGCCGTGCGCGATGTGTCGCTGGACGTTCAGCGCGGCGAAATCATTACCCTGGTCGGCCCGTCGGGCTGCGGCAAGTCCACCTTGCTCAACATGACCGCCGGGCTGTTCGGCCCCACTGAAGGCCAGGTGCATTACGACGGCGCCGAAGTCAAAGGCGTGAATACACGGGTCGGCTACATGACCCAGGCCGACCACCTGCTGCCCTGGCGCACGGTGGCCGGCAATATCGCGGTGCCGTTGCAGATTCGCCGCATGCCCAAGGCCCAGGTTGAGGCGCGGGTTGAAGAGCTGATGGCCCTGGTGGGCCTCACCGGTTTCGGCGAAAGCTACCCCAACCAGCTTTCCGGCGGCATGCGCAAACGCGCGGCCATGGCGCGTTTGATGGCCAGCGACCCGGAAACCCTGCTGATGGACGAACCCTTCGGCGCCCTCGATGCGCAAATGCGCCTGACCCTGCAGACCGAACTGCTGCGCCTGTGCCGCAAACTCAACAAAACCGTGCTGTTCGTCACTCACGACGTCGATGAAGCCATCGCACTGGCTGACCGTTGCGTGGTATTCGCCGGCCGCCCCGGCACCATCGACCACATCATCGATATCCCGCTGACCGGTGAACGCAACCTGGTGCAAATGCGCTCCGACCCACGCTACGTGGAGCTCTGCGCCGAACTGTGGAAACGCTTGGCGCCTGACGTCGCAGGCGCGGCCGATCCCGCTTCATTGGCTCACTCGCTGGAGGTCGTATGATCCAGGTTTATCGCTTGCTGTTTCTGGTGTTCCTGATGCTGTTGTGGGAAGGCATCTCCCGCTGGTTTGGTGTTGAATTCTTCATCAGCCGGCCCTCGGCCGTGGCGCAAAGCCTGTGGAAAATCCTGCTCAACGGGGTATTTTTCTACCATGCCGGCATCACCACGCTGGAAGCCGTGCTGGGCTTTTTCTTCGGCTCCCTGGCGGGCTTGATCGCAGGGTTGGTGCTGGGCCGCGCCAAGTTGCTCGCCGACATTCTCGACCCGTTTTTGACCGCGTTCTACAGCCTGCCGAAGGTCGCGCTGGCGCCGCTGTTCATCCTCTGGTTTGGCATCGGCTTGCCGATGAAAGTCATCCTTACCGCCGCGGTGGTGTTTTTCCTGGTGTTCCTCAATACCTACAGCGGCGTGCGCAACGTGTCCCGCGAGCAACTGACCATCCTGCGCCTGATGGGCGCCAAGGAACGCGACCTGCTGACCATGGTGGTGATCCCGTCGGCGTTTACCTGGGTGTTTACCGGCCTGCGTTTGTCGGTGCCCTATGCGCTGATCGGCGCGCTGGTGGGGGAAATTATCGCCGCCAACCGTGGCCTGGGTTATCTGCTGTCGGACGCGGCCTCGCAGTTCGACACCGCCGGGGTATTTGCTGCGCTGGTGGGGATTATTGCCTTGGCGCTGATTCTGAACACGGCGGTCAAGCTGGCCGAGCGCAAGTTGATGCCGTGGAAAGCCAACGAAGCTGAACGTGAAGTCGCGGTTTAACCCTACCTGTTGTGGAGCTCTATCATGCTTAAGCGTCTCGTGATTGCCAGCCTGTTGTGCGTGTCCGTTTTACCCGCCGCACAGGCTCAGGATTTGACCAAAGTTACCCTCGCGTTCCCCAGCGAAGGCTTCTTGTACGTGCCGATTTATGTCGCGCAGAAGCAGGGCTACTTCGCCGAAGAAGGCCTGAATGTCGACGTCATCGTGTTTCAAAAAGGCGGCTCCGCGGCACTGACCGCGGTACTCGGCCGCGACGCCGATGCCTATGTCGGCCTGCCCGCCGTGGCGGTGCGTGCGCGCACCAAGGGCCAGAACGTGCAAGCCTTCGCCGCCGTGCAAACCCAGTTCGGCAGCACCGTGGTGATTGACGGCGAGTCGGCGCGTAAAGCCGGCGTGACGGCCACCTCGCCCTTGGCGGCCCGTGCACAAGCCCTTAAAGGTTTGAAAATCGGCGTGACCGGCCCCGGCAGCACCACCGATATGCTGGTGCGTTACCTCGCCAAGGACGCCGGTTTAAACCCCGACAAAGACTTCACCATCATGCCGGTCGGCGGTGCGCCGAACATGCTCGCGGCGTTTTCCCAGGGCAGCATCAACGGCTTCTCGCTGTCACCGCCGACCATCACCACCGCAGAAAAGCAGGGCGGTTTTGTGCTGATGGACCTGGCCAAGGGCGAGTACAAACCGTTGGATGGCTTCCTCTTTACCGCGATGATTGCCCGCGAAGACTGGCTGAGCAGCAACAAGGCGACGGCCGAGAAACTGGTGCGCGCTTTGTGGAAGGCCGAACACTTGATCGCGGCTGATCCGCAGAAAGCCCGTGAGTCGGTGCGCCCTTACTTTGCGCACACCGACGAGGCCATTTTTGATGCGGCCTGGACCGCTTCACTGCCGTCCTACCCGGCAACGCCGCGTATCGAAAAAGACGGCATCGAGAAGAACATCAGCTTCATGAACGCCGTCGAGAACGACCCTGTGTCACTCGACCCGCAGCAGGTTTACACCAACTCCATCGTCGACGCCGTGGCGCCGACTGTTTCCACCCTCAAGGGAGAGGCGAAATGACGCCCGAGGTTCACCTGGTCAATGTATTTCCCGCCACCTCCCGTGGCGGCAACCCGGCGCCAACCGTGGCCGTGGCAGACGGCATGAACGCCGCCGATATGCAGCAGGTCGCCCGCGATTACGGGCATGAATGCGGCTTTGTTTTTGCCGCACCGGCCGGCAGCGAGTTTGATTTTGCCCTGCGTTTTTGGGTGCCCAACCATGAGATGGAAATGTGCGGCCACGCCACGGTTGGCGCGGTGTGGCTGCTCGACCAACTGGGCATGTTGCACAAGGATCGCCTGGCGCTGTGGACCCAAAGCGGTCGTGTTGATGCGCGAGTGACTGACGCGGGTACGCCGCAGATTCAGGTGGAGATCAGCCAGCCCAAAGGCCAGGTTGAAACCCTGAGCGATCCTGAGGTGGAAGCCGAGATTCTTTCGGTGCTGGGCATCACCTCCAATGAGCTGGCGCCGCTGCCGATTCAGAATGCGTGCACCAGCCGCGTCAAAACCCTGATAGCGCTGAAAAGCGTGGCGGTGCTCGACGGCCTCAAGCCGGACTATCGCCGCATGGAACAACTGTGTGAGCGCATTGGCTCGACCGGTTTGTACCCCTACGCGCCGTCCGACCTTGAAGGCCGCCAGTTCGATGCGCGGCAATTTCCCAAATCCTCGGGCTACCCCGAAGACGCCGCCACCGGTATTGCGGCGGCAGCGTTGGCTTTCGGCCTGCTGGAAAACGGTCTGGTGACGGCCGATGAGCGCCCGGTGCATATCCGTCAGGGGCGCGCCATGGGCCGGCCTTCGCAGATATCCCTGCGCTTTCGTCACGACGAGGCCGGGCAGCTGCAGGGCTGCTGGCTGGGCGGGCATGTGGAATTTGGCGAGGCGCAGTCATGAGCATTCACGAAACAATCAGCGCCTTGGGGCTGACCTTGCCCGAGACGCCGAGCCCCAAGGGTGACTATGTGCCGGTGACGATTCACGGCAGCGTGGCGTACGTGAGTGGCCAGGTGTGCCGGGTGGGCGAGGGCGTGATCAGCGGCCCGGTAACCGACCAGACCCCGGAGCAATTGGTTTTACAGGCCGGGCAAACCTGTGCGCTGCGCGCCTTGAGTGTGCTGGACCATGCGGTTGGTCTGGAAAATATCGAGCGCATTCTGTTCCTGCGCGGGTTTGTGTATGGCGGGGAGGGTTTTCAGGGCTTTTCCAGAGTGGTCGATGGCGCGTCGCAAGTTTTCATCGACGTGTTTGGTGAGCACGGCCGGCATGCGCGCTCGGCTGTTGGGGTCGCGGGCTTGCCAGGCGGCGGCCTGTTGGAGCTTGAGGTCACTGCCGTTATCAAATCAAAGTAATGACAATTCGGCATCAGCCCCCGTGAACGCGTAAAATGCCGGCCTTTTACGCGAATCACGCAAAGGTGCCCCTTGAGCGCAGGCAAAGCTGTCGGATTGTTAGTACTCACCTCCCTGCTGGCGGCGTGCGGCACTTCGCCGCCACGCACGCCAAACGACATCTGCGGCATCTTCCGTGAAAAAGACGACTGGTACGACGCCGCCAAGGTCACGCAAAAGCGCTGGGGCGTGCCGATCCAGGTGCCGTTCGCGATCATGTACCAGGAATCAGGCTTTCGTCAGAACGCCTTGACCCCGCGCAAATACCTGTTGTGGATCATCCCCTGGGGCCGCGTCTCCACCGCCGCCGGCTACGCCCAGGCCAAGGATGAAGTGTGGAAGGACTACCAGAAAAGCACCGGCCGCACCGGCGCCAGCCGCCAGGACTTCGACGACGCTATCGACTTTGTGGGCTGGTACATGGACAAGACCTACACCATCAACGGCGTCTACAAATACGACGCCTATGGCCAATACCTGAACTACCACGAAGGCTGGGGCGGCTACCGCCAGCGCACCTATGCCGCCAAAACCTGGCTGCCGCCGGTGGCCAGCAAAGTGCAGGCGCGTTCGCAGATGTATGCGGCGCAATATGCAGGGTGCAAGGATGATTTGGGGCGTGGGTTCTGGAGCCGGTTCTGGCATTGGCTCTAGGGTTTTGCACGCCCTCTGTGGTGATCCGAATTCTGTTGCTGAGCAGGCTTCTGTGGCAAACGAGCTTCTTTGGTGAGTGGGCTTGTGTGGCGAGCGGGCTTGCCCGCGTTGGGCTGCGCAGCAGCCCCAAAACCAGCCACAGAGGAATACCTGATACACCGCATTCCTCATTGACTGGGGCCGCTTCGCAGCCCAACGCGGGCAAGCCCGCTCGCCACAGAAGCCCGCTTGCCACAAGGGGGAGTGTGATTTAAGTAGGTGGGTGCAGACACTCCAACGACCGATCAACCATCACACTGGCCATGTCCACCAGGTGCAATACCGAGATCACCAAGGTGCGTGAATCACCGTTCAGTTGATCGCAGGCCGTCTGCGCCGCGACGGCGGCACAGCGCAACACGCTGCTGGCGTGGGCCAGGGCGTCTTCGAAGCTTAAGTCTTCTGTGGTGGTGAAAAACGGAGGTTCTGAAGCGGGTGGTGCGGGGACGAGTTTGTCCATGGTTCAACTCCTAATCAACTGTTAGAGAGCCGACACCATCGCTACTAAACGGGGTGGCGACCGTACACAGGTTAGTAGACCGGTGATTAGGACCCGGCGCACCCGAAGGTGCCCTGCGCACGGCCACCATAACGCAGGGCCGAAAAAAAGCGCCTTGCAGAAGGGGGCGCTTGGCGCCTAATCACATCGTGGGCTACTAAACCCGGTCACTGAATGGGCAGTGACCGACGCAGACTAGCCATGGAAAATAAGCGGCGCAAGCGGTTGGGATTCTCTCGGAAACGTCCTTCAAGTTAAAGGGAAATGTCGCCAACCAGACTCTTCCTACACTTGCCAAACCCACCCGATTCTGGGAAAACCCCAGCCTTTGCGCTTACAACGAGAGCCACCATGAGCAGCGACGAACTCCAGATCACCGACATCCGCGTGGGCGACGGCAAAGCCGTGGTCAAGGGCGCGCTGATCACCACCCAATACACCGGCACCCTGGAAGACGGCACGGTGTTCGATTCGTCCTGGGAACGTGGCAAGCCGTTCCAGTGCGTGATCGGCACCGGGCGCGTGATCAAGGGCTGGGACCAGGGCTTGATGGGCATGCAGGTGGGCGGCGTGCGCACGCTTTTTGTACCGGCGCATTTGGCGTATGGCGAGCGGTCGATGGGCGCGCATATCACGCCCAACAGCCCCTTGCGTTTTGAGATTGAATTGTTGGAAGTACTGACGCGCGATGATTGAGATTTTTGACGCAAGGAGGCTGCATGAACATGATTCAAGCGATACGCGACAGTTGGGGCTGGGTCGGTATTGATCCCGTTGAAGTCGTGGGCTCTACGGCATTTGGCAATTTGATGATCAAGGATGAACAGGGGCGTTATTGGCGGCTGTGCCCTGAGGGGCTTACATGCGAAGTGATTGCCCAAACGCGTGAAGCCCTGGATGAGTTGTCCAGAGACCAGGCATTTTTGCATGACTGGTACCTGCAACCGATGGTGGAGCAGGCAGAGGAAGGGCTCGGGCCATTGTTGCCGGGGCAGGTCTACCATTTGGTCATTTCGCCGGTGCTGGGTGGCGAGTACGCCATCGGCAATGTGCGTCGGATTGATCATGTCGAGCAGGTCAGGTTTACCGGTGATCTGGCGCAGGAGATCAAGGATTTGCCCGACGGCGCGCGCGTGAAAATCAGTATTGTCGACTAGTCGTTCGATTCCCCTGTGGGAGCGGGCTTGCTCGCGAAGGCGGTGTGTCAGTTACACATATTTCAACTGATCCACCGTCTTCGCGAGCAAGCCCGCTCCCACATTGGGTCTGCGACGACTTCAATAAATGAGTGTCTGAACATTCCCTGAAGAATCTTCCTAATCCTTGCGAGTAAATTTCCTACGGTTTACTCGCCTGTCATCGGCGCGTAAACTCCGCGCGTTTTCATCAATAGCGGAGACCCTCAGTGGGTACTTGTTCGAGTGACAGTTGTCGGCCGGTTTCAGTAATCGGCACCTACTTGGCAAGGTAACGCGCATTCTTCCGATGCCGTTGTCTCGCCTCAAAAAGCGAGAAGCGGCATCCCGGCAGCGGCCAGTCCTGGCACCTGCCCGAATCCCTCTCATCGACGCTGACAGGCACCTGGATTGTTCCGGGCTGCCATGGACACGCCTGCCTGACGGTTCTCCACTGTAATCAGCGCTCTGCTGCATTCAAGGAGATTTCCCATGCAAGCAATAGACAACATCAACCTCAATTCCCTGGTCGATACCGTGGTCAGCCTCACGGCGGCGTTTGTTCTCGGTGGCTTGATCGGCTTCGAACGCCAATACCGCCAGCGTACGGCGGGTTTGCGTACCAACGTGCTGGTGGCGGTGGGCGCGGCGATTTTTGTCGACATGGCCAACCGTCTTGGCGGCGCCGAAGGCGCGGTGCGGGTAGTCGCGTATGTGGTCTCCGGCATCGGCTTTTTGGGGGCCGGCGTGATCATGCGTGAAGAAGGCAATGTGCGCGGGCTCAACACGGCGGCCACCCTCTGGGCCTCGGCGGCGGTGGGGGCCTGCGCCGGCGCTGACCTGATCCTCGAAGCGCTGCTGGGTACGCTGTTTGTGCTGGCGGCCAACACGTTGCTGCGCCCGATCGTCAATAACATCAACCGCCAGCCGTTGGACGTGGTGTCGGCGGAGGTGACCAACATTCTGTACGTGATTGCGCGGCGTACTCAGCAACAGGCGGTCATGGTGCTGCTCGAAGCCGAATTGGCGCGCTGCAACTACCCGGCAAGTGACGTAGACGTACGGCCGTTCGGCAGCGAAGAGGTGGAAATCGAGGCGACCCTGGCCGCGACGTCGGTGGACGGCGATGAGCTGGATGCGCTGGTGGCGCGTATTTCCACTTCTACGCTGGTAGTACAGGCCTTCTGGAGCCCGAGTACGACGGACTAGCCTGTTCGCGCAAAGCGGCATCCACGGCTAGATTAGCTGTAAGCCCCCAGGATTACTCCTACAAGCAGTTCGGATTACCCCTTCGGTCGAAACGTCATTTCGTTGTTAACGTTGCGCGCTTCCAGCTAGACGGTCGCCACCGTTTGGCTGTAAGCGATCAACCTGTTTTTCAAGCGAAGGGACCAGGCAAAGCCTGACAGTCGTTCTGAGAGAGTGCGGTACCGCTGGTCGGAACTGTCATTTCTCACAGGTACCTGTGTCCCATGTGATGTGTAAGGGTATCTGCCCTCCGAGGGGGAGTTTTATGTCTACCGCGTTAATAGCCGATGATCACCCGTTTATTCGTAGCACCGTCAAGTTTCTGTTAAAGCAGGAAGGTTTCATCACCATTTACGAAGCCGCCAACGGTGCTGATGCCATGCAGACTGCTCGGGAAAAGCGCCCGGATTTGATGATCCTCGATTTGGGCATGCCCAAACTTGGCGGGTTAGAGGTTATCGGTCGGATCAACGCCTTGGGCCTGCCTTGTAAGATCCTTGTGCTGACAGGGTTTTCTGCAGAGCATTTTTCCGCTCGGTGTTTGCGCGCCGGGGCCAGTGGGTATGTCGGGAAGGCCGCTGATCTGGGCGACCTGCAAAAGGCGATCAAGGCTGTAATGTCGGGCTACAGTTGCTTTCCCAGCTTGCCGAGCAGTTCGGTGCGCCGTGACGATTTGCAATCTACGGAAGAAGATCTGGTTCACTCGCTTTCGGACCGAGAGTTGGCGGTGTTGCAGATGCTGGCGCTGGGGCTGGGCAATAACGAAATCGCCGAACGGATGCTCCTGAGCCACAAGACCATCAGTACCTATAAAACACGCCTCAAGGAGAAGCTGAACATAGACTCGGTGGTGCACATGGCCAAGTTCGCCCAGCGTAACGGTTTGATCTGATTCAACATGACCATTGTCCGGATTCGAAGGCTCATCATTACCTTGCTGGTGAGCGTGCTGCCGATGATGGCGTTTGCCCTTGATGAGCCCCACCCTCTGAATCTGGTGGGGCATTCCAGTTTCAAGGGCCAACCCGCAGAGCTGGGCGACGCTGATTGGCACTGGCTGCGAGAGCGGCGGGTCTTGTTGATGGGGGTATCGGGTGCCGAGTACCGCCCGCTCGAATCGACCAATAACAACGACGACATTGAGGGCATTACGCCCGACTATGCGCAGTTGCTTGCTCAGGCGCTGAACATCTCTGTCGAGGTGCGTCACTACGACACCCGCGACGAGGTGATTGAAGCGCTCAAGCAGGGCAAAGTTGATTTACTCGGTTCGGCCAACGGTTTTGAAGCCGCCGATGCGCAGCTGGTGTTGTCCCGTTCCTACGCCAATGATCAGCCGGTGCTGGTTACCCGCACGGGTGACAGCCAGTCCCTGACGGACGATCTGGCTGGCAAGCGTGTCGCGATGCTTTACCACTACATGCCGCCCGACGTCGTGAAGGCCTTCTACCCCAACGCCAGAATAGAGCTGTTTCCTTCGATTTTTGAGGCCATCGCAGCTGTCGCATTTGGCCGGGCGGACGTTTATCTCGGCGACTCGATTACTGCCAATTACCAGATCAGCCGCAACCATCTCAACAATGTACAAATGGCGGACTTTTCTGAACTGGAGTCCAACGCCTTCGCCTTCGCCGTCTCCCGCGACAACATCCGGTTGCTGCGCATTATCAATTCGGCGCTGAGGGCGATCCCGGCGGATGAGCAGATGGAAATATTGCGCCGTTGGAGCGGTGGGAACCTGGGCCTGCTCGGTGCCGAACGGTTGCACTTGAGCACCCGTGAGCAGCGCTGGGTGCAGCGGCACCCTCGGGTCAGGGTGGTCGCGTCTGACCAGATGCTGCCTTTGGCATCTTTTACGGCGCAAGGGCAACAAGAGGGCTTGAGTGCCGATGTGTTGTCCCGGATCAGTTTGCGTACAGGGTTGAAGTTCGACGTCGTTTCGGGCGGCTCGATGCCCCAGCAGATTGACGCCGTCAGCACAGGCAAGGCCGACATGATGGCAGTGGTGACGCCCACCATTGAGGGCTCCGACCAAGTGCGCTTTACCCGACCTTACCTGACCACGCCGCGGGTACTGATTACTCGCGTCGATGACCCCGATACGATGACCCTGGAGGATATGGTTGGAAAGCGTCTCGCGGTGCCGCGTGGCGACGCGGTGCGAGAACTGATCAATCGTGATTACCCGGGTATCCAGTTTGTGGAGGCCGATAATCCTACCCATGCCATGGCGCTGGTAGCCAATGGCAGTGCGCAGGGGGCGGTCAACTCGCTAGTTAATGCGCGCTACCTGATCGCGCTTCAATACCGTGACACGTTGCAGGTCACCAGCACTGTGGGCTCTGAGCCAGCGCGTATGACGTTCGGGGTCAACCGGGGCCAGTTGGAGCTGTATTCCATACTGGACAAGGCGTTGCTGAGCATTCCACCTCAGGAAATGGACGATTTGATCAGCCCCTGGCGCACGGATGTAGTCATTGAAGACCATTGGCTACGTCATCGCAGCGCAATCATTCAAGGGTTCGGCCTGGCGGCGATATTGTTGCTGATCACCCTGGGCTGGGCCATTTACCTGCGCAGGCTGATACGCAAGCGTAGCGAGGCCGAACGAGCGTTAAGCGACCAGATGCGGTTCATGCGTGTACTGATTGACGACACGCCCTATCCGATTTACGTGCGTGATCGCCAGGGCCGCTTGATGGCCTGCAACAGTGCTTACCTGGCGGTGTTTGGCTTCAAGCTTGAAGGGGTAATCGGCAAGACAGTGATTGAAACCGACACCGGCAACACCCCTCAGGCCCAGTCCTTCCATGAGGATTATCTGCGGCTGATGGTTGACGGAGCACCGGTGATTAACGACCGGATACTCAAAGTGCCCAGCGGCAAGGTATTGACCATCTATCATTGGATGCTGCCGTACCGCGACGCCGATGAAAACGTCGTGGGTATGATTGGCGGCTGGGTGGATGTGAGCGAGCGCCAGCAATTGTTGGGGCAACTGCAGGAGGCCAAGGATGAGGCCGACGCCGCCAACCGTGCCAAGACCACGTTTCTGGCAACCATGAGCCACGAGATCCGTACGCCTATCAACGCAGTTAACGGAATGCTCGAACTGGTCCTTGAAAACGCCAATCTCAGTCTCTCCGACCGAGATGCGTTGGAAATTGCTTCGGTGGCATCGCGCAGCATGCTGGAGTTGATCGGCGATATTCTTGATATTGCGCGGATTGAGTCCGGCCATCTGTCGCTGACCCAGGAGTCGGCAAACCTGTTTGAGTTGCTGACCTCAGTGGCGCGGGTCTTCGAGGGGCTGGCGCGGGATAAGGGGGTGGCGTTGCGGGTGGAGCTGAACCCGTCAATTGATTGCACTGTGCTGGTTGACCCCTTGCGGTTCAAGCAGGTGGTATCCAACCTGCTGAGCAATGCCATCAAGTTTACCGACCAAGGCCATGTGCTATTGATTGGGCGCAGTGCGCGGTCATCCGATGCCAGCCATCTGAACCTCGAGTTGTCGGTAGAAGACAGCGGCAGGGGCATCAGCGCGCACGATCAGAAACGGCTGTTCAATCTGTTTATTCAGGACAGCAATAACGAACAGTCGGCCCGTAGCGGCTCGGGGTTGGGCTTGGTGATCAGCCGCAACCTGTGTGAAATGATGGGCGGCAATCTGCAGTTGAGCAGCGTACTCGATAAGGGCACACGGGTGGATGTAACGTTGGCATTGGCCAGGAGCGACGCATTGCCGGTTGAGGTGTCAGCCCCCGTACTGCAATCCCCGCAGACCCGTGTGTTGTCGACCCTGGTGATCGATGATTACCCGGCCAACCGCCTGCTATTGGCTCGGCAACTGAGCCATTTGGGCCATCAAGTCACCACGGCCGAAGACGGTGCCAAAGGGTTTGAGCTGTGGCAAACCGGGCATCCTGATGTGGTCATCACCGATCTGAATATGCCGGTCATGGATGGCCACACCCTGGCCCGTAGTATCCGTGAGAAAGAGCGTGCGCAAGGTCTGGTACCGTGCCTGCTCCTGGGGTTTACCGCCAATGCGCAACCGGAAGAAGCCGAACGCTGGCGGCAATCGGACATGGATGGTTGTCTGTTCAAACCCGCCGGATTGGACGACTTACGGTCGGCATTGGCTTCGCTCACGACCAACCCGGCCACACCTGAAGTTAAGGTGGCGTTTGATTTGAGTACATTGATCATGCTGACGGAGGGTGATGATGCCGCGCTCACGGAGCTCTTGCAGACGTTACTCGACAGCCTGAAGACGGACCGTGCGCTGCTGCCCTCTCTGCAACGTCAGGGCAACTTTCATGCGCTGCATGACCTCGCCCATCGAATCAAAGGTGGCGCGCGAATGGTTAAAGCCGAGGCGCTGATCGCCTGCTGCGAGGTGTTGGAGGGTGTAAGCGTACGGCAGGAGCACCACGCACTGAGCGAGGCTGCCGACGCGACAGGTCAGGCGCTGGACGATCTGCATGCCGGGTTGAGCGCTTTTTGCAATCAGCGTTGACGGCGGTTGATTGCCATTCGGTGGATTTGGGAGAACTCCTACGCGAAGTGGGAACAAGCCTGATTTTGTCTTCTGGATATGTCTGGAGAATGGGCGACGCTCACTGACGAGCACTGCCTGCCCAGGGGTTTGCCATGCCGAACAAAGCACTGACCATCCTGATTGCCGATGAACAACACCTGCAACGTTTGTACATCGAGAAAATGCTGAACCGATTGGGGTATCACCGAATTGTCCCGGTGCAAACCTTCGAAGAAATCCAGATTCTGACCGCCATCCCGGCCGAGCCTTTTGATGTGCTGATCATCAATGCCGGGTTGACGGCCGATACGTGCGAGCCGCAGCCCCAGGTGCGCCATGTGCTGGTCTACGACCACGTGGACCTGGGGGCGCGCGCCGGCGCAACGCCAGCAGTGCAGGTGCGGCTGCCCGGGGTGCCCGACAACGTCAACCTCGAACATTTCATGGATTTCATCGACCCACCCGAGGCCACTCAAGGCCTGCGGGTGTTGCCGTGGCTGCGGGAATTATCCCGCACCCCCGTGGCCGGGGTTTAATCCCACTTCGGCGCAAGGCCCTTGGGGCTGGTCAAGCGGTGGCCGCGCTCGAGGCTGGCGATCTGTGCGATGTCGGCAGCGCTCAAGGTCAGTTGCGGGGCCTTGAGGTTGCTTTCCAGGTTGGCGCGTTTGGTCGATGACGGGATCACCGCATAGCCCAATTGCATGGCCCAGGCCAGGGTGACTTGCGCCGGCGTGGCCTGATGGCGTTCGGCGATTTGCTCGATTACCGGGTCTTTCAGCACTTCGCCGTAGGCGAGGGTCATGTACGAAGTGATCTGGATGCCATTGGCGGTGGCGAAATCCACCACCTCGCGGTTTTGCAGGTAGGGGTGCAGTTCGATCTGGTTGGTGGCGATGTTTTCGGCACCCACTGCGGCAATCGCCTGCTTCATCAGATCGATGGTGAAGTTGGAAATACCGATCTGACGCGTCAGGCCCAAGCGTTTGGCCTCCAGCAACTGGCCCATGAACTCGGCGACGGGTACCTGATCTTCCGGTGATGGCCAGTGGATCAGTGTGAGGTCCAGGTAGTCGGTCTGCAGTTTGCGCAGGCTCTCTTTAAGGCTTGGAATCAACTGGCCTTCGGCGAAGTGGGAGACCCAGATTTTGCTGGTGATGAACAGCTCGTCGCGTGGCACGCCGCTGTCGGCGATGGCTTGGCCCACATCGGCTTCGTTCTCATAAATCTGCGCGGTGTCGACCACGCGGTAGCCCAGCTCCAGGCCGGTGCTGACAGAGTCGATCACCACCTGGCCTTGCAGGCGAAAGGTGCCGAGGCCAAAGGCGGGAACGTGTGGGTTGGGGATAGACATCAGTAACTCCTGAAGGGGGTGTGAACAATGGAGTCGAGTATCCGCCCGTCGTTCCTTCGGAAAAACCGTCGAACCCGAAAAGGACTTTTGACCTGAAGTCACGAGTGTCGATTACGTCAGAAAATCCACGGCTTCACTTGCCAGGAACGGGTATTGCGCGGTATTTCAGAACTCCCCCTATCAGCCCGGAACTCGCCATGACCCAACACCTCACCGAATACGCCGACGCCAGCCCTGAAGTGCGCGCGGTCTATGACGACATCATGCAAACGCGCAAGGTCGACCAGGTGAACAACTTCTGGAAATGCCTGGCGGCCCACCCGCCGACCTTGCGCCGCACCTGGGAAAGCCTCAAGGAAATCATGGCGCCGGGTGCCCTGGACCCGTTGACCAAGGAGCTGCTTTACGTGGCCGTGAGCGTGACCAACAATTGCCCGTACTGCATCGCGTCCCACACCGCTGCGGCGCGCAAGGCCGGCATGACCGATGCGATGTTTGGCGAGCTGCAGGCGGTGGTGGGCATGGCCAATGAAACCAACCGCCTGGCCACCGGCTATCGTGTGCCGGTGGACGAGGCGTTCAAGCTGCCATGAGCCCGGTCAGCGGTCGAGCCAGGCGAGTAGCACCGTCACGTTATCGCGCCCGGCATACTCGCGGGTGAGGTCGATCAGCCGCTGACAGGCGATGTCCAGCGAGTCGCGACGGGCGATGGCGAGCACCTCGAGCATTTCCAGGTGCGGTACGCAGCCGTGCAGGCCGTCGCTGCACAGCATCAGCAGGTCGCCCGGCTGTACAGGTTGCACACGTACTTGCGGCTCCACCCGTGGCCCCGGCCCTATCGCTTGCAGCAACAGGTTGCGTGCGGGCAGTCGATCGACCTTGCCGGCTTCGAGGGCTTGCTGGTACCAGGTCTGGTCGCGGGTCAACAGGCTCAATTCTCCTTCGCGGTAACGGTATAAACGACTGTCACCCACGTGAAACACCAGCAACGGGCCGTCGGCCTGTGGGCGCCACACCCCGGTGAGCGTGGTGCCCATCCCGCTGCCTTCGCTCATGTGGCGTGCCACGTTCTGCTGGAAGACGCACTGGTTCACCTGGTCGAGGGCGTTGTGCAACTGGCTGGCGGCTTGCATGTCCGGGTCCGACCAAGTGGCGTCCGGGTCGGCGTCGGGGTCCACCGGGTTGACCGAATGGGCTTTCAGGGCCTGGCGCAGGCTGATCAGTGCCTGGGCGCTGGCCAGCGCGCCCGCCTCATGGCCGCCCATGCCGTCGGCCACAGCCAGCAGCCCCAGGTCGGGCTCTACCAGAAAATTGTCTTCATTACTCTGGCGCACCGAACCGACATCGCTGACCCCATAGGCCACCGCGGTGGCCAGAGAGTGCGGCCCGCAGGCGCTGAGTGGGGAATCAGTCATGGAAGGGGCTCAAAGCTGTTGAGGAATGCCAGGCGCTGGGCCTCGCTCTCGATAGGCTCGGCCAGCCGTTGCAGGAACGGTTGCCGTTGGGTCGTGGCGCGCAGGGCACGGCTGACAATGATGCGCGCGATGGGGCCGATCAGTTCGGCCAGGCGGCGTTCCGCCATGTGCGCAAAGCCTGGGTCGATCTCTGCGGGTGCACCGTCAGTGGCTTGGGTGGGCTCGGCAGATGTTTCGATGACAGTGGGCGTGCTGACAGGCTCGGGCTCGGGCATGGCGGTTGGCGGGTTAAGGCGCTGGAACAGTGACTGGCTGGCACTGGCAAACTGCTCACGGCCGCGCTCGGACGGAATGTGCGGCAGTAACGCCGCGCAGATTGCGTCGAAATCGTCTGCGCCGTTGAGGCTTTTGCGCACCAGAAAACGCGCCAACGGGCCGATCTGATGGGACAGCAGCGACTCCAGCTCGGGCATCACTGCAAGCTTCCACGGCGTCAGGCTTTCCACCGCCTCGGTCATCGTCACCGTTGCCGTGGGCAGCGGGGTGACGCCACTGCTCAATGGCTGGTTGGGACGCATCAGCACGGTACGATCGTCGTCGATCTCGGCGTTGATCCAGGTGCCGGTAGCCGTGCCGAGCAAGGCGTCCAGGTCATCCAGAAAAGCCTGGGCCGAGGGGTAACGTTCGGCGGGGCGTTTGGCCAGGGCACGCACGATTACGGCGTCGAGGGCCGGGTCGAGCGCCAGGTTCAGGCTCGAGGGTGCCACGGGCGTCTGGTTGAGGATCTGTTGCATGACCATGGTGGCCGAGCCTGAGAATGGCCGCTCGCCGGTCAACAACTGGTACAGCACAATACCGGCGGAAAACACGTCGGAGCGGCCGTCGATCAACTCGCCGCAGAATTGCTCGGGTGACATGTAACTGGGTGTGCCGATCATCGAGCCGGTTTGGGTCAGGGTGGAGGAGTCCAGGCGCGCTACACCGAAGTCGGTGACCTTGACCTTGCCCTCGGCGGTGATCAGCAGGTTGGCCGGCTTGATGTCGCGGTGCACCACGCCTTTGGAGTGCGCGTACTCCAGCGCCGACAGCAATTGGCGCATCCAGCCAAGGCTATGGCTCAGGTCGCGAGGCGTTTGCGCGGCGAGCAAGGTGTTGAGCGGCGTTCCTTCGACGAACTCCATGGCGATGTAGGCCGAGCCTTCATCCTCACCGTAGTCGTACACCCCGACAATGTTGGGGTGCATCAACCGGCCGGCGGCCTGGGCTTCATTCTTGAAACGGCTGACCAGTTCGGCGTGCTGGCTGTCGCCGAACAGCTCCTTGCGAATGGTCTTGAGCGCCACGGTGCGCGCAATGTTCGGGTCGAAGGCTTTGTACACCGTGCCCATGGCGCCTTTGCCGAGCACGCTGTCGATGCGGTATTTGCCCAGTTGTTCAAGCATGATCGCGGACCTATTCCTCAAGCATCTTCATGGCGCTGACCAGGCTGGTGCGCATGCGGCCGAACGACTGGCCCAGGCGCGCCAACTCGTCCTTGCCGCTGATGTCCATCTCCGGTACGTCGGTTTCACCCAGGCTGACCCGGTCGGCCAGTGCCGACATCTGTCGCAGGCGGCGGGTGACGAACAGGTGCACGGCCACGTTTAACGCGACGAACAGCACAGCGAAAATCCCCAGCATCGACAGCATGTAGCTGTGCAGCATGCTTCGGGCGCGTTGCAGTGGCAGGTCGAGTGGCACCGTGACCAGTTGCGCACCGATGGTGTCGTTGAGTTTCCAGCCAAAGCCGTTCACCGCGCCGTAGATATCGACCATGGTTTTCGGCGCCGCGTCCGGGGTGCTGTGGCATGCCAGGCAGGCGCCGTCCTTGATCTGGATGGGCCGTGCGATGTACAGCGCCGCGCCTTTATCGTCGTTGCGCTCGCCAACCATTTCGTCAGTTTGCGGCTGGCTGCGCAGGTTATTGATCAGGGATTTCTCCCAGTCGTTGGCCAGGTCGCGTGGGTTTGTCGGGTTGAGCGTGGCCTCTTTATAGGCGTAGTCCGGGTAGGACTTGAGCAGTTCCTGCAGGTGCGAAATGGCCGCGAAGTCCGGCACTGACTGCGGCAGGAACTGGAATTTCAGGCGGTTTTCCAGCAGCGGCACGATTTGCTCGGCGGTGTAGGTGCTGGCGGCGGAGGCCGAGCGCATCAGCATGCGCGCAGTTTCCAGGGTTTCCCTGCGCGCACTTTGCTGCAGCATGTAGTTAGTGGAGAGGCTGGTGGCAATAAAACCGACGATAAATACCGCCAGAAACACCACGTTGAATTTAACCGCGAGTGACAATTTCATAAGGACCTTCGGGGACCGGCGTAAAGAGGATCAGCGCGCATTTTTGCGACGCTCCAGGCGCAGCAGCTCCAGCTCCCACGCCAGCACCCCGCCGCGGTTGGCTTTCACCGCCTGCAGGAACGCCGGGTCGTTAAGTCGCGGTGCAAAGCGGCTGGCAAGCATTTGCTGGCTGAGGTTCAGCGGGCTGACGACCCATGGCGCGATGTCTTCATAGCTCACGTCACGTTCTTTGTTGGGCTCTGCCGCCTTGGGGGTTTTCTTGCCCAGTGGCACCAGCGGGTCAAGGAACTGCGGGGGCAGTGCGTCGATAAAAGCCTGCTCGGGGCGCGGGACGATCTTGAGCGCTGCGTCGCCCACACGTTGTGCAAAGTCTTCGTGGCCAAGGGTTACGCTGTGGTCAGCCTTGCCGTGGCTGTCCAGCTCGCTGACCACTTGGCTGCCGTCTTCGACGAATATTTCGGTCTGACGTTTGCCCACGTGGATCACGCTGGCGCTGTTGGTCAAGGTAAACGCCAGGCCACCGGTGGTGACGGCGAGGTTGGCGTGGCTGCTGCCGGCAACCGGTTGCAGTTTCAGCCAGCCATTGAGCAGGTTGATCTGCGCGGCCTTGCTGTTGGTGGCGATGAGGATGCGCGTGTCCGGCCCCAATGCCAGGGTGGCAGCCGCAAGGCCTTCGATCTGGATGCCCGCGGCACCGGTTTGCAGAATATCGCCGCCTTGCAACCGGGTGCCGGGCCCCACGGTATAGAGGGTGGTGGCGCGAATCAGCTTCAGCGGTTTTTCCGCATAGGCGATCACAGCAATGTTGGCGGGCGCTGCATGGGCCAGCGATAGCTGGAGCAGGCCGGCGAGGAGCAGGGCTATCGAACGTTTCTTCACGGGGGCGCCATCTATCGAACTCTTGGGGTCAGGCACCGATGCTGCATCTGCAGCCGGTGTTCGTGCGTGCGCAAGGCGCCGCAGGGCCGAAGGCTACCGGCTGGAGGGGTGTAGGAAGAAGACAATTATCTGCATGGAAAAGGCTGATTTCGATTAAGCGAAATCATGGAATAAAGCATCGCAGGAGGGTGTTCTTCTGATGTTCGAACGGCGTTTTCAGGGATCGGAGAGACGTCTGCATCCTCCCCTTGCCTGGAGTCTTTATGACTACAAAGTGCATGAACAAGTTTTCCTCCACCAAGACCTTCCTGCAACAGCACTTCATGACCGCCAAGCGTATACCCACAGGTGTGATCGCCGGCCTCAATGTATTCGACGTCAATGATCACAAGGCCGGCGGTTATCGCCTGGCCACCCTGGACAAGCCAGGTGAGCATGGCAAGGTCGAGCGGCCGCTGATGGGGCATTGGGTGCCTCAGGGCAGTTTTTGCGACATCCCGGCCAACCCCGGTGCCACCGGGTATGTGTTCACACCGGACTTCAGCGGATGTTCGATCCTGATCGACCATATCGATGACACTACGTACCGCGTCTTCCACGTTCAAGGTGGCAGCGATTACCTGAACAAGGAATACCTCAACCGTTTCGACGGCCACGGACTGGGTTTTGCCACGGCGATGACGTTTGATGACTATGGCGAAGATGCTTACCCACGGGGCTTTGCCTTCATGAAGTTCGAGGAGGGGCGTTGGTGGATTTACTTCCAGCGCCAGAACGGCGTAGGGCTGAACTTTGCCTATGGCAAGTTCCAAATGAACGGTGCGCAAACCGTGCGCGGCGGTGGGCGGATACCGGTCCCCAACCTCAAACGTGAATCGCCGCGCCATGGCGTGGTGCACAGCGGCAAGGCGCTGGCAATGCCGGCCAGCCAACGCCTTGAACTGAAAGTCGAGGTCTGGTAGACGAAGGGTTTTTTGCCCAGGCTGGAAAATAGTCGGGAATAAACACTTCGGGTCGGTTGTTCATCCTGCAGACGCTGATAACCAGCTGTTATCGACTACTGATGGATCCAACATGATGAACCAGACCCTTCTCGACCCTTCCGCCGGCAGAGGCAAAATGAGCAGCACCGACCCTGATGTTGAGGCGCGCCGCAATCGCCTGGCGCTTCTGGTTTTGCAGGTGATCGGCCTGATTGTGCTGGTGATCTGCGCGTTCGATGCGCAGCGCGCACAGGCTCAGGATTTGCCGGAACCTGCCGCCGGCGCTGCGAAAAAAGTGTTGATGACGGTTCAGGCCACCGGCGTTCAGATCTACACCTGTACCAAGGACAGCAGCGGCCAATTGACCTGGCAGTTTCGCGAGCCGTTGGCGACGTTGATGATCAACGGCAAGACCGTCGGCCGACACTTCGCCGGGCCGACCTGGCAACTGGATGACCACAGTGCGGTCGTCGGTAAAGTCATCGCCCAGGCGCCGGGCCAAAGTACCAAAGATATCCCGCTGCTGCGCCTGGATGTGGTGACACATCAGGGTACAGGCGGGTTGGCGCAAGTAGTTGCGGTTGAGCGTCTGCACACCTCTGGTGGCGTGTTCAGCGGCAGTTGCGAGCAGGCCGGTGAACTGCACGTCGAGCCTTACAGCGCCGACTACCGTTTTCTCGGCCAGTAATACCTGAACGGGCCGCTCGGCCCGGTATCGAATACCCCTTGATTTGAATTTTCGCTTCGCGCCGATAGCCATCGGCGTGCGGCAACGCTGTGCCTGTCAAAAACCAAAAAACTCAGGAGCTTCACATGATCACTCGTTTACTTGCTGTTACCGCACTCACTGTTGCCGCCTCGTCAGCTGTTCAGGCAGCGGATGCCTATTCGTCCGAAGGCCCCACCGACTGGACCGGTTTCTACGGCGGCTTGAGCGCCGGCTACGGTTTTGGCGGCGATGGTGACGTCAACACCAAGGGCCAGGCTGCCCCGAACATCGCCAATATCAATGGCGGCGCACGCCCGGGCCGGGTCAACCTGGACCGCAACGGCCTGCTGGGTGGCGCGCAGATCGGCTACAACTACCAGTTCGGCCAGTGGGTCGCCGGTGTCGAGGCGGATATTTCCCACACCGACCTGCAGGACAGCCGCAATATCGGCACTGCGCAACTCAACACCCATTTGGCGCTTAACAACAAATTCGAATCGAAGATCAAATACCTCGGCACCCTGCGCGGTCGCTTTGGTTATGCCTTCGATCACACCCTGATCTACGGCACCGCCGGTTTGGCGTACGGTGAAACGAGCCAAAGCGTCGACATGTTCGGCCCAACCGGCAACACCCAGTTCAGCGGTGACCAAAGCCACTTCAAGATGGGCTACACCGTGGGCGCGGGTATCGAGCAATCGATCACAAAGAACCTGTCGTTCAAGACCGAATACCTGTACTACGACCTGGGTCAAGACAAGCTGAACGTGGCGGTGATCCCGGGCAGCGGCGGTGCGGGCACCGGGTATGACTCCAAGTTCAAAAACGACGGGCAGATGTTGCGTGTGGGGTTGAACTGGAAGTTTGATTAACCGTGTTAAGGGGCCTCATGCGCAGGCGCGTGGGGCTTTTACCGGGCGCGCAGGGCGATGTTGGAAAACGTGACCCTGTCGCGTCTTGCGGTTTTTGCGGGCCTGGAAAGTACGCCAGGTGGCGAAGTCGAAGCGGGTGGCGGAGACGACGTTTTCCTGAATCAGCAGGATGGGTGGCGGGCAGTGTGTATTGGCGTAAAAGGTGGTGAACGTGACCTCCAGCGTGTCCTTGTCCCTGTAGCCGCTGAGAATCGGGAGCAAGGTAAAGCCGTGATCCATACCTTCGGACTCGGTTGGCACGCCGATGAACATTACAAATCCCACGTACACCTTGCGATCATTCAGACTGAACATGCAGGCGACGCGGTGCTCGATCGACTCTCGCAACAAACGCCTGAAGGGGTTGCCTTCAAGAACGCCCAGTGACAACAAGTAATGGAACTGCTCGTCCGTTTGCAGTTTCAGCAGTTTCTTTCTCACACGAATGTAAAGCTTCGCCCACAAGACAGGGAGGAGCATGGCCGTGAGCCCGGCTTGGATAAGAAATACCCACAGTGCGCCGTTTTTTTCGTTGGCAATGTCGAGTTGTACCAGCAGCGAGCCCAGATAGTCACTGTAGTCCGTCGCGAGCTGGTGCCCCGCGACCTGGATATTCTGCTTTGACAGAGCAAATATGAACGCACTGAGGAGTGTCGCGACGATCAGGCAAATCATGCCCAATCTCGCAACCTGCAAATAGAGCAGTTGACCTTGAAATCGGTGTAAACGGTTGTAGAAGAAAGGATGCCTGAGACAGACCATGTAGCCACTGACCAGTAACGGCACGATGATCAGCAAGCCCATGAGTCGTCGACCTCGATCTGTGCGGCTTGGCGCATCGCCTCCTTGTAATGCGCCGATTCCGCGATTTCCGCAGCGTCGACACCAATGCCGCAATCATTGAGCTTCCAGGTTTTATAGGATTGAACGGCCTTCACCCGCTCTCGGTCATCCTGGGTCGGCTCCCCAAACAGCAAATGCAATAACGACATGGCAACAACCTCGAAAAAGAAGTAGTCATTTTTATAGCAAGCGAATCCACCACCAGCCACTGATGGCCGCCGCGCCTCTATCGCCAGTTCCCGTAGGAAACGTCTGCATTTGCCCGATCGGCTTAAAACGGCGGCTGCGTAATCACCCAGATCAACACCGTCAACGATTCAACAACCCCGGGCGACCACGGGAGGCGGGGCAGATGCCATGCAACCTGCCTGGGCAGCGTAGCTGCGGATGCGGGTTCGAATGTCGCCGGGCTATCGCGACTGATGTAGAGTCGTGCAGCCGACTCAACCGCAGGAAATCGCCGCATGACCCAGGAATCCCGCTTTTCCCGGATGGACCCGCAATTGCGTAAGGCCAACCTGGTCCAGGCGACGCTCACGTGTCTCAAGCGCGACGGTTTTCAGGGCGCATCGATCCGCAAAATCAGCGCAGAGGCCGGGGTGTCGGTAGGGCTGATCAGCCACCACTATTCGGGCAAGGATGAGCTGGTGGCCGAGGCCTACCGCACGATTACCGGCCAGGTCATGAGCCTGCTGCGCGAAACGATGGCCAAGGCCCCGCCCGACCCGCGCGAGCGGCTGTCGGCGTTGTTCCGCGGCTCCTTTTCGGCGGAGTTGCTCGACCCGCAACTGCTCGATGCGTGGTTGGTGTTCTGGGGTGCGGTCAAGACGGCGCCCGCCATCAACCAGGCCCATGAACACTCCTACGGCGAATATCGCACGATCATGCGCTCGGCTCTGACCGACATGGCCAGGGAGGAGGGGTGGGCGCAATTCGACGCCGATCTCGCGGCCATCGGCTTGAGCGCCTTGCTTGACGGGCTGTGGCTGGAATCCGGGCTCAACCCCGGCACCTTTACCCCGGAGCAGGGTATCCAGATCTGCGAGGCCTGGGTCGATGGCCTCCAAAGCGGCGGTCGCCAGCGCTACCTGCTCAAACCCTGAGCCCTTCCTCGCTGCCTGAGCGTTGCGTTCAGGCCGGTTTTCCCTTCTGAAAATAATTGCAGTTTGCCGATTGCTACCTTACTGAACACTCGTTTAGTATCTCGCCATGTCGCACCCCTCACGCCAAATAAAATAATTCGAGGACGCCATGACCACCGATTCGCCCGTGCTCACTCAAGTGCAAGCAGGCGTTGCCTGGATCACCCTCAACCGTGGCCCGCAACGCAATGCGCTGGATATCCCGACCCTCAAACACCTGCACAGCTTGCTCGACGCATTCAACGTCGACCCCGCCGTGCGCGTGGTGGTGCTGACCGCCAGCGGGCGCAGCTTCTGCGCCGGTGCCGATCTGGCCGAATGGGCTGACGCCGAGGCCCGTGGCGCGCTGGAAACCTACGGCTGGACCGAAACCGCCCACGCCTTGATGACGCGCCTGCACACTCTCGACAAACCCACCATTGCCGCAATCAACGGCACCGCGGTCGGTGCCGGCATGGACCTGACGCTGTGCTGCGACCTGCGTGTCGCCGCGCAATCGGCACGTTTCAAGGCCGGTTACACAGGCATGGCTTACTCGCCGGACGCCGGCGCCAGCTGGCACTTGCCGCGCCTGATCGGTACCGAAAATGCCAAGCGCCTGCTGTTCCTCGATGAAATGTGGAATGCCGACCGCGCCCTGGCCGCCGGGCTGGTGGGTGAAGTGGTCGCCGATGACCAACTGCACGCCCACACCGCCGAGTTGGCCGCCCGCCTGGCCAACGGACCCACGTTCGCCTTCGCCCAGACCAAGACCCTGATCCGCGAAGGCGCCGCGCGCAACCTGCCCGACCAGTTGCAAGCGGAGCTCGCCGCAGGCCTGTTGTGCGGGCGCAGCGCTGACGGCGCCGAAGCACTGCGCGCATCCCTCGAAAAACGCGTTCCGACTTTCTCCGGCAAATAAAAACACCACGCAGGTAACGCCATGAATTTCCAGCTCAGCCAAGAACAAGACATGTTGGTGGACGCGGTTCGCAGTTTTGTTGCCAGGGAATTGTTGCCCCATGAGGAAGCCGTGGACCGTGCCGATGAGGTCTCGCCGCAGCTGGCCGCGCAGATCCGCGATAAGGCAATTACTGCCGGTTTCTATGCCTTCAACATGCCTGAGGAAGTGGGTGGCGGAGGTCTGGATTATCTGTCTCAGGCGCTGATTGAGCGCGAGTTGTCCAAGGTTTCGTGGGCGTTGCATGTGTTTGTCGCGCGGCCCTCAAAGATCTTGATGGCCTGCACCGGCGCGCAGATTGAGGACTACCTGCTGCCCTGTGTCCAGGGCCGGAAAATCGACTGCTTCGCCCTGACTGAACCGGGCGCAGGCTCCGACGCCAACGCCATCAAGACCCGCGCCGTGCGCAGTGGCGATGACTTTGTGATCAACGGCAGCAAGCACTTTATCAGCCATGCCGGCAGCGCCGATTTTGCCATCGTGTTTGCCGTCACCGACACCTACGAACACAACGGCCGCCAGCGTAATGCGGTGACCTCGTTCCTGGTGGACCGTGGCACCCCCGGCATGACCATTCGCCGTGGCCCCAAGTGCGTGAGCAACCGCGGCTATCACACCTATGAAATGTTCTTCGACGACTGCCGCGTGCCCGCGTCCAAGGTGCTTGGCGAGGTGGGCAAAGGTTGGGAGGTCGCCAATGCCTGGCTCACCGCCGGCCGCGTGATGGTCGCCGCCAACTGCGTCGGCCAGGCCCAGCGCGCGCTGGATGTGTCGCTGCAATGGGCCGCGGACCGCAAGCAATTCGGCCAGCCCATCGGCACCTATCAAGGCGTGAGCTTCAAGCTCGCCGACATGGCCACACAGATCCGCGCCGCGGAGCTGCTGACCCTGCATACCGCGTGGAAAATGGACCAGGGCAGCATGACCGACGGCGAGGCCGGCATGGCCAAGCTGTTCGCCAGCGAAACCCTCGGCAAGGTCGCCGACGAAGCCGTGCAGATTTTCGGCGGCATGGGCTTGATGGACGAAGGGCCGGTGGAGCGCATCTGGCGCAATGCGCGGATCGAACGAATCTGGGAAGGCACCTCGGAAATCCAGCGCCATATCATCGCCCGTGAGCTGTTGCGGCCATTGTTGCGCTGATCGCGCGAGGAACGCTTATGTCCCAGGCTATTCGCGACAATCTCAAGCGGCTGCTGGCGCCCCGGCACCTGGCCTTCGTCGGTGGGCGCAGCATGGCGCGTGCGCTCAAACGCTGCGCCGACGGAGGGTTTGACGGGCAGATGTGGCTGGTCAACCCGCAGCATGACAGCCTCGACGGCATTCCCTGCGTGCGCCGCGTTGCCGATTTGCCCTGTGGCCCCGATGCCGTATTCATCGCCACCAACCGCGAGCTGACGTTGACCTGCGTCGCTGAACTCGCGGCCATCGGCACCGGCGGCGCCATTTGCTACGCCTCGGGGTTTGCCGAGACCGGCGCCAGCGGTGCAGCCTTGCAACAGCAACTGCTGAGCGCCGCAGGCGACATGGCCTTGCTCGGCCCCAATTGCTACGGCCTGCTCGACTACTTGCATAGCTCGGCCTTGGGGCCGGTGGCCCATGGCGGCAAGGCAGTGGAGAAGGGCGTGGCCGTGCTGACCCAAAGTGGCAACTTCGCCTACAACCTGTCGATGAGCGACCGCTCGTTGCCGGTGGCCTATATGGCCTCGGTCGGCAACCAGGCGCAACTGGGCGTGGCCGAGCTGATGGACGTGTTGCTTGATGAGCCACGCGTGACTGCCATCGGCCTGCACCTGGAAGGCTTGAAAAACGTACCGGGGTTTGCCCGCGCGGCGCACAAGGCGCTGGAGAAGGGTATCCCGATCATCGCGCTGAAAACCGGGGTTTCGCAGATCGGTGCGGAGCTTGCGCTGAGCCATACCAGCTCGCTGTCCGGCTCCGACGCGTTATACGACAGCCTGTTTGCCCGGTTGGGGGTGATCCGCGTCAGCGGGCCGGTGAGTTTTGTCGAAACCCTCAAGGCTGCCGCGTGCGGCAATTTGCCGAAGGGTAACCGCCTGATCGCACTGGCCTGTTCCGGTGGCGATGCAGGGCTGATCGCCGATTACGCCGAACGCAACGCTCTGGCCCTGCCCAAACTTGACGAAGACCAACGCGGCGAGCTGGCCCGCGTGCTGCCGAGCTACGCCAACCTGGTCAACCCGCTGGACTTCACCACCGCCATCTGGGGCGACCGTGAGGCGCTTACGGTCATGCTCGACATCGCCCTGCGCACCGACGCGGATGCCGCGATGCTGGTGCTGGATTACCCGGCGCCATTTACCGGCGAACGCAAGGAATGTGACCTGCTGCTTGAGCTGTTTTGCACAGCGCTGAGCCGTCATGGCAAGACCGGTTTCGTCACCTCGGCGTTTCCCGAGTTGCTTCCGGCGCACGCCCGCGAGCAACTGCATGCTCACGGTATTGCCGCGCTGCAAGGCGTAGAAGATGCGTTCGTCGCCTGGGGCCGGGTTGCCGACTATCAAAACAACCGTCGCGTGTTGCTGGCGCGGGGCGAGTCGATTCTCGAACCGCTCTGCCCGCAAATCCTTAAAGGACAGGGGCTGGCCCTGGATGAGTGGGCGTCCAAACAGGCGCTGCGCGCATTCGGCCTAAGCACGCCAGCGGCGGTGTTAAGCACCCCCGGGCGCGCAATTGCCGATGCCAAATTGTTGGGCTACCCGCTGGTGCTCAAGGCGGTCAGCGCCGATTTACCGCACAAAACCGAAGCGGGCGCTGTGGCGTTGAACCTGCAGGATGGCTTCGCGCTGACAGCGGCGCTGGACCATATGCGCAGGCAGATCGCGGCCTATGCACCGGGTGTGGTCTTTGATCAATTATTGCTCGAAGCCATGGCCACACCGCCGCTGGCTGAATTGATCGTGGGCATCAAGCGCGAAAACGATTTTGGCCTGGCGTTGGTCATCGGCGCTGGCGGCATACTGGTGGAACTGCTCAAAGACAGCCGCAGCCTGTTGTTGCCCACCACCGACGATGCCATCCGCCACGCCTTGCTCAGCCTGCGCAGTGCCCCTTTGCTGCAGGGCTTTCGCGGGCGTGAGGTGGCGGACATGAACGCACTGGTCGCGGCGATTCGTGCGGTGGCCGACTACGCCTGCGCCAACGCCGGGCAGTTGCTGGAGCTGGATGTGAACCCATTGCTGGTCAGTGCCCAGGGCGCCACGGCGGTCGACGCATTGATTCGTCTAGGAGAAAACCATGCACGATAAAACCCTCACCGGCGGCCAGGCCCTGGTGCGTTTGCTGGCCCACTACGGCGTCGACACCGTGTTTGGCATCCCCGGCGTGCACACCCTGGAGCTGTATCGCGGCCTGCCCGGCAGCGGCATTCGCCATGTGCTCACGCGCCACGAACAGGGCGCCGGGTTTATGGCCGACGGTTACGCACGGGTCAGTGGCAAGCCGGGCGTGTGCTTTGTAATCACCGGGCCCGGCGTAACCAACGCCGCCACTGCCATCGGCCAAGCGTATGCCGACTCGATCCCGATGCTGGTGATCTCCAGCGTCAACAGCACCGTTAGCCTCGGCAAGGGTTGGGGCAGCCTGCATGAGACCCAGGACCAGCGCGCAATCACCGCGCCGATCACGGCGTTTTCGGCGGTGGCGGCCAGTGCTGAGGATTTGCCCGAGTTGGTCGCCCGTGCCTACGCAGTATTCGATAGCGAGCGGCCACGGCCCGTGCATATTTCGGTGCCGCTGGATGTGTTGGCCGCGCCGATCAAAAGAGACTGGAGCAACGATGTAGTGCGCCGGCCTGGGCGTGGGCTGCCTTCGAACGAGGCGCTGGAGCAGGCCGCTGCCAGGCTCTCGACAGCCAAGCGCCCGATGATCATTGCCGGTGGTGGTGCGCTGGAGGCTGGCGACGCGTTGCAGCGTTTGAGCACGCTGTTGGCCGCGCCGTTTTTCACCAGCGTGGCGGGTAAAGGGTTGCTGCCGGTGAACGATCCGTTGAATGCCGGTTCCACCCTGTGCGTCGAGCCCGGCTGGCAACTGATCAGCGAGGCGGACGTGGTGCTGGCCGTCGGCACGGAAATGGCCGACACCGATTACTGGCGCGAGCGTTTGCCCATCACCGGCGAGCTGCTGCGGGTGGACATCGACCCGCGCAAATTCAATGACTTTTACCCCTGTGCCGTGGCGCTGCGCGGTGATGCCAATCAAACGCTGCTGGCCTTGTTGGACCTTTTGCCGACTACGCCGCGCAGCCCGCAGGCAGCGAGTGAAAAAGTGGCGGCATTGCATCAGGCCGTTGAGCTGGGTCACGGCCCCCTGCAGTCGATTCACCAAGCCATCCTCGACCGCATTGAAGCCGAACTGCCCGCCAACGCCTTCATCAGCAGCGACATGACTCAACTCGCCTACACCGGCAACTACGCCTACCCGAGCCGTGCGCCGCGCAGTTGGCTGCACCCAACGGGTTACGGGACATTGGGCTATGGCTTGCCCGCCGGCATCGGCGCCAAGTTCGGCGCCCCGCAGCGGCCGGGTTTGGTGCTGGTGGGCGATGGCGGTTTTCTCTACACCGCCCAGGAACTGGCGACCGCCGTCGAAGAGCTCGACAGCCCGCTGGTGGTACTGCTGTGGAACAACGACGCCCTCGGCCAGATCCGCGACGACATGCTTAGCCTGGACATCGAACCCATCGGCGTACTGCCGCGCAACCCGGATTTTGCGCTGTTCGCCCAGGCGTTCGGCTGCACGGTGAACCAGCCCAGCAACCTGGATGAATTGCAGACGGACTTGCGCAACGGCTTCAAACGCAACGGCGTGACCTTGATCGAGCTCAAACATGCCTGTGCCTGTTGACCTTACCGGCCTGCTGTTTTCATCCGAACCGGAAATGGACCCGGACGCGCTCGATCACTTGCTGGCCCAACGGGCGGCGCACACCGTTTAAGGAGTTCATATGAAGGTTTTGATTGTTCACGCCCATCCTGAACCGCAGTCATTTACCGCCGCCTTGCGCGACAGGGCGGTTGCCACGCTGCAAGGGCAAGGCCACGAAGTGCAGGTGAGTGACTTGTATGCCATGCAGTGGAACCCGGTGGCGTCGGCGGCGGATTTTTCGACGCGGGAAAATCCCGACTATCTGGTGTATGCCCTGGAGCAACGTCTGGGAGTGAAAAAGCAGTCGATCGCGGCGGATATTCAGGCCGAGCTGGACAAGGTGCTGTGGGCGGATTTGCTGATTCTCAACTTTCCGATCTTCTGGTTCTCCGCCCCCGCGATGCTCAAGGGCTGGATCGATCGGGTGCTGGTGTCGGGCGTGTGTTATGGCGGCAAGCGCTTTTACGATCAGGGCGGCCTGGCGGGCAAGCGGGCGCTGGTCACGGTGACCCTGGGCGGGCGTGAGCATATGTTTGGCGAAGGCGCGATTCATGGGCCGCTGGACGATATGTTGCGGCCGATTCTGCGCGGCACGCTGGCGTATGTCGGGTATGAAGTGCTGGCGCCGTTTGTGGCGTGGCATGTGCCGTATATCAGCGCCGAAGCGCGGCAGGCATTTTTGGCGGGGTATGAGCAGCGGCTGCAAGGGCTGGCAGATGAGCAGCCCTTGGTGTTTCCGAAACTTGAGCAGTTTGATGAGGCGCTGTATCCCCTACCTTGAATCCAGTGCAATTTAAATGTGGGAGCTGGCTTGCCTGCGATTGCAGTGTGTCAGGCTACAAATCTGTAGCTGATGTACCGCCATCGCAGGCAAGCCAGCTCCCACATTTTGATCTTCACATGGCTGATGATTCAGCGTTGTTCACGCAACCGCTCTGCCGCGCTGCGCAACAACTGCTCGGTGCCGTCCCAGCCCAGGCAGCCATCGGTCACCGACACACCGTATTTCATCGATGCGCTCAGTGGCTGGCAGCCTTCGAACAAGTGGCTTTCAATCATCATGCCGATCAACGACGTATCGCCCTGCAGGCGCTGTTCCAGCACCTCGTTGAACACCGCCGGCTGACGCAGCGGGTCTTTGCCGCTGTTGGCATGGCTGCAATCGACCATGATTCGGGCCGCTACTTTGGACTTGGCCAGGTCCTGCTTCACCTGCGCCACGCTGTGCGCATCGTAGTTCGGCCCACGGTGACCGCCGCGCAGCACCAGGTGGGTGTCGGGGTTGCCCGGGGTCTGGATGATCGCCGGGTGGCCCTGGCTGTCGACACCGAAGTGGCGGTGCGGGTGGGACGCCGAGCGCATCGCGTCACAGGCAATCGCCACTCCGCCGTCGGTGCCGTTCTTGAAGCCCACGGGCATGCCCAGGCCGCTGGCCATTTCGCGGTGAATCTGTGATTCGGTGGTGCGCGCACCAATCGCGACCCAACTGAGCAGGTCATCGAAGTAGCCGGCGGCCATGGGTTGCAGCAGTTCGGTGGCGACCGGCAGGCCCAGGCGCAGCATTTCGCGCATCAGTTGGCGCGACAGAGTGAGGCCCGCGGCCATGTCATCGCTGCCGTCCAGGTGCGGGTCGTAGGCCAGGCCTTTCCAGCCGATGGTGGTGCGTGGCTTTTCGACGTAGGCGCGGATCACCAGCAGCATCTGGTCGCTGACTTCATGCGCCAGTTTCTTCAGGTTACGTGCGTATTCCATGGCCGATTCGGGGTCATGGATCGAGCATGGGCCGACAATCACCAGCAAACGGGAGTCTTCACCGTTGAGGATGGCGCGCACGGCTTGGCGATGGGCGTGGACCTGTTCGTTGAGGAACGGGCTTAGCGGCAGCTGGTGCTTGAGCTCAAGGGAGCTGGGCAGGCGCTGGGTCAGGGCCTCATTGGCGCTGTTGAGGTTCGAAACGGGCAGAGCGGCGGTGGCGGAGTTCATATTCAAGGCTTCCTGGACGAGCGGCGGGCTGTTCCCGCGCGCTCGGCCTACTGGGGTGTTCGACAATTGGCCGTATCGGCTACGTGTGTTGGCTTGCCACCAAGAGGTGACCGATCGGAGGCGGCAGGCTGTCCCGAACGGAGCTCTCTAAATCGCCAGGCGGTGGAGGTGTCGTAACGGTAATAAGTGGCGTAGTTCATGGCGTAATTCCTTTAAGTGTTCTTGATCAAAATGTAGGGGTCTGAAAAAACAAAACCCCCGGTCGGGGAGCCGACCGGGGGTTAGATTTCTCTGGTAGGCGACCCCTTGAGTAGTGGGCGCCGATTTCAGGTATCAGGCGCGCCAGTGGCTAAACCAATACCCAAAATAAAAGCATGCACGTGCGCTCGAACCGTTCACGCGGGTAGCCGACACCGAGCGCGGGGCGCTGGCAGCAGGGACCTGGGTGTGGGTGAGTTGCAACATGGTATGTCTCCAAATGATGGGGGGAGCTTACTAGAGGCACGAGGGGGGATTCAATCAGTAATTTCTATCGTCTGGGACTAGTCATGTCTATTGGCCGAGATATGCTGATAACACATTGATGATGATTGCCTGGACGCGACCATGACTGCTTTGACCCTTGCTGCTGCTCAATCGATTTCCACCGCCGGTGATGTACAGGCCAATATCGGGCGACATCTGGCCTTTATGCGTGCGGCGGCTGAGCACAGCGTGCAACTGCTGGTGTTTCCGGAATTATCGTTGACCGGGTACGAGCCGTCGTTGGCGGCCGACCTGGCCATTGCCCCACAAGACACAATGCTGGCGCCACTGAGGGAGATGGCCCGTGAGTTGCGGTTGACGGCGGTGGTGGGAATGCCGCTTCGGCTGACGCCCGAGTCAGGGGTGTCGATTGGCGCGCTGGTGCTGGGAGCAGACGGCTCGCTGGCGGTTTACACCAAGAAACATCTTCATCCCGGCGAAGAGGCAGCCTTTGTGGCGGGGCAGGGCGGTGCGGCACTTGAGTGGGGGGATGATCGGATTGCGCTGGCAGTCTGTGCAGACTTTTCCCACGCCAGCCATCCACGTCAGGCTGCGGAGGCGGGCGCGACGGTCTACGCCGCCGGTGTATTGATCAGTGAAGGTGGCTATGCGACGGACAGCGCGTTGCTCCAAGGCTATGCCGCCGAACATGGCCTGCTGGTGTTGATGGCGAACCATGGCGGGCCCTCGGGTGGCTGGGCCTGCGCGGGGCGAAGTGCAATCTGGGCAACGGATGGCAGCGTGCTCGCTGCGGCGCCGGGCGTGGGGGACGCGCTGGTGATTGCACGTCGCGAGAGCGGGCAATGGGCTGGCCACGTGGCGGCCGTCTGAAATGGCGTTTAACCTGCGCGCGGCAACGGAAAACGACCGGTTGTTTGCGCGAGCGCTTACCCATGAAGCCATGAGCCGCTATTACCAGCAGTACGGTTTGTTGTGGTCCGACCATGGTTTTGACACCGCCTGGGCGGGCCGTGAGAACTGGTTGATCTGCAATGACGCCGCCGTGATGGGCTTTATCAGCCTGAGTGTTGACAGTCGGGCGCTCTACATCCGCGAATTGCACCTGCTGGAAACCTTCCGCAAGCAGGGCGCCGGAAGCTGGGTGATCGAGCAAATGGCGCTCAAGGCGCGGGCAAAGGGGCTGTTACGGCTGACGGTATTCAAGACCAATCCGGCACGAAGGCTGTACCAGCGGCAGGGTTTGAGCATCGTGGGGGAAGAAGATTGCTTCTGGCGCATGGAGCGCGACTGTCGGGCAGGCCCGGCGAGTTAGAACCGCGAACCCCGGGCGTGTCTCGCAAAGCTGACCTTTTGCTCAGCATAATCTGCGGTCTGCCTGCCGGTGCAGGCTTAAAGTGCACGTAATCTCCATATATATGACGCTTGCAGCTAGGTCTGCGCCCCGGTTTTTTGCTAAGGTGTTCAGCAACCTATAAGACCATTATCGCGAGGTGTCTGCTTGATTAGGGTGCTAGTAGTCGATGATCACGATCTCGTTCGTACAGGCATTACACGAATGCTGGCTGACATCGATGGCCTGCAAGTAGTCGGCCAGGCCGAATCAGGTGAGGAATCCCTGATCAAGGCGCGGGAGTTGAAGCCCGACGTGGTGTTGATGGACGTCAAGATGCCCGGGATCGGCGGTCTTGGCGCCACGACCAAATTGTTGCGCAGCCATCCGGACATCAAGGTCGTGGTGGTGACCGTGTGCGAAGAAGACCCGTTTCCGACCCGCCTGCTTCAGGCAGGGGCTGCCGGTTACCTGACCAAAGGCGCAGGCCTGGCGGAAATGGTGCAAGCCATTCGCCTGGTGTTTGCCGGTCAACGCTACATCAGCCCGCAGATTGCCCAGCAGTTGGCCATCAAATCGTTCCAGCCCACCAGCGATTCGCCGTTCGACGCGCTGTCGGAGCGGGAAATCCAGATCGCCCTGATGATCGTCGGCTGCCAGAAGGTTCAGTCGATTTCCGACAAGCTGTGCCTGTCGCCCAAGACCGTGAACACCTACCGCTATCGCATTTTCGAGAAGCTCGCCATCAGCAGTGATGTTGAATTGACCCTGCTCGCGGTGCGCCACGGCATGGTGGACGCCAGCGCCTGACATGACCACACCGTTTGATCCAAGTGCCTTTCTCTCAACCTGCAGTGGCCGCCCCGGCGTGTACCGCATGTTCGACAGCGAGGCACGCCTGCTTTATGTCGGCAAAGCCAAGAACCTGAAGAGCCGCCTGGCGAGCTACTTTCGCAAGACCGGCCTGGCGCCTAAAACCGCTGCGCTGGTGGCGCGTATCGCTCAGGTCGAGACCACCATCACCGCCAATGAAACCGAGGCGCTGCTGCTTGAGCAGACGCTGATCAAGGAATGGCGGCCGCCTTACAACATCCTGCTGCGTGACGATAAATCCTACCCCTACGTGTATTTATCCGACGGAAATTTCCCGCGTCTGAGCATTCACCGGGGTGCGAAGAAGGCCAAGGGCAAGTATTTCGGGCCTTATCCCAGTGCCGGCGCGATTCGCGAAAGCCTGAGCCTGCTGCAAAAGACCTTTTTTGTGCGTCAGTGCGAAGACAGCTTCTACAAGAACCGCACGCGGCCATGTCTGCAATACCAGATCAAGCGCTGCAAGGCGCCTTGCGTGGGCCTGGTTGAGCCGGCGGAATACGCCGAAGATGTGCGCCATTCGGTGATGTTCCTCGAAGGACGCAGCAATGCGCTCACCGATGAGCTCTCTGGCGCCATGGAACAGGCCGCAGGTACGCTGGATTTTGAGCGGGCCGCCGAACTGCGCGACCAAATCTCCCTGCTGCGCCGCGTTCAGGACCAGCAGAGCATGGAAGGCGGCACGGGCGACGTCGATGTGATCGCCGCGTTCGTCAACCCGGGCGGCGCCTGCGTGCACCTGATCAGCGTGCGCGGCGGGCGTGTACTGGGCAGCAAGAATTTCTTCCCGCAGACCGGTATCGACGAGGAAGTCGCCGAAGTCATGGCCGCGTTCCTCGGTCAGTACTACGTCAGCAGCCCCGAGCGCGACTTGCCGTCGGAGTTGATCGTGAACGTTGTGCACGAAGACTTCCCGACACTGATCGAGGCGATTCATGAATTGCGCGGCCGCGAGCTGGACATCAGCCACCGCGTGCGCGGTACTCGCGCGCGCTGGCAGCAGTTGGCGGTGACCAACGCGGAACAGGCCCTGAGTGCGCGTCTGGCCAACCGGCAGCATGTCGCCGCGCGTTTCGACGCCCTGGCCGAAGTCCTAAACCTGGACGAACCGCCCCAGCGCCTGGAGTGTTACGACATCAGCCACTCCAGCGGTGAGGCCACGGTGGCGTCCTGCGTGGTGTTCGGGCCGGAAGGGCCGATCAAATCCGACTACCGGCGTTACAACATTGAAGGCGTGACGGCCGGCGATGACTACGCCGCCATGCACCAGGCCCTCACGCGGCGCTTCAGCAAGTTGAAGGACGGCGAGGGCAAGTTGCCCGATATCCTCTTGGTGGACGGCGGCAAGGGCCAGCTCTCCATGGCCCGTGACGTACTCAACGAACTGGCCGTGCCGGACCTGATACTGCTCGGTGTGGCGAAGGGCGCCACGCGTAAAGCCGGTTTCGAGACGTTGTACTTGAATGATGCCGCCCATGAGTTCACTTTGAAGGGCGACTCACCTGCGCTGCATTTGATTCAGCAGATCCGTGACGAAGCCCACCGTTTTGCCATCACCGGCCACCGTGCCCGTCGCGGCAAAACCCGGCGAACCTCAACCCTGGAAGGGGTGGCGGGAGTTGGCCCGACGCGACGTCGTGACTTGCTTAAACATTTTGGTGGCTTGCAGGAGCTGTCCCGTGCCAGCATTGACGAAATAGCCAAAGCCCCCGGTATCAGTAAAAAGCTCGCTGAGTTGATTTATGCAAATCTGCACAGCGAGTAGAATGCCTTCTCACCTCGTAGCCAGTTGTGCCGATGAATATCCCTAATCTGATCACCGTTCTACGCGTCCTGCTCATTCCGATTTTCATTTTGTTGTTCTATTTGCCCTACGAATGGAGCTATGCGGCCTCAAGTTCGGTGTTTGCCTTTGCGGCCGCGACCGACTGGCTTGACGGCTACCTGGCGCGTCGCCTGGAGCAAAGCACGCCGTTTGGCGCGTTCCTTGACCCGGTCGCCGACAAACTCATGGTGGCTGTGGCCCTGGTGCTGCTGGTGCAGGAACACGGCAACCTGTGGCTGACCCTGCCGGCGGCGGTGATCATTGGCCGTGAAATTGTCGTCTCGGCCCTGCGCGAGTGGATGGCTGAAATCGGCGCCCGCGCCCACGTTGCAGTGTCCAGCATGGGCAAATGGAAAACCGCCGCGCAAATGCTTGCATTGGTGATCCTGCTGGCCAACCCGTCGGACTTCTCTTTTTGGGTCTTCACGGGCTACGCCCTGCTGCTGATCGCCGCCGGCCTGACCCTGTGGTCCATGCTTCAGTATTTGCGAGCAGCCTGGCCGCACTTGCGCACCACGGTTGAAAAGAAATAAAACTTTTTTGAATCAAGGGGTTGACGGGTTCTGATAATTCTATAGAATGCGCATCACCAAGACGCGGGAATAGCTCAGTTGGTAGAGCACGACCTTGCCAAGGTCGGGGTCGCGAGTTCGAGTCTCGTTTCCCGCTCCAAACACAAAGAAAAAGCCACTCTAACGAGTGGCTTTTTTTGCCTGCGAGTTGAGAAAAAGACGCTTTGGCCCCCTGCGTTTCAGGCTAACACTTCAGGGCCGCAGCGCCCGCAGAAGCTGCGTGCGGCTCGGGTCAACAGCCACCATCTCATCGATCAAATAGCGAGTCTCTGCGGGGCCGAATTCACCCACCGCCTTGACCGGTGCCGAGCGGCTAAAAGCCCATAGCACAAGCGTGCGCACCCAGACAGGCATCCGCGCAACCCACGCAATATTTCTGGGTTTAAGTGGGTGCCCCAAGCTTTTCACCAAATCGAAACCTTCGACGAGCGCGGCGCTGAGCTGTCTCGCTTCGTTCCAGGTCAAATCGTAGGAGCGCTTCCACATCAGCAGCCCGGCCAAAAACAGTGGAACCACAAGCGCCACGTGGCTGCGCAGGAAAGCATCCATGTCGTCTTCGTGTTCACTTGGCAGGCCTGCGTCTTTAAAGAGCGTCACCAGGTCCGGCCTTGACAGTGTCGTGAGCATGCCGGGTCCGTCGACGCGGAAGCTCAATTGTTGGTCCACCAGGGTGGCGGTCATGTTTGGAAAGCCAAACGCAAAACGCTCGGTGCCTACCGCTGAGGCATAGCGGGCGGTGCCCCGAAACGTGTTGAACATGAACAGAATGGTCTTGGCCTGGCTCGATGATACCTCGGCCAGGATCGACGCCACCTGGTGTTCAGGGACGGTAACAATGGCAAGGTCGCAGGGTTCTGAGGGTGCAAGTGAGGCCAGTGCCGTGACGGGTGCTGATCGACCATCCAATGTGACGATTGCTGCCTTGTGAACCAGTGCATCGAGCCTCGCTCCCCGCGCTATGACGGACACCTCGTGGCCAGCTCTGGAGAGGCAGAAGGCCAACGTACTACCGATTCGCCCGGCACCGAACACAATAATTTTCATAGACACTGCCTGAGGTGAGTTTGCATCAGGCGAGTGTGAAGTTCAGGCGTGTTACCGTAAACGCACATTATCGGTAATCAGATATCCAAATATGGAAATACTCTCGTGGGACGATTTGCGCATTCTGCTCGCGGTGCATCGCGCGGGGAGCTTTCTTGGCGCGGGTAAAGTGCTCGGCCTTTCTACCTCGACTACTGCGCGACGGTTGGATGCGCTGGAAGCCAGTGTCGGCCACCGCCTGGTGCACCGAAGCCAATCGGGTACCGAATTGAACCCTCATGCGCTGGGTATGGTGCAGTTGGCACAAGCGCTTGAGCACGGCCTTGATGCGCTACGGCGGGATCAAGCGCAGATGGCCGGAACGCTCAAAGTCAGCGTGCCTGATGGCATGGCGCCAATGCTGGCACGTTCGCTCATCGCGTTTGCGCAGGATCATCCAGGCATTGATATCGAGTTGTCGGGTGATAACCGGATGGTGGACGTTGCGGCGCGTGAAGCCGATATTGCGATTCGCATCGCCCGTTCCTCGTCCAGCGTATTGGTAGAGAAGCACCTGGCGAGTTTTCGTTTTGGCCTGTTCGCCTCGCAGGACTATGTACGACGGCATCTGCTTTCAAGGGCGTTGAAGGCTGGGGAGGCCTCGGCCCATCCGTTCGTGGGGCTGGACGAACGATGGAAGGCGTTACCGCATGAACAGTGGATGCGAGAGCTGGGCGCCACGCGCTTTCCATTCCGTTCGAGCTCGATGCAAGCCATTACCGAGGCGGTGTTACTGGGCGCCGGGATCGGCGCGTTTCTGGAACTGGACCCGCGCACCACTGGCCTTGTTCGGATTGAAACAACTATTCCCGGCCCGGTTCAGCCGTTTTACCTGGTGTTTCACCGGGACTTGCGTGCGCAACCGCATGTACGCGCAGCCGTTGCCGCAATAGAAAGGTACGTGCATTCGATTTCGGTGCGCAGGGACTAACCGTGCGAAGCCTTCGCAGGTATCCGGGGCAAAAAATCGGAGCCGCCTGACAAGGTCTGGAGTGACAGCGCCGTTAGCTGTTTCATCTGACGTCCATCGTTACAAGAGGCAGCAGAGGGACTGCGAACAAGTCCCACGGCCGTGTCCAGGGATCAAAAGCGATACATGTACCACAGTCGCAGTGAGCTCGTGGTGGCTCGCTCCACTATCGGGCTGTCTTCTATTTCACTGCCCAGGCGCGTGGCACTCAGGTCCAGGTTCACATGCTGATTGGCATCCAGCTTGTAGCCAATGCGTATGCCGGCCTCCAGGTTGACCGTGGCGTCGCCCTCGTAGGCGCTGCGTGACGCGGTGGCTTCGCTGTTGCGTACGCCGTAGTAGTAAGACACGTAGTCTTCATCCACGCGCACCGCGGCCAGGCGTGGGGTGAAGTCGAAGTCGTTGACGGTAAAACGTCGTTCCACTGCAAACCTCAGTGTTTGCCCGTTGCTATTGCCTGAGACATCACTTGCCCATTGAGCGGAGAACTGCGCTATTGGGCTCGCCCAAATCGCCTTGGCGCCCAACCAGACGCCGGGATCCCGGTCGTGCATGCCGTCGAGGTCGTTGGAGTCTGACGCATCGTAGCCTTCGCCTATCCCATAGCGGGCTTGCAGGCGAAAGGAGAGTGCATTATCGCTGGGTATCTTGAAGTCAATGCCAGGGCCCATCACGCTGAACCAGCGACTTTCATAAGACACCACAGGTAACACTTGGGCGTCGTCGTCCAGGCCGCGATAAGCCGAATTGTCTACGGCTGCCCCCAGGCCCAACCCCCAGCGCGATTGTGTGTCTTGTTCCGTGGCCGCCAAAGCCGGGCCAGGCTCGAATGCAAGGCTGGCCAGCAGCAGCGTGCTGATCAACGACGGCACGGTACTCACCGGCAAAGAGTCAGTGTTGCCAGGCGATCTGTATCTTTTTCCAGCTTCGATAGCGGACGGTAAGTGGCGGGGCCGGGATTTGAGCAGGGTGGGGAGTGTTTTTGAGTTCAACGCCGTCAATCCTATTGGAGAGGTTCGAGGCGGAGTATGTCGGGCAGTGTTTAAGACGGATTTATGGGGATTAATAGTTTATTAAAACCCATCACTCTCATTCTGTTACAGATAACCCGCTGCCGGACGCTGAATTTAAGACTTTCTTAAAACCTTATACCTGACCATGCGTGAACGTTGCTTGTGAGGACAGGGTATGAGGTTTCTGATCGTTGAAAGTGATGGGCATGTACGCCGTCGATTGTTGCAATCGCTGTCAGGGAAGGGGTGTCTTGTAGACATGGTCTTCAATATGGAAGACGCCTTCATATTGTTTGAGCGATTTACCTATTCCGTGATCATTATCGGCTCGGGCTTCTCTGACCATTGCACGGGCGCTATGCTCAGGGCCGTGCGAGGCAGCGCGTCAATGCGTTCCATATTGATGCGCACCGCCAATGCGTCTGTCGCAATGCACAGCCCTGTTCTGGAGGCTGACGGTTATCTCGATGTCACTCTTTGTGAAGAACAGATGAGTGCAGTCTGGGCCGCGCTAGCGCGAGGAAAGGCCCCGGTTTAGATGCGCCGCATACCCGACAATACCAGCGTGATGATCTGCCGCAGCATTGTCTCCTGGTCGATGTGGGCTGTTTGAGCCACCAGTGTTGGATGGTGATACGCGGCCGTCGTGGTGTAGAGCAGCCGGGCATTACAGTTCGCGTCGCCACTGAACTCAGCCCCGGCTTCCTGGAAGAGGGCGCCCAGCTGGTTCAACAGGCTGTTGAGGTGGGCGATGATGAACGGTTTTTCCAGCGCTGCAGCTATATCAAAGGCACGATGCGGTTCCGGGTCGTCCAAAGCGCGTTTACGTTTCATCTGATAAAGCCTCACCAGCCATTCGCTCATCCGTGTTGTCGGGTCGCCCGCTGCAGACACAACGGTTATGAGCGTCTGTTCGATTTCGCACAGCCATCGTTCGGTCACTGCATCCAGTAGCGCCGCTTTGTCCGCAAAATGTGCATACAGCGCAGCATGGCTGACGCCCAATTCCTTGGCGACGTCGGTGAGGCGAACCTTATCCACGCCGAGCAGGCGCATGCGCGTCAGGGCGACGTCAATTGCTCTGTTTTTTATCTCCTCGGCGGACAGTCCGGTACGCGGCATTTTTCACATCCCTGATTGACAATAATAAAAGTTACATTTTACATTAAATGTAATCTGTAACAAGCGATCGCTCTGAATCGCTTGAACCAACGCGTGATTTTATTGAGCAGGGGTGTCGCGATGACTGAAATGACAACGAGAAGATTGGGCAAAAACGGCCCTGTTGTCTCAGCACTTGGAATGGGCTGCATGGCGTTTCGAATGGGCGATGACGAGACTGAAAGGGGCGCTGTGAGGACCCTTCAATCCGCCCTCGATTCAGGCTTTTCGTTTCTGAATACGGGCGATTTTTATGGCAGCGGGCAAAGCGAGATGCTGGTCGGACGAGCCCTGAAGGGGCGTCGTGATGACGCATTTTTGAGCGTGAAATGCGGCGCGCAAGTGGATCCGAATGGCCGCATCATCGGTCTCGATGGGCGCCCCAACTCCATCAAAAACTTCGCCGCCTACTCGTTGAAGCGACTGGGCGTAGACGTTATCGACATGTATCAGCCCGGACGCGCTGACCCGGACGTGCCGTACGAGGAGACCATCGGCGCGATTGCCGACCTGATAAACGATGGCAAGGTGCGTTACCTGGGTGTATCCGAGGTGGGCGCCGACCTGTTACGCCGCGCCCACGCCGTGCATCCCGTGACTGCCCTGGAAATTGAATATTCGCTGGCCAGCCGTTTTATCGAGCGGGACATTCTGCCGACAGCGCGCGAACTTGGCATTGGCGTTGTGGCTTATCGGATTCTGGCAGAGGGAATGCTGGGGGGTAATTTGCCGCAAGGGCAGCCGCCCGCAGACTCGAAATTCCTCGCCCCGCGTATGCACGGCGACAATTACACGCGCAATATGGCCACGGCTCAGGTGCTCGAAGCCATGGCCGTATCTAAAGGCTTCACCGCAGCTCAACTGGCCGTGGCCTGGGTGCTCTCGCGTGGCGACGATATCGTGCCGCTTGCCGGCATCAATCGCCCCTCTCGCATCAGCGACAACCTCAGAGCATTGGAGGTGAAGTTCACTGCGCTGGAGGCCTCGCAATTGGAAAGCGCCTTTGCTCCGGACGCGGTAGTGGGCTTGCGTTACCCGGAATTTGTCCTGAAATGGGCCGCACAATGAGTACCTTCCTGCCCTCTGCGCGTACGTGCGCCATTGTCGCGATCCTCATGTTTGCTCCGGTGGTTGCGTCTTATGTCTGGCATACAAACCGCGAGTGGCTGGATTACCCGGGGATATTCTTTCACCTGGCTATTTTCCTGTTGGTGCCCCGACTGCCCGCCCCGGACTGGGCGAGAGCGGCCGGCTATGGCTGGTTGGTATTGGACGTGACGGTCGGGGTGATGACGCTGAACCACGTCCCGGCTGAAATTGCCATGCCGATCCGGTTGGGTGGCCATATCTTCGCGGGTATCTGGATCGTCAATGTATCGCTGCTGGCGATTCGGCCGATCAAGTTAACGGGTTTTATCGCGGGGGCGTGGTTGTTTTCCTACAGTTTTGTCTCACCCTTTGTGCCGAAAACAGCGCTGGCACCGACGGCGCTGATGATGCTGCTCTGGCTCGGTTTGATCGCTTGGCATAACGGCTGCGCTCGTTTAACAAAGGCTGAAGTGCATTGACTCGCCGTATTTCGTATCCAATTTATTCATCGTTATTATTGACTGTGTTGAGCAGGAATTTGCCAATCACGTCTTCAAGCACAAACGAAGACTGAGTGTCATAAATGGTCGAGCCAGCACTCAGTAACGTTGTTTTCTTGCCCATGCTCAGGCCGATGTACTTTTTGCCCACCAGGCCCGACGTGAGGACTGATGCTGTCGAGTCCGTGGGCAACCCCTCCATGCCCTCGTTCATCTGCATCGTTACACGAGCACTGAAACTGTCAGGATCCAGGCCGATCGCCGAGACGTGGCCGACGACTACACCGGCCATGCTCACCTTCGCGTTGAGGGTCAAGCCGGCGACACCCTCAAAGTTGGCATACAGTTCAAACGTCCCGGCCGATGGGCTGGTCGATTTGCCACTCACGCGCAGGGCGAGAAACAATAGAGCCAGGAGACCTGCCAGCAAAAAAAGGCTGACACTGATTCCCTTCGAGTGTTTTTTCATGAGTATTTTCCGACCGTGGCGGGTTGCCATTGCAGCATGCAGCAGTCATCAGGTCGTGCCGGGCAGGGGCGCAAGCAGCGAAGTCAAGCGTGGCGCTCGCGCTTCTCCACCAATGACCTGTTGAGCGATACGTTGTGGGAAAACAAATACCGCGTAAAAACAAAGGGCCATGAACGTAATAATCAACGTGAACATGGGCGCAGTTCGGGTATGGATCCGGAGTGTAGCGAGTAGTTTTTAAGGAACTGTTATGGCGATTAGTCACGTATTAAGTGGCTAAGGCAGGGTTCGCCGAGAGTAATCAGGCATCCTGCGGGGAGGCGTGAATCGCGGTGCTTCTGGAGCAGCGATCCACGCATGAGGCCGTTAGCGTTTGATCAACAACGACAGCATGGCGCTCGCCATGCAAAGCCCTGCAACCACCGGAAAAATGATCGACGTATTACCGGTTGTATCGATCATATGGCCGATGACCGGTTCACCGATGCCGGCGAATGCGTAGGACATGGTATTGAGCACGCCCGTAGCGGTGCCGGCCGCGTGGCGGCCGAAAATGTCCGGGCAGAGCGCCCAGAACGATGATGCGGGCCCGAACACAAAAAAGCCGCAGAGGAACAGCAGGCCAATCGAAAGCATACTTGCGTGCGGGATGAACATCATGAGCATCGCGGTGGCTGACGCGAGGATCATGTAGGCGACGATTGCCAGATAGCGCCTGCCGTGAAACACCACGTCGGAAATCCAGCTGTTCGACAGGGCGCCCAACGCCATCCCTATAGGCAGTGCCACTGTGATCCATTTCGGGTCAATCAACGTTGACGACGTCTTCCAGTCCAGCCCGAGGAAATGTACGGGTACCCAAACCACCAACGCATAGCGCGCGGCATTCTGGAAACCGATGGCGAACCCGGCGATATAAAGTCTCCAGTTTCGCAGCACGATCAAATATCGCTGCGTGCTCGTTAAAGCATCCTCAGCCGCCACTGCTGAGTTTCCATCCGGACGTTCAATTGAGCGCAGGTTTTTGTCTTCGGGACGCTCTGATACAAAAAACCATAAAACGATTGCCCCAAGGAGCATCGACAAGGGTGCCAGTCTGAAAATCCAGATCCAGTCGAGCTGCATCATGCCCAGAATGGCAAGGGGCAGAACAAATGCGAGCACTGAGGAAAATCCAGAAAACCCGACATAGATGCCATACACAAAACCGCGATGTTCAACCCCCCACCAATTCGAAAGCAGGCGGCTGCCTGGCGCAAAACCCATGGACTGAAAGTAACCGTTCGCCCCCCAGGCGAACATAAAAAACCAGAACGAGTGACCGAAACTAAAGACCCAATTTGCCCCCAGCGAGAGAATCGCGCCGGCGATCATCATTCGTTTGCCGCCGAGTTTGTCGCCCAGGTTCCCGTTAATGAATTGACCGCCCGCGTAGCACCACAACATCGTCGCGCTGATCCAGCCTATTTCGTATTTCGATAAACCATAGTCATGCTGTATGCCGGGAATCGCGAAGCCCAAGGTCTGGCGCCCGGTGTAATAGAAGAGATAGCAGAATGTCACACCGATCAATGCACGCCATTTGTATTGATCAAATGTAGAGAGCCGTGATCTCGGTGTGGATTGCAGGGTATCAACGGTTTTTGTAGGCATGCCTGTCTCCGAGTGGCGCGCAGTCTTTCGCTGCGCTCACCAGTGTTTGGATTAAGCGAGGGGGGCGCAGTCTTCGCTGCGCTATGGCGTTTTCGGATCAGGCGAGATGGTTGAGTGCGATATCGATAATGTCGAAGTTGCGCAGGCGCCCCGGATTATCCATGCCGACCAGTTTGCGGTTGAACATCAGCGGCACTTTTTGCTCAGACACGCCACCGTGGGAACGCAAGGGCACGGTCAGTCCGGACAAGTCGTGTTTGCTGGCAGACGTTCCCAATACCGTCAAGCGCTCTCCAAGCACAACCAGATCGCCAATCCGATCTTCAGGCAACTCGAAGCGCTGGCTGGCTTGTGTACGTGTCAGAACGGCCTCGATACCCGCGATGCCGGCAAGAAATTCCATGACGTCGCATTGCTGGGCGGTGTCATTCAGATACACGGTCGCATAAGAGCCCAATGCACCGTGATGCACGACGTAAGGGTCGGTAATCGGCAGCAGGACGCGTGCGTGTTGCGCGCCATAGCGGGCGTCCATCAGGTCTTGCAAGAACAAGATATTGGGGCGGCCCACCGCGTCGGTCTTGGCGTTCATGCCGTGATCCGCGGTAATCGCCACGATTGCTCCTGCCTCGTGATAACGCCGGAAATAACTGTCCATCATGGCGTAGAACTCATTGGCCTGCGGTGTGCCCGGCGCGTGCTTGTGCTGAATGTAGTCGGTCGTGGAGAGGTACATGAAGTCCGGGCGCTCATTTGTCAGCAAAGAGAGCCCGGCAGCAAATACGAACTCCGACAGCTGCGCGCTATAGACGGAAGGCACGGGCATGCCAACGCGTTCCACAAGGTTCTCGACACCGTGTTCTTCGAGGTTGACCTGATCGGCTTTTTCGGCCGAAAAGCAGATGCCTTTCAGTTGATGCCCCAGCAGGCTGCGGAGTTTGTCCTTGGCGGTCACCACTGCAACCAACTGACCCGCCTTGGCCATTTCGGCAAGAATGGTCGGGGCGCGGAGGTACTTGGGGTCGTTCATCAAGACCTCTTCTTGCGCGTCCTGATCAAAGAAGAAGTTGCCGCAGATACCGTGCACGGAAGGTGGTGCGCCGGTAACGATAGACAGATTGTTCGGGTTGGTGAAGGACGGCACCACGCAGTCACCGGTCAATATTGTGCCGAAGCCGATAAGCTCGGCGAGAAATGGCGCATGTCCGGCTTGAATAGCTTGATTGATGTATTCCTGCTCACAGCCGTCCACACAGATAACAATCGTCGGTGTCGAGGGCAGGCGATAGGCGCGGGAATTCACGTTGATAAGTTGAGTCATGGGCAGGCCTTCTCTCAGGTTGTTGAGCATTCAGCGAGCGCTCGAATGTGAGGGGTTCGTCACCAGCAAAATGGGTAATCGGTTTCTAAAACCGACAACTCACCGTATTCTGGGTGCCTACCTCACACAATCGAATAAAAGTCGCGATACCTGTGCGCAGGGCTCACACATGAGACAAAGACTTCCACCGCTGCACGCGTTGCGTATTTTTGAAGTGGCCGCCCGTGCCGGCAGCTATTCGGCGGCCGCTCGGGAGCTGAACCTGACTCATGGCGCCGTGAGTCGTCAAATTGCCGCCCTGGAGGACTGGCTTGGCCAGCCGCTGTTCGTGCGGGACGGACAGAGCATGGTGGCGTCTGCCCATGCCCGAGGGCTCGCGCGGGAAATCAGTGCGGCGTTCGATCACATCGCGGACGCGGCCGAACGTTACGGCAAGAACCAGCAACTCAAAGTCATTCGGGTTAGTGCCTCCGCCACGGTGGCGATGCGCTGGCTGATCCCCCGGCTGCCGCTATTCGCCGAGATTTGCCCGGGGGTGGATGTACGGGTTTCGTCCGTTCTTTCGACGCAACCCGAGTTCACCGGAAGTTTCGATGTTGCGATACGTCGCGCCATACCGCACGGTGGCCAGTTTCAGGCCATACACTTGTTTCGCGAGTCGAATACGGTCATCGCGAGCCCGGCCCTGATTGCCCGCACCGGCGTTCAGACGATCGAGCAACTGGCGGCGCAGACCTGGCTGACCACCGAAACCCGGCCAGGTGATTGGGAAAGCTGGTTGGAGAGCGCCGACTGCCCGACGCTTCGCGCAAATCGAGCGTTGCGCTTCGACCATTTTTTTGTGACGTTGCAGGCCGCCGTGGATGGGCTTGGTTTCGCCATCGGCCCCTTTCCTACGCTTGAAGAAGAATGCACCGCCGGGCGTTTGCAGAAGGCTTTTCCCGCAATACGCTCACTTGGCTCAACTTACTATGCATTGGTTCCGCTTGACGCCGACAAGCCCATCCACCTAAGGGCGTTTGTCGAATGGCTGCAATCATTGAGTGTGGCGGGTGAGGGGGCTCGGTGAGGGGCTCTGTGTATTTCGATTCGGCCGGGGCATCCCGCGTCGTCTAAAGTCTTGGCGCCTGTGGCCTCACGGCCTTGAACCCGAGGCCACTACCGCGCGTTATTCTGCAGCGTGTCTTCCACCCAACTGACAAAATCGCCTATTTGCGCTTCGATAATTTCATGGGCCATGTCGTACACCTGATACCGGCAAGACACGCCCAAGGCACTCAATATTTCCCTGGAACGCTCGGCCCAGGCCACAGGCAGCTTCTCATCGTTTCGCCCATGAGCAACAAACGCGGACAGATGCTGAAGCTCATCCCGGGTCGCAATAGCGGGTTTCAATTCAGGCAGGATTCGCCCGCTGAGCAGGCCGAATCCTGCCACTGCTTTTGGCGCGCTCAGCGCTACACTGGCACTCATGATGCCGCCTTGGCTAAAGCCCGCGATGAGGGTCGGCAGAGGCGCCTGGTGATGCACGAACTGTATGAGCAGTTGCCGACTGGCTTCGGCCTGGGGCTCGTTGATTCGTGGGCCGTCGCTCGTGAAGCTGACCTGAAACCATGCATAGCTCTGTAGCCCCATCTGCAAAGGGGCGCGCACGAAGAGCAGCTCCAGGTCTTGGGGCAGGTGGTTGATTAGCCCCACCAGGTTGGCTTCGTTGCCGCCCACGCCGTGCAGCAATACAAGGCGGGCGCGGGGCGTGGCGTGAGCCGGGCGCAGGCGATAGTGCAGGCCTGTTGTGTGGTCTGTGTGGAGTGCCGGCAGTTCGATGCTTGAAGTCATGTCGTTATTCTCGGCGCAGTCGTGGGAGGGAGGGCACTGGAATTGAAGAGGTAGTTGTCCATCGACAACACGCCGTAGGTCACACCGCCCTCGATCAATGTCATCTCGTAAGCATCGCCGGCAGCGCCTAACGCTACGAAAAGCGGGAAAAAATGCTCTTCGCTCGGGTGAGCGCGCACGGCCTCAGGCGCGTGTGCTCTGTAAGCCAGGAGCGCCTGTGTATTGCGTTCCTCCAAGCGCCGGGTTGTCCAGTCACAAAACTGCTGCACATAGTCTGTGTTAACGCCCACCGAGCCGAACTCATACAGATTGTGAGTCAGGCTGCCGGAGCCAATGATCAGCACGCCTTCCTGCCTCAATGGCGCCAACGCCCGACCCAAATGCAAGGCATCTTTTGTGGTCATCCAGATCGGCATCGACACCTGTATCACCGGTATGTCCGCTTGAGGGTAGAGGTGCAGTAAAGGCATCCAGGCACCGTGGTCCAGGCCGCGGCCGGCATCCAGGCGGGTGGGCCAGTTGTTCTGCTCCAGCAGCATTGCGATGCGGTTGGCCAACGCTGGCAGCCCGGGCGCCGGGTAGGCCAGCTCGTACAGCTGCGCAGGAAAACCACCGAAGTCATGGATGGTTTCCGGTGCAGCCCCCGCGGTAATGCTGACTGCACGGTTCGTCATCCAGTGTGCCGAAACCACAACGATGGCCTTGGGTTTGGGCAGTTGTCTGCCCAGTTGACCCAATCGTGCGCCAGCCAGCCCCGGGTCGAGCGCAAACGTCGGTGCCCCATGGGAGACAAAAAGGGCGGGAAGGGGTGCGTGCATGAGTGGCCTCGTCAGGTAATTTCAGCGTGGTGGGTCAGGCTTGAGCCGAGCGCTTGAGTGCCCACGCGCCATCGTCGAGCAAGGCCAGCGCCAGTGCGGTGAAGGCCAGAAACACCGGGTATTCCCAACCGCCGTTGGCATTGGTGAAGCTCCAACCGTTGGCAAAGTGCACGGTGGACGCGACCAGCAGTTGCACCGCGGCCAGGCCTGCGACCCAGCGCGCATAAACGCCCAGCAGCAGTAACACGCCGGCAGTGATTTCGAACGCGATTACCGGGTATGCAAGAAAGCCTGGAAAACCGACCGATTGAAAAAAACCGGCGGTACCGGCGGGGGTAAACACCAGGAGTTTGGTCAAGCCGTGAGCGAGAAACATGGCGCCCAGAATCAAGCGAAGCACGAGGGCGGCGTAAGGCTGGGTTCGAGTGGTTGTCATGATGACGATCCATTATTAGCGAGGTGGAACGCTGTAGTTTAATGATTCGGCTGATGGGATAAATATGCTGTAATCAGACTAATTGTTCCGATTAGTGAGATGGTTATGGATCGTGCCCTGGAAATGCAGGTGTTCTGCGCGGTGGTGGAAAAGGGCAGCTTTATTGGCGCGGTCGAGTTTCTGGAGATGTCCAAGGCCGCTGTTTCAAGGCATGTCAACGCGCTGGAGGAGCGTCTCGGCGTGCGTTTGTTGCAACGTACAACCCGGCGTCTTTCATTGACGGAAGAAGGGCGCCTGTTTCATCAACACGCCCGCGAAGTGCTCGGTTTGATGGCGCAGGCGGAGTTGGCGGTGTCGTCGGGCGCGAGTGAGCCGGTGGGGGTGTTGCGGGTCAATGCGCCGGTCAGTTTTGGCGTGCTGCACCTGGCGCCGCTGTGGTCGGCGTTTCTCGCCCAGCATCCGAAAGTCGAACTGGATATCAGCTTGAACGACCGGCTGGTCGACCTGGTGGAGGAGGGGTATGACGTCGCGGTGCGGATTGCCCGGCTGGAAAGCTCGTCACTGGTCGGCAGGCGCATCGCGAGTACGCGCATGCGCTTGTGTGCTTCACCTGCTTACATCGCACAACACCCGCCACTGAGTGAGCCCAAGGACCTGGCGGACCATCGCGTGGTGGCGTACAGCAACTTTTCCAGCGGAAACGAATGGCACTTCACCGGTCATGGCCGTGAGCATGTCGTGACCACCCGCGCCAGCATTCGCTGCAACAATGGTGACACCTGCCGTGCGATTGCCTTGGCCGGAGGCGGCATTCTGCTGCAGCCCAGCTTTATGGTGGGCGAGGACATTCGGCGCGGTGCTTTGGTGGAGTTACTCCCCGGCTATCAGTCCGTCGAGCTGGGCATTTATGCGGTGTACCCAACGCGTAAACATCTGGCGCCCAAGGTGAGGGCGTTGATCAACTTTCTGGTGGAGCAATTTGCCGAGGTCGATTGGGAGGCCGTTGAGTGAGCCGGGATGGGTACCGGCCACTCGCGTTAAAGGCCTGTCAGGCAATCGGGATCAGTGGATCTGCTGCCGCCCACGCCGCCTCGCGGTTGGCGGCCGGCGGGTAGATCCACACTGTGTTGATCTGGGTCTTGAGCGATTTGCCGTCCTGGCGGGTCAGCTTGACCTGGCGATCCCAACCTTCGGTGTACACCGCGCCCCAGCCGCCCAGGTCCAGGCAAGTCACGTATTTGGGCTGGCTGTAGGCGGTCGGCGCCACCCCCAGAATCTGCGCGGCCACATTGTTACCGGCGTGACGGCCCAGCACGATGGCGTGCTGGCAGGTCATCAGGGCATGGTTGCCCAGTGCATCGGTGGCGGCGTAAGCCACGTCGCCGGTGGCGAAGATATCGGCTTGGCCGATGACTTTCAGGTTCGCATCCACATGCAGGCGGCCGAGCGCATCGCGCTCACCGGGGATCTGTTCGGTCAGCGAGCTGGCGCGCACGCCGGTGGTCCAGATCACGGTGCTGGCTTCGATATGCTGACCATTATCCAGGGTGACACCCTGTTCATCGACGGCGACCACCGATGATTTCAACTGCCATTGCACGCCCAGTTCTTCGCTGGCCTCGGCGATCGACTGACCGATTTCGGCGCCCATCGACGCCCCGATTTTTTCGCTGCGGTCCACGATGATCACGTCGATGTCCGCGTTCTCGCCCAGGATAGCGCGCAGGCGTGCTGGCATTTCGGTCGCCGTTTCAATGCCGGTGAAACCGCCGCCGGCCACCACCACCGTGTTACGGCCTTTGCTCTGCGGCCGGTCCGCCAGGGATTTGAGGTGATTCTCCAGGCGTACAGCGTGCTCAATCTGGTCGACATCGAAAGCGTGCTGCGCCACGCCGGGCGTGCCAGGCAACGCGAGCCGGCTACCGGTGGCCAAAACCAGCTTGTCGTAGTTGAGCACCTGACGGTTACCGGAGGCATCGAGATAGGCGACGTTTTTTTGTTCGACGTCGATGGTCTCTGCGGCGCCCTTGATGAAGGTCACGCCTACTGCGTCGAACAGCGCTCCAATCGGCGCGAACAGTTGATGGGCGTCGGGCTCGTAAAAGCGCGGGCGGATACGCAGCTCGGGCTGCGGGGCCACTACCGTCACGTCGATATCGTTGCGGTCATGAATATTGAACAGGCGCGTTGCGCTCAGCGCCGTCCACAGGCCGCCGAAACCCGCGCCAATAATCAGAATGTGCTGTTTCATTTGTTTACCTTGGGGTGAGGTGATAACGGCGACTATATTTGTCGTAGTTGATCAGTGCAAGGTTATTTTTTGTGACGGGACGGGCGCAGCGATCGGGAATGATCAGTAAAAGCCTTGTGGAATGGCGTTATATCCACAAAATGGCGGGGCTTGGACGCTAGCGAAACCTCGTCGGCGAAACTGGCTTGCCTCATCATTTTCTGTTAGTTTGTGCGACTAATTAAGTCGGAGATTGGCATGTCTCTTTACAGCGCAGGCGTTGAATACGGCATCCATTGCCTGATTTTCCTGGTGGGCGATGGCGGCGAAAGCCGAGAGGCCAGCGTGCGTGACCTGGCAGAACTGCAAGGCGTGCCCCTGGATTACCTCGGGAAGATTTTCACCAAGCTGGCCAAGGCCAAACTGGTGGTGGCAACCGAAGGCGTGCGCGGGGGCTTCAAGCTGTCGAGGCCGTCTGATGAAATCAGCCTGCTCGATATCGTCAACGCGATTGACGGCCAGAAGCTCATCTTCAATTGCCGCGAGATTCGCGGACGCTGCGCCCTGTTCGACGGTGCGCCGCCGGCCTGGGCGCTGGACGGCCATTGCTCGGTTCACGCGGCCATGATGACCGCGCAGAAACGCATGGAAGACGCGCTCGCCCAACAGACCATTCTTGATCTGGCCCGAAAGGTCGGGCGCAAATCGCCGGCTGATTTTGCGGCGCAGGTTGGCGGATGGATCAACGATCGCCGGGAGAAAAAGGGCAGTGCGCAGGCTCCGGACGATCAGACTATTGCGGTCACTGATATTACGGAATGATTTCGTACACACAGACAGTTTTGTCGATGACCAGCAAGCTACATCACCCGATAACCCGCACAACAAATAAAGCCACTCAAACGAGTGGCTTTTTAGTTTGTCAGGGTATTGACCCGTGCGCGGCGCATCAAAAAAGTGACCTTGAACGGCAGTGCCTATCAACGCCCTTTTCACCCAGCCATGATCAACGGGCTTGCTGCAACGCGCTCCGTGCCCCGAGTCAAAGGGTAAGCCTTCTGCCGCTATTTGCTCACCCGGATCCCTTTGAACACCACCAGCAGCAACACGCCCGCGAGTATTTCAAAAGCGGCGACCAGATAGAGGCCGGCGGCCAGGCTGCCGGTCAGGGTTTTGAGCCAGCCGATCATGTAAGGCGCCACAAACCCGGCCAGGTTGCCGATGCAGTTGATCAAGGCGATGCCCCCGGCTGCGGCGGTGCCGGCGAGGAAGGCGCCGGGAATCGACCAGAACACCGGGAACGCGGCGAGTATGCCCATGGCCGCGATGGTCAGGGCGATCAAGGCGAGGACGGCGTTGCCGATGAACAAGCCTGTGCCAATCAGCCCCAGCCCGGCGAGCAGCGCGGCCATGGCGCAATGCACGCGGCGCTCGGCAGTTTTGTCGGAGTGATAGCCGTTCCACAGCATCGCCGCGGTGCCCAATATGAACGGGATCGACGACAGCAGGCCGATGCGCATGGTGTCATCCACGCCCAGCGCCTTGATGACTGACGGGGTCCAGAACGCAATGGTGGCGTTACCGCTCACCAGGCAGAAATACACCAGTGCACACAGCCATAGTTTGGGAAAGCGAATCAACGCGCGCAGGTCGCTGTGTTTGCCGGGTGCCTGGTTTTCGCGGGCGATTGTGTCGCTGACCATCGTGCGTTGCGCCGGGCTCAACCATTTGGCATTGGCGGGTTTTTCCGGCAGGTAGCGCAGCACGAAAAAGCCTGCGATCACCGAGGGAATGCCTTCGAGAATAAACAGCCATTGCCAATTGGCCAGGCTGCCGACGCCGACCATGTGGCTCATGATAAACCCGGCCAACGGGCCGCCCACCACACCGGCAATGGCAAAGGAGGTCATGAACATGCCGTTGATCTTGGCGCGTTGCGCGGCGGGGAACCAGTAGGTCAGGTACAGCACCACGCCCGGGAAGAAACCTGCTTCGAAAGCGCCCAGCAGAAATCGCAAGACGTAGAACGACCAGGCGCTTTCGACATAGGCCATGGCAATGGACGTCAGGCCCCACATGATCGTGATGCGGGCCAGTGTGCGCCGTGCGCCGATTTTCTCCAGCAGCAGATTGCTTGGCACTTCAAAAAAGAAGTAACCAATGAAGAAGATTCCGGCGCCCAAGCCATACACGGCCTCGCTGAACCCCAGGTCCTGCAGCATCGCCAGTTTGGCGAAACCGACGTTGACCCGGTCGATCCAGGCCAATACAAACAGAAACACCAGGAACGGCAGCAAGCGCCAGGCGATCTTGCGATACACCATCGCCACTTCGTCGGTCATCGGCGCGTGGTCCAGTTGTGTCGGTGAGGTTGCGTTGCTCGGGTTCATAAAATGTCTCGTCAATTCATTGCGCAGTGAACTGCGCAAGCCGATTGGCAGGCGAGTGCGGGCGCACGGGCGGCCGCCGTGGATTTTTTGCAAGGGGGAAACCGTTGAGCCCGGGGCAGGGCGGACCTGCTTCGGGCTCAACGGCCGTGCGTCAGCTGCTCTCTCGCAACAGCGCCTCAATCGAGCGAGACACTTGCAGCACGCGGGCGTCCTGGCCATGCAGGCCGGCGATTGACAGGCCAACCGGCAACTCGTCGCCACGCTGGCACGGCAGGCTCAGGGCGCAGCCGTCGAGAAAATTGAGCACGCTGGTATTGCGCAGCACCAGGCCGTTGATGGCGAAGAACGCCGCGTCGTCGGCGAGGTCGGCAAGCGTTGGCGGCACCACCGCAACACTCGGCAGTAGCCAGGCATCGGCATCACCCAGGCGTTCGCGCGCCACGCCAATCAAGCGTTGACGTTCAACCTGGATGTCCAGGTAGTCGGCGGCGCTGATGGCTGCACCACGGCGCATACGCTGGGCAACCCGCGGGTCATAGGCTTCATTGCTGTCGCTTTCCAGCCACTGGCGATGGCCGTGCCAGGCTTCGGCGGCGGTCAGCCCGCCTGCGGCATTGATGCGCGGCAGTTCGTGCAGCTCGGGGAAGTCGAACCAGCGAAGCGTCGCGCCGGCCTTGGTGAGCAGGTCCAGGCTGCGCTCGAAAGCGGCCGCCACGGTGGCATCCAGTTGGTCCAGCACCAGATCGCGGGTGACCGCCAGACGCAGCCCGGCCAAGGGCGCGGCGCGCGTCTCAAGCCGCTCGCCGCTGAGTATCTGGTCCAGCAGGATGCAGTCGGCCACGCTGTGGGTCAGGGCGCCAACGGAGTCGAGGCTTTCGGCGAGAGGGAAAGTGCCCGCCATCGGCACGCGGCTGGCGCTGGGTTTGAAACCGGTGAGGTTGCAGAAGGCCGCAGGGATGCGGATTGAGCCGCCGGTGTCGGTGCCCAAACCGGCCACCGCCATGCCCAGCGCCACGCTCACCGCGGCGCCGGAACTGGAGCCGCCGGCGACACGCCCGTCTGCGAGAGGCGTGAGTGGCGTGCCGTAATGGGGGTTAAACCCCAGCCCGGAAAAGGCAAACTCGCTCATGTTGGTGCGGCCCAGCAAGATCGCGCCGGCAGCCCGCAGGCGTTCGACCACCACCGCATCGCGGGCGGCTGGCGGCGCATCGGTGAGCAGCCTTGAGCCTGCCGCCGTCACCTGCCCGGTGACATCGAACAGGTCTTTGATGGACACAGGCAAGCCGGCCAGCGCCGACGGTACATAGCCGCACGCGCGCGCCAGATCGCTGGCCCGCGCAGCCTGCAAGGCGCCGTCGGCGTCGACGCTGATATAGGCCACGCCGCCTGCCGCACGATGCGCTTCGATACGTTTCAACGCCTCGTGGACCAACGCTTCACTGGTGGTGCGGCCCTCGGCAAGTGCCTGGGCGAATGCTGCAATCGTGGTCATCGGCTTCACTCGGCGACGGGCAGCGGCTCGACACCATACTGGTGACGCAGGCTGCGGTTGAGGATCGGGTCGAACAATTCCATTTCAAACGCTTCGCCATAACCCAGTTCGCCGATCACCGATTGGGTGCCGCAGAACATCGCGGTGTCGGCAGGCAATGCGGCGTCACTGTTGAGTTTGCCCAGCAGGACTTCCGGCGCCAGCAAGTTCGTCACCGGCCCTTGCTGATACAGCGCACGCACGCCGTCGCGCACGCGCCAGGTGCGCATCACCAAGTGGTCCCAATGTGCCTGGACTTCGGCGTAACGCCACACCTCTTGGGCGATGGGCTTGTCGCACATTTGCTTGGAGACGGTCACGTCATAGCTTTCGACCTTGCGGTCTGTGTGGTCCGAGCCCAGGCCGATCAACAGGCCCTGATCGCTGGGAATCAGCACGAATTCGGTCTCGCCGGAGGAGTCCTTGCCCGGCACCTGAATGCTCCCGGCGTTATTCAACAGGCTGGCCGACACGCGGTAGAAGCACGGCACCTGGGTCGGGCGGCGCACGCCCAGTGCTTCGAGTTCGGCAATATGGTGTTCCACCGCTTCGGTGTTACGCCCGGCCCAGCCCGCGATGATCAAGTGTTTGATGCTGGCTTGGTGATCGCCTTGGCCGACGACGTGGAAAGTCATTTGAGTCATGAAGTGCTCTCGCAGTAAGTGATCAAAGCGTGCGCATGATGGCGCGGCGGAAATCGTCAATGTGGTGATGGATCGCGGCAATGGCGGCTGTGCCGTCGCGCTGCTCCACCGCTTGCAGGATTTGCAGGTGTTCGTCGTAGATGCGTTCGCTGTGGTGGTTTTCCGACAGGGTCAGGTACCAGAAGCGCGCCTGTTTTTCGTGCAGGTTTCGCAGCAGATCGGCCAGGACCCGGTTGTGGGCGGCGGCCGAAATCGACATATGAAACTGCAGGTCCAGCGCCATCAGCCCGGCCACGTCGTGCTTGGCCAACAGGGCGGGGGTTTGGTCGAGGATGTCGCGCATGGCCTGGATGTCGGCGTCCTTGGCGCGCTCAACCGCGAGCTTGACGCACAGCTGTTCGTTGCTCACGCGCACTTCAATCATGTCGAGTACGTCGTTGAGTGACAGGGCGGTCACCATCACGCCCTTGCGCGGCATGATCGTGACCATGCCTTCCACTTCCAGGCGGTGCAGCGCCTGATGGATGGGGGTTCGGCCAATGCCCAGCGCGGCAGTCAGTTGCGCCTCATTGATCGCATCGCCAGGGCGGAACTCACAGCTGATGATGCGCTGCTTGATTTGCGCATAGGCCAGCTCACGCAGTTGCGCTGCGCTTTTTGTCGGGGCAGCCAAAGGGGAGTGGTTGCCGGAGAAATCGGTGGGTCGGGACATATTGGCTCCTGAAAATCATCTGATATATCAGATGATTTTCAGAGTAAAGCAAGGCGTATGCCATTTCCTCGAAAAACAGCTTGAAGCCACGGCTGGCCAGGCATGTGTGAGTGTTCGAAGCTGGCGTGCAACAGGCGCAGCCGTGTTACTTGTTACTTTTGTGCCCGGCTTTGGTACCCGAGTGCTCGATGTTTGTGCGGTTCAGGTGCTGATCAAAAACAGCGCCTGGACAGCCAGTTTTCACAACATTTCACAAGTGCCATTTGCCCCGTTGTCCTGTTGCGCATGAGTAGCTTTGAAGTCAGGTTTGGTCAGGGATGGCCATGAAGCCTGTCATTTTTCAGTAACCATCATGGCCTTTGCTCTCATTGTCTGCCCGGCATCACCGTCCTGAACGGTCATGGCTGCGGCCTCGCAATCAAGGAGCACAATCATGTCATCACCGGTCAGTAACACCCCCGAGATCAAGACCGTCACGAAGAGCGATTCCAGCGCCGAATGGGGGGACGCGGTAGACCGGGCCAAGGCCAAAGACGCCGGCATCGAGTGGCAGCGGCCCAAGGATGACCATCGCTCGGCCGGGGATATCATCGACGACAGCCCGCTGCTGAAAAACCTCGGCAACCAGAGCGGCGTCAAAGACAAGTTGCGCGAACGTGTGGGCGATTTCGAGCACGACGCAGACGCCGCCTACCGTGCCAAACAGGTGCTGGAGCATGTCGAGCGTTTCGACGAAAGTGGCTCACGCCTCGCCGGCAACGACATCGACAACGGACGTGTCGACGGTTTCACCAAGGGCGGCGACGCCAAGCACGGCACCGAGGCCGGGCGCCTGCAGGATTTCGGCAAATACGGCTGGGACAATCTCAAGGGCGAACTGCAGCATGCAGACCATGTGAGCCAGGACGAGAGTCGTCGCGACGCGGCCGACAAGGCTGGCATCGTCTGGGAGCTGCCAGAGGGCGACAAGCGCTCGGCCCAGGACATCATTGATGAAAACCCTCTGCTCAAAAATCTCGGCAACCAGAGCGGGGTGAAGGACGCGTTGAAGGAGCAGGTCGGCGATTTCGACAAGGATCCTAACGCGGCCTTCCGTGCCAGCCAGGTGCTCGACCGCGTGGTGGGCTACGACGACCAGGGCAAGGCGCTGACCGGCAAGGACGTGGCCAACAGCAGTGTCGACGGTTTCACCAAAAGCGGCGAAGCGCGCCATGGCACCGAGGCCGGGCGCTTGCAGGACTTTGGCAAACACGGTTTCGAAGCACTGGCCAAGCCGCCGGCCAACAGCGAGATCGGCAGCTACAAGGATTTCCTCAAGGCCAACCCGGATGCTGACGCAGGCTCCAAACAAGTCGCCCAGTACGGCGCGATTCTTGATGCCAAATACGATTCGATCCGTGGCAAGACCGGCGCCGACGGGGCCGTTACCGAACAGAACATACAGGACTACCTCAAACAGAATCCGCAGTTGAGCAAGGAGGAGAAAGAGGCGCTGAACTTCTTCGCCCAGCCAGGCGCGTTCCGCAAACTCGACACGGCCAGCAACAGCATCGGTGACAAACCCGACGGCAAGATCAGCCGCGATGACGTGCAGAACTGGCTGAAAACCTCCGCGCCCAAAGACGCCCAAACCCTGACCGCCCTGATCACCGATGTGGCCGCCGGCAACGTCACGGGCAAGGTCGACACCAGCAAGCTGGACAAAGACATTTTCGAGCACCCGGAAAAATACACGGCCGAGCAAAAAGCCGCCGTGCTGCTCGAACTGCAGGAAGCGCAGAAACTGGTAGTCGACGGGGCCAACGCCGGGGTGTGGAGCAGCGACTACGGCAAGGTCTCGATTGCCAACCGTTCAGGCGCGATCTGGGAGCCGCAAAAGCTGCTGGAGGACATCAACAGCCACATGTCCATCCTGCAGGATGACAAGGCCACCGCCGACTACATCAAGGACGCGGGCGACAAAGCGGTGAAGACGCTGTTTGAGCAAAACCCCGGCCTGAAGGACGCCGTCACCAAGACCTACGAAGATCAGGTCAAATCCGGTAAGGCACTGGACGCGGCCTGGGACGCCAACACCAAGGACGGCAAGACCGACCAGCACACCGCGCTGGCCACGTTCTACGCCACCGCCACCAGCCTGCAATCGATCCTCGGCATCGACGATGCCAAGGCGATTCAGGGCGCGGTCGCCAAGTCGTCGCACAATGACGATTTCAAGACCTTCTACAAGGACCAATTGGCCAGCGGCGAGCGCATGCGCGAGCTGCTCAAGAACAACACCCCCGAGCAGGCGGCCTCCGAGTTCAGCCTCGAAGTGGCGCTCTACAACTCTGCGCTTGACCCCGAGTTCACCGCCCAATACGACAAACAGCTCAACGACAATTTCTCCACCATCGCCCAGGAGAACCTGTTCAAGGACGCCACCTTTGACAACCTTAAGACCGCCTTCGGCAAGGACGGTGGCGACACGCTGGACGAAGACAAGGTGCGCAAGCTGATCGACCAGATGCGCCAGGAAAGCCCCGAGTTGCTGCTGAACCAGGACGGCACCGTGGCCACCACCGACCAGGTGCTGGCGGGCTTTCGAGGTAACTGGGACCTGTTGCGCCAGGGCACCAAGGCCCTCGACAAAATGGGCAAACTCTCGGACTTTGACCCCAATGGCGGTGCCAAAGGTGCCTACAGCAGCGGTGTGCTGCACGGGGTGAGCGGGCTGTTCCTGGCCGGTGTCACCATTGCGCGCGGGGCGCAGAGCGGCGGCAAGTTGACCGATCGCAACATCGTCGACATCTCCACCGGTTCCGTGCAGACCGCCACGGTGCTGATCGAGGGCGGCTCGAAGGGGTATCAGGAGCATCTCGCCAAGTCGATCAAAAACGGCGAACAAACCCTCAAGGACATGAAAGACGGCAAGGTCATGCTCGACCTGCTCGATGAGGTCAAGGCCAACGTCAAGGACGGCAAGCACGCCCAGGTCGTGGCGAAGAACTTCGAGGAGGCCGCCAAGGGCATCGGCGGCCTGGCGGGTATCGTTGCCGGGGCCTATGGCATTTTTGACGGGGTCAACGCGTTGCGGCGCGGCGATAAACTCGCCGGCGGCTTCAGCATCACCGCAGGCTCGCTGGGCGTGCTGGCGGGCAGTGCCTCGGCCGTGGAAGGCGGGCTTGGCTTGCTCGGGGCGAACCTGCCGCGCTTCCTCCCGGGCCTGGCGGCCACGGCGGGGGTGCTGGGCTTCCTTGGCGCCGGTGTGGCGATATTGGCCACGCTGATCCCGGGCCTGGTCAAGGAAGGCCAGGCGCAGGCCAAGTCGGACAAGTTTGGTGATGTACTGGGCGATTCGATCGAGCGCTATGGGATCGACGGGGTTAAAGACGGGTCCATTGCCGATATTCCCACCAAAGACTGGCCGGGCGGCGAACAGTGGACTTCCTGATGTCACGCGGTAAACCCGCCGCCACACGTGCCTGAGGCAATCCCCGCACAAAAGCCACTCAATCGAGTGGCTTTTTTTTGCCATGCGTTCGCCGGCGAGCACCTCGCACATTTCATGTGCGTTGATCAGAAAAAGATTGAATAATCACATTAATTGTTACTTTAATAACAAAACAACAACGTCCTGGTGCCTGCCATGACGTGCACAAGGTAAGAAAACCCATGAACAAGATCGCCGTCATCGGTAGCAACATGGTCGATTTGATCACCTACATCGACCGCATGCCTCGTCAAGGTGAAACGCTGGAAGCGCCGGGATTTGCCATGGGCTGCGGCGGCAAAGGCGCCAATCAGGCGGTGGCTGCCGCCAGGCTTGGCACCGAGGTGTTGATGCTGACGAAAGTGGGTGACGACCTGTTCGCCGACAACACGCTCGCCAACTTTCAGCGCCATGGCATCGACACGCGCTACGTCACCCGTGTGGCCGGGGTGTCGAGTGGGGTGGCGCCGATTTTTGTGCAGAGCGATTCCCACAACAGCATCCTCATCGTCAAAGGCGCCAATGCGCATTTGCAACCTGCCGACATCGACGCGGCAGAGGCCGCGCTGCGCGACTGCAGCCTGATCGTGCTGCAGCTGGAAATCGAGCTGGCGACCGTCTATCACGCCATCGAGTTTGCCAAGCGCCACGGCATCGCGGTGTTGCTCAACCCGGCGCCTGCCGTGGCGGGGCTTAGCCGCGATCATCTGGCGCTGCTGGACTTCTTCATCCCCAACGAAAGTGAACTGGCGCTGATCACCGGCAAGCCGGTGGACGGCCCCGACAGCGCCTTGATCGCCGCGCGCGAACTCAGCGCGCAAGGCATTCGCCACGTCATCGTCACGCTGGGCGAAAACGGCGCGCTGTACGTGGGCGAGGAGGGCGAGTTCCACGTGCCGGGGCGCACGGTGGTTGCGCGCGACACCACCGGCGCCGGCGATGCGTTCATTGGCTGCTTTGCCCATTACTGGAGCCAGCAAGGCGATATGCGCGCGGCCATGACCCGTGCCGTGGCGTATTCCGCCTGCTCGGTCACCGCACTAGGCACCCAAAGTTCCTATCCCGACGCCGCCACGTTCGCGCAGTTCTTCAACGACGTCTGATCCTTCCCTCGGAGAATAACAATGACAAAAGTCCCGCTCCAACAGACCCCGGATGGTTTCTACCTCAACCGCACGCCATGGTTCGCCTTCCTGCTGCTGTGCAGTATTTTCGCCCTGTGGGCGGCGGCGGCGAGCATGAACGACGTGCTGATCGCACATTTAAAAAAGGCCTTCCTGCTCAGCGATTTTCAGACGGCCTTTGTGCAGTCGGCGTTTTACCTGGGCTATTTTTTCGTGGCAATTCCAGCGGCCATGGTCGTGCGGCGCTTCGGCTACAAAAGCACGATTCTGACGGGGTTGTTGCTCTATATGCTGGGCTGCGCACTGTTCTTCCCCGCGGCGTCGACGGCCACTTACGGCATGTTCCTGATGGCGCTGTTTGTGATCGCGTGCGGGCTGTCTTTCCTCGAAACCGCCTGCAATACCTATTCGACCTTGATGGGCCCGCGCGAAACCGGCACGCGCCGTTTGAACATCTCCCAGACGTTTCACCCCTTCGGCGCGATGGCCGGGGTGTATGTCGGCAGTTTCGTGATGTTCAAGGACACCGATGCCACGCGCGAACAACTCACGCAAATGAGCGCCTCCGAGGCGGCGATTCAGCAGTTGGAGATGATCCAGTCAACGCTGCTGCCGTACAAATGGATGATCGCCGTACTGGTGCTGATGTTCATCCTGATCGCCATCACCCGGTTCCCTGCGTGCCGGGGCAACGCCAAGGCTGACGTCAAAAAAAGCAGCCTGGGGCAGAGCCTTTTGCGGCTGTCGAAGAACCCGCGTTTCACCTTTGGTGTGCTGGCGCAGTTTCTGTATGTGGGCGCGCAGGTGGGCGTGTGGAGTTTCACCATTCGCCTGGCGATGCAGATGGGCGGCATGAATGAGCGCAGCGCCTCGTGGTTCCTGCTCACCACGTTTGCCGCCTACTTCGTCGGCAAGATGATTGCCAATCTGTTGATGCGTAAATTGCACCCGGCGCAGGTGCTGGCGATCTACGGGGTGCTGACCATCGTGTTGCTGGCCTACACCATTCTGGTGCCGAACATCAGCGCCGTGTATGCCGCCGTGGGGGTGAGCATTTTCCTCGGGCCGTGCTGGCCGACCATCTACGGCCTGACCATTGACGGGCTGGGCGAAGACACCGGCGTTGGCGGCTCGCTGCTGGTCATGAGCATTGTCGGCGGAGGGGTGATTCCGGTGTTCCAGGGCCTGTTGTCCGACGCCACCCACGGCAATATGCAACTGGCCTACACCGTGCCGTTGCTGTGTTTTGTGGTGATTGTTGCCTATGCCTGGTCGTGCATGCGCCACACCCGCGCCACGCAACTGCAGGCCGACGTGGCGGTGGCGTCATGAACGCGCTCACCGTCGCCTTGTCACCCGAGCAGTTCACAGGTGTTGAGACAGTTTTGCTGGAATCCGCCGATTTTCGCGTACTGGCCTGGACCTACCCCAGTGGTGTGAAAGCCCTCGCGCTGGAGAATGCCCGGGGGCGCGTGGTGGCCTTGCCTTATCAAGGCCAGATGATCTGGTCGGCGCAATTTGATGGCTGCGACCTGACCATGCGCAACATGTTCAGCCAGCCCAAGCCAAGCACCACGGTCATCGGCACCTACGGCTGCTTCATGTTTCACGCGGGGCTGTTGCGCAACGGCTGCCCCGCGCCAGACGACGACCACCCCCTGCACGGCGAAATGCCCTGTGCGCCAATGGACGCGGCGTGGCTGGAGGTCGGCGAAGACGTAGCGGGGCCTTACCTGCGGCTGAACGGCAGGTATGAATACGTACAAGGGTTTGGCGACCATTATCAGGCCATGCCGTCGGTGACCCTGCGTCCTGGCTCGGGCGTGTTTGACATCGGCATGCAAGTGACCAATCTCGCGGGCAAGGCCATGGAGCTGATGTACATGGCGCACATGAACTACGCCTACGTGCCTGACGGCCGTCTGGTCCAGCCATTGGCCGGGGCTCGGGTGCGTGTTCGCCAAAGCGTGCCTGCCCATGTGCGACCGACGCCCGAGTGGTCGGCGTATATCGCGCAGTTGAGCGAAGACCCGTCACGGCTGAACACCCTGGACACACCGGCGCTGTACGACCCGGAAATCGTCTGCTTCTTCGAAGACGTGCCCGCAGATGCGGCGGGAAATACGCATTTTCTACTCGACCATCCCGGTGGTGCCGCGTTTTACACGCGCTATCGGCCAGAACAGTTTTCCCATGCCACCCGCTGGATCCTGCACAACGCCGACCAGGGTGTCGCCGCCTTTGTGTTGCCCGCCACCTGCGAGCCCGAAGGCTACCGTGTGGAAAAAGCCAAGGGCAATGTGCGCTCGCTCGCGGCCGGGCAATGCGCAACGTTCAGTGTCACCACGGGGTATTTATCGGCCGAAGAACGCCGCCAGCTCGGCCGAGAATGGGGCGATTAAGGGCAGTTCACACCACACATTGCGCGCCGTTCGTGAGGATCAATTCGCGGTAGTGTTTCGGGATTTTCTTGTCGGAAATCACCACGCTGAACTGGTCCAGGGTAGCGAAATGGGCGGTGCGCACGGCGTCGAACTTGCTGTGGTCGGCCAGCAGCAAGCTGTGCTGGGCCTGGCGCAAGACCTTCTGCTTGACCCCCACTTCATTGAAATTGAAGCAGGTCACGCCGAAGGTCTCGCTCACCCCGGCGGCCGAGATGAACGCCCAGGTCAGGCGCACGCTGTCGAGGATGCTGCTTTCATCAGCGTGGTCGAACACCTGGTTTTTGCGGTGAAAGGTGCCGCCGCACAGCACGATGGTGCAATTGGGTTTTTGCTGCAGCTTGAGCAGCACGTTGAGCGAGTTGCACACGGCGGTGAATTCCAGCTCGTCAGGAATGAAGTCGATCACATAGGGCACGGTGGTGCCGCAGTCGAAAAACACCGTGTCGCCGCTTTTGATGAACGCCGCTGCAAGCTTGCCGATTCGGCGTTTTTCTTCAACGTGGCGAGTGCCTTGTTCCGTGACCTTGTAATCGGGCGCGTCACTGGGGTCGTAGGCCAGGGTGATGTGCCCACCCAAAAGGTGGAAAGTCTGCGGGTAGCGATTCAAGTCGCGGCGCAAGGTCATTTCAGAGACGTCGAGCAACGCGGCCATCTCGCGCAGATGGATCGCTTTCTGGTCCTGCAAGGCTTGTTGGATCAGTTTGATGCGTTCTGACTGTTTGCTTTCCACAGGCGTTCCGATTTGTTGTTAATTAAACATTTGGTGTTACTATATTAACATGTTCGGGGTGTGGCCTCTAACGTTCGACACCCCTCGCGTCTCTCCACCAGGACTTTACTTTATGAGCTCGATCAAACCGGCAGCACTTGCACAGTTTATAGACCATACGTTGCTGGCGGCCGACGCCACGCGTCAACAGATCGCCGTGTTGTGCAGCGAAGCGCTGGAATACGGGTTTTATTCCGTGTGCGTGAACTCGGGTCAGGTCCCTTATGCCGCGCAGTTGCTCGCCGGCCAATCGGTCAAAGTCTGCGCCGTGGTGGGTTTCCCCCTGGGCGCCGGGCTGAGCGAGAGTAAAGCCTTCGAAGCCCGTCAGGCAATCGCCGCAGGTGCGGGCGAGATCGACATGGTGCTCAATATCGGCGCGCTGCGCGAAGGGTTGTTCGATACGGTGCGCGACGACATCGCTGCGGTGCAACAGGCCTGCGGCGCGGTGCCGCTTAAGGTAATTCTCGAAACCTGCCTGTTGGACGACCCGCAAAAGACCCGCGCCTGCGAAATCTGCCGCGACCTCGGCGTGGCGTTCGTGAAAACCTCCACTGGGTTCAGCCGCAGCGGCGCGACTGCGCAAGACATCGCGCTGATGCGCGGCGTGGTGGGCCCGCACATGGGGGTCAAGGCGTCGGGCGGGGTGCGTGATTACGCCACCGCAGTGGCAATGATCGAAGCCGGCGCCACGCGCCTGGGCACGAGTTCGGGGGTGAGCATTGTCAGTGGCGCACCGGCGAGTGCGGCGGGTTACTGACTGAACGAAAAAGCCACTCACTGGCGTTAATGCTGTTCACTTAAGGAATAGGTCGGCGAGTGTTGTATCTGTGGCGAGCGGGCCTCCCTGAGCAAGTCCCGCGCCTGGTCTGCGCGTAAGGCCAGGGTCATTTGCCGCTCATCAATGATGATCTCGGCCACGATCAACCCGCCGATCAGTGGCGCGGTGACCAGCCAGTGGGCGTAACACTGCGTAGCCAGCGACGCGCAAACGCCAACGATCCATAACATCAAGACACATTTGGGCGCGCGTTGCTGCAACGGTACCCAAACCCGCTGCAGTCGTTTCAGCCGGGCCGTTTGCAGCTTCAATGACGCTTCAAGCTGTGCCAGATCATTGGGCATGTTCACGCTCGTGAACGGCCCGGACGCTGCCGGGAAGGGGCTTGCCGAGCCAGCACAGGTTGACCCGTTCAACTTCCAGCCAGTGCCCGTTCTGCGGGGTTGCGTGGCAGCTTTTGAACGCGATGCAAAGGCCCTGGGCATCCAATAACGCAAAGTGCCGACAACGGCTGGTTTTCTTGAGGATCAACGAAAGTAGGCGCATCGCAGTGTCCGCCCAGTCACACAGGCCAGCTGAGTTCGAGCAGCGTTCCGCCGTTTTCCATTTTCCGGCAGGTCACCGCCCCGCCATGGGCGAGGGCGATCGCACGCACCACCGCCAACCCCAGGCCACTGCCGCCCTGGGCGCGGGAGCGGGAGTTCTCGCCGCGCTGGAAGGCTTCGAACATATGCGTGGCGAAGCCTTCGTCGATAGCCGGGCCGTCATCGCGCACGCGCAGGTAGTTGATGCCGCCGCGCGTGCTCAGGTGCACGATGACGTTTCCTGGTGTCGCGTGCCGCCGGATATTGCCCAGCAACGCCAGCAAGGCCTGGCGAATCCGCGTGGGATCGCAGCGCAGCGTGCGGCGTTGCAGGTCCAGCTGCAGTACGAAGCCTGCGGCGACAAGGCTCGGCTCGAACAGCCTGACGTCGTCTTCGATGCCCTGCGCCAGGTCGGCGTCTTGCAGGTTGAGCTCCAGGTAGCCGCTGTCCGCCAGGCCGACAACGCGCAAATCTTCGATCAAACGCGTCAAGCCTTCCACCTGGCCGAGCAGGCTGTAGAACTGCGCGGTGTCCGGTTCGAATACGCCTTCTGCCAACCCTTGCAGGCGCCCGCGCAGGATCGTCAGGGGCGTGCGCAGTTCGTGGGCAATCGCCGCGTTCCAGAACGCCTGCTCCTGCGCCATGCGCTTCAAGCGTTGGGCCATGCTGTTGAAGTCGTTGACCAGGATCGCGGCTTCCCCAATCGACTGGTCACCGGCCACCGCCTGTACGTCGAGGTCGCCGTCGGCCAGTTTGCGCAGGTTCTCGGCGACGGAATTGAGCGGCATCAAAATCCGCCGGGACAGCTTCAACGCCACGATCGAACCCACCGCGAGGCTGACGCAGGTGGTCAAGCCCATCCAGGCCCATTCGATGTTCGCCGGCAGCCACGCATCCACCTCTTCGTTGGTGAGCGGCCAGTACGTCCACAACAGCGCATAAAAAATATACGAGCCGAGGACGGCCAGGGCGATCACACACAGCACCACGGCGGACATGGACAGAATGATCTGGCGGCTCAAGCCGTTAAGCATTTTCACGAGGCACTTCCAAAGCGATAGCCGACGCCACGGATGCTGGTGGGCACGCCTTGCAGGCCGGCGTCTTCGATCTTGCGGCGCAACTTGCTGATATGGCTGTCGACCGTGCGCTCCAGGCTGTCACTCTCCGGTGAACATTGGGCCAGCAGTTCGGCGCGTGTCAGCACGCGTTTTGGCGCCTTCGCCAACTGGGCCAGCAACCTGAACTCGGTGACGGTCAGCGCCAGCGGCACACGCTTGCCGGCGATGTGCAGCGTGACTTCATAGCTTTCCAGATCGATTTCAAATGCGTCCACCCGCAGCACCGTGGGGCTGGCGCGGTCGTTGTGAGCGAGCGAACGCCTGAGCACCGCCTGGGTGCGCGCCACGACTTCAGCCGGGTTGAAGGGTTTGACGATGTAGTCGTCGGCGCCGATGCGCAGGCCCATCAGCTTGTCCAGGTCCTGGTCTTGCGCGGTCAGCATGATCACCGGCGTCGTACCGCGATGGCGCACTTCAGCCAGCACCTGCCAGCCGTCCACATGGGGCATCAGCACATCGAGCAGCAGCAGGTCCGGCTTGAGTGCCAGGTGCATCTCCAGGGCGCGTCGGCCATCGAGTGCATGGGCGGTACGAAAACCGCTGCGGTTGAGGTAGGCAATCAGAATGGCCGCGATCTCGGGCTCGTCTTCTGCGATCAGCACCAGCGCCTGGGTTTCTCTAGCGGGGAAGTCATTCATGGTGGGCTCGGTCCCGGTGCCTTGTGTGAGTGTGCAGTGCTGATTGTGCGAAATAACCATGCACTTTCATGGGAGGTTTTGTGGAGAAACGATGGAGACGCGTGCTTATTTTCTCCCCGGTCAGCAGGTTTTGGCTCTGTTGACGATCCATACACAAAAGTCCAGTATGGAATTATAAGTATAAAAAATGACGTTTCACGTTTTTCCCTTCTTGCCAAACAAACAATAACTTGCGAGACCCTGATCATGAAGACACGCGCCCTCATTACCGGCCTGGCCCTGAGCCTGCTCGCTTCCAGCCACCTGCTGGCGGCGGAGAAAACCCTGCGCATCGGCATCGAGGCGGCGTACCCGCCGTTCGCGTCCAAGACCCAGGACGGCAAGATCGTCGGGTTCGACTACGACATCGGCAACGCGTTGTGCGCGCAGATGAAGGTCAAATGTGTGTGGGTGGAAGGTGAGTTCGACGGTCTGATTCCTTCCCTTAAGGTGAAGAAAATCGACATGGCCTTGTCATCCATGACCATCAATGACGATCGCAAGAAGTCAGTGGACTTCACCCACAAGTACTATTTCACCTCCTCGCGTCTGGTCATGAAAGACGGTGCCGTGGTGGACGACCAGTACGCCAGCCTCAAAGGCAAGACCATCGGCGTGCAGCGCGCCACCACCACTGATCGTTATGCCACCGAGGTGTTTGAGCCCAAGGGGATTAACGTCAAGCGTTACAGCAATAACGAAGAAATCTACATGGACCTGGCGGCAGGGCGTCTTGATGCGATTTTTGCCGACACCATTCCGTTGAGTGACTTCCTGTCGATGCCGCGTGGTCAGGGGTATGCCTTTGTCGGCCCGGAACTCAAAGACCCCAAATATGTGGGCGAGGGCGCCGGGATTGCGGTGCGCAAGGGCAATACCGAACTGGTCGGCGAGTTGAATGCGGCGATTGATGGCATTCGGGCCAATGGTGAGTATCAGAAGATTTCGCAGCAGTACTTCAAGTCCGACATCTACGGCGACTGAGTTTAGTCAATGATCGTTCCCACGCTCCGCGTGGGAATGCCGCTGCGGACGCTCTGCGTCCGGCTCTTGAAGTCGTGACGCGGAGCGTCACCGGATGCATTCCCACGCGGAGCGTGGGAACGATCAACTAGCCCTTCAATTCCTTGAGGTGCTTGTAAACCGTCGCCCGTCCCATCCCCAGCACATTGGCCACATAGTTCGAAGCACTCTTGCCCTTGAACGCCCCTTCGGCATGCAACGCCAGCACCAGTTCGCGCTTGTGGTCACGGGTCAGCAGATTCAGGCTCAATTGGCGCTCACGCATCCAGGCATGCAAAAACGTATTGATGCGTTCCTGCCAGTCATCACGAAACAGTGAGTCCGGCTGCGGGATCAGCTTGCTCGGCGACAGGAACAGGTCCAGCGCGGCCTTGGCGTTTGCCAACAGGGAAATATTCAGGTTGATGCACAGCACCGCGAGCCGCTGACCGGTGTGGTCGTGCAGCACCGTGCTGAGGCTGCGAATTTTCTGACCGTCCCAGTTGAGCTTTTCGTACGGCCCGATATTCACTTCGCTGACATCATCGCTGACCATGTCTTCCAGCGCCGAGTCGTCGCCAATGGCCCGCTTCGACAGGTTGTTGGCGATGTAATCAACGGTTTGTGTGCGCAAGTCATGCAGCACCACTTCGGCATGCGGAAAGAACAGCGTGGCGATTGCATCAGCAATCGCGCGGAAATTTTGCATGACCTTGTCGTGTTCGGCGGTGTTCATCAATGCGGCTCCAGGCGGACGGGGGAGAGCATACCAGCGTCCAGGCCGAACCGCGTGAGTGGCTCCGGCAACGGCACGCCGCGCACCAGCGCCGCACTGGCCTGGCCCATCGCCGGTGAGGTCTGGATGCCGTAACCGCCTTGCGCCGCGACCCAGAACAGCCCGGGCACGCGAGGATCAAAGCCCGACAGCAAATCGCCATCGTGCACAAAGCTGCGCAGCCCCGCCCAGGTGCGGGTCGGGCGGCGGATGGTCAGCGTGGTGGCCTCTTCGATCTGGTAGATGCCCATGGCGATGTCCAGTTCTTCGGGCTGTACGTCCTGGGGCTCGACCGGGTCGGCATTGGCTGGCGAGCCGAGGAACATGCCCGCGTCGGGCTTCATGTAAAAGGCCTCGTCGAGGGCTACCAGCATTGGCCAATGGTGCGTGTCCAGGCCCTCGGGCCCGGCGAAAATAAAGGCCGAGCGGCGCTTGGGCTGCAGGCCTATGGACGCCGCACCGGCCAGCCCGCCGATATGGTCGGCCCAGGCCCCGGCGGCATTGATGATGACCGGCGTTGTGTACGTCGCGTCCTGGGTACGCACATGCCACACACCCTCGGCGTCACGGCTCAGGCCCAGCACGTGGCTGTCGGTGCGCACTTCGCTGTGGTTGCGCCGAATACCGCGCAAGTAGCCTTGATGCAGAGCGTCGGTGTCGATGTCGCTGGCGGTAGGGTCGAAGATCGCACCGTGGACTTTTTCCCGGCGCAGGATTGGCAACCGCGCACACGCCTCGTCGGCACTCAGCCGCTGCACCTGCGACACGGTGGCCTTGGCGCTCTGGTATTGGCTTTCCAGTTCCGCCGGGTCGCCGCTGAAGTCCACGGTCATCTCACCACGCGGTGTCAGCAGCGGGTGCTCACAGAAACCCGCCGGCGGGTGATCAAAAAACTCACGACTCGCCAGGGTCAGCGCGCGCACTTGCGGCGTGCCGTAGGCGGCGGTGTAAAGCGCAGCCGAACGCCCGGTGGAGTGATAGGCCGGGTGATTTTCACGCTCCAGCACCAGCACCTTGGCGTGCTGCGATAACCAGAACCCGGTCGACGCGCCCGCAATGCCGCCGCCGATGATGATGAAGTCTGCATGGCTCATGAACGTCTCCTGAAGCGGGTTTAGCGCGGGATGTGGTAAAGCGCGTTGGCCAGGGCCACGTCTTCGAGGCCCAGCCCGATTGAGCGGAAAAACACATGACGGTCGTATTCGGGGCGCGGGACCATGTCGCTGAGCAACTCCGGCAGGTCGCCGATCACGGCACGCTTGTCCCAGCCGTGGCGTTCACTGGCGATCAGCATTTCGCCGGCCGCGCCCGGTGTGGTTTGGCGGTAATCGCAAAATACCTGCATGCCGTTGAGGCTGTGCGGCGGCACTTCATGGGCACGCGGTGCGTTGGTACTGATCGAGGTGATCAGCGCCGGTTTGCTCAGGCGCGACGGGTCGATCACCGGGCCGGCCGACGAGGTGCACAGCAGGATCACGTCGGCGTCTTGCAGGGCCGCATCGCAGGTTGCAGCGAAGGTCAGGCGCGGGTCCAGGCCGTTGAGGCGGGCGAGGGTTTCAGCGCTGGCGTCTCCCAGGCTTGGCGAGTACAGACGCATGCTTTGCCAGTCACGCAGGTTCTGCACATAGCGCACATGCGCCTGGGCGACCTTGCCGCTGCCGATGATTGCCAGGCGCCGCGCTGTGGCGGGTGCCAGTGCGTCCACCGCCAACGCGGTGGTCGCAGCCGTACGCTCGGTAGTCAGTTCGGCTGCATCACAAAGCAGCAGCGGTTGACCGGTATGCATCGACATCAACAGTGTCCAGGCCGTCACCAGCGGCCCCTGCTCGCGCACGATATACGGCGAAGTCTTGACCCCGTACACCTCATCTTCGGCCAGCACGCCCAGGTAATTGATGAAGTCACCGGCACCGTTGGGGAACTCCACCCACTGTTGCGCCGGTTGCACCGCCTGCCCGGCGGCCATGTCGCGGAACAGTTTGTGCAAGACGTGAGGCACGTCGATTTTGGCGAGCAGTTCACGGGCCTGAGCCCGGTTGATCACAAGAGGCGTACTGGACATGGATATTTCCGTATATAAACTATTTTGTCCATTATGGACTTTTAGTTCTGTTGAGCAATATACCCGCGTAAAAAAGGCGGTCGACGCCGCGCTGGCGGGCGCCTCGCTGCATACCCTTCGAAAAAGATTGAAAAATCACATTAAATGTTATTTAAATACCAAAATAATAGCGGCGCGACCGGCTTGGTCGTACCCGCAACAAAAAGGGGTGGCACTGCGCATGACGAATGAACAAGGTTTGATGGAACAGGCAATACAGGCGGCTGGCCGGGCCTATGCGCCGTACTCGGAGTTTCCGGTCGGGGCAGCCTTGTTGACCGCCGACGGCGAAGTGGTGCTGGGCTGCAATGTGGAGAACATCTCCTATGGCCTGACCAACTGTGCCGAGCGCAGCGCCTTGTTCAGCGCCATCAGCCAGGGCCATGCGCCAGGCAGTTTCAAGGCCATGGCGGTGTACGCGCCAAACGTTTCGCTGATAAGCCCTTGCGGTGCCTGCCGCCAGGTGATGCTGGAGTTGATGGCAAAGGATGCGGTGGTGATCTGCCTGGGCAATGACCCGGCGGCCACACGTACCTGGACCCTGGCGCAATTGCTGCCGGGCGCCTTCGACGCTTTCTAATCCCTGGCAGGCCTGCGGGCCTGCATCCGCTTGGTCCACTGTGAGACGCCTGCATGATCAGTCTTGTCGGAATAGCGACGCTTATTGCCATTGCCATTGCTTTATCCCATCAACGCCGCTCAATCAATTGGCGCACGGTCTCGGTAGCCTTTGCGCTGCAGGTCCTGATCGGCGCCTTCGCGCTGTACGTGCCTTGGGGCCAGACGGTGCTGGCCTCGCTCTCCGGTGCGGTGGCCTCGCTGCAGCTCTACGCCAACAAGGGCATCGAGTTTCTGTTCGGTGGCCTGAGTTCACCGCAGATGTTCGAGGTGTTCGGCAACGGTGGGTTTGTGTTCGCCATCCGCGTGCTGCCGATGATCGTGTTCTTCGGCAGCTTTATTTCGGTGCTGTATTACATCGGCGTGATGGGCTGGATCATCCGCCTGGTGGGCGGCGCCCTGCGCCTGTTGCTCGGCACCAGCCGTATCGAGTCGATGGTGGTGACATCGGCGATTTTCATCGGTCAGTCCGAAGTGCCCTTGGTCGTGCGGCCGTTCATTGCCAGGCTGACACGCTCGGAGTTGTTCGCGGTGATGGTCGGTGGTTTCGCCGCCGTGGCCGGTTCGGTACTGCTCGGTTACGCCGGGCTGGGGGTTGAGCTCAAGTACCTGATCGCCGCGTGTTTCATGTCGGCGCCCGGGGCCTTGCTGATGGCCAAACTCATGGAGCCGGAGACCGAAACCGCCAGCACCGAAGAGGTCATCTCGCAGTTGGACCACGGTGAGAATCGCCCCACCAATATCATCGACGCCGCCGCCGAAGGCGCCCAGGTCGGTTTGCGCCTGGCCCTGGCCGTGGGCGCCATGCTGCTCGCGTTTATTGCCTTGATCGCCCTGTTCAACGGGCTGCTGGGCTGGGCCGGCAACTGGTTCGGCTATCCGCAGTTGACCCTGCAACTGGTCCTCGGCTACGTGCTGGCGCCCCTCGCGTTTCTGCTCGGCGTGCCGTGGCACGAAGCCGTGATGGCGGGCGGCTTCATCGGTGAAAAACTGGTGCTCAACGAATTCGTCGCCTATGCCGACCTGTCCAATTACCTGACCCCGGCCAAGGCGGCCGAGGCCGGTGTGCCGCTGCTGTCGGTGCACACCCAGGTGATCGTCACGTTTGCCCTGTGCGGCTTTGCCAACTTGTCTTCGATCGCCATTCAACTTGGCGGCCTGTCCGGAATTGCCCCGCAACGCCGTCAGGAACTGGCGCGGCTGGGCCTGCGGGCGATGATCGGCGGCACGCTGTCGAACCTCATGAGTGCGGCCATCGTCGGCTTTTTCATTGTGCTGTAAGGAGTGCGGTATGTGGTTGCCACAAGAAGTGATTCGGCGTAAGCGCGACGGCCACGCCCTGGCGGCGGCGGATATTCAGCGGTTTGTCGCCGGGATTGCCGACGCCAGCCTCAGCGATGGGCAGGTCGCGGCGTTCGCCATGGCGGTCTTCCTCAAGGGCATGGACGTGACCGAGCGTATCGTCTTCACCGAGGCCATGCGCGATTCCGGCCAGGTGCTGAGCTGGGACTTGCCCGGGCCGGTGGTGGACAAGCATTCCACCGGCGGCGTCGGCGACCTGATCAGCCTGCTGCTGGCGCCGTTGCTCGCGGCCTGCGGCTGTTACGTGCCGATGATTTCCGGGCGTGGCCTGGGGCATACCGGCGGCACCCTGGACAAGCTCGAGAGCATTCCCGGCTATGACTGCCAACCCAGCCCGCAACGGCTGCGCGAAGTGGTGGCTAAGGTCGGCTGCGCCATCATCGGTCAGACAGCCAACCTCGCCCCGGCGGACAAGCGCCTGTACGTGATCCGCGATGTGACCGGCTCGGTGGAGTCGATCGACCTGATCACTGCGTCGATCCTGGGCAAGAAACTCGCCGCCGGCCTCGATGTGTTGATCATGGACGTGAAAACCGGCAACGGCGCCTTCATGGCCGAGGCTGAACAGGCCCGCGAACTGGCGTCGAGTATCGTCGCCGTCGCCAACGGCGCCGGGGTCAATACCCGCGCGCTGATCACCGACATGAACCAGCCGCTGGCGCGCAGTGCCGGGAATGCCCTGGAAGTGGCTGAAGCGGTCGCCGTGCTCAAGGGCGAGGTGCGCAGTGAGCGTTTGTGGGCGGTGACGTTGGCGCTGGCCACCGAGGTACTGACAATGGCCGGCATGGCCCGCGACGAGGCGCAAGCCCGGGATCAACTGCAAGAGGCGTGGCAGAGCGGGGCGGCCCTGCGGCGATTCGGGCAGATGGTCAGCGCCTTGGGCGGCCCGCAGGACTTCACTGAAAACCCCGACGCCTACTTGCCGAAGGCGGCTGTGTCGATGCCGGTGTGGGCCGAAGCTGAGGGACGCGTCACTGAGATCGACACCCGTGCGGTGGGCCTGGCAGTGGTCGCACTGGGCGGCGGACGCAGTCATCCCGATGACGTACTGGACTTGTCCGTAGGCTTCAGCGAGCTGGCCCTGGTGGGTGAACAGGTAAGCGCGCAACGGCCAATCGGGTGGGTTCACGCGCGCGATAAAGCGCAGGCCGAGCAAGGGGCCCGTGCCTTGCGCTCAGCCTATCGACTGGGCGGCGAAAGCCTGCCTGCGCGCGCCTTGATCCAGGCCATCCTATGAGCAAGGCCATCGTGTTGGTGCTCGACTCCTTGGGCATCGGTGCCAGCGCCGACGCTGCCGAGTTTGGCGATACCGGGGCTGACACCTTGCGTCATATCGCCGAGGCCTGTGACCGGGGCGAGGCCGATGGCCCGTCGCGCAGCGGGCCACTGTGCTTGCCGAACCTCGGCGCGTTGGGGTTGGGGGCGGCAGCGGCCGCCAGTGGTGACGGGCCGTTGCCCGGCCATTGGGGCAATGCCGCGCCCATCGGCGCCTTCGGCCATGCCCGCGAGCAATCGTCAGGCAAGGACACACCGTCCGGGCATTGGGAAATGATGGGCGTGCCGGTGTTGTTTGATTGGGGTTATTTCGAGCAACCGGTCGAGTCTTTTCCGCCCCGGTTGCTCGCCGACTTGATCGAAAAGGCCGGGTTGCCCGGCATCCTCGGCAATTGCCATGCCTCAGGCACCACCGTGCTGGACGACTTGGGGGAGGCGCATATCCGCAGCGGCCAGCCGATTTGCTACACCTCGGCCGACAGCGTGTTTCAAATTGCGGCTCATGAAAGCCATTTCGGGCTGGAAGCGCTGTACCGGGTGTGTGAAATCGCGCGCACCTTGTGTGATGAATACACGGTAGGCCGGGTGATTGCCCGGCCATTCACCGGGGAACGCGCGGGTGAGTTTCGCCGCACCGGCAACCGCCGCGACTACACCGTGCCACCGCCCTCGGCGACGTTACTGGATCGCCTGTGTGAAGCGGGCGGCACGGTGCATGCGGTAGGCAAGATCGGTGACATTTTCGCCCACCGCGGCATCAGCCGTTTGTACAAGGCAGACGGCAACGACGCGCTGTTCGACGCCACGCTTGAGGCCTGCCACGCGGCGCCCGACAACAGCCTGGTATTCGCCAACTTCGTCGACTTCGACATGCTCTACGGCCACCGACGCGACCTGGCCGGCTACGCCGCCGCGCTGGAGGCTTTCGACCGTCGGCTACCCGAATTGCTGGCGCGCATGGACGCCCAGACCTTGCTGATCATCAGCGCCGATCACGGTTGCGATCCTTCCCGCCCCGGCAGCGACCATACCCGCGAGCATGTGCCCGTGCTGGCGTACGGCGCGGGATTACCCGCCGGATGGCTGGGTGAGCGCGGCAGCTTTGCCGATATCGGCCAGACCCTGGCGGCGCATTTGGGGTTGGCGCCGTTGGCGTGGGGGCGTTCGTTTCTCTAGTGAGTTTTTTCAAACACCACCGATCCCCTGTGGGAG
>NZ_MSDF01000031.1:102704-102944 GCF_002022275.1 Pseudomonas fluorescens
TGTGGGAGAGTGCCCAACCCGATGGCCCGGCCAGTGAAGATTTTTCAAACACCACAGATCCCCTGTGGGAGCTGGCTTGCCTGCGAAAGCGGCAGGTCAGGCGACATCTCTTTCGGCAATGCCGCCGCCTTCGCAGGCAAGCCAGCTCCCACATTTGAACGTCGTCGCTTGTGGGAGAGTGCCCGACGCGATGGCCCGGCCAGTGAAGATTTTTCAAACACCGCAAATCCCCTGTGGGAG
>NZ_MSDF01000031.1:103044-112744 GCF_002022275.1 Pseudomonas fluorescens
TGTGGGAGAGTGCGCAGCGTGATGGCCCTGTCAGTGAGATTTTTCAAACACCACCAATCCCCTGTGGGAGCTGGCCGCTCCCACAGTTAACCGAGTATGACCTCGGTTAACGCATGTGCAGGATGATCGGGCTGCTGCTCGCCGGGTCGGTATGCCCGCGCAGCTTGTTCACCGCCGCGGCATCCACCACGCCACCGTTGTTGCCCCACGTACCGCGCACATAGCTCAACACTTGCGCGATCTCCTGATCAGACAACTGTTCACGGAACGCTGGCATGCGATAGGCATCCGGCACACCCGCCGCCACCACCCGTTGTGAACCGTTGAGGGTGATGTTGATCGCCGACGCGCTTTCCTTCGCCAAGGCCGAGGTGGCTCCCGCCAGTGGCGGCATCGACTCGGGCTGGCCTTTGCCATCAATGCCATGGCAGGACGCGCAGCGGGTCGCGTAGGTGTGGGCACCCGGAACGTCCGCCGCTGCGTTGGCCGCCACGGCCTGGTATTGCCACGGCGTGCCGTCACGCTGTGGGTCACCGGGCAGCGACTTGAGGTAATGGGCAATGGCTGCCAAATCCTCGTCGGCCATGAACTGCGTAGAGTTATTGAACGCTTCGGTCATCGAGCCGTAGACCACCGCATGTTTGTTGCGCCCGACCTTGAGGAACTGCACGATCTCAGGCTCGCTCCAGCGACCCAGACCGGTGTTGGGGTCCTGGCGCAAACTCGGCGCATACCAGCCGTCGAGCAGTGCACCCGAGAGGAACGGCTTGCCGGAATCATCCAGCGCTTTTTCGTTGAAGGCCAAGCCGCGCGGCGTGTGGCAACTGCCGCAGTGGCCCGGGCCTTGGACGATGTAGGCGCCGCGATTCCACAGTGCGTCCTGTGCCGTGTTGGCCTCGTAGGTCTCACTCGGTGCAAACACCCCGTTCCACAGTGCAATAGGCCAACGCATATTCAGCGGCCACGGAATGCTGCTGGGGATATTCGCCTGATCGGCCGGCTGCACGCCTTGCATGAAGAAGGCGTACATCGCGCGCACGTCATCGTCGCTGAGCTTCACGTAAGACGGGTAGGGCATGGCCGGGTACAGCCGTCGCCCGCCCGGTGCCACGCCGTGGCGCACCGCGCGGTCGAAGTCGGCCAGCGAATAAGCGCCGATGCCGGATTTTTTGTCGGGCGTGATGTTGGTGGCATGAATCGCCCCCAGCGGCGTCGCCATTTCAAGGCCTCCCGCAAAGGGTGCCTTGCCCGGCAAGCTGTGGCAGGCCACGCAGTCGCTCACGCGGGCGACATACTCACCGCGACTGACCAATGCCGGATCGGCGCTGGCGGCGGCTTGTTTCTCAAAGGGCGAAGCAGGCTCGCGGGTGACATACCAGGCCAGCACACCTGCTGCGACCGCAGCGGCCAGCACCAGCCAGCCTGCGGTTCTTGCGAATCGACGGTTATTCATGGGCGTTCCTTGTCAGTCAGGCGAAGGTGTATCGGCTCAAGGGCAGGCTGCGGATGCGTTGCCCCGTCAGCTGTGCCACCGCATTGGCCACGGCCGGCGCCACTGCGGGTAGCGGAGGTTCACCGATACCGCCCATTTTTTCGCCACTCTCGACGATCCGTACATGCACCTGCGCCATGCGTGAAGGCGGCAGGATCGGGTACAGGTCGTAGTTGCGCGCCCGTGGCTTGCCGTCCACGTACACCGCTTCCTCCACCAGGGTTTGCGACAAGCCCAAGGCCACGGCGCCATGCACCTGCGCTTCGACGATTGCCGGGTTGACGATACTGCCCGGGTCAATGGCTTCCCAGATGTGGTGCACCTTGACCTGGCCGTTTTCAATCGACACTTCGGCGATCACCGCCGCCTGCGAGCCAAACGGTGAGGCCATGGCCACGCCACGTGCACGCTTGCTGCCGTCTTCGGCCGTATAAGGGCCACGCTTCCAGCCACCGGACAAATCGCCCACCGCTTGCAGCAGGGTGGTCAGGCGTTTGTTGTCGCGCAGCAGGTGCAGGCGCAATTCATACGGGTCTTGCCCGCCTTTGTCGGCCAATTCGTCAAGGAACGCTTCGTAGAAGAAGTCGTTGAGCGAGTTGCCCACCGAACGCCAGTAGCCGAGCATCGGCGCGCCTTTGACGTAGATCTGTGCGATGCGTTTGTTGGGGATGGCGTAGGCCTTCCCGGACAAACCTTCAAGGGCCGTAGGGTCGATTTTGTCGCCCTGTTTGCCGGCGAGGGCTTCGGTAGGGCCTTCGGTGGCGCTGACCGCTTCAATCGCCACCGGCAAGCCTTTGTCGTCCAGCGCTGCACGGAACTTGACCACTGCGACCGGGCGCAGCACATCGCGCAGGAATTCTTCTTCACGGCTCCAGATCAGCTTGATCGGGCGCCCGACCGCCTTGGCCAGCGCAATCGCCTGCGGGTAAGGGTTGGCCGAGTCATACAGGAAATGCCGGCCGAAAAAGCCGCCGAGCAACGGCGAGTGCAGGTTGATTTGATCGATGGCGAGCCCGGTGCGCTTGGCGATGTCGGCGCGGAACATGTCTGGCGCCTGGTTCGGCAGCCATATGTCCAGCGTGCCGTCGGGGTTGAAACGGGCTAGGGCTGACGGCGGCTCCAGTTGGGCGTGATTCAGGTATTGGTTGTGGTAGGTGGCTTCGACCTTGGTCTTGGCGTTATTCAGCGCGCCTGCCACATCACCTTCGTTTTCATCGTCACGGGCCGGGCCTTGCTGGGCGGCGAGGAAGTCGCGGTGCTTGTCGGTGGAAAAATCCGCCGGCATGACGCGCAACGCCGAATCGGCGCCGGCTTCCTGCCACTCAACCTGGATCGCTTCCACCGCACGCTTGGCATGCCACCAGCGTTCGGCGACGACCGCCACGGCGCCAGGCAGCGTGTGCACCGAATGCACGCCTTTCATGGCTTCGACCTGTGGCTGATTGCGCAGGCTGGCCACGGTCATGCCCAGACGCGGCGCGTGCTGCACGGCGGCGTGGAGCATGCCGTCGACTTTCAAATCGATGCTGTATTGCGCCTTGCCGGTGGATTTGTCGTAGGCGTCCAGGCGTTTCACCGGCTTGCCAATCCAGCGGAACTGGCTCGGGTCGCGCAGGGTGATGGTGGCCGGGTCCGGCACGGGCATGTCCAGGGCGCGGCCGGCGAGTTCGCCGTAACCCACGGAGCGACCGGACGCGGTGTGCACCACGCGGCCAGGTTGGGTGGTCAGCTCTGCCACGGCAACGCCGAGTTGCACGGCACCGGCCTGCAGCAGCATGGCCCGTGCCAGGGCGCCGAGGCGGCGCATGGTCGGGTAGCTCATGCGGATCGACATGCTGCCGCCGGTGATGCGCAGGCCATTGTCCATCACCACATAGGCTTCGCCTGGCGGTGCGCTTTCGACCACGAAGGTGGCGGGGTCGGCGTCCAGTTCTTCACCGACAATCTGCGCCATGGCCGTGTGGGTGCCCTGGCCGCCTTCCATAAAGGGGCTGAGCAGGCGAACGGTGCCGTCCGGGCGAATCTCCAGGAACGCCGGGACCTGAGTGCCGCGCTCTGCAGCGCCGGCAGCGGCGGCGAACGCTCTGGGCGTGCTCAGTGGCAGGCCGAAGCCTATGACCAACGCGCCAACCGCGGTGCTGGCCAGAAAGCGTCGGCGAGACAGGTTGACCGGGTCACCTGAAGCAACATTCAGCAGTTCATGGGGCATGTTCATCACACCGTCCCCTTCGCCAGGTCATGCACGGCAGTTTTGATCGCGTTGTAAGTGCCACAACGGCACAGGTTGACCATCGCCGCGTCGATCTGCGCATCCGTCGGCGCGGGGGTGTGCTTGAGCAAAGCAGTGGCGGCCATGACTTGGCCAGACTGGCAATACCCGCACTGCGCTACCTGATGTTCAACCCAGGCCGCGACCACGCGCTTGCCTACGTCATCGGCTTCAACGGCCTCGATGGTGGTGATTTCACGACCGACCACACCCGACACCGGCGTGACGCAGGAGCGCACCACGTTGCCGTCCACCAGCACCGAGCAAGCGCCGCATTGGGCCAGGCCGCAGCCGTACTTGGTGCCGGTCATGCCCAGGTCATCGCGGATAACCCAGAGCAACGGGGTGTCCGCGTCCGCATCGACCTGATAGGACTTTTGGTTAATACGTAATTCCATTGCTTTCACCTGCTAATCATCGGTGGGTGCAGCTTTTTTCTTTTTTATGAAGGGCGTGAGCCCTGGCATGGCAACTGGCGCACATCGTCAAACTCTAGACCACGCAGCGCTGGCTTTCGATCCCCCAGACGAAAAGTCGGAGGATCAGGCAAGTATTCGACAGGATTGCATCACTGCACCCTGGCGCCAATGCGGTGTAGTCCTCTGCTGATCGAAGTACCGCTGCCGCACTTTTCTGGATTCTTCTGATCTATCCCTGTCACGACCGCGCGCATTCAGTGCGTGATCAACAGAACCTGACCGGGTACCGATGGATCGAACGTTGACTGCTTTACTCACCCGCTGGCCGCTGCTGCTGGGGGCTGTGTGCCTGCTTTGCGCAACCGGCTGCAGCCAGCAACAAGGACGCGATATCGCCCGGCAGTTCAGCAATGGCAAGCCCGATGAGTTCTTCCAGACCAGCGTCGACCGTATGGCGACCCTGAGCATGCGCGACAACCTGCAAAGCCTTTACCTGCTGATGAACAAGCTGTACCTGCGCAACCCCAACCAGTGGCGTCAATCGGGTTACCCGGACGCGGTGACCGCTGCACGGGAAATCCGCAAAGCCATCGAAAACCGCCAGCCCCTGCCAGCGCTTGGCGACCGGCGTGATCTGGTGGCACTGAGCTATTCATTAAGCCCGGAATTTCGCGGCGACCGGGTAGGCGCCTTTATCTATGCGATCGGCAGCATGATCGTGACTGCCCACGGCGGGCGCACGCAGTTCTATGTGACCGACTCGATCAACCCGCAATTTGTGAGCAATGCCGCGCGCAATATCGAAAAAGCCACCTGGCTGCTGGGCCAGCGCCAGGATGCCAACGGCGTGTTGCTGCTGTTTTCCAACGAGATCTCGGAGGAGGGCAGCAACCTCAGCTTCGCGGTGGAGTTCGGCAAGGTCGTCGCGCGTCTGGACCTGCTGACCCAGATGCTCGATGAGCGTTACCGGCGCATTGGCCTCAACTACGCGCAGAGTTTGTTGTTGATGAACTTCTTGCCGGTTCAGTGATGCAGTGGCAGGCGATCCAGTCAGTACTTTCTGGGTCTCGCGTAGGAAACGGCCTATCTTGCACCGCGTGTGTTGAAACACTCCCGCGTCGGCAATAGCCTCGGACTTTTCTTGATGATGAGTGCCTGACTTGGGTAAGCGAAAAACGGTTTGGCCCACTGAACGTGAGGTTCGCCTGCGATTCATCCTGTTTGCCGCGATCGACGTGGCGAGCGCACAAGGCGCTCCCGCCGATCTGTTGTTACCAGCCCACAAGCTGCTGCGTACCTCACCGACAGAGTTGCAGTTACGCGAGGCGCTCGCCGGGATTCTGGCCTGTGACGAGATGCTGGGCTTCACGTTTCCACTGGGCAGCGAGGCGCAAGAGTTCATTCAAGCGCTTGAGCCCGGGCTTTTTCAAGCGGGTTAGATCGTTTATTTCCTTCTGGCTGGTCTCAATGACTGGATCGAATATCCATAACGCCGGTTCTGCGTGTTTGATAGATATAAGGGGCGTTATCGCTTCGGATTGTCTGTTTCAACGTCATGCCGTGCTGTTTTGTTCAACCAAGCTTGCCTCCGAGCATCCAAACCTGCTGCTCTGCTGCCGTCTTGCGCCGCCGCCGGGCGTCTCTAGAATCGGCGCCAGAACTTAGCCATTTCCTGTCGATTACGGAGTTTCGAACATGATGAACGCAATGCAGATGCCGATGAACACTTCCATGCCAATGATGCCGATGATGATGGGCATGCCGATGATGATGGCCACCATGAAATGCGAAATGGCCGCCGACGCCATGATGTGCACCATGAAGCCGGCTGCCGGCATGGACATGGCTCAGTTCAAGACCAGCGCCGAAATGATGGCGATGATGATGAACTGCGGCATGCCGATGATGATGCAGTGCGCCAACATGTCGATGATGTGCATGTCGGCAAGCGCCATGAAGATGAACATGGAAATGCCGAACATGATGCCGATGATGGCCATGGGCATGTCGATGCCAATGATGAAGTGCATGATGGAATGCACCCTGATGGGCGACAGCATGATGTGCAAAATGATGCCGATGCCAGGCATGAGCATGGACATGATGAACAACTGCTGCATGCTGATGAACAAAATGATGAACGACTGCGCCATGCCAATGATGATGAGCTGCAACGGCATGCCGATGATGTGCTGCACCTGCTGACCGGTTCTGCACAATAAAAAACGCCCCGATTAATCGGGGCGTTTTGCATTCAGTCCAGGCGTTCCGGGTAGGTGATCACCAGGAACGCCACTGCCTCGCTGTCCGCCGGGTTGCGGTAGCGGTGGGGCTGGTCGGCGTAGAACAGGATCGAGTCGCCGGTGGAGAGCAAATAGCGCTCTTCGTTGACGCTGACTTCCAGCACGCCTTGGGCCACCACCAGGTTTTCCTGGATGCCGGGGCCATGGCCTTCGGACACTTCCTCACCGAGTGCGCGTAAACGGATCTCGTAGAACTCGGATTGGCGCGCCGTATCGTAGGGAAACAGCGCACGGCTGACGAACGCCCCGTCGGCACTCACCAGGCGCTTGCTCTGCTGCGCCGGCAACACCTCGACGCCTTCAAACGCACGGTCCTCCAGAAACGCCGCCACCGACACCTTCAAACCCTTGGCAATTTTGCACAGCACCTTGATCGACGGCACGCTGCGCCCGGATTCGATTTGCGCGAGCATCGCCCGGCTCACGCCACAGGCGCGGGCCAGACCGTCCAGCGACAAATGGCGTTTGCTGCGCAGGCGTTGCAGGTTCTGCGCGACACACAGGCTGGTGTCGTCGTCTTCGGTGGTGGGTTTTGGCAAGGGTTCGGGCGGTTCGGGAAGCACGTGCAGGAAATTCATCGGCCTTACGCCCGGCGCGTATCGCTGGACGGCGCCACCTGTGCGGTGAACACCGCCAGCCCGGCGCGCGCCGCGTACATCGCCCACATCAACTCGGCCGCTGCCCGCGCCTGGCGGCGTTTGCGGTGGAGGGTGAAGTCGATGACGGTGGCGGATGTCTGCATGGGGGCGATCTCGTGGGGCGTTGGTGACTCAATGACTCCACAGTAATGCGTAGTGGTTATTTCTTTAAATACTGAGTTTGCATGTGTTAATTCGATTTTGGACTTAGCAAAAAAATCCCGTCCGACGCTGTTGTGGGAAGGCTCTGATCCGTTAATCAGGAGTGACCTGGCGGGCGCGCCCGCCTTCCCATCACCGTTCGCGTGATGGCCTCGGCCTGTCACGCCCCGGAATTCCAAGGATTTACCCCTCATGCTGTTGCGCCAACCACCGCTCCTTTTTGCCACTCTGACCCTGACTTCACTGGTGTACGCCGAAGACCTGCAATTGGCTCCGGTCGAAGTCACCAGCACCGAAGCCAGCGCCGGGGAGGTGGCCCAGGCGCAGCTCAAGAGCGTGCCCGGCGGCACCAACTACATCGATATGAGCAGCGTGCAACAGGGCCGGGTCAGCAGCAACGAAGACGTGTTCAAGTACCAGGCCGGGGTGTACGCCAAAGCGGCGAACAATGAAGGGGTGAAGCTGTCGATTCGCGGTTCGGGCCTGAACCGCAGCCCCGGCTCCCATGCGTCCGGCCTCTATGAAATGTTCGACGGTTTGCCGCTTACCGGCCCGGGCGGCACGCCTTACGAGCTGAAAGACCCGCTGTGGCAAAGCCGGGTTGAAGTGCTGCGGGGTGCCAACGGCTTCGATCAGGGCGCACTGGCTTTGGGCGGTTCGGTCAACTACGTCACCCGCACCGGCTATGACGCGCCCAGATTGCAGGTGCGTTATGAAGCGGGGAGTCGCGGTTACACCCAGCGCGAGGTCAGCTCCGGCCAGGTGCTGGGGGATGCCGACTACTACATCAGCCTCACCGACTCGGCGTCCGACGGTTACCAGCACCAGAGCGCCGGCACCGGGAAGGGCGTCGCGGCCAACTTCGGCTACCGTTTCAACCCGGACCTGGAAACGCGTTTCTACTTCCGTTATCGCGAAACCACCAATGACACGCCCGGTAAATTGACCCGTGACCAGATCAGTCACGACCCGCGTGCCGCCAATAGCCTGAATGCGCTGCGTGATTCCAAGCGTTTGCAACCCGGCTCGACCTGGATCGCCAACAAGACCACCTTGCAACTGGATGACCAGTCCCGCGTCGAGGTTGGGCTGGCGTATCACGACTACCCGATGGACTTGCGCGAAGGCACCAATCGTCTGAAGGTTGCCTACACCGATATCAGCAGCACGCTGAATTACATTCGCCAGGATTCGTTGTTTGGCCATGACAGCCGGACCACGATCGGCTTGCGTACGACTCAAGCCATGCCGAATAACGGTGCGTCGGAATATGTACGCGTGCCCGCGGGAAATACTGCTATCTACGCACCGGGCACCAAAACTCGTGATTACAGCTATCTCGGTTCTGACACTGTGCTGCATGTCGGCAATGAGCTGGAGCTTGTCCCCGATCTGTGGCTGACCACTGGTCTGGCGGCGATCTACACTCGGCGTGAAACCGAAGTGACCTACCCTGAAACTCATTCGCCTACGAGCCAACACGATTGGGACTACGCGCCAGGTGTGGGCCTGCGGTATGACGTCACCCCGCAGTTGCAGGTGTATGGCAACCTCAGTCGCTCGGTCGAGCCGCCGCATGCGTGGTCGATGATCTGGGGGTCTAACAGGTATTTCACCAGTGGTCCTGCGAAGGGTTTGGCGCGTGAGGGCGTCCACCTGCGCAATCAATCTGCGACCACCCTTGAAGTCGGCGGCCGTGGCGAGGAGTGGTTTGGCGAGTGGGACCTGGCGTTGTACCGGTCCGAAGTGCGTCACGAACTGCTTACCGTTGAAACCCAGGCTCAGACCTCGACCACCAACTCTGTTGTTGCTGAAGCCAACGCTAGCCCCACTGTGCACCAGGGCGTGGAGTTGAGCGTGTTCAGCCCGTTGTGGGACGGTGGGCGCAATGGCCGGCTTGCGTTGCGCCAGGCGTATACCTACAGCGATTTTCACTACCGCGACGATGACCGGTTTGGCGGTAACACGTTGCCGGGCATTCCTAAACATTATTACCAGGCGCAGTTGCGCTATAGCCATCCGACGGGGTTCTACACCGGTTTCAACACTGAGCATTCGTCAAGAGTGGCGGTGGATTACGCCAATTCCTACGCTGCTGCGTCCTACACTACCTTTGGTGCTACTTTTGGCTATGACGCGCCGAAACAGGACTGGCAGGCTTGGGTTGATCTGCGCAATCTGACGAATCGGCGTTATGCGAACACTGTGACTCCGGGGTATGACGACAAGGGGTTGGACGTTGCTCGCTCAACGCCTGGAGACGGGCGTGGCGTCTATACCGGCGTGTCGTGGAGCTGGCGGTAAGTCGCAAACGCCAGCGATCGAATGTGGGAGCTGGCTTGCCTGCGATGGCGGTCTGTCGGTGGGCATATCCGTTGTTGCGGTAACGGCCGCTTAGGGTTCCGCTCTTACAGCGG
>NZ_MSDF01000031.1:112844-150802 GCF_002022275.1 Pseudomonas fluorescens
ATCAAAGGCGCTGTTTTTTCTAAAGCAGATTGCGTTTCTTCAGACAAATGGAGATCCAAACTGTGGGAGCGGGCTTGCTCGCGAATGCGGTGGGTCAGCCAATGAATCTTTCAACTGACACACCGCACTCGCGAGCAAGCCCGCTCCCACATTTTTTGATCGAGTGAAGCTTCAACAGCTTCACAGGTTGGCATCACCGTGAGGCCCTTGCTCCCACTCCGTTTTACTGGCATTGTTTGCGCAATTGGTAATATTTCCCATTTGAGAAGTTTTTGCGCATGCATGACATTCCGGCCGCGCCGGGCGATTGCGCCCGTCAGCAGACCCTCACGGCAATGTACAGCGAGCACCATGGCTGGTTGCACGGTTGGCTGCGCAAAAAGCTCGGGTGTTCCCAGCACGCTGCCGACTTGGCACACGACGCCTTCATCCGCGTGCTGATGTTGGCCGAGCCGCAGAATATTCAGGAACCCCGTGCGTTTCTTGCCACTACGGCAGGAAGGCTGTTGATTGATGGCGCTCGTCGTCGGCGCATCGAAAAAGCCTACATGGAAGCCCTGACCCTTCAGTGCGAAGACGCCGGCATGCCTGACCCGGCGGCGATCCATGTGGCGCTGCAAGCGCTGGAGCGCATCACCGAGATGCTCGCCGGGCTGCCGGCGAAAACCCGCGAAGCGTTTCTGTTGAGCCGTCTCGATGGGCTGACTTACAGCGAAATCGCCACCCGCCTGGACGTGTCTTCCAGCAGTGTCAAAAACTACATTTCCACGGCCCTGGTGCATTGCTACCACAGCCTGCATGGTGCGGACCCGTTGCCATGAGCTCCGAACAGATTATTCAGCAAGCTGCGAATTGGCTGACACGCCTGCACGACGAGGACTTCAGCGACGCCGACCACCAAGCCTTCACTGCCTGGTGCGCGGCCGACCCACGCCACGCCGTGGCCATTGAGCGTATGCGCGCCTTGTGGGGCCACTTCGACACCTTGCCCGCGCAGCCGGCGCGCATGGCCCTGAATCGGGCTTTTGCCCCGCAACGCTCGCGCAGTGCCCAGGTGCTGGGGGTGCTCGGCGTGGTGCTCTGCGGCTGGTTCAGCCTGCAGCATTGGCCTGTGTGGATGGCCGACCAGCGCACCGGTGTGGGCGAGCGTCGCCAGATCGTGCTCGAAGACGGCAGCCAGTTGCAGCTCAACAGCAATTCGGCGGTGGACGTGAAGTTCGACGGCCATCAGCGTGTGATCGAATTGCTGCAAGGTGAATTGTGGGTGGACGTGGCAGAGGACGCGCAGCGGCCGTTCGTGGTGCGCACCGATCAAGGCACCGCCACCGCGCTGGGCACGCGTTATCTGGTCAAGCGTGGCGCCGACGATTCCACGCTGGTCACGGTGATCGAATCGACGGTGACGGTCAAAGGTGACGCGGGCGAGGAGGTCAAGGTTGCGGCCGGCCAGCGTTCGGTGCTTGATCATGGCCGCGCCCAACCACCGCAAGCTGGCGGCAATTCGGACCCCGACGCCTGGACCCGTGGCCTGCTCAAGGTCAATGACCAGCCTCTTAGCGACGTGCTGCAAACCCTGGCCAGTTATCGCCACGGTTTGGTGCGCTTTGACCCTCAGGCCCTGCAAAACCTGCGGGTGTCCGGCGTGTTCAAACTCGACGACACGGTGGGGGCCCTTTCGGCACTTGCCGATAACCTGCCGATCCGGGTCGAGTACTTCACCGATCTGCTGGTGGTGGTCAAGCCACGCTGAGTCAGCGTTCGTTCTGGCGCAGACGTTTATAGAGGGTGTTGCGGCTTACACCCAGTTCCCGCGCCAAGTGGGAAATATTCCCGCCGACAGCTTTCAGGCGCTGCGTCAGGTCCAGGCTTTCATCGATGAACTCTTCAGCGTGCACGGGCGGCGTCACGTGCAGGTCCACAAAAAAATCATCCGGCAGGTGCTCCGGGCGAATCGGCTGCTCCTCGGCCATCGCCAGCGCCACCTGCAACACGCTGCTCACCTGACGTAAGTTGCCCGGCCATGGGTGTTGCTCGAACAGCGCCAGTACCTCGGCACTCAGCCCGGCCCACTGGGTCGGTTCGCGGTGTTGCTGCCACAGTTGCTGGAACAACGCGCGTTTGTCCGTCCGTTCGCGCAACGGCGGCAACTCCAGGGTCAGACCGCCGATGCGGTAGTACAAGTCCTCACGAAAGCGCCCGGCCTGCACCCACTCGCGTAATGCCCGATTGGTGGCGGAGATGATCCGCAAATCCACCGGGAACAGCTCGCTGCTGCCCACCGGTTGCACGCAACGCTCCTGCAACACGCGCAACAGACGGGCCTGTGTCGGCAGCGGCATATCGCCAATCTCGTCGAGAAACAGCGTGCCTTTGTCCGCCTTGCGAATCAGGCCGATGCTGCCTTTCTGGTTCGCACCGGTGAAGGCGCCTTTTTCGTAGCCAAACAGCTCCGATTCCACCAGCTCTGCGGGAATCGCCGCACAGTTCACCGCGATAAACGCCTGGCTGCTGCGGGAGCTGGCCTGGTGCAGGGCTTTGACGAACACCTCTTTGCCCACGCCTGTTTCGCCGTGGATCAGCAACGGAATGTCTTTCTCCAGCAAGCGCTCGGCCTGGCGCACGGCCTTTTCTACGCGTGCATCGCCAAAGTGCAGGGTCTTGAGGCCAATCACCGCCTGCGTTGACGGTGCCGGTTCGCTGGGCTTGGGGGCGCTGAAAACACGCGCCTGCACGGGCATTTGCCTGGGTCGCTTCAACAAACACTGAAACCGGTTGCGTCCCGCTGCCTGCAGGGAAAACGGCAACCCTTCCGGTTGGTTCAGCAACTCCAGCAGTGAGACCTTGAACAAACTGTCGATCAGCACCCGCGACAGGCTGATGCCAAGCAAATTGTCGGCACGGCGGTTGGCGGACAACACCTGGCCGCTTTCATCAAAAATCAGCAGGCCCGCCCACTGGCTGTCGAGGTTGTTCAGGCCGGTGTTGAAGGTCAGCTGGAAATGCTCGCCGCGAAACAGGTTGAGGATCAGCCGGTTTTCCACGGTCTGGCTCATCATCTTGACCATGCCCAGGGTGTGGGAGGGCGGCAGGTAGCTGTCGCTCGACACATCCAGTACTGCAATGATTTCGCGCTGTGCATCGAAGATCGGCGCCGCCGAGCCGGTCATGAATCGGTTGGCCTTGAGGAAGTGTTCGTCGTGTTCGATATGCACCGCCTGGGCACAGGCCAGTGCGGTGCCGATGGCATTGGTGCCGCTGGCGCGCTCCATCCAGCTGGCGCCGGGGTTGAAACCGCGGGCCAGCTTGGGCTCGATAAACCGTTGGGTGCCCCACGACGTCAGCACTTGCCCCTGATTGTCGGCCAGCATGATCAGGCAGTTGGAGTTGCTCAGGATGTTTTCGTAGTAGGGCAGGACTTCCTGGTGGGTGGTCTGCACCAAAGAGTGCTGGCTTTCCAGCAGCTGGCTGATGCCCTCGGCGGGGAGCTGGTCGAAGCTGGGGGTGCTCTGATGGTCCAGGCCAAAGGCGCGGCAACGGCGCCAGGATTCCTGGATAAGGGTGTCGTGAGCCAAGGGTTCGGCCATGTTGACCTTCTTTTTATTGTTATTTTATGGAGCCTTGCGCGATCAAACTGTGGGAGCTGGCTTGCCTGCGATAGCGGTGAGTCAGCTGGCTCATTTGCTACTGATACACCGCAATCGCAGGCAAGCCAGCTCCCACATTTTGTTCTGTGTTGGGCATGAGAGTGTTGTTCAGAACTGTTCATTGTCAAGCCTGTAGGTGTTCAGTTGTTCAGCGGCAGTGTTCACTCCTGAACATCGCAATTACCCCATTTCCTTACACATCAAGCGCTTGCCGTTTTGGCACGAAACTCGCTCTGACGAATGGCCAGATTCATTCCAATAATAAAAAAGGTCGTGTCATGTCATTGACCCTGGAGCACGTCACCCGCGTCGTCGAAGGCCAGACCTGGATCGACGATGCCAACCTGCGTTTCGAAGCCGGCTCTTTCAACGTCTTGCTGGGCCGCACGCTGTCCGGCAAAACCAGCCTGATGCGCCTGATGGCCGGCCTCGACAAACCCGACAGCGGCCGCATCCTGATGAACGGCGTGGACGTCACGCACAAGCCGGTGCGCCTGCGCAACGTGTCGATGGTTTACCAGCAGTTCATCAACTACCCGACCATGACCGTATTCGAAAACATCGCCTCGCCGTTGCGCCAGGCCGGTGTGTCAAACGAGGTGATCCAGAGCAAGGTGCTGGAAACCGCGAAGATGCTGCGCATCGAAAAATTCCTCAAGCGCCACCCGCTGGAGTTGTCCGGCGGCCAGCAGCAGCGCACGGCCATGGCGCGCGCGTTGGTCAAGGACGCCGAACTGATCCTGTTCGATGAGCCGCTGGTGAACCTGGACTACAAACTGCGCGAAGAGCTGCGTCAGGAAATGCGCGAGCTGTTCAAGGCGCGCCACACCATCGCCATCTACGCCACCACCGAGCCCAACGAAGCGCTGGCCCTGGGCGGCACCACCACCATTCTGCATGAGGGCCGGGTGATCCAGAGCGGCAAGGCTGCCGAGGTCTACCACCAGCCGCAAACCGTGTTGGCCGCCGAACTGTTTTCCGAGCCGCCGATCAACCTGATGCCGGGGCGCATCAGCGGCAATGAAGTGAGTTTCGCCAATTTCGTACACTTTCCGCTGAACGTCGACCTGCGCCCCATCGGCGACGGCGAGTTCCGTTTCGGCGTGCGCCCCAGCCACATCAGCCTGGTGCCGAGCAACGACGATGACCTGGAGCTGGCAGTGACCGTGGAAGTTGCCGAGATCAGTGGCTCGGAAACCTTCCTGCATGTGCGCAGCGAGCACTTCCTGCTGGTGCTGCACCTGCCGGGTGTGCACGAGTACGACGTCGACGCGCCGATCCGCGTGTATATCCCCACCCATAAACTGTTTGTGTTCGATGGTCAGGGCCGCTTGGTCCAGGCTCCCGGGCGCCGTGTCGCGAGGGTTGCCTGATGGCCGAGATCCATTTGCAGAACCTCGCCCACAGCTACAGCCCTACGCCAAACGGCCCTGAGGACTACGCGATTCGGGAAATGAACCACGTGTGGGAGCAGGGCGGGGCCTACGCGTTGCTCGGGCCGTCGGGCTGCGGCAAGTCGACCTTGCTCAATATCATCTCCGGCCTGCTCAGCCCGTCCGAAGGCCAGGTGCTGTTTGACCATAAAGTGGTCAACGACCTGACCCCGGAAAAACGCAACATCGCCCAAGTGTTCCAGTTCCCGGTGGTGTACGACACCATGACCGTCTTCGACAACCTGGCCTTCCCGCTGCGAAACCAGGGCATGGCCGAAGCGAAAGTGCACAGCAAGGTGCAGGAAATTGCCGAGGTTCTCGACCTGCAAAACCTGCTGAGCAAAAAAGCCCGCAACCTGACCGCCGATGAAAAACAGAAAGTCTCCATGGGCCGTGGCCTGGTGCGCGACGACGTGTCGGCGATCCTGTTCGATGAGCCGCTGACGGTGATCGACCCGCACCTCAAATGGAAACTGCGGCGCAAGCTCAAGCAGATCCACGAGCAGTTCAACATCACCATGGTCTACGTGACCCACGACCAGCTTGAAGCTTCGACCTTCGCCGACAAGATCGCGGTGATGTACGGCGGGCAGATCGTGCAGTTCGGTACGCCGCGCGAATTGTTCGAGCGGCCGAGCCATACCTTTGTCGGTTATTTCATCGGCAGCCCGGGGATGAATCTGATTGAGGTGCAGGCCGAGGCGGGTGGGGTGCGTTTTGCCGGCACGCTGCTGCCGTTGCCCGAGTCATTGCAGCAACGCCTGCGCGACACGGACTACAAAAAGTTGCAGGTGGGCATACGCCCGGAATTTATTCACGTGTGGGACGAGTACAACCCTGACGCGATGCAGGCCGATGTCGTACATGTCGAAGACCTGGGCACCTACAAGATCATGACGCTCAACCTCGATGGCGCGCCGTTGAAAGTGCGCCTGGCCGAAGACAAGCCCGTGCCCGAAGGCAAGGCCTCAATCAGCTTCCCGGCGCAATGGCTGATGGTCTACGCCGACGATTACCTGCTGGAGGTGCTGCCATGAACAAGGTGCAGAACAACAAGGCCTGGTGGCTGGTGTTGCCGGTGTTCCTGCTGGTGGCGTTCAGTGCGGTGATCCCGATGATGACCGTGGTCAACTACTCGGTACAGGACATCTTCGACCAGTCCAGCCGCTACTTCGTCGGCGCCGACTGGTACAAGCAGGTGCTGCTCGACCCGCGCTTGCATGACTCATTGCTGCGTCAGTTCATCTATTCGGCCTGCGTGCTGCTGATCGAAATCCCCTTGGGTATCGCCATCGCCCTGACCATGCCGACCAAGGGGCGCTGGTCGTCGCTGGTGTTGATCATTCTCGCCATTCCGCTGCTGATTCCGTGGAACGTGGTGGGCACCATCTGGCAGATCTTTGGTCGCGCCGACATCGGTTTGCTCGGTTACAGCCTTAACGCGCTAGGCATCAGCTACAACTATGCGGCGAACACGGCAGACGCCTGGGTCACCGTGCTGGTGATGGACGTGTGGCACTGGACCTCCCTGGTGGCGCTGCTGTGCTATTCAGGGCTGCGGGCGATTCCGGATGTGTACTACCAGGCGGCGCGGATTGATCGTGCGTCAGCGTGGGCGGTTTTCCGACATATCCAACTGCCGAAGATGAAAAGCGTGCTGCTGATCGCGGTGATGCTGCGGTTTATGGACAGCTTCATGATCTACACCGAGCCGTTCGTCCTCACCGGTGGCGGGCCGGGTAACGCCACCACGTTCCTCAGTCAGACGTTGACCCAAATGGCCGTAGGCCAATTCGACCTGGGCCCGGCGGCGGCGTTTTCCCTGGTGTATTTCCTGATCATCCTGTTGGTGTCCTGGCTGTTCTACACCGCCATGACCCACTCCGACGCCAACCGCTGAGGCCGCCAACATGAGCAAGCGCAAGCTGATACCGCTGCTGATCTACATCCTGTTCCTGCTGGTACCGATCTACTGGCTGCTGAACATGTCCTTCAAGAGCAACACCGAAATCCTCGGCGGGCTGACGCTGTTTCCACAGGATTTCACCCTGGCGAACTACAAGGTGATCTTCACCGACCCGAGCTGGTACACCGGTTACCTCAACTCGTTGTACTACGTGAGTTTGAACACGGTGATTTCCCTGAGCGTGGCGTTGCCGGCGGCGTATGCCTTTTCGCGCTACCGCTTCCTCGGTGACAAGCACCTGTTCTTCTGGCTGTTGACCAACCGCATGGCGCCCCCGGCGGTATTTTTGCTGCCGTTCTTCCAGTTGTATTCCTCGATTGGTTTATTCGATACCCATATCGCCGTGGCCCTGGCCCACTGCCTGTTCAACGTGCCGTTGGCGGTGTGGATTCTGGAAGGCTTCATGTCTGGCGTGCCCAAGGAAATCGACGAAACCGCCTACATCGACGGCTATAGTTTTCCGAAGTTCTTCGTGAAGATTTTCATCCCGCTGATCGGCTCCGGTATCGGCGTGACGGCGTTCTTCTGCTTCATGTTTTCCTGGGTCGAGCTGTTACTGGCACGCACGCTGACCTCGGTCAACGCCAAGCCGATCGCGGCAGTGATGACGCGCACGGTCTCGGCCTCGGGCATCGATTGGGGCGTACTGGCGGCGGCGGGAGTCTTGACTATCCTGCCTGGCATGCTGGTGATCTGGTTTGTTCGCAACCACGTGGCCAAGGGCTTTGCCCTGGGCCGGGTCTGAGGAGTCGATGATGGAATGGATGGCCTGGACCACCCCGACCGCGCTGTTTTTTGCGGGCATAGCCCTGATTCTGGTGGGCATGACCACCTGGGAACTGCGCTCGCCGAGCATCCCTCGGCGCGGCTTTCTACCGATCAGCACCACCCGTGGTGATCGTTTGTTTATTGGTCTTCTCGGCAGCGCCTACCTGCACCTGTTGGTGATTGGCGTAACCGGCTGGAGCATCTGGGTGGCGACTGCGCTGTCCCTGGTGTGGCTGTTGTGTGTGATGCGTTGGGGCTAGTGCTCCGTTTGAATAAACAACCAGGAGGTCTCTATGTTCGATAAAAACAATAAGCTGCGACATAGCATTTCATTGGCCGCCGTACTGGCCCTCAGCGGTTTGAGCGCCACGGCCTGGGCCGATGCGTACGAAGACGCGGCGAAAAAATGGATCGGCAGCGAGTTCAAGCCGTCCACCCTCACCGAAGCGCAACAGCTCGAAGAGTTGAAATGGTTTATCAAGGCGTCGGAACCGTTCCGTGGGATGAAGATTAATGTGGTGTCGGAAACCCTCACCACCCACGAGTACGAATCCAAGGTGCTGGCCAAGGCCTTCAGCGAAATCACCGGCATCAAGCTGACCCACGACCTGCTGCAGGAAGGCGACGTGGTGGAGAAGCTGCAAACCCAGATGCAGTCCGACAAGAACATCTATGACGGCTGGGTCAACGACTCGGACCTGATCGGCACGCACTTTCGCTATGGCAAGACCGAATCGATCACTGACCTGATGGCCAACGAAGGCAAGGACTTCACCTCGCCGACCCTGGATATCAAGGACTTTATCGGCATTTCCTTCACCACCGCGCCCGACGGCAAGATCTACCAGCTGCCCGACCAACAGTTTGCCAACCTCTACTGGTTCCGCGCCGACTGGTTCGAGCGCCCGGAGCTGAAAGCCAAGTTCAAGGAGAAATACGGTTACGAACTCGGCGTGCCGGTGAACTGGTCGGCCTATGAAGACATCGCCAAGTTCTTCAGCGAAGACGTCAAGGAAATCGACGGCAAGCGCATTTACGGGCACATGGACTACGGCAAAAAAGACCCGTCCCTGGGCTGGCGCTTCACCGATGCCTGGTTCTCCATGGCCGGTGGCGGCGACAAAGGCCTGCCCAACGGCTTGCCGGTGGACGAGTGGGGCATTCGCGTGGAGGACTGCCACCCGGTGGGCTCCAGCGTCACCCGTGGCGGCGACACCAACGGCCCGGCCGCCGTGTTCGCCACGCAGAAATACGTGGACTGGATGAAAGCCTACGCGCCACCGGAAGCGGCGGGCATGACCTTCTCCGAATCCGGCCCGGTGCCGTCCCAAGGCAACATCGCCCAACAGATATTCTGGTACACCGCGTTTACCGCCGACATGACCAAGCCGGGCCTGCCGGTGGTGAATGCCGACGGCACGCCGAAATGGCGCATGGCGCCGTCGCCGGTCGGACCTTACTGGGAAAAAGGCATGAAGAAGGGCTATCAGGACGTAGGCTCCTGGACCTTCCTCAAGTCCACGCCCGAGAAACAGAAACTCGCGGCCTGGCTTTACGCGCAGTTCGTAACCTCGAAAACCGTCTCGCTGAAGAAAACCATCGTTGGCCTGACGCCGATTCGTGAGTCTGACATCAACTCCCAGGCCATGACCGACCTGGCGCCGAAACTCGGTGGTTTGGTCGAGTTCTACCGCAGCCCGGCCCGCGTCGAGTGGACCCCGACCGGCACCAACGTGCCGGATTATCCACGCCTGGCGCAACTGTGGTGGAGCAACATCGCGGCGGCCGCCAGCGGCGAGAAAACCCCACAGCAGGCGCTGGACAACCTGGCCAAGGAGCAGGACGCCATCATGACGCGCCTGGAACGCTCCAAAGTCCAACCGGTATGCGGCCCGAAAATGAACCCCGAGCGTGATGCGCAGTACTGGTTCGACCAGCCGGGCGCACCGAAGCCGAAACTGGCGAACGAGAAGCCTAAAGGGGAAACCGTGGCGTACGGTGATTTGCTGAAGTCGTGGGAGGCGGCGCGTAAGTAATCACAGGCTCTCAGTAGAGAATTGGCTTCCTCTGGCGAGCGGGTGGTTGTGGCGAGCGGGCTTGCCCCGCGTTGGGCTGCGCAGCGGCCCCAAAAACAGGCGACTGAGGCCTATATGAAGGAACTCGGTCGCCTGTAATGGGGCCGCTGCGCGCCCCAACGCGGGGCAAGCCCGCTCGCCACACAAGCCCGCTCGCCACAACAAGCCCGCAGGCCATAGTGAGTTCAGGCCCGACCTCTGTTATCAGCCAGAATCCGCGCCGTATCCCTGGCCGGCGGCAACCCGAACACCCGCGCATAATCGCGGCTGAACTGGGTCGCACTTTCATACCCCACCTCAAACGCCGCGCTGGTCACACTGCTGGCGCTGGCCACCATCAAGGTGCGCGCCTGCAACAGGCGTACACGTTTCTGGTACTGCAACGGGCTCAAGTTGGTTACAGCCTTGAAGTGCCGGTGAAACGCCGAAACACTCATCGCCGCTTCCTGCGCCAGCGCTTCCACCCGGATCGACTCGGCAAAATCCCTGCGAATCCATTGAATCGCCCGGCTGACCCGCGCCATGGCGGTGTCCGGTGCGGCGATTTCGCGCAGCATCCAGCCGTGCGGGCCTTGCAACACGTGGTACAGAATCTCCCGCTCATAGGCCGGTGCCAGCGCGGCAATCGCCATCGGGTCGCCCATCAGGCGCAGCATGCGCACCCACGCGTCCATCAAGGCGGGCGTGACGGCGGCCACTGAAAACCCCGCTTCCTGTTCCCAACGTTTAGTCGGCGCCGGCAGATCATTGAGCAAGATGGACAGCACCGTCGGGTCCAGGGTCAGGCTCACCGCCAGGTAGGGCTCGCCGGTCGCCGCCGGGTTCACCACCCCTACGGCGGGCAGCTCAATGGACATCACAAAATAGGTCGCCGGGTCGTAATTCAGCGTGCGATCGCCCACTGTCATGCACTTGCTGCCCTGCAGGATCAGGTTGATCATCGGGTCGTACACGGCGGCGAGCATATGCTCCGGAATCGCCCCCTGAACCATCGCCACGCGCGGAATGCCGGTCTCGGTGCGGCGGTTTTCGGCGTTTGCGGCCAAGGCGCGCAGTTCGATCAATTGAGTATTCATGGCGAGCATGCTGTTCCTTCCCACGCGCGCTGCGCAAGCAAAAAGCAGAAACAGGCAGGATTGAGGCAGGAACGGCTGCGTCGACGGGCCGGGTGATCGCTACTGTGGTCACTCAACTTTTCGACAGTGGAGCAAGCCATGAGCGTCATCGTAATTACCGGAGGCAGCCGCGGCATTGGCGCCAGTACCGCCGAACTGTGCGCTCGCCAGGGGCATGGCGTCATTCTCACTTACAACAGCAACCCGGACGCGGCGCAGACGGTGGTTCAGCGTATTGAGGCGGCGGGCGGCAAAGCCGTGGCGTTGAAACTGGATGTGGCCGATGTCAGCACTTTCGCAGCCTTCCGTGATGCCGTTGCGCAGGCCCTTCATGCCACTTGGGGCGTAGGGATGTTGAGCGGGCTGGTGAACAACGCCGGTTACGGGCTGTTCAACCCCCTTGAAAGCGTGACCGAAGCGCAATTCGACGGTCTGTTCAACGTGCACCTCAAAGGCCCGTTTTTTCTCACCCAGACCTTGCTGCCGCTGCTGCAAGAGCACGCCAGCATCGTCAACCTGACCAGTGCCACTACGCGTGTTGCTACAGCGGGTGTTGCGCCGTACGCCGCGTTCAAGGGCGGCCTGGATGTGCTCACTCGTTACATGGCCAAGGAGTTCGGCGAACGGCGCATCCGTGCCAACGCTGTGTCGCCGGGTGCCATTCGTACGGAGTTGGGCGGCGGTTTGAACGATGAATTCGAAGCGCTGCTGGCCGGGCAAACCGCCTTGGGTCGCGTAGGAGAACCGGAAGACGTGGCACGGGTAATCGCGCTGCTGCTGTCGGAAGAAGGCCGCTGGATCAATGCCCAGACTGTCGAAGTCGCGGGCGGCTACATCATCTGAACTGCGAGGCCACACCATGCTGGATCATCTGTTTATTTCGGTCAGCGACATTGAGCGTTCCATCCGCTTCTACGAAGCAACGCTCGCGCCATTAGGCATCACGGCGCGCCTTGACTACGACGGCAAGGACGGCCCACCCGGGCATCCGGACCTCAAGGGCTTTGGCGCCAACGGCCGCGTGTTTTTCTGGCTGCGCGAAGGCGTGGTCGAGGGGCGGGCAGTGCATGTGGGATTTATCGCTAACAACCGTGCAGAGGTGGAAACAGCCTACGCCGCTGCGCTGGAAAACGGCGCCACCGACAACGGCGCGCCGGGTGCGCGTTTGCACTACGACCCCAACTACTACGCGGCCAACGTCCTCGACCCGGACGGCTACAGCCTTGAATTCGTCTACAAGAACTGGCAGCACACCTCATGAAAACATTGATGATTTACGGCGCCACCGGCTACACCGGGCGCATGGCGGCCGAGCAGGCGAAAAAGCTCAACCTGAACCTGGTGATTGCCGGGCGCAACGAGCCGCGCCTGGCATCGCTTGCCGCACAACTAGATGTGCCTTACCGCGTATTCGTCCCGCAAGAAAGCCGGTTGGAAGGTATCGACGTGTTGCTTAACTTCGCCGGCCCCTTCGCTCTCACCGCCGAACCGTTGATGCGCGCCTGCATCGCCAGCGGCACCGACTATCTGGACATCACTGCTGAAATCAATGTGTTCCGCCTCGCCGAGCAACTCGGCAGCGGGGCGGATGTAATGCTGCTGCCCGGCGTCGGCTGGGACGTGGTACCTACCGACTGCCTGGCGATGCACGTTGCCAACCGCGTACAGCAGCCGCACGCACTGAAAATCGCGTTGCAAGTCCCCGGCACGATGTCGCGGGGTTCGGCGATGAGTGTGGGGGAAATTATCGGCGCAGGCGTCATGGCGCGCATCGACGGCGAACTGGTCGCCACCCCGGACGCGCCACTGCAACACCTGGATTTCGGCGACGGCCCGGAGCTGTGCGCGCCGTTGTCCTTCGGTGATTTGGTCACCGCCTGGCATTCCAGCGCCGTCCCGAACATCGCGATGTTCGTGCACATCACCGGCGAAGCCTTCCCCGAAGGCGACTTGTCACTGCTGCCCGACGGCCCCACACAAACCCAGCGCGACGCCCATCGCGCCCGCGCCGTGGCCGAAGTCACCGGCGCCGACGGCACGGTTGCGCGCTCGGTGATTGAAACCGTCAACGGCTACAGCTACACCCCGCTGGCCGCGGTGGAAGCGGCGCGCCGAGTGCTCGGCGGAGAACGCCGTGCCGGCTTTGAAACCCCCGCAAAGCTGTTCGGTGTGGGCTTCGCGCAGACGATTGCCGGCACGCGGATCATCGATTACTAGCCGCCGATGCGCTCGTGTTGCCTGCCGCTGGCGCCTTGAAACGTGCCGCATCCTTCCCCGGCGGCAAGCCAAACAGCCGCGCGTATTCGCGGCTGAACTGCGAGGCGCTTTCATATCCCACGGTAAAGGCGATGGCCGCCGCATCGAGTGTGTCGAACAGCAGCAACCAGCGCGCCCGCAGCAGGCGCAAACGCTTCTGGTACTGAATGGGCGTCATCGCCGTGACGGCTTTGAAATGCCGATAGAACGCCGCGACGCTCATGTCGGTCATCGCCGCCAGTGGCTCTACGCGAAAGGGTTCGGTGTAGTGCTGGCGAATCCACTCGGTCGCGCGACGGATTTGCACCAGGCGCCCGTCCGGGCGTGCCATGTCCACCAGGGTTTCGCGCAGCGGGCCCTGTAGCACCCGAAACAGTATTTCGCGCTCAATCATCGGCGCCAGTACCGCCACTTCATTGGGCCGGTCCATCAACCGCAGCATCCGCAGCCACGCATCCAGCATTTCCGAGGGCGCTTGCACCGCCGCGAACCCTTGGGTGCGCCGCCGTTCAGTTGCTTGAATTTCATCCGCCAGCACGGCGGCGATCACTGAAGGATCGAGCGTCAGGCTGACCGCAAGGTACGGCAAACCCGGCGCATTAGGGTGAACCTGGCCAGTGGCGGGTACCTCAACCGGCACCACGAAGTAGCTGGACGGGTCGTAAGTAGCGACCTGATCACCAATCGACAAGGTCTTCGAGCCTTGCAGCACCAGGTGCAGCATCGGCTGATACACCTGATCGGCACAGGCTTCGGCGCACACCATCGCCACACGGGGCAGGCCGGTGTCGGTCCAGGTGTTGGCTGCGCGCATCACCAAGTGACGCAGTTCGTTCAAGGCATTGTTCATGGGCCGACCTTGAGCCACGCACGCCCGCAAAGCAAGGCAGTTGAGAAGAATAGGCAAGCATGGGCGAAGAATCGGCAACCGCTCCCCCGGTAGCGACGCAAATACTGGAAGCACGCAACATCACCCACCCACAGGAAGATCCGACTCATGAAACTCGATGGAAAAATTGCAGTGGTCACCGGCGCATCAAAAGGCATCGGCGCAGGCATTGCCAAAGGGCTGGCAGCGGCGGGCGCGAGCGTGGTGGTCAACTACGTCTCCAGTAAAACCGAAGCCGATGCCGTGGTCGCGCATATTCAGGAACAGGGTGGCACCGCTATCAGCGTGCAGGCGGACATGAGCTCGGGGGCCGACGTCGTGCGCTTGTTCGACACGGTCAAGCAGGCATTCGGCACCCTCGACATTCTCGTCAACAACGCCGGGCTGGCAGTGTTCCAAATGCTGGAGGACTTGACCGAGGACGCCTTCCACAAGCAGTTCAACCTCAATGTGTTGGGCTATCTGCTCGCCGCGCGGGAAGCCCTGAAGTTGATGGGCCAGGGCGGCAGCATCATCAATATCAGTTCGATCCTCAGCACTGACCCGTACCTGGCCTCCAGCGTTTACTCAGCCACCAAGGGCGCCGTGGATACTCTGACCTTCGCCCTCGCGCGTGAGTTGGGTCCCAAAGGGATTCGGGTCAACTCCATTTTGCCGGGCCACACCAACACGCCGGCCACGGATGGCAACTTTGCCGGTGAGTTTGGCCAGTCGCTGATTGCCGGCACGCCGCTGGGGCGTTTCGGTGAGCCTGAAGATATCGCGCCGCTGGCGGTGTTCCTGGCGTCGGATGACGCTCATTGGGTGACAGGCGAGTCCATCCGGGCTTCCGGCGGTGTGCGGGGTGTGGGTTACTGACCGTCTGATCATTACACCTGTGGGAGCTGTCGAGCTTTAGCGAGGCTGCGATGGCGGTGGGTCAGGCGACATCTCCATCGGCAATGCCGCCGCCTTCGCAGGCAAGCCAGCTCCCACATTGTGATTGGGGTGTGTCTGATGGGACTTTGCGGATTCAGCAGGGAACGCCGAACTACCCGGCAACACAGATCCCCTGTGGGAGCTGTCGAGCTTTAGCGAGGCTGCGATGGCGGTGGGTCAGGCGACATCTCTCTCGGTCATGCCGCTGTCTTCGCAGGCAAGCCAGCTCCCACATTGTGATTGGGGTGTGTCTGATGGGACTTTGCGGATTCAGCAGGAAACGCCGATCTACCCGGCAACACAGATCCCCTGTGGGAGCTGTCGAGCTTCAGCGAGGCTGCGAAAGCGGTGGGGCAGGCGACATCTTTCTCGGCAATGCCGCCGCCTTCGCAGGCAAGCCAGCTCCCATTTTTTGATCGATAGCGTTTCGACGTTACGCAGCTTGCGGCTGAATCTGCAGTTCACCCTCAACTTCCTTTACCAACTCACTGGCCAAAAACAGCGGCGCCAAACGCCGGTGCAACTGCGGTTCGACAAACTCTTTCACTGTGTCCAGTGACAGCACACCGCTGAGGGGCAACTCGGCCTTGGTGTACGACAGCCACGCTTTCTTCAATGCCATCAACACATCGCTGCCCGCCGTGGAGGCGAAGCGGCGGTGGGTGGGTTTGGCGTCGAAGGTGAAGGTGTGCTGGAACGCGTAGCCGGTCTCATCGCCATTGGCGGCGGTGCAGCGTACGCAGGTGCACGGGCCGTCGCCGAACGCGCTGCGCAGGTAGGCGTTGAAGTCCACCACGGGTTTGAGTGACAGGCGCTTATCGACCTCGAACAGGTCTCCGGTCATTTTTTCGTCAGTGTTCAACGTCCATTTCCTCGCTGGTTCGGCAATCTTTCAAAGCGCCGCACAATACCAGCCGCAGGCCTGTTTGGGGATGGATTTGCATAACAATAGATCCCGATATTCTTTTCCTGTCTTAAAAATGCCCGCTACCCTCGCTCACCTTCTCAAAAGCGCGGCAGACCCTCCATGACCCTCAAGCGTTCTTCCCTGACCCTCCTGGCCGCGTCCCTGGCCGCTGCGAGCACGTTGCTCAGCCCCGGCGCCCAGGCCGAAGGCAAAATCAGCATTGCCCAGCAGTTCGGCATTGGCTACCTGATCCTCGATGTGGTGCGCGACCAGCACCTGATCGAAAAATATGGCAAGGAGCAGGGCCTGGACATCAAGGTGGAGTGGAACAGCATTTCCGGCGCCACCGCGATGAACGAGTCGCTGCTGGCCGGTGCCCTGGACGTGGTTTCGGCGGGTGTGCCGCCGATGCTCACCCTGTGGGACCGCACCAAGGGCAAGCAGAACGTCAAGGCCATCGCCTCGCTGGGTTCGATGCCGAACTACTTGCTGACCAACAACCCCAACGTGAAGACCCTCAAGGACTTCTCCGAGAAAGACCGCATTGCCGTGCCAGCCGCTGGCGTGGGTTTCCAGTCGCGCACCTTGCAGATTGAAACCGCCAAGCAATTCGGTGATGCCAATTACAAGAAGTTCGACGACATCTCCATCAGCCTGGCGCACCCCGACGCCACGGCGGCGTTGATTGCCGGCGGCTCGGAGATCAACTCGCACTTCTCCAGCCCGCCGTTTCAGTATCAGGAACTGTTGAACCCCAACGTGCATAAAGTGCTCAGTTCCTACGACATTCTAGGCGGGCAGGCGTCGTTCAACGTGCTGTACACCACCGAAAAATTCCACGACGAAAACCCCAAGACCTACAAGGCGTTTTATGACGCGCTGGCCGAAGCCGAGCAGATCATCAAGGCCGACAAGCCTGCTGCGGCCAAAACCTATATTCGCGTAGAGGAATCCAAGCTGCCGTTGGACCTTGTGGAGAAAATCGTCCAGGACCCGGAAATCGACTTCACCATCGTGCCGCAGCGCACCTACATCTATGCCGAGAAATTGCAGGAACTGGGCGTGTTGAAAAACAAGGCGGCGAGCTGGAAAGATTATTTCTTTGAAGAGGCCCATGGCGGGAATGGCAGCTGAATCCACCTGCCTGACCTGAAACACGGTTAACAATGTGGGAGCTGGCTTGCCTGCGATAGCGGTGTGTCAGTCAGTAAATTTGCCCTCTGATACACCGCTATCGCAGGCAAGCCAGCTCCCACATTGGATATTTTTCGTTCGAAAAATCAGCGGAAGAACTCCCCCGGCGTGGAATCAAACTGCTGGCGAAACGCATTGATAAACGCCGACGTCGATTCATAACCACACGCCAATGCCACATCCGTCACCCGCTCGCCTTGCTCCAGGGCGGGCAGGGCGCTGAGCAACCTCAGGCGTTGGCGCCATGCCCGAAACGTCAGCCCGGTGTCTTTCACAAACAACCGGCTCAGGGTTTTTTCACTGATCGCCAGCTTGTCACTCCACTGGCCCAAAGTCGTCTGCTGCTCCGGGTGCAGGTTCAAACTGCGATAGATCTGCCGCAAGCGCGGGTCCAGAGGCAGCGGCAGCATCAAATCCACCTGCGGCGCCGCAGCAAGCTGGTCCAGCACCACCTGCGCCAGGCGCCCATCCGGCCCATCCTCGGCATATTCCACCGGCAGCTCGCTGAAACTGCGGATCAATTCGCGCAATAAGCTGCTCACCTCCAGTACATGGCAATGCTCGGCGGCCCATGCGGTCACACTGCAATCCAGGTACAAACTGCGCATTTCGGTGTGCGGCGAGCTGAACACCCGATGCGGCACGCCCGCCGGTATCCACACCGCGCGCTGGGGTGGGGCGACGAAACGGCCTACGCCTGTCTGGATCTCCAGCACCCCGGAAATCGCATAAGACAACTGCACCCACGGGTGGCTGTGCCGGCGAGTCAGCGCGCGATTGGGCAGCGATTCTGTGCGCCCATACACCGGCCGTGGCAGGCTGGAAAGCCCGGGCACACTGCGGCGGACGGTCTTGTCATGTCCTTTAGGCGGCATTTACTGGCTCATTGGCGTTAGTCGGTAACAAGCCGTTACGTTAGAGTCGCGACGATGCTCTTGGCAACCCCTGGAAGAATTGCTTATGACCCGCCCGCGTTTTCTGCCCGACAACTTCACCCTGACGCTGATCGCCACGGTGATCCTCGCCTCCCTGCTGCCCGCCAGCGGCCAGACCGCCGTGGCCTTCGGCTGGGTGACTAACCTGGCCATCGCGCTGCTGTTTTTCCTGCACGGCGCCAAACTCTCGCGCCAGGCCATCGTCGCCGGTGCCGGCCATTGGCGCCTGCACTTGCTGGTGTTCAGCCTGACCTTCGTACTGTTCCCGCTGCTCGGCCTGGCGCTCAAACCGCTGCTGTCGCCGCTGATCGGCAAAGACCTGTACATGGGCATGCTCTACCTCTGCGCGTTGCCGGCCACTGTGCAATCGGCGATTGCCTTTACATCGCTGGCGCGCGGCAACATTCCGGCGGCGATTTGCAGCGCGGCGGCTTCCAGCCTGTTCGGTATCTTCCTGACACCGTTGCTGGTGACCTTGCTGCTCAATGTGCACGGTGACGGCGGCTCTACAGTCGATGCGATCCTGAAAATCAGTGTGCAATTGCTGTTGCCGTTTGTGGCGGGGCAAATTGCCCGGCGCTGGATCGGCGAATGGGTGGGGCGCAACAAGTCCTGGCTGAAGTTTGTCGATCAGGGCTCGATCCTGCTGGTGGTCTACGGCGCATTCAGTGAAGCCGTCAACGAAGGCATCTGGCACCAGATCCCGCTGTGGGAGCTGGGCGGTTTGGTCGTGGCGTGCTGTGTATTGCTGGCGCTGGTGCTGGTGGCGTCCACGCTGCTGGGCAAAGCCTTTGGCTTCAGCCAGGAAGACCGCATCACCATCTTGTTCTGCGGCTCGAAGAAAAGCCTCGCGACCGGTGTGCCGATGGCCCAGGTGCTGTTTGCCGGGGCGACCATGGGTGTGTTGATCCTGCCGCTGATGCTGTTTCACCAGATTCAGTTGATGGTGTGCGCGGCCTTGGCTCAACGTTATGCCAAGCGGCCGGAAAGCATTCCCGAGTTGATGGGGCAGGTGGATCCTTGATCCAGCGCACACTTTGAGGCGAAACCCCTCAAGTTAACGCGCGGCCAGACGACTTCCTTATTGAGAGCCCAATAAGGAGTGTCGGCATGAACGTAAAAGGTGTTTCGATGGTTGCAGGCCTGTTTTGCCTATGGGCGGGCGGCGTCAGTGCCGCACAGACCGTTGGCGGGGGCACGATTGAGTTCCGGGGTGCCATCGTCGAGTCCGGGTGTGCGACAAATGCGCGCAGCGGTTCAGTGATAGAACTGAGCGGATGCTCCAGCGCCAATCGTGGCAGCCGTCTTGATGCGCTTAATGTGGCGCCGGTCGCCAGCGTCAACGCGGCCCACGTGCGGCTGGTGGCAGACAGCGGCAGCGGGCGTTATTACGATCAGCGCTATCTGCTGGTGGACGACGCCGGCAAGCCGATTCAATCGGGCAATTACGTGATTACCATGACATCGCCCTGAGCCCGCAGGCGACGATCCGCGTCAACAACGGGCCGAGAAACCTATAGAATGCTCGACGGCGGCGCTGTTCTGCGTGGCCGTTGGATCATCGTCAGAGTATCTCGCCCGCCAATGAGCATTTCAGCCGCAACGCCTCAAGCCAATTGGCAACCGGTCATCGCCCTGGCGTTGGCCGCCTTTGTGTTCAATACCACCGAATTCGTGCCCGTCGGGCTGCTCAGCGCCATCGGCGCCAGCTTCGACATGCCCATCGCCAGCGTCGGCCTGATGCTCACCATCTACGCCTGGATCGTGTCGCTGACCTCGCTGCCGGTGATGCTGCTGACCCGCAACGTCGAACGGCGCAAATTGTTGATCGTGCTGTTCTGCATGTTTATCGCCAGCCATATTCTGTCCAGCGTGGCCACCAGCTTCGGCATCCTGATGCTCAGCCGCATCGGCATCGCCTTGTCCCATGCGCTGTTCTGGTCGATCACGGCCTCGCTGGCCGTGCGCCTCGCGCCGGAAGGCAAACAGGTGCAAGCCCTTGGTCTGCTCGCCACCGGCACCTCACTGGCGATGGTCTTGGGCATTCCGCTGGGCCGGCTGCTCGGCGAAGCCATGGGCTGGCGCACCACGTTCCTGGTGATCGGCGCGTTTGCCGCCGCGCTGGTGTTCTGGCTGGCGCGCACCTTGCCGTTGCTGCCAAGCCAGAACTCCGGCTCCCTGCGCAGCCTGCCGCTGTTGTTCAAGCGCCCGGCGCTGGTGGCGCTCTACGTGCTCACGGCGCTGACAATCACCGCGCAATTTACCGCCTACAGCTACATCGAACCCTTCGTCGAAGGCGTCGCCGGTATGGGCGGCGGGGCCGTGACCCTGATCCTGCTGGTGTTCGGCGGCGCGGGCATTATCGGCTCGCTGCTGTTCAGCCTGGTGCACCGTTTCAATCCCCACCTGTTCGTGGTGGGCGCTGTGTTCCTGCTGGCCGCGTGCCTCACGCTATTGTTGCCCTTGAGCGGGGCCGAGTCTTACCTGGTGATACTGAGTATTTTCTGGGGCATGGCAATCATGGGTTTCGGCCTGGCCATGCAGTCCAAAGTGCTGGTACTCGCGCCGGATGCCACCGACGTGGCTATGGCGATGTTCTCCGGCATCTACAACATCGGCATCGGCGGCGGCGCCCTCATGGGCAGCTGGGTCGGCAGCCACTTCGGTTTCGCCTGGATCGGCGCGGCGGGTGGGTTGCTGGCGGCGGTGGCGTTGATTGGGTATTGCCTGGCGATTCGGCGGTTTGGGCAAGGTGTGCCGCGTAACTAGTACTGCCGCTGCGAGTACTGACCCTGAAACGTTTCGAAGGATCGAACCATGCTTGTTTTTGACTTCTCGACACCGGGCTCGATTGGCCCGCTGTGCTTTGGTATGCCTCGGGGGCAGGTGCGCGCCCTGTTGGGCGAAACAGTCCACACCTTCAAAAAAACATCTTTTTCGGTGAATACAACTGACGCCTTTCATCAAGCTGACCTTCATGCTTACTACGATGTAAACGATGGTCTCAAAGGTGTGGAGTTTTTTGAGGGCAGTAAATTTTTATGGCAAGGGAATGCCCTGATCGGCAAAACGTACGCTGATCTGAAAAAGTACCTGCTTCTTAAGCAGGCTGTTTTTTCTCCAGACGACTGTGGTGTTGACGCGCACGAGTTGGGGCTGGGCTTTTACATTCCGGACTTCAGTGATGAGGGCGACAGTGCCATCGTAAAATGTATTTATCTTGATTTGTCCGTCGTCGATTCCACAGGAGGTGGCAGCCTGTGAGGCGTTTTTTTGTTGCGTTTTTAATGATTCTGCTCAGTGGCTGCGTGACTAACCAGTTGCACTTTGCGGCTTATTCCACAGAGGCTCAGCTCGCGGCGATCAAGAGCCGCGTTGTTGAGGCGGACATCGTACAAGTCACGGGCGGGGATCCGTGCACACGCTGTTCGGAGTCGAGCAAAGTGGTCTGGCATGCTGCCAATTACAAGGTCGGTCTTTATCAAGGGTTCGCACGCATCCCCGTCGATGACTGGGCAGAATTCACTCGACGATCGGTCGGCGCCATACCGGTTGCCGCCATGAAAACCAGCGTTGAGATAAACAGGGTCTTCTTGAAAACGTGGAACTCGCCGGAGTATTACGCGTGCGAAGTGAGCCTCACGGTGGACATTGGCGGCGCGAAATATGCCGGTTGGGCCCGGCTCAAATTGAAGGAACCAGGGCAAAGCTTGATCGGCCCAAGGTACGCATCCCTGAATGCAGAAGTATTGGGCACGGTGGGCCTTACATTGAAAGCGGCTTACCTTGATGCATTGGACAAGTCAAAAAGCGTGCCCTGATCAACGAAGCGAACATTAGGCAGCCGTCGTCGCTCAGAACTTTAAGAAGTGTTTGGAGACTACAGTACACGTTTTCTTTCTTTCCCGGAGTCTGTTAGCGATGCCACACGCCTCGATCAAATCCTTCGTTTTCGCCAGCCTCACCGGCCTGTCTATGCTGTTGACCAGCCCTGCCAGCTCCGCCGCCAGTTTCGATTGTGCCAAGGCCAAGGCCCCCGACGAAATCGCCATCTGCAAAAACGTCAGCCTCAACGATCAGGACGTGACCATGGCGCTGCTCTACGATTTGGACAAGCACTTCATGGCCATGGGCGGGCGGGGTTCATTGATGGATGGGCAGGCCGAATGGCTCAAACAGCGCCATACGTGCGGCTCAAACGTGAGTTGTTTGAACGATGCCTATACGAAGCGGATCGGGATGTTGCGCAGGTTTATTGATGAACAGGTGATAACGAAAGGGCCGTTTTGAGTCATTGCTGATTCTGCGGGATGTCCACTTTGCTGGCGCTGTGCTCACGCGTCTCCTGTTTCAGTGAATGAATACCGATTCAGTGCGGTCATGGATCTTGCTCCTATATCTGAATGAGCCGTCACCTTCTGCCGCCAAGCAGAATTAGGGTGGCGGATTACGCAAGGTTGGCGGACCGGGGATATAGGACCCGGCACTTCCGAAGAAGTCCCTGCGCAACCCGCCATTGCACGAAATCACGGGCGCAAAAAAAGCGCCTGCAATTGATCGTTCCCACGCTCTGCGTGGGAATGCCGCCCTGGACGCTCCGCGTCCCGAAGTCGATGGGTAGTCAAGGTCCGGTGCCAGGTGACGCAGAGCGTCACAGTATGCATTCCCACGCAGAGCGTGGGAACGATCGGCAAACTGCCCATACCTGGCTGATACCCACCCTTTAGGGGCGAACACTTTAGCTGTGGCGAGCGGGCTTGTCCCGCGTTGGGTTGCGAAGCAGCCCTGGAAGGAAGAATGCGGTGGGTCAGGCATTCTTCGGCCGCTGGTTTTTGGGCTGCTTCGCAGCCCAACGCGGGACAAGCCCGCTCGCCACGGGGGTACTTATCAGCTGTTGTATCTAAAGACCTCGAAAGGCCTGGTTGCAAGACGGCGTTACAGCCCAGCCAACACCGCCTCCAACTTCTCCTGATCCCGCGCAAACTGGCGAATCCCTTCCGCCAGCTTCTCCGTCGCCATCGCATCTTCATTCGACGCCCAGCGAAATTGCGCTTCGGTCAGTTGCTGCCGCGCTTCGCCTTCGGCACCCGGCGCCAATTTGCGTTCCAGCACGCCGTTATCTTCGGAAAGTTTTTGCAGCAAATCCGGGCTGATGGTCAGGCGATCGCACCCGGCCAATTCCTCGATCTGGCTCAAGGTGCGGAAGCTGGCGCCCATGACCACAGTCGGGATTTGGTTGGCCTTGTAGTAGTTGTAGATGCGCGTCACCGACTGCACGCCCGGGTCTTCGGCGCCGGTGTAGTCCAGGCCGGTGTTTTTGCGGTACCAGTCGTAGATGCGGCCCACGAACGGCGAGATCAGGAACACGCCCGCATCGGCGCAGGCCACGGCCTGGGCGAAGGAGAACAGCAGGGTGAGGTTGGTCTGGATACCGGCTTTTTCCAGGCGCTCGGCGGTGCGGATGCCTTCCCAGGTGGAGGCCAGCTTGATCAGCACGCGGTCGCGGCCGATGCCGGCTTGATCGTACAGCGCGATCAATTGGTTGGCTTTGGCCCACAACGCATCTTCATCGAAGGACAAACGTGCGTCGACTTCGGTGGAGATGCGGCCAGGGATGACCTTGAGAATGCCCGCACCCACCGACACGGCGAAGTGGTCGCACGCCAAGCCCACGTCGCCCTTGGACAGGTTCACCGCATCGCGCAGCAGCTCGGCGTATTCGGGGATGGCGGCGGCTTTCAGCAGCAGGGAAGGGTTGGTGGTGGCGTCCACCGGGCGCAGGCGGCTGATGGCTTCGAGGTCGCCGGTGTCGCAGACCACGGTGGTGAAGTGCTTGAGTTGTTCGAACTTGGACGTCATGAGCGGCAGTCTCCTAAAAAGGGTTAATGGTTCAGGGCCTGGGCGGTGTCGAGGTCGGTGATCAGCACGTCAAGGTAACCGCCCTTGAGCGCGCCACGAATCGCCTGCACCTTGTTCAGCCCGCCGGCCAAGCCGAGCACGCGTTGGATCGCGCGCAGTTTGGGCAGCGCCACCGACACCACGAATTCTTCGTCTTCTTCCAGCACCGGGTTGCCCTGGGCATCGAAGTAGCGCAGGCAGATATCGCCCACCGCGCCGCGTTCGGCGAGCAGGCGCAGCATGTCTTCGGTGTAGTAGTTGCCGCTGTTGCGCAGCAGCTGTGAGGGTTCCAGGTCGCCAATGCCGACGATGGCCAGAGTGATGCTGTCAAAGCGTTGCAGCACCTCCTTGACCTCTTCCATCTGCACGATGCGCTGCTTGCTTTCCACCGATTGCTCGATGCTTTGCGACGGCAGCAAAAACGCCGGGCAGTTGAGCAGGGTGGCCAGGCGTTGGGTCAGCAGGGTGGCTTCGAAAGCGCCCTTGTTGCCGACGCCTCCGAGCAACTGCACCACTTCCTGAGCGCCTTGCTTGCCTGGTTGCGCGTGCAAATGGCTGACCATGGCGCGGATGGTGCTGCTCCACGACGAAATACCGATGTGGTCCTGGACCGACAAGCTGGTTTCCAGGTAATGCGCGGCCGCCGAGCCGATGGCCTGCTTGATGCTTTCGTCATTGCCGGGTTCGGTAGCTTCCACCACGATCACCTGGCGCACGCCGTAGCGGCGCTGCAACTGGTTTTCCAGCTCCAGGTGCAGGCCCTGGAGGCGCATCACGCTGATCTTGACCACGCCTTCCTGCAGCGCCCGGCGCAGGGCGCGGCTGATAAACGACTGCGACAAATCCAGTTGCGTGGAAATCTCGGACTGCTTGAGCCCTTCTTCGTAATAGAGGCTCGCGATCTTGGTGATCAGGCGCTGTTCTTCGATCTGGCTCATGAAGGCCTCAGTAGGTATTCCAATGCCGGTGAGGATACCAAACCCTCACGACATGATCAGGCCGCCGTCGATATTGATTGCCTGGCCCGTCAAGTAAGCCGCGTCATCCGAGGCCAAAAACGCCACCAACCCTGCCACATCCGAAGGTTTGCCGGCACGGCGCAGGGGGATGTTCTTGACCCATTCGGCCATCAATTCACCCTTGCCGTAGCGCTTTTCATCGGTGCTGAGGATCTCGCCCCACACCCGATCGTTGTAGTCCCACATCTCGCTTTCGATGATGCCGGGGCAAAACGCGTTGACCGTGATGTTATGCCGCGCCAGTTCCAGCGCCAGGCTTTGGGTGATGCCGATCACGCCCATCTTGCTCGCTGCGTAGTGCGGCGTGTAGATAAAGCCCTGGCGGCCCTGACCGGACGAGGTGTTGATCAACCGCCCGCTGCCTTGCTTGACCATGTACTTGGCAGCTTCGCGGCAACCGAGCCACACGCCGGTGGTGTTGACCTGCAGCACCTTGTCGAAGTCGGCGCGAGGCATTTTGTCGTAGTGGTCGATGGTGATGATGCCGGCGTTCTGCACCGACACGTCGATGCTGCCAAACCGCGCGTGGCCTTCGCGGTAGAGCTTTTCGATGTCGCTTTCACTGGTTACATCGATGCCCAGCGCCAGGGTCTCGACCTTGTATTCCTCGGCCAGTTGGTTGGCGGTGAAGGTCACGCGTTCCAGATCATTGGAGGCCAATACCAGGTGGGCGCCTTCCTGGGCGAAGCGCTCGGCAATCCCGGCGCCGATGCCACGGCAGGCGCCGGTGATGACTACGGTTTTACCGCTAAAACGTTGCGACATGACAAAGGACTCCAAAAAGGCTTACCAGCAGACAAAACCGCCATCGACCAACAGGTCGACACCGGTGCAAAAGGATGACGCCTGGCTGACCAGGAAAATCGCCGGGCCAACCATTTCTTCCACGCCTGCCATGCGGCCCATGGGCGTGGTCTGTTCAAAAATCTTCACCTGATCGGCGACTTCCGGGCGCGAGTTCATCGGCGTTGCGGTGTAACCGGGGCTGATGCAATTGACCCGCAGGCCCTTGTCGGCCCATTCCATTGCCAGGCTTTTGCTCAGGTGGATTACGCCGGCCTTGGAGGTGTTGTAGTGGGCTTGCAGCAAGCCACGGTTGACGATGCTGCCGGACATGGACGCGATATTGACGATGGCGCCCTTACCGCGCGGCAGCATCACGGCGGCCTGGGCCTGGCAACTCAGGAAAATCCCGGTGAGGTTGATGTCCAGCGTGGCTTGCCAGCGTTGCAGTTCCAGCTCCTCGGCGGCCTGGGCATTGGCGATGCCGGCGCAGTTGACCGCCACGCTGAGTTCGCCGAGTTCGCTTTCGGTACGAGCGACGGCGGCGTCAAGGGCGGCGCGCTCGGTCACGGTGCCGCTCAACGCCAGGGCGCGACGGCCCAAGGCCTGGATGCGTTCGACGGTGCTGGCGATGCCGGGGCTGCCCGGCAGATCAAAGCAGGCCACATCGGCCCCTGCTTCGGCGAGCCCAACCGCGATGGCCTGGCCAATCCCACTGCCCGCGCCGGTCACAAATGCCACCTGGCCCTGAAGACTAAAAAGCTGCATGAACTACTCCGTTATTTTGAATTCACAGTCGATCCCTGTAGGAGGGGGCTTGCTCCCGATAGCGGTACATCAGATAAAAATACTCCAACTGAACCACCGCTATCGGGAGCAAGCCCCCTCCCACATTGGATCTTCATTGTTTGTGCGGGCGAGGCATTCAGGCGGTGGCCATTTCCATCACTGAAACCGGCGTGGCTTCCCCGCGCTCCAGAATCCCCATCTGCCGCCCCCGGCTCATCACCATCACCCGATGGGACAACCCGAGCACTTCATCCAGGTCCGAACTCACCACAATCACCGCCATGCCCTTGGCCGCGAGGTCTGCGATCACTTCATAAATCGCCGCCCGCGCGCCCACGTCGATACCGCGTGTGGGCTCATCGAGAATGAACACCTTGGGGTTGCGCGCCAGCCATTTGGCAATGATCACCTTCTGCTGATTACCGCCGGACAAACTCGAAATCCGCGACTGCGGCGCACCTTTCACGCCCAGCCTTGCCACCGCCGTACGTGCAAATTCGCGCAGCGGGGCAGGGAAGACCCAACCGCGTTTATCCAATAGATCAGTGTTGCCATAAATCAGGTTGTCTTCGATCCGATGCTCCACCACCACACCTTGTTGCTTGCGGTCTTCGGGCACCAGCACCACACCGGCCTGAATCGCCTCGAATGGTGAGCGCAACTGGCGAACTTCACCGTCGAGCACCATATGGCCCTTGATGTCCTGGGCCGCGCCCGCAATGGTGCGCACCAGCTCGGTCCGCCCGGCGCCGACCACCCCGGCAATGCCGAACACTTCCCCGGCACGCACGCTGAATTCGATGCCGTGCAAGGCAAACTCGCGGCAACTCAGGTCTTTGACTTGCAACATCACCTGGTCTTTCGGCGCCTGCAACGTGGGGAAAATCCGCTCCAGGCTGCGCCCGACCATCTGCTCCACCAGCTCACGCACCGGCACCTGGGCCGTGGCATGCAGGGCGATCTGGCGCCCATCGCGCAGCACCAGCACACGGTCGGCAATGCGTGCGATTTCTTCCAGGCGATGGCTGATATAGATGAACGAAACGCCCTCGGCCTTGAGCCGTTCGACCTGCTGAAACAGCAGCTCGGTTTCTTCACCACCCAGCGCGGCGGTGGGTTCATCCAGAATCAGCAAGCGTGCCTTGAGGGTCAGCGCCTTGGCGATTTCCACCAGTTGCTGCGCCGCCACGCTCAGGCCTTCGACCTTGCGCGAGGCGGGCACTTTGAGCCCCAGGCGTTCCAGCTGGATCTGCGCCTGGGCCTCGATGTAGTCGCGGTCGACCCGCCCGTGACGCATGGGCAGGCGGCCGACGAAGATGTTTTCGGCGATCGACAATTGCGGCAGCAGGCGGATTTCCTGGTGAATCAAGCCGATCCCGGCGCCCAGCGCAGCCCCCGGTGACGCGGGGGCGTAGGGCTCGCCGAGCCAGGTCATGCTACCCCCGGCTTCCGGCTGCACAAGCCCGGCGATGATCGACGACAAGGTGGATTTACCCGCGCCATTCTCGCCGAGCAAGGCCAACACTTCACCGGGGCGAATGTCCACGTTGACCTGCGACAACACCTGAACCGGGCCGTAGGCCTTGCTGATATCGCGCAGGCACAACACCGCGTCAGGCATCGTTTCCAGAGCTGCTGCTCGCATGACGACCTCCGGGTTCAAGGGTGCTGTTGCAGGAACGGCGCGACGTTTTCTTTGGTGGTCAGCACGGTCGGCAGCAGTTGTTCCTTGGGCACGGCTTTACCGGCTTTCAGGTCGATCGCCGAGGCTACGGCCAGGCGCCCCATTTTCTGGGTTTGCTGGGTCATGGTGGCGTTCAGCACGCCGCTTTCCACGGCCTTGAGCCCGGCTACATCACCGTCAAAACCGACCACCACGACTTTGTGATCGAGGTTGGCGACCTTGACCGCCTGCGCTGCGCCCAGTGCCATGGCATCGGCACGGCCGAAGAACACGCTGATATTCGGGTCACGCTGGAGCAGGTCCTGGGCCACGGCGAAGCCTTTGTCCTGAGCCCATTCAGCCGGTTGCTGAGCGACGACCTTCAGGTCCGGGAAGGCTTTCAAGCCTTCTTCAAAGCCCTTGGCGCGATCGTTTTCCGGCGTGGTGCCGAGCTGGCCTTGCAGGATCGCAATGCGGCCTTTGCCGTCAGTGATCTTGCCCACGTACTCAGCCAGGGTTTTGGCCCCGGCCACGCTGTCGCTGGCGATAAAGGTATCGCCCGGTGCGTCAGGTGCGTTGCGGTCCACGGCGATCACCGGAATACCCGCGGCCTTGGCGGCTTTCACCGGCACACCGGCGGCGGTGGCGCCTGCCGGGATGTAGATCAGCACGTCGATCTGGCGGGTGATCAGGTCTTCAATCTGGCTGACCTGGGTGGAGGAGTTGCCCTGGGCGTCCACGGTGATCACCTTGATCCCCTTGGCCTTGCCCTCGGCTTCCACCGATTGCTTGATCTGGTTGAAAAAGTCGGCCTGCAGGTTGGCCACGGCCAGGCCGATGGTCAGGTCCTTGGCCCAGGTGGTGCCGGCGGCGGTGAGGGTGGCGGCAGCGAGAGCGGTGGCGATGAGCAGTTTCTTGGGGCTGAACATGTCGGTGACTCCTGGTTTTATTGTTGGGGGGTGTCAACTGTCGAACAGATTTAACGGGCAGTGCTGGAGCGGCGGCGCAGGGTGTCGATGGTCACGGCGAGGGCGATGACCACGCCGATCACCACTTGTTGAATAAAGGGCGAAACGCCGAGCAGGTTGAGGCCATTGCGCAACACGCCAATGATCAACACGCCGACCAGCGTGCCGCCGATGCTGCCCACACCGCCGCTGAGGCTGGCGCCGCCAATCACCACGGCGGCGATGGCGTCCAGTTCCAGGCTCAGCCCGGCACTCGGTTGCGATGAATCAAGGCGTGCGGCGAGGGTGACAGCAGCGATCCCGGCGAGGGCGCCGCTGACCGCATACACCCACAAGGTAATCGCGCGCACTTTGATGCCCGACAGGCGTGCCACTTCCGGGCTGCCGCCCATGGCGTAGAGGTTGCGGCCACCGGCACGAAAGCGCAGGAACACCCAGGCCACCACCAGCATCACCAGAAACAAGCCGACCGTGGCCGACAGGAAACCGAAATGCCGCACCGTGGCCAGGCTGGTGAACCAGTCCGGGTAACCGACGATTTGCCGGCCTTCAGTGAGGATATTCGCCAGGCCACGGGCCACCGACATCATGGTCAGCGTGGCAATGAACGGCGGCAGCTTGGCGTAGGTGATCAAGCCGCCGGACACCAACCCGGCAAGCATGCCGCTGGCAATCGAGATCGGAATCGCGAAGCCCAACGGCACCGCCTGATCCTGATAGAGCCAGCCGAGCATCATCATCGAGAAGGCCAACACCGAGCCGACCGACAAATCGATGCCGCCGATCACGATCACCGCCGTCATGCCAATCGCAAGGATGCCCAGCACCGTGACCTGATCAAGGATGTTCAGGCCATTGCGCAGCGAGAAGAAGAATTCGGAACTGAAGGAGAAAACCAGCACCAGCAGCACAAGCCCGATCAGCGGGCCGCCGATATTGCTGGGAAGCAGTTTTACCAGCCGCGGGCGGTGAGGCGGCTTGAGTTCGGCCGGGTGCTGGACAGTAGCTTTGGCGTCCACGTTGTTCTCCTGACTTATTTTTTTTGGAGTTCATTCAGGTGCTTTGAATATTTATGCATGCCTGATTGTTAATTCAGATTCAGGTGCCACCGTGTCAATGTCAAGCGCTTAATTTTTTATGCATGCCTCTAAACCGCTGCTTCCGGTGCTCGCAAAGCCACGGAATAGAGTAGCGCGTGTGGGATTTTGGCCGTCTGTCCGGGAGGTATTTCCGGCTTTTATTTCATTTTTCGACGCATCCCTCACTTGACCTGCTTGTGAATCGGCGCCTAAATAGAAATATATTGTCACTGCTGAATAAATATTCAAAGACAGCTTTGGGCACTTTCACCTCACGTGGTCAGCCCCCAGGAGCCGCTGCATGAACGCCTTCCAGTACGACGCCCACCAGATCAAAGAACAGGCCCGGCTGATCCGGCGCCACGTCATTCGCCTTAACGCCGATTCACCGGCCGGCGGCCACACCGGGGCCGACCTGTCGGAAACCGACATCCTCGCCACCCTGTATTTCCGCATCCTCAACACCGGCCCGGAACGCCTCGAAGACCCGGAACGGGACATCTACATTCAGAGCAAGGGCCACGGCGTCGGCGGTTTGTATTGCTGCCTGGCGCAGGCGGGTTACATCCCCACCGAGTGGCTGCCGACCTATCAACACTTCAACTCCCATTTGCCCGGCCACCCGGTGCGCCAGAAAACCCCCGGCATCGAGCTCAACACCGGCGCCCTCGGCCACGGCTTGCCGGTGGCGGTGGGGTTGGCGCTGGCGGCGAAGATGTCCGGCAGCAAAAAGCGCATCTATGTGCTGACCGGCGACGGTGAGCTGGCCGAAGGCTCGAACTGGGAGGCGGCAATGGCGGCGGCGAAGTACAAGCTGGATAACCTGTTCGTGATCGTCGACAAGAACAAGCTGCAGCTGGCCGGGTTGACGGCCGAGATCATGCCGCTCGACCCGCTCGACGTGAAATGGGCCGCCTTCGGCTTCAGCGTCAGCGAGTGCGACGGCAACGACGTGGGCCAGTTGATTGAATCCCTGGAAACCATGCAAACCAAAACCGGCGCGCCCCAGGTGCTGATCGCCCACACCATCAAAGGCAAGGGCGTGTCGTTTATCGAAGCCCGTCCCGAATGGCACCACCGTGTGCCCAAGGGTGACGAAATCAACGCGGCACTGGAGGAGTTGAGTCATGGCGAGTGAACATCTGGCGAGCGTCATGGTGGACGCCTTTATCGCGGCGGTCGATGCCGGGCTCGATGTGGTGCCGGTGGTCAGCGACTCCACGTCCACGGCCAAGATCGGCCCGTTCGCGCAACGCTTCCCGGAGCGGCTGATCAACGTCGGGATTGCCGAGCAGTCGCTGGTCAGCGTCGCGGCGGGCTTGGCGCTGGGCGGCAAAATTGCCGTGACCTGCAACGCGGCGCCGTTTCTGATCTCGCGCGCCAACGAGCAGATCAAGGTCGACGTTTGCTACAACCGCGCCAACGTAAAGATGTTCGGTCTGAATGCGGGCACCAGTTACGGCCCGCTGGCCAGTACTCACCACAGCCTTGACGATATTTCCGTGATGCGTGGTTTTGGCAACGTGCAGATTTTCGCCCCGGCGGATGCGCTGGAGTGTCGGCAGATTGTGGATTACGCGTTGCGTTATGACGGCCCGGTGTACATCCGTCTCGATGGTAAAGCCTTGCCCGATGTGCATGGCGCCGACTATCAATTCACGCCCGGCCAGGTGGATATCCTGCGCCAGGGCGCCGACGTCAGCATCGTGGCCCTGGGCTCGGTGGTCCATGAAGCAGTGGATGCAGCGGCATCGCTGGCGGAGCAGGGCATTGCGGCACAGGTGATCAACCTGTCCTCGATTCGCCCGTTGCAGCGCGACGTGTTGCTCACTGCGCTGCGCGGCACCCGCGCGGTGATCACCGTGGAAGAACACAACATTAATGGCGGCGTTGGCAGCCTGGTGGCCGAAGTGCTCGCCGAAGCCGGGCTGGGCATTGCGCTGACCCGCCTGGGCATTGGCGACGGTGAATACGCCGCCGCCGGTGCCCGCGAACCGACCCGCGCCTTGCATAACATCGACGCGGCTGGGATTGTGGCGGCTGCCACTCGGTTGCGGTGAATACCATGACAAACCATACGCCACTGATCCTGGCGATAGATGAAGGCACCAGCAATGCCAAGGCGGTGCTGGTCAACGAACTCGGACAGGTGATCGCTCGGGGTTCGCGGCCATTGAGCATCAGCCATCCCCAGGCCGGGTTTTCCGAGCAGGACCCGCTGCTGATCTGGCAGAACACCCTGGCTGCGATTGAAGAATGCCTGGCCCAGGTGAATCGGCTGATCACCGCGCTGGCGATCAGTAACCAGCGTGAATCGGTGGTGGCGTGGGACCGGCACAGCGGCGAGCCGTTGTCGCCGTGCATCAGTTGGCAGTGCCGACGCTCCACGGCCTTGTGCGCCGAGCTACATGAACGCGGCCACGAAGCGCTGATTCTGGAAAAGACCGGGCTGGCCCTCGACCCGATGTTTTCCGCCGGCAAATTTCGCTGGATCCTCGACCATCTGGATAACGGCCATGCTCGCGCGGCAGCCGGTGAAATCTGCCTGGGCACGGTGGACAGTTGGTTGCTGTGGAAACTCAGCGGCGGTCAGGTGTTTGCGACGGACTATTCCAACGCTGCGCGCACGCAGCTGTTTAATCTGCACACCTGCGCGTGGGACCCTGAGCTGCTGGACCTGTTTGCGATTCCCTTGGCTGCACTGGCACCGATTCAGCCGAGCGCCGGGTTCTTTGCTGAAACCGTCGCCGTGGGCGGGTTGCCAGCGGGCATCCCGGTGATGTCGATGATCGGTGATTCCCACGCCGCGCTATACGGGCAAGGAGGTTTCGCCCCCGGCCTGGTCAAGGCCACCCTCGGCACCGGCTCATCCTTGATGACGCCCATGAGTGGCCCGATTGCCTCAACCCATGGCCTTTCAACCACGTTGGCCTGGCATGACGGCAGCAAACCCACCTTCGGCATGGAAGGCAACATCGTCCACACCGGCGCTGCCGTGCAGTGGGCTTCGCGCCTGGTGGCGGGGGAGTCTTTGGATGCGCTGACCGAACAGGCGGCGCAATTGCCTGACAACGGCGGCGTGTATTTCGTCCCGGCCCTGTCTGGCCTGGGCGCGCCGCACTGGAAGGCCGATGCCCGTGGCCTGATCTGCGGGCTGACCGAAGCCACCTCGGGCGCGCATATTTTGCGCGCATCGCTGGAGTCCATCGGTTATCAGATTCGTGATGTGTTTGAGGCGATGCAGCAGGACATCGGCAGCCCGTTAAAAGAACTCTGGGTCGACGGCGGCGCCACACGCAACCGCTGGCTGATGCAGTTTTTGGCCGACTTGCTGCAACGCCCGGTGGTACGCAGCCTGTCGCCGGAGGTGTCGGCATTGGGCGCGGCGCATCTGGCGGGCAGGGCGCTGGGGGTGTGGGCGAGTGATGTGGCGTTGGGTGAGCTGGAGCGCCAGCGCGAGCGGTTTGAGCCGCAGGATGATCCGGCAATGGCCGGACGTTACGGGGAATGGAAAAAAGCCCTGGCCCGCACACTGCTCTAACGCCTGATGAGGATCAAAATGTGGGAGCTGGCTTGCCTGCGATAGCGGTGGTTCAGTTACAAAAGTAGTAGCTGACAGGCCGCCATCGCAGGCAAGCCAGCTCCCACAGTCGACCGAGTTGTGCCTCAGGCCTCGGGAAAGCCGGTCTTCTGCACCCAGCGGTTCTGAAAAATCTGCACATCCAACTGCGCAAACAACCCAGCTTGTGTAAACGGCTCCTCCGCCAGCCAGGCCTGCACATGGGCCTCGTCATCAAAGTCCGCCACCATCAACGACCCCACAGGCTCGCCCGCAGCGCCCAACAACGGCCCGGCAAACGCGATGCGTTCGGCCACGATGCCGAGGTATTCACGGTGGGTGGAGAGCAGTGCAGCGCGTTGCTCGGTCATGCCGGATTTATACAGTGCATGGATGGCGAAAATCATGGAAGAAGGCCTGCCAAGAGACGAAGGGAATACCCTTTATGCGACAACTCGTTTGGGTTGCCAAATGAAACTTCTCACGGCTGCCAGGTCTGCACATCCTTGGCATCCACCGCCTTGGGCAACAGCCCGGCCTTGAAGAAGGCATCAGCGATCTTTTGCTGTTCACCCAACTGATCGATCGTCACGGGCTGCACCAGATAGCTGCGGTGTGCGTTGGCGGCTTCGACGGTTGCCGTGTCCAGATTGCCCCACAGCGGGCCGAGTACTTTGGCAGCGTCCTGCGGGTGGGTTTTCACCCATTTGCCGGCCTGTTCCAACTGCGCATACACCAGCTTCAACACCTCGGGGTGGGCCTTGGCGTAAGGCGTGCCTGTCAGGTAGTAACGCTTGTAGCTGGCCAGCCCGGCGCCATCGGCCAAGGTACGGGTTGGCAGTTGACGTTGCACACCTGTGAGGAAGGGTTCCCAGGTGACCCAGGCATCGACCTTGTTGTTCTCGAACGCGGCGCGACCGTCAGCGGGGGACAGGTAAGCCGGTTCAATATCGGAGAACGCCAGGCCTGCCTTGGCCAGTGCGGCGATCAGCAAATAGTGCGTGCCCGCGGCTTTGGTGACCGCGATTTTTTTGCCCTTCAAATCCGCCAACTGCTGGATCGGCGAGTCCTCTCGTACCACGATGGCCTGGGCTGAAGGCGAGGGCGCCTCCTGGGCGAAATAGGTGAGTTTGGCCTGGGCTGCCTGGGCGAAGATCGGCACGGTGTCGGCCACGTCGGCGCTGATGTCCACGTTGCCGATGTTCAGCGCTTCCAGCAGCGGCAGGCCGCTGGGGAACTCGTGCCAGGACACATCGATGTTATCGGCCTTGAGGGCTTTTTCCAGGGTGCCCTGGGTTTTCAGCAGGGTGATCAGGGTCGAGGATTTCTGGTAACCGATACGCACGGTTTCTTGAGCCTCCACGCCCGCAGCGACGGAAAAGGCCAGCAAACCCAAAACTACGGCGAGGGGACGGCGGATAGACATGGCGCGCTCGATCTTCAACGAAATATCACTAAGCATAAAGTTCTAAAAAGCATTCGATAAATACTCTTTCGATCTGAGCTTAGGGCGCTTTTTCAGCCTTTCGAGCGATCGGGCATAACCATAGAATTATATGGTTCTTTCATAATCCGTCGTCATTAATATAATCGATTTATCTTATTTCGTCGGCCTTATGCCGTGTTTTGGCATATGCAGTCGCCTTTACCGTTCCCACGCCAAGGCCTTCCATGACATTCAAAAAACTGATCGTCGCCGCCAGCCTGCTGTTCGCGGCTGCTGCGGCCCACGCTGAGCAAACCCTGGATATCAGCTACCAGCGTTCTTCCACGCTGTGGATTCTGCTCAAACAAAACGGGCAACTGGAACAGCGCCTCAAACCCCTGGGCTTCACGGTCAATTGGCATGAGTTCAGCACCGGCTTGCTCAGCTCGCTGAACGCCGGCAGCGTGGATCTGCACGCGGATGTGGCCGATGCCTTTGCCCTGTTCACCCAGGCTGCCGACGCGCCGCTGACCTATTACGCTCAGGAAAACTCTTCCCCCGGCGCCCAGGCGATCATCGTCCAGAACGCGTCGCCGATTCATGGCATTGCCGACCTGAAAGGCAAGACCGTCGCCGTGTCCAAAGGCTCGGGCAGCAACTTTCTATTGATTAGTGCACTGAAAAAAGCCGGCCTGACCCTCGCCGATATCACCCCGCGCTACCTCGAAGCCCCCGACGGCGGTGCAGCCTTTGCCAACGGCAGCGTGGATGCCTGGGTGATCTGGGACCCGTTCCTGGCCACTCAGCAACTTGAACACCATGTGCGCGTGATCGCTGACGGCAAGGATGGCTTGGCCCGCTACAACCGCTTCTATGTGGCCACCACAAAATTCGCCAAGGCTCACCCGGACGTGCTGCAAGTCACCTTCGACACCCTGCGTGAGACGGGTCAATGGGTCAAAGCCCACCCCAAGGAAGCTGCTGAAATTCTTGGGCCGCTGTGGGGCAATATCCCGACGGCCACGGTGGAACTCGCCAATAGCCGGCGCAGCTACGACATCATTCCGGTCGAGGTGAAAAACCTCGCCGAACAGCAACGCATCGCCGACACCTACTACGCCGCCAAGCTGATACCCAAGCCGTTGAACGTGTCCGATATCGCCGTGTGGACGCCAAAACCATGAGCCGTCAAATCCATCTCTCTGCCTTTCTGTTAAGCGGGCCTGTGGTCCACAGCCATGCGGTGTGGCGCCACCCGGAAACGGTCGGCAACTACCTCGATCCCGAGTATTACTCGCGTATTGCCAAGGTGGTTGAGGAGGGGCTGTTCGACTTCCTGTTCTTTGCCGATCGCCTGGCGGTGGGCGACCAGATGGGCGGTTCCCGGGAGTTTGCGTTGCGCTACGGTGCTCAGGATGCAACGCGCTTGGATCCGTTGCCGATTCTGTCCTACCTGATCGGCCAGACCAGCAAGCTGGGGCTTGGCGCGACGCGTTCCACCACCTATTACGAACCGGCGCATATTGCCCGTGAGTTTGCCACGCTTGACCACCTGTCCAAGGGGCGTGCGGCGTGGAATATCGTGACCTCGATGAACGACAGCGAAGGGCGCCTGTTCGGCAAGGACAAGCATCTGGAGCACGACTTGCGTTACGACCGCGCGGATGAGTTTGTCGAGGTTGCGCTCAAGCTGTGGAACAGTTGGGGCAAGGGCGCGCTCAAGCTGGATCGCGAGAGTGGTGTGCTGGCGGATCCGGCGTTGATTCAGTCGGTGCAGCATCAGGGTGATTGGTTCAAGGTTGAAGGGCCGCTGAACATTCCGCGCACGCCGCAGGGGCGGCCGGTGTTGATTCAGGCCGGGTCTTCCGGGCGCGGGCGGCGGTTTGGGGCGCGTTGGGCGGAGGCGATTTTTACGATTCACCCGCATTTGGCGGCGATGCGGGCGTTTCGTGATGATGTGCGGGCGCAGGTGGTGCAGCAGGGGCGTGAGGCGGACAGTTGCAAGGTGTTGACGGCGGTGATGCCGTTTATTGGGGGCAGTGAGGCTGAGGCCCGGGCCAAGCGTGACAAGCACAATGCGTTGGCGCGGCCTGAGTTGGGGTTGGTGACGCTGGCTTCGCAGTTGAATGTGGATTTGTCGTCGTTTGCTCTTTCGGCGACGTTGGCCGAGATTGCGCGGTCGCCGCTCATTCCTCCGGCGGCGGCTGAGAAGTTGTTGATGCAGGGGCCGCAGACCACGCTGGAGCAGCTTGGGAGGATTTTTGCCAGCAGTGTGCGGGTGCCGCAGTTGGTGGGGACTGGGGCGCAGGTTGCTGATCAGTTGGCGGAGCTTTTTGAGGGGGGCGGGTGTGACGGGTTTGTGATTTCGCCGGGGTATTTGCCGGGGTCGTTTACGGAGTTTGTGGAGAGTGTGATTCCGCAGTTGCAGGGGAAGGGGTTGTTTCGTCGGGCTTATGAAGGGGCTACGTTGCGGGAGCATTTGGGGTTGGTGGGGTTGTAGGCTTGGTCTGCGTGTATATCCGTTATTGGGGTAACGGCGGCTTATGGTTCCGCCCTTACGGCGGGTCACTTTTGGAAAGACCCAAAAGTAACCAAAAGGTCTTCGCCCCACCACTCGGCACCTCGCCTAGGCTCGGTGTGCCCTCACTCCGGCTTGAATCCGTGGGCCGCCGCG
>NZ_MSDF01000006.1 GCF_002022275.1 Pseudomonas fluorescens
CGGAGTGAGGGCACACCGAGCCTAGGCGAGGTGCCGAGTGGTGGGGCGAAGACCTTTTGCTTACTTTTGGGTCTTTCCAAAAGTGAGCCGCTGTAAGAGCGGAACCAATAGCCGCCGTTACCTAAATAACGGATATACACACAAACGCACGTCAGCCTTTGTGCAACTTACTCATCAACTGCGCCTCAGCCTGAGTCAACCCACAAGACTGCGTCAACTCATCCACCGTCGCCCCCATCCCGACCAATTTGGCCGCCTGAGCAAACGACAAGTTCGACGGATCCCGCTGCTCCAACTGCACCATCCTGTCCGGCAAAGGCCCAAGAATCGCGCGCAATTCGTGCACCTCATCACCCACTTTCACCGCACTCTGCTGAAAGTGATCCACCCGCTTGACCAGATCCAGAAGGCGCCGATCACGCACGGCATCACGCTCGGCCTGTTGCACGGCCAACTCCCGTTGCTGGCGCATATAGCGCAGCAGGAACGCCAAGGTCCCGGCCCACAACAGGGCCAGGACAATCACCGCCGCCTCAAGAAACAATCAGATATTCTCCAGATCCGACCACTCTTCTTCGCTCATCATCTTGTCCAGCTCAACCAGAATCAGCAGCTCGCCGTTCTTGTTGCACACGCCCTGGATAAACTTGGCGGATTCTTCGTTACCCACGTTCGGCGCAGTTTCCACTTCCGACTGACGCAGGTAAACCACCTCAGCCACGCTGTCGACCATGATCCCGACCACTTGCTTGTCGGCTTCGATGATCACGATACGCGTGTTGTCGTTGACTTCAGTCGGCACCAGGCCAAAACGCTGGCGAGTGTCGATAACGGTCACCACGTTGCCGCGCAGGTTGATGATGCCCAGCACGTAACTTGGCGCACCCGGAACCGGAGCGATCTCGGTGTAACGCAGCACTTCCTGCACGCGCATCACGTTGATGCCATAGGACTCGTTGTCCAGTTTGAAGGTCACCCATTGCAGGATCGGATCATCCAAACCTTGTGCGGACGCTGACTTGTTCATACCCCTTGCCCCTTCTGTGTGTGCTTCTTTGGCCACGCAACCGCACGGCCCTTATTGTTCAATCAACTGCGTTTGTTCTGCGCCATCGTCTTGACGGCGCCGCTGGCGATCAACTCGGCCAGCTCGGCGACATCCAGCAATGCGCACATGTGTTCGATCACAGTGCCCGCCAGCCAAGGCCGTTGGCCCCGGTGGCTGCGCCATTTGATTTCATTCGGGTCCAGGCGCAACGAGCGGCTGACTTGATGCACCGCCAGCCCCCACTCATAGCCCTGCACCGAGATCACGTATTGCAAACCCTGACGGAAGTCATCGCGGTAGCGGTCGGGCATCACCCAGCGCGCGGTGTCGAGGACTTTGAGGTTACCGGCCTGACTCGGCAGGATGCCGAGGAACCACTCCGGCTGCCCGAACAGCGGCGTCAGTTCCTGGCCTTCCAGCGAATAGATTGAGCCCAGGCACACCAGCGGCACTGCCAGGGTCAACCCGGCCACGTCGAACAGCAGGCATTCGAACGGCTCGGCGGCCCACGACGGGCGACCATCGCCGGTCACCGGCGGAGGCGTGATACTCGGCGGCAGGTGCACTTCAACCACCGGTTCAACCACCACCGGTGCCACGACCACAGGCGTCAGCGGCACCACAACAGGGGCAACCACCACGTGTGCGTCACGCGCCTGCTCTTCCAATACCGCCAGCTGGAACTCATCCAGCGTGCTTTCAGGCTCTACGGCAGGTTCCAGCACCAGAATCGGTTCCGGCAGCTCTTCTGCGGTCGCATCCTGCAGCAAGTTATCCAGGTAGGATTCCAGCGCCAGTTGCGGCCGGGTCTTGAATTCGACGGGACGGGCCATCACGCCACCTGCGCCACAAGCTGCTGCGACAGCAGGTGCTTGAGCAACGCGCGGTAGGCCAGCACGCCACGGCTTTTGCCGTCGAACTGCGAAGGCGTGAGACCGGCGCGGCTGGCGTCACGCAGGCGCGTGTCGACCGGGATGTAGCCATTCCAGATAGTCTCCGGATAGGCGTCACGCAGTACGCGCAGGGTGCCGAGGGACGCCTGGGTGCGCCGGTCAAACAGGGTCGGCACGATGCTGAAGGGCAGCGCCTGTTTGCGCGAACGGTTGATCATCGCCAGGGTGCTGACCATGCGCTCCAGGCCTTTGACCGCCAGGTGCTCGGTCTGCACCGGGATCACCAATTGCTGGCTGGCCGCCAAGGCGTTGACCATCAGCACACCGAGCAGCGGCGGGCTGTCGATGATTGCGTAGTCGAAGTCCTGCCACAGTTGCGCGAGGGTTTTGGCGATCACCAGACCCAGGCCGCTTTGCCCCGGCGACTGGCGCTCAAGGGTGGCCAGCGCGGTGCTCGACGGCAGCAGGGAAATGCTTTCATTGCTGGTGGGCAGCAGCAGCTGCCCGGGCAGGTCGGCCGGCACGCTCCCCTTGTGCAGGAACAGGTCGTAGCAGCTGTGCTCCAGCGCATCCGGGTCGTAGCCGAAATAGCTGGTCATGGAGCCGTGGGGGTCCAGGTCAACCACAACCACGCGCTTGCCCGCCTCGGCCAGCAAGCCGGCCAGGGCGATGGACGTGGTGGTCTTGCCGACCCCACCTTTTTGATTAGCAACTGCCCAGACTCTCATTCGGTTGGTTCCTCCCGGCAGGCGTTGGCACGACCGAGACAGTGCATAAAGTTAGTGAGCCGGTGACGGAGAATTGACGGCACTCTGACGAACCGACGGCTTAACGGTTGGCGGTGCAGTTTGTGTGCCAGCCCGCTTCAACGCGGCATCCGGCGTTGCATTGGCCGTGCCGGTACCGGTCAGGCTGCGGCGTACATCCAGGTTACGCGACACCACCAGCACCACCCGACGGTTGCGCGCACGGCCTTCGGCGGTGGCGTTGTTGGCCACTGGCTGAAATTCTCCGTAGCCCACCGACGCCAGGCGCCCAGGGTTTACGCCCTGCATGGCGAGCATGCGCACGATGCTGGCGGCGCGGGCCGACGACAGCTCCCAGTTGGTCGGGTACTGCGCGGTGGCAATCGGGAAATTGTCGGTAAAACCTTCAACGTGGACCGGATTTTCAAACGGTTTGAGGATCGCCGCCACCTTGTCGATGATGGTGAACGCCTGGTCGCTCGGCATTGCGTCGGCACTGGCGAACAACAGGCTGGAGTTCAGCTCGATCTCCACCCACAACTCATTACCGCGCACGGTCATCTGGTTGGACTTGATCAGGTCGCCGAACGCGGCACTGATGTCGTCGGCAATGCTTTTCAGCGGGTCGCTGGTGCCGCCGATGCCGGCAGCGGTTTCGTCGCTGTCGTTGACCAGCGGCTTGGCCGGGGTGACGGTCTTGGGCCGTTCGTCACCAATGGGGATCGGCTTGAGCGCGCGGTCGGTATCGTTGAACACGCCCACCAACGCCTGGGAAATGATCTTGTACTTGCCTTCATTGATCGACGAAATGGAGTACATCACCACAAAAAACGCGAACAGCAAGGTGATGAAGTCCGCGTAGGACACCAGCCAGCGCTCGTGGTTAACATGTTCTTCAGGCTCGCGACGGCGACGGCTCACAATAGATTCCTCCCATCAATCCATGAAGCCCTGAAGCTTCAATTCGATGGAGCGCGGGTTCTCGCCCTCGGCAATCGACAAAATGCCTTCCAGCAACATCTCGCGGTAACGCGACTGGCGCAGGGCGATCGACTTCAACTTGCTCGCCACCGGCAACAGCAACAGGTTGGCACTGGCCACGCCGTAGATGGTCGCGACGAACGCCACGGCAATGCCGCTGCCCAACTGCGACGGATCGCCGAGGTTGCCCATTACGTGAATCAACCCCATCACCGCACCGATGATGCCGATGGTCGGCGCGTAACCGCCCATGCTTTCAAAGACTTTGGCGGCGTTGATGTCGCGGCTTTCCTGGGTGTAGAAATCCACCTCCAGGATGCTGCGGATCGCTTCCGGCTCGGCACCGTCCACCAGCAATTGCAGGCCTTTGCGCGAGTAGCTGTCGGGTTCGGCATCGGCCACGCCTTCCAGGCCCAGCAGGCCTTCCTTGCGCGCAGTGAGGCTCCAGTTGACCACGCGGTCGATACCACCGGGCAAGTCGACGCGTGGCGGGAAGATGATCCACACCAGAATCTGCATCGCGCGCTTGAACGAGCTCAAGGGCGACTGTAGCAACGCCGCGCCCACGGTGCCGCCGATCACGATCAGCGCTGCCGGGCCGTTGGCCAGCGCACCGAGGTGACCGCCTTCGAGGTAGTTGCCGCCAATGATCGCGACAAACGCCATGATGATGCCGATCAGGCTCAATACATCCATCAGAGGCAGGCCTCCACCAGGTGTTTGCCGATATCGTCGAGGCTGTAGACGGCGTCGGCCAGGTCAGCCTTGACGATGGCCATGGGCATGCCATAAATCACGCAGCTGGCTTCGTCCTGAGCCCAGATCGCGCTGCCGCTCTGCTTGAGCAAGCGTGCGCCTTCACGGCCGTCAGCACCCATGCCGGTGAGCACCACCGCCAGAACTTTGTCGCCGTAGGACTTGGCCGCCGAACCGAATGTGATATCCACGCACGGCTTGTAGTTCAGGCGCTCGTCGCCCGGCAGAATTTTGATTGCGCCACGGCCATCCACCATCATTTGCTTGCCACCCGGGGCCAACAATGCCAGGCCCGGACGCAGGATGTCGCCATCCTCGGCTTCCTTGACGCTGATGCGGCACAGCTTGTCCAGGCGCTCGGCGAAGGCCTTGGTGAACGCGGCGGGCATGTGCTGGATCAAAACGATCGGCGCCGGGAAGTTGGCTGGCAGTTGGGTCAACACACGCTGCAGGGCAACCGGGCCACCCGTCGAGGTGCCGATGGCAACCAGCTTGTAGGCTTTGCGCTTGGGCGCAGGCGAATGAGCGGCGGCCGGCGCCGCAGCACGCACAGGTGCAGGCGCGACAGGCCGAGCAACAGGTGCTGGCGCAGGGCGCCCGAACGAGGTCGTCGGGGCCGCGGCGGGAGCGGGAGCAGGTGCGGGCGTCGGGGCCGGTGTACTGAACAGGCTGCGACGGTTACTGCGCGAAATGCTGTGCACCTTCTCGCACAGCATCTGCTTGACCTTCTCGGGGTTGCGCGAGATGTCTTCGAAATTCTTCGGCAAGAAATCCACCGCACCCGCGTCCAGCGCATCCAGGGTTACCCGGGCGCCTTCGTGGGTCAGCGAGGAGAACATCAACACCGGGGTCGGGCAGCGCTGCATGATGTGCCGCACGGCCGTGATGCCATCCATCATCGGCATCTCGTAGTCCATGGTGATCACGTCAGGCTTCAACGCAATGGCTTGATCAATCGCCTCTTTGCCGTTGGTGGCCGTACCGACCACCTGAATCGTTGGATCGGCGGAAAGAATTTCCGAGACGCGGCGGCGGAAGAAACCCGAATCGTCCACCACCAGGACCTTGACTGCCATAAACACTCCGTTAGGCGGGGCGGGCAAACCGCCCTGCCCCACCAGAATCAAATACGCCGAGCGGCGTAACGCTTGAGCATGCTCGGGACGTCGAGAATCAGCGCGATCCGACCGTCACCGGTGATGGTCGCACCCGACATGCCCGGGGTTCCCTGCAGCATTTTGCCCAAAGGCTTGATGACCACTTCTTCCTGGCCCACCAGTTGATCGACCACAAAGCCGATGCGCTGGGTGCCCACGGAGAGAATCACCACATGGCCTTCGCGCTGCTCTTCATGCTTGGCCGATGCCACCAGCCAGCGCTTGAGGTAGAACAGTGGCAACGCCTTGTCGCGCACAATCACCACTTCCTGGCCGTCCACCACGTTGGTGCGCGACAGGTCGAGGTGGAAGATTTCGTTGACGTTGACCAGCGGGAAAGCGAACGCCTGGTTGCCCAGCATCACCATCAGGGTCGGCATGATCGCCAGGGTCAACGGCACCTTGATGACGATCTTGGAGCCCTGGCCCTTGGTCGAGTAGATGTTGATCGAGCCATTGAGCTGGCTGATCTTGGTCTTCACCACGTCCATGCCCACGCCACGGCCGGACACGTCGGAAATCTCGGTCTTGGTCGAAAAGCCCGGGGCGAAGATCAGGTTGTAGCACTCGGTGTCGGTCAGACGGTCGGCGGCGTCCTTGTCCATCACGCCACGCTTGACCGCGATATTGCGCAAAATCGCCGGGTCCATGCCTTTGCCGTCATCGGTGATCGACAGCAGGATATGGTCGCCTTCTTGCTCCGCCGCCAGAATCACCTTGCCGTTACGGGACTTGCCCGAGGCTTCGCGTTCTTCCGGGGTTTCGATACCGTGGTCGACGGCGTTGCGCACCAAGTGGACCAGCGGGTCGGCCAGGGCCTCGACAAGGTTTTTGTCGAGGTCGGTTTCTTCACCCACCAGTTCCAGGTTGATTTCTTTCTTGAGCTGACGTGCCAGGTCGCGAACCAGACGCGGGAAGCGGCCGAAGACTTTCTTGATCGGCTGCATCCGCGTTTTCATCACGGCGGTTTGCAGGTCGGCGGTGACCACGTCGAGGTTCGACACGGCCTTTTGCATGGCCTCGTCGCCACTGTTCAGGCCCAGGCGCACCAGGCGGTTACGCACCAGCACCAGTTCGCCGACCATGTTCATGATGTCGTCCAGGCGTGCGGTATCAACCCGTACGGTGGTTTCGGCTTCACTGGCCGGTTTTTCGGCGACTGGCGCCGGGGCAGCACGCGCTGGAGCAGGAGCCGGTGCCGGGGCTGGCTTGGCGGCTGGCGCGGCGGCTTTGGCAGCCACCGGTGCAGCCGTGGCGACTGCGGCGGCAGCCGGGGCTACTTCGGTGAACTTGCCTTTGCCGTGCAATTCGTCGAGCAGGGCTTCGAATTCGTGATCGGAGATCAACCCGTCGGCGGCAGGTGCCGGGGCGGCGGGCGCAGCGGCAGTCGCCGAGACTTCCGGCAAAGCGTCGGCAGCGAACGTGCCTTTGCCATGCAGTTGGTCGAGCAACGCTTCGAATTCGTCGTCGGTAATGTCGGTGTTGGTTGCGGCGGCAGGTGCTGGTGCCGCAGCAGCAGGTGCCACGGCGTCGGCGGCGAACTGGCCTTTGCCGTGCAACTGATCGAGCAGGGATTCAAATTCTGCGTCGGTAATGTCTTCGCTGGTCGGTGCCGCAACCGGCGCAACCGGCGCACGGGGCGCTTCAGCTTCAGCCTTGACCGCATTGAGAGAGTTGAGCAGCTGCTCGAACTCGCTGTCGGTCACATCTGCTTCGGCTTCCACCACCGGCTCAGGCGCCGCAGCAACCGGCGCCGCCGAGGTGTCGGCGGGCTCTGCCAGGCGCGCCAGGGCGGCCAGCAGTTCCGGGGTGGCCGCAGTGATCGGTGCACGTTCGCGCACTTCGCTGAACATGCCGTTGACCGCATCCAGTGCTTCGAGAATCACGTCCATCAATTCCGAGTCAACCTGACGCTCACCCTTGCGCAGGATGTCGAACACGTTCTCGGCGATGTGGCAGCACTCCACCAGCTCATGGAGCTGGAGGAAGCCGGCGCCCCCTTTTACAGTGTGAAAACCGCGAAAAATTGCATTGAGCAGGTTCGCATCATCCGGGCGGCTTTCCAGCTCGACCAGTTGTTCGGACAGTTGCTCTAAAATTTCGCCGGCCTCTACAAGGAAATCCTGAAGGATTTCTTCATCGGCGCCGAAGCTCATGTGGGTGCTCCTTAGAAGCCTAAACTGGATAACAGGTCATCTACGTCATCCTGACCTGACATAACGTCTTCACGTTTATCGGCATGAATCTGCGGACCTTCACCCTTGGCGAGATGTTTTTGTGGATCTTTTTCCGAGAGGATCGCTGCGCGGTCATGTTCGATGCCGGCAAAACGGTCGACCTGGCCGGCCATGAGCACCAATTTGAGCAAATTACTTTCCACTTCGGTGACCAGTTGGGTCACTCGCTTGATCACCTGACCGGTGAGGTCCTGGTAATCCTGGGCCAGCAGAATGTCGTTGAGGTTGCTGGAAACCGTGCGGTTTTCCTGCTCGCTGCGCGACAGGAAACCTTCAACCCGGCGCGCCAACTCACGAAACTCTTCCGCACCCACTTCCCGACGCATGAAGCGGCCCCAGTCAACACTGAGGGCCTGGGCTTCGTTGGCCATGCCGTTGACCAGAGGCGTGGCGTTTTCCACCAGGTCCATGGTGCGGTTGGCCGCCGCTTCAGTCAGCCTGACCACATAGGACAGGCGTTCAGTCGCGTCGGTGATTTGCGAAATCTCTTCGGCCTGGGGCATATGCGGGTCAATCTGAAAATTGACGATCGCACTGTGCAGCTCGCGTGTGAGCTTGCCCACTTCCTGATACAGGCCGCGGTCACGGGTCTGGTTGAGCTCATGGATCAACTGCACCGCGTCGCCGAACTGGCCCTTTTCAAGGCTGTCGACCAACTGGTGAGCATGCTTTTTCAGGGTCGACTCAAAGTCTCCCTGTGACGTTTCGTTATGCTCCATAGCTCCCCCGTGGCAGCATCAATGACCGATGCGTTCGAAGATTTTTTCGATCTTCTCTTTCAGCGCCAGCGCCGTGAACGGCTTGACCACGTAACCGTTGACCCCGGCTTGGGCGGCTTCGATGATCTGCTCACGCTTGGCTTCAGCGGTCACCATCAGCACAGGCAGGCTGCGCAGCTTTTCATCCGCGCGCACGTGGCGCAGCAGGTCGATACCGGTCATGCCCGGCATGTTCCAGTCAGTTACCAGAAAGTCGATGCTCCCGCTGTTGAGGATCGGAATCGCCGTAATGCCGTCATCCGCCTCGACCGTGTTGGTGAACCCAAGGTCACGCAACAGGTTTTTTATGATCCGCCGCATCGTTGAGAAGTCATCAACGATGAGGATTTTCATGTTCTTGTCCAATTCGACCTCCAAGCAGTCTTAAACGCGCCCAGCACCTGGACGCGCCATTTCAATCAACAGGCGTTACACAAAAAGGACTGCCCAGGGCACCACGGAACGAACCCGCGAGAGCCGTGAAGCCTTCGCGGTAGCGTCTGCAGTGTCCCCACACTGCCTGTCAGCGCGCGCGCCACTCTCCCAACCGCCCCCGCAAGCGGGCTGCGCACTGGCTATGCAACTGGCTGACACGCGACTCGCTGACCCCCAGGACCTCACCGATTTCCTTGAGGTTCAGCTCTTCGTCGTAGTACAGCGCCAACACCAGCCGCTCACGCTCCGGCAAATTGGCGATCGCATCCGCCAACGCGCCCTGGAAACGTTCGTCTTCCAGGTCACGTGACGGTTCGAGATGGGCACTCGCGCCGTCCTCGTGCAGCCCTTCGTGTTCGCCGTCCTGCAACAGGTCGTCGAAACTAAACAGGCGGCTGCCCAAGGTATCGTTCAAAATCCCGTAGTAATCATCGAGACTCAATTGGAGTTCGGCCGCAACTTCATGATCTTTAGCGTCACGGCCTGTTTTTGCTTCAATTGCGCGAATTGCGTCACTGACCATTCGCGTATTGCGGTGTACCGAACGCGGCGCCCAATCCCCTTTACGCACTTCATCGAGCATCGCGCCACGGATACGGATACCCGCATACGTCTCGAAACTCGCACCCTTGCTCGCGTCGTATTTGGTCGACACTTCGAGCAGGCCGATCATGCCGGCCTGGATCAGGTCTTCCACCTGCACGCTGGCGGGCAGGCGTGCCAGCAAGTGATAGGCAATGCGCTTGACCAAGGGCGCATAGCGCTCGATCAGTTCGCCCTGGCTGTCACGTGCCGACTTTTTGTAAAGGTTGTAGCCGCTGGATGTCATAGCACCGGTCCTGCGCTCGTCTGATGCACCAAACGCTCGACGAAAAACTCCAGATGCCCCCGCGGGTTGGCGGGCAACGGCCAAGTATCGACCTTCTGGGCAATGGCCTTGAACGCCAGTGCGCACTTCGAACGAGGGAACGCTTCGTAGACCGCGCGCTGCTTTTGCACGGCCTTGCGTACACACTCGTCATACGGAACTGCGCCGACGTATTGTAAGGCGACATCGAGGAAGCGATCCGTGACCTTGGTCAACTTGGCGAACAGGTTGCGCCCTTCCTGCGGGCTCTGGGCCATGTTGGCCAGCACGCGGAAGCGGTTCATGCCGTAGTCACGGTTAAGCAGTTTGATCAGGGCGTAGGCGTCGGTGATCGAGGTGGGTTCATCGCACACCACCAGCAGCACTTCCTGCGCCGCGCGCACGAAGCTGACCACGGACTCGCCGATCCCGGCGGCGGTGTCGATCACCAGCACGTCGAGGTTGTCGCCGATATCACTGAATGCCTGAATCAGGCCGGCATGCTGCGCCGGGCTCAGGTGCACCATGCTCTGGGTGCCCGAGGCTGCCGGCACGATGCGGATGCCACCGGGGCCTTGCAGCAGCACATCGCGCAGCTCACAGCGGCCTTCAATCACATCGGCGAGGGTGTGTTTGGGTGTCAGCCCCAGCAGAACGTCGACGTTCGCCAGGCCCAGATCAGCATCCAGCAGCATGACGCGACGGCCAAGCTCTGCCAGGGCCAGGGACAAATTCACTGACACGTTAGTTTTCCCGACGCCACCTTTGCCGCCGGTCACCGCGATCACCTGTACGGGATGCATGCTGCCCATTTTATTTCTTTACCTTGTCTTGCTTAGACGCAGGCTACATGGCTTGGCCGCGTGAATCGCTTGCAGACCAACGATGTAGATACTTTTCACGGTGTTCACTGCCCTCAACCGACCCGTTTTGCCGGGTTGTGGTAGAGGTCCGCGAACATGTCAGCCATCGCTTCCTCGCTAGGCTCTTCTTGCATTTGCACACTGACAGCACGGCTGACCAACTGATGACGGCGCGGCAGATGCAGATCATCCGGAATCCGCGGCCCATCGGTCAGGTAAGCAACCGGTAATTCATGGCTGATCGCCAGGCTCAACACTTCACCCAGGCTCGCGGTTTCGTCGAGCTTGGTCAGGATGCAACCGGCCAGGCCGCAGCGCTTGTAGCTGTGGTACGCAGCGGTAAGAACCTGTTTCTGGCTGGTGGTTGCAAGTACCAGGTAATTCTTTGATTTGATGCCACGCCCGGCCAGGCTTTCCAGCTGCATGCGCAACGCCGGGTCGCTGGCTTGCAGGCCGGCGGTGTCGATCAGCACCACGCGTTTGCGCAGCAGCGGGTCGAGGGCGTTGGCCAGCGATTGGCCCGGGTCCACATGGGTGACCGGCACATTGAGGATACGGCCCAGGGTCTTGAGCTGTTCCTGCGCGCCGATGCGGTAGCTGTCCATGCTCACCAGGGCAATATTCTGTGCGCCGTATTTAAGCACGTAACGCGCGGCCAGCTTGGCCAGCGTGGTGGTCTTGCCCATGCCGGCCGGGCCGACCATGGCAATCACACCGCCCTCTTCCAGCGGTTCGATTTCCGGGGTGACGATCATGCGGGCCAAGTGGGCCAGCAACATGCGCCAGGCTTGGCGCGGCTCTTCGACTTCAGCGGTCAGCGCCAGCAGGTCGCGGGACAACGGGCCGGACAGGCCGATCCGTTGCAGGCGACGCCACAGGTTTGCTTGCGCAGGCTTGCTGCCTTGCAGTTGGGTCCACGCCAGCGACCCCAGCTGAACTTCGAGCAGCTCACGCAGGCCGTTGAGTTCAAAACGCATCGAATCAAACACGCGCTGGTCGACTGCAGCAGCGGGCGCTGGCGCGGCAGGACGCGGCGGTTCTTTGAAGGTCGGTTCTACCAGTGGCTCGGCAGCGGTCAGCGGCAGGCCGGCGAACAGCTGGCGATTGGTGGTGGCATCGCTGTCGCCACGCATGCTCAGCTCAGCCTGGGCCGACACAATGCGCGACGCGGTCTTGCGCAGCTCGTCTTCGAGTTCCATGTTCGGCACGCGCGGGGCCAGCGCCGAAGGTGTGTAATCCAGGGCAGCCGTCAGCTCGACACCGCCGGCAATGCGACGGTTACCGATAATCGCGGCATCGGCGCCCAGCTCATCACGTACCAGTTTCATGGCCTGACGCATATCGGCGGCGAAAAAACGCTTAACTTGCATAACCCACTACCTCAGCCATTGGGCCCTACTGTCGCGACGATAGTCACTTGCTTGTTGTCAGGAATTTCCTGATAAGCCAAAACGTGCAAATTCGGAACTGCCAGGCGGCCAAACCGCGACAACATCGCTCGAACCGGGCCTGCCACCAGCAGAATCACCGGGTGGCCCGCCATTTCCTGACGCTGTGCGGCGTCGATCAACGAACGCTGCAGTTTTTCAGCCATGCTTGGCTCCAGCAGAACGCCCTCTTCCTGGCCTTGTCCTGCCTTCTGAATACTATTGAGCAATATCTGTTCCAACCTTGGCTCCAGGGTGATAACAGGCAGCTCAGACTCAACGCCTACAATGCTTTGCACGATTGCGCGGGACAAGCCGACGCGCACCGCAGCCACCAGAGCGGCAGTATCTTGACTCTTGGCGGCATTGTTGGCGATGGCCTCGGCAATGCTGCGAATGTCGCGCACCGGCACCTGCTCGGAGAGCAAAGCCTGCAGCACCTTGAGCAATTGCGACAAGGACAGCACGCCCGGCACCAGTTCTTCGGCGAGTTTTGGCGAAGCTTTGGCCAGCAACCCCATCAATTGCTGGACTTCCTCGTGGCCGATCAGCTCGTGGGAGTGCTTGTACAGAATCTGGTTGAGGTGGGTGGCCACCACCGTGCTGGCGTCTACCACGGTATAACCGAGGGATTGCGCCTGGCTACGCTGGCTGACTTCGATCCACACCGCTTCCAGGCCGAAAGCCGGATCTTTGGCGGTAATGCCATTGAGTGTGCCGAAGACCTGGCCGGGGTTGATCGCCAACTCGCGGTCCGGGTAAATCTCGGCTTCGGCGAGGATCACGCCCATCAGGGTCAAGCGATAAGCACTTGGGGCCAGATCCAGGTTGTCGCGAATGTGCACGGTGGGCATCAAGAAACCCAAATCCTGCGACAGCTTCTTGCGCACACCCTTGATCCGCGCGAGCAATTGGCCGCCCTGGTTGCGGTCCACCAACGGAATCAGGCGGTAGCCGACTTCCAGGCCGATCATGTCGATCGGGGTCACGTCGTCCCAGCCAAGCTCCTTGGTTTCCTGGGCGCGGGCCGGGGATGGCAGCAAATCCTGCTGGCGGGCGATCTCTTGCTGGGCCAGGACCTTGACCGTATTTTGCTTTTTCCAGAACAAGTAAGCACCGCCAGCCGCCATGGCCGCCATGCTCAAAAACGACACATGCGGCATGCCCGGCACGATACCCATGATCGCCATGATGCCCGCCGCCACGGCCAGCGCCTTGGGCGAGGCGAACATCTGGCGGCTGATCTGCTTGCCCATGTCTTCGGAGCCCGAAGCACGGGTCACCATGATGGCCGCTGCTGTGGATAACAACAGTGATGGCAATTGCGCCACTAAACCGTCACCGATGGTCAGCAAGGCATACACCTTGCCCGCATCGCCGAAGGTCATGCCGTGCTGGAAGATGCCGACCGCCATGCCGCCGATCAAGTTGATGAACAGAATCAACAGGCCGGCGATGGCGTCACCGCGCACGAATTTGCTGGCACCGTCCATGGAACCGTAGAACTCGGCTTCCTGGGCGACTTCCAGACGGCGGGCCTTGGCCTGGCCCTGATCGATCAGGCCGGCGTTGAGATCGGCATCGATCGCCATCTGTTTGCCGGGCATAGCGTCGAGGGTAAACCGCGCGCTCACCTCGGAAATCCGCCCGGCGCCCTTGGTGACCACCACGAAGTTGATGATCATCAGGATCGCAAACACCACGATACCGACCACGTAGTTACCGCCGATCACCACCTCACCGAAGGCCTGAATCACCTTACCGGCGGCGGCATGGCCGTCCTGACCGTGAAGCATCACCACCCGCGTGGAGGCCACGTTCAGCGCCAGCCGCAGCAGGGTCGCGATCAGCAAAATGGTGGGGAATACCGCGAAATCCAAAGGCCGCAGGGCGTAGACGCACACCAGCAGCACGACAACCGACAGGGCAATATTGAAGGTGAAGAACACATCGAGCAGGAACGGCGGCATCGGCAACATCATCATTGCCAGCATCACCAGCAACAACAACGGCACACCCAGATTGCCCCGCGACAGGTCAGTCAGGGTGCCACGGGCCGTGCTGAGCATTTGAGAGCGATCTACCACCGGTATTCCTCGTGTCCTTGAAGCAAACTTTTGACGCCGGGAGGCGTCCTGAAGGCGGTATTGCAAGAAGCCTTCCAACTTTGGTTTCAGGCCGACGATCGTCGAGTGGTAACCGAATCGCGTGTGGGAGCTGGCTTGCCTGCGATGGCGGAGTGTCAGTCACTGGAGGGCCAGCCAAAGTCAGTCATCGCAGGCAAGCCAGCTCCCACATTGGGATAGGTGTACATCCGCTGCGGCCTAGGATGCTTCCTACAACGTTTTCGGGTTGTCCCTAGGAACCGGGCTCTCTAGTCTCCGCACACCGCTGCAAATGCAGCGGTCGGGCGTCGCGGCCCGGTTTATAAGGAGCAAAAGCACCCTATCCCTTTCAGTCGACGCCTTTTTATCGTCTACTGTGCGGCGCTATGGCGGCTGTGCGCGGGATACCTCCGGGTATGCCGGGTTGCTCCTTCACCGGTCCGCGAACCTGCGTACAGCTGCCACCCTCCATCGCGTCGCGGCGATCAGTGGCAGCTCCACTTTCGTAAGGAGCCTCACGATGACCAAACCCACCCCAAATCCTCCACCCACCGTACTCTTCACCCTCATCGACGGCATCAGCACCGAAGACCTGCTGGTCAACCTCACCGAAACACTCGCCTCCGCCCACGCCCTGACCTGCGATTTCGCCTTTGAGCTGGAAGGGTCCAAACGAGAAGGAGCGCTAGGCATTGCGCAGTTGATTGAAGTGGCGAGGTTATTGGCTGACCGAGTGCTGGATGACATTGCACCGCCTCCCGAAGCAGAGCCAGGCAACCCACAGACCGACTGAAAACACGCAATACAAATGTGGGAGCTGGCTTGCCTGCGATTGCGGTGTGCCCGCCAGCAGAAATGCCAGCAATGACTCAGTCATCGCAGGCAAGCCAGCTCCCACATTTTTTGATCTGTGTACGCGCGAGGACCGCTAGATGAGCTTGATATAAAGCGCAAAAACACCCTTGGGTCGGTGGATCCTGGCGAACCGTACCCGCTGGCCCTTTTCAAGCCAGACCCCGGCCGAACTCTTGAGATCCAGACGCACAGATTCGCACTCGCCATCCAGCGCGATGAACCCTTCCCCGGTTTTGCGGTTATACGATTTGATCGTGCCTGTCATCGCTTCCATCGCCACATCCCCTGCATCTCTTAACTACCTGCGCGCAGTGCATGGCGCCATAAAACCGCGAGAGTGCAGTGCAGACAACTGTCAACATTGACAGGTAACGGTGTCTTCAAGACGAATGGCACGGTGGCAATACAGCCACGCATCAGGAATCGCGGCGCAACTCCGGCGGAATCGGCAGATCCTTCAGCGGATCCGGGCGCTTGCCCCTGCCCGCGCGGTATTGGCGAATCTGATAGACATAGGCCAGCACCTGCGCCACGGCCAGGTACAGACCGGCAGGGATTTCCTGGTCGAGGTCAGTGGAGTAGAAGATCGACCGCGCCAGCTCCGGCGACTCCAGCAACAGAATGTCGTTGGCCACCGCAATTTCGCGGATTTTCAGCGCAGTAAAGTCGCTGCCCTTGGCCAGCAGCATCGGCGCGCCGCCCTTCTCCGGGTCGTACTTGAGCGCTACGGCGTAGTGCGTCGGGTTGGTGATGACCACGTCGGCGTCGGGCACCGCCGCCATCATCTTGCGTTGGGACATCTCGCGTTGCAGCTGGCGAATGCGTTGCTTGACCTCGGGCCGGCCTTCCTGGTCCTTGTGCTCGTCGCGCACTTCCTGCTTGGTCATCAGCAGTTTTTTGTGGGCTTCCCAGAGTTGGATCGGCGCATCCACGGCGGCGATGATGATCAGCCCGCAGGCCATCCACAGCGAGCTCCAGCCCACCAGTTGCACGCTGTGAATGATCGCCGACTCGAGCGGCTCATGGGCGATGCGCAGCAAGTCGTCGATGTCGGACGACAACACCGTCAGCGCCACAAACAGGATCAGGATGAATTTGGCCAGCGCCTTGAGCAGCTCCACCAGCGCCTTGCTGGAAAACATGCGCTTGAGCCCTGGGCCCGGGTTCATGCGGCTGAATTTGGGCGCCATGCTACCGGGCGCAAACAGCCAGCCTCCCAGCGACACCGGCCCGATCAGCGCCGCCAGCAACAGTGTGATCAGCACCGGCTGTACCGCCAGAATCGCGATCTTCCCCGAATGCAGCAGGTACAGCCCCATGGCGCCAGGGCTGAGCAACACCTCGCGCGGCAACGCAAAGTTGAGCTTCATCAACTCCATCAGGTCCAGCGCCAGGCCACCGCCGTAAATCAGCAGGCCACCGGCACCGGCGAGCATCACCGCCAGGGTGTTGAGTTCTTTGGAGCGGGCAATCTCGCCCTTTTCCCTGGAGTCCTTTTTGCGTTTCTCCGTGGGGTCTTCTGTTTTGTCCTGGCCACTCTCGCTCTCGGCCATGGCTCAACGCGCCCGCGCCAGATCACGTAAAAACTGCAGGGCGTCGGTCGCCAGCGGTTGATACTGATTGAGAATGTCGGCCATGCCGATCCAGAAAATCCCCATACCCAACACCAGCGTCAGGGGGAAACCAATCGAGAAGATGTTCAGCTGCGGCGCCGCGCGGGTCATCACGCCAAACGCGATGTTGACCACCAGCAGCGCAGTGATGGCCGGCAGTACCAGCAACAACGAGGCGCCCAGTACCCAGCTGAGGCGCCCCACCAGTTCCCAGAAATGGCTGACCACCAGCCCCGAGCCCACCGGCAAGGTGGTGAAACTTTCGGTCATCACCTCGAACGCGACCAAATGACCGTTCATGGCCAGAAACAGCAAGGTCACCAGCATGGTCAGGAACTGCCCGATCACCGCCACCGACACGCCGTTGGTGGGGTCGACCATGGACGCAAAGCCCATGCCCATCTGGATCGAGATGATTTGCCCGGCGATCACAAACGCCTGGAAAAACAGCGTCAGGGAGAAGCCCAGCAACGCGCCGATCAGGATTTGCTCGGCAATCAGCAGCAGCGCACTCAAGTCCAGGGCATTCACCGGCGGCATCGGCGGCAAGCCGGGCACGATGACCACGGTGATAGCAAAGGCGAAGTACAGGCGGATGCGGCGCGGGACCAAAGTCGTGCCGAACACCGGCATGGTCATCAGCACGGCCGTGACGCGGAACATCGGCAAGATAAAAGACGCGACCCAGGTGCTGATCTGCGTGTCGGTCAACGCCAGTACAGACTGCATGCGGTCAGCCGATCAACTGCGGAATACTGCCGTACAGCTGCAGGATGTATTCCATAAAGGTTTGCACCAGCCACGGGCCGGCGACGATCAAGGTGATCAGCATCACCAGCAGGCGCGGGAGGAAGCTCAGGGTTTGTTCGTTGATCTGGGTCGCGGCCTGGAACATCGCCACCAGCAGGCCGACCAACAGGCTCGGCACCACCAGCACGGCGACCATCATGGTGGTCAGCCACAACGCTTCACGAAACAGGTCGACCGCTACTTCTGGCGTCATTTCACTACACCCCGCCGAAACTGCTGGCCAGCGTGCCGATAATCAGCGCCCAGCCGTCCACCAGCACAAACAACATGATCTTGAACGGCAGGGAAATAATCAGCGGCGAGAGCATCATCATACCCATGGCCATCAGCACGCTCGCCACCACCAGGTCGATGATCAGGAACGGGATGAAAATCATGAAGCCGATCTGGAACGCAGTCTTCAATTCGGAGGTGACAAACGCCGGCACCAGGATGGTCAGCGGCGCCTGATCCGGGGTGGCGATGTCGGTGCGCTTGGACAAACGCATAAACAGCTCAAGGTCGCTGGAGCGGGTTTGCGACAGCATGAAGTCCTTGATCGGGCCCTGGGCCTTGTCGATCGCGTCCTGGGCGGTCATTTTCTCCGCCAGATACGGTTGCAGCGCTTGCTGATTCACCTTGTCGAACACCGGCGCCATGATGAACAGCGTCAAAAACAGCGCCATGCCGGTGAGGATCTGGTTCGACGGCGTCTGCTGCAGGCCCAGGGCCTGACGCAGAATCGAGAAGACGATGATGATCCGGGTAAAACTGGTCATCAGCATGACAAACGCCGGGATAAAACTCAGCGCGGTCATGATCAGCAGGATCTGCAGGCTGACCGAGTATTCCTGGGCGCCGGCGGCGTTGGTGCCCAGCGTGATCGCCGGGATCGACAACGGGTCGGCCGCAAACGCCAATGGCGCGGCCAGCAACAGCATGAGCGTCAACAAAACGCGCATTACTTTTTATCCTTCTGATCCTTGCCCAGCAATTCCATCAGGCGCTGGGCGAATTCTGGCGTGGCGGCCTCGGTCTTGGCCACTTCTACCGGCGACTTGAGCACGTGCAGCGGGGTGATGCGGCCGGGCGTGATACCCAGCAGAATCTGCTCTTCGCCAACTTGCACCAACACCAGACGATCACGCGGGCCGAGGGCTCGCGAGCCGATCATCTCGATCACCTGGCCATTGCCCGGCCCAATGCGCTGCACACGCCGCATCAGCCACGCCAGCACGAAAATCAGGCCGACCACCAACAACAGGCCGAGTACCAGTTGGGTCAACTGGCTACCGATGCCACTGCTGACGACCGGCGCAGCCGCCGCCGCTTGCGCAATCGGCTCAGCCGCCAGGGCGCTCAATGGCAGCGCCAGAAACAGTCCCGCCATCGAATACTTCATATCAGCGCAACTTCTTGATGCGTTCGCTTGGGCTGATCACGTCGGTCAGGCGGATGCCGAACTTCTCGTTGACCACCACCACTTCGCCATGGGCGATCAGCGTGCCGTTGACCAGCACGTCCAGCGGCTCGCCAGCGAGGCGATCAAGCTCGATCACCGAACCCTGGTTGAGCTGCAGCAGGTTACGGATGTTGATTTCGGTGCTGCCGACTTCCATGGAGATCGACACCGGAATGTCGAGGATCACATCCAGGTTCGGGCCATCGAGGGTGACCGGGTCGTTGTTCTTCGGCACGCTGCCGAATTCTTCCATTGCAAGGCGGTTGCCGGCCGGCGCGGTCGCGGCGTCGGCGGCGAGCAGCGCGTCAATGTCGTCCTGGCCTACATCGCCGGTTTCTTCCAGGGCCGCAGCCCACTCGTCAGCCAGGGCCTGGTCTTCGGCGGAAGTGTTTTCGTGTTCGGTAGCCATTACATGTCCTCGGCGCAGCAAAAATTAAAGTTGATCAGCGGCGGTTGATCGGTTCGATCACTTGCAACGCCAGGTTGCCTTTGTGGGAACCCAACTTGACCTTGAACGACGGCACGCCGTTGGCGCGCATGATCAGTTCCTCGGGCAGTTCCACGGGAATCACATCGCCCGGTTGCATGTGCAAAATATCGCGCAAACGCAGCTGGCGACGGGCCACAGTGGCGCTCAGAGGTACGTCGACGTCCAGCAGGTCTTCGCGCAGGGCCTTGACCCAGCGTTCGTCCTGGTCGTCGAGGTCGGACTGGAAGCCAGCGTCGAGCATTTCGCGCACCGGCTCGATCATCGAGTACGGCATGGTTACGTGCAGGTCGCCGCCGCCGCCATCGAGTTCGATGTGGAACGTGGAGACCACAATGGCTTCGCTGGGGCCGACGATGTTGGCCATGGCCGGGTTCACTTCCGAGTTGATGTACTCGAAATTGACTTCCATGATCGCCTGCCAGGCTTCCTTCAAGTCGATGAACGCTTGCTCCAGCACCATGCGCACCACGCGCAGTTCGGTGGGGGTGAACTCACGCCCTTCGATCTTGGCGTGACGGCCGTCGCCGCCAAAGAAGTTGTCCACCAGCTTGAACACCAGCTTGGCGTCGAGGATGAACAGCGCGGTGCCGCGCAGCGGCTTGATCTTGACCAGGTTGAGGCTGGTGGGCACGTACAGCGAGTGCACGTATTCGCCGAACTTCATCACCTGTACGCCGCCCACCGCCACGTCCGCCGAGCGGCGCAGCATGTTGAACATGCTGATACGGGTGTAGCGCGCGAAACGTTCGTTGATCATCTCCAGAGTCGGCATGCGTCCACGGACGATGCGATCCTGGCTGGTCAGGTCATAACTTTTGACGCTGCCGGGCTCGGCAGCCATTTCGGTCTGTACCAGACCATCGTCGACGCCGTGCAACAGCGCGTCGATTTCATCCTGGGACAGCAGGTCTTGCACGGCCATGTCGTGATCCTACTGCAATACGAAGTTAGTGAAGAGCGCCTGCTCGACCACGACTTTGCCGAGCTCTTTCTGGGCCACTTCCTGCACGCTGGCAGTGACCTTCTGACGCAGCATTTCCTGGCCGACGGGCGTGGCCAGGCTGTCGAAGCTCTGCCCGGAGAACAGCATCACCAAGTTGTTGCGGATCACCGGCATGTGCACCTTGAGGGCATCCAGGTCCGCCTGGTTACGTGCCAGCAAGGTGATGCTCACCTGCAGATAGCGCTGACGACCGTTCTGATTGAAGTTGGCGACAAAGGCCGGAAGCATTTGCTCAAAGATTGCCGGTTGCTTGACGTTAGTGGCAGTCTCGGCGACAGGGGCTGGTTTGCTGGCGCTGCTGTGCATGATGTACCAGGTACCGCCCACCGAAGCGCCAATGGCCAGGAGCAGGCCCAGCACGATCAGCAGGATGAGCTTGAGCTTTCCTTTACCTGCGGGAGGGGTGGGTGCTGCGTCGTCGCTCTTCGCCATGCCAATAATCCGTCACTATTCTGGGATTCATAGATCTACGGAAAGGCAAGAGCAAGTGTTATGCCAGAGTTGTCTGGCGAGAGGGCAAGGCAAAACAAATGTGGGAGCTGGCTTGTGTGGGAGCTGGCTTGCCTGCGATGCATACACCTCGGTCTGTCAGCCATACGGAGGTGATGCTATCGCGGGCAAGCCCGACTCCCACACAAGCCAGCTCCCACATTCAGGGCTGTGAAAGGCTCACATCACGCGTAGTAGTCGACCGCGCTGGAGCCAACCACGGTCTGGGTCACCGGCGCGACGGCCGCTGCCACTTCGGCGTGATCACCTGCATCACCGCCTTCCCCGCGCCCGCCACCACTCACGCCGCGCGCCTGGTTCTGCTGCTGTTGCTCCTGACCCTGCCCTTGCCAGCCACGCGACTGGTCGGAGACGTTCACATCCACCTGCCCCATGCCTTGCTGGGCGAACATCTCGCGCAAACGGCCAGACTGGGTTTCCAGGGCTTCACGCACTACCGCGTGACCACTCATGAACGTGACCTGTGCCTGCTGGTCCGCCGTCATGTTGACCTTGATATCCAGGCGCCCCAGCTCGGCCGGTTGCAACTGGATCTCCGCCGACTTGAGGTTGGCGCTGGAGAGGTACATCACACGGTTGACCACTTCTTCGGTCCAACCACTTTGATGCATGGCCAGCGGCGCGTTGGCTACCGGCGGCAAGGCGTTCGCGGTTTTCGGCGTGGCGGCCTGGGTCAGCGCAGCCAGGCGGTTGGCAAAGTCGTCAACCCGAGTGTCGCTGCTGGCGTCTTTCAAATCCTTGAGGCCGCCTTCGATCAGGCCGCTGAAGGCTTTGTCGCCGCCCTGGTCAGTGCTGTCTTTGGTGGCTTGCTGGTCGACCATCGTTGCAAGGCCGGCAGCGAAACTCTGTGAGGCCGTCGGCTGATCCTGGGGCGTGGTCGGCGCAGCTTTTTGCGGGGTCTGGCTGCTGGCCGAGACGTGACCGCCCTGCTCCATCGCCAGGCGCACGGTCGGCATCGAGTCCAGCGGGTCGGCTTCAGGGTCGAAGGCCGGTTGCTTGGCATCGTCCGTTGCCGCGACGGGTGCCGCAACAACGGGTTGGGATTTGTCGTCTTTCGTGGTGGCAGCCGGTGCCGGTGTTTCCACGGGGACGGGCACAGGCACGGCTACCGGTGTGACGGTGGCGATCAGTGCCGGGTCAACCACAGGGTCAACCGGGGGTTGCTGCGCCAGGGACGGGGCGGCGGGTTTGTCGTCGTCGCTGCTGGCGCTGTCGTCGGATTTGACCGGTGGCGTGGCAGGCAAAGGATTGCCGCTATCGGCAACCGCTGGCGTGCTGGCGGCAGGCGTGTCATTGCTGGCCACGGGCTTGGCGTTGTTGTCCGAGGGCTTGTCGCGCGTGGGTTTGGCCGGGGTGTCGTCGGCCTTGATCGTTGGTTTTGAGCCTTGGCTGGCGAACACCTGAGCGAAGCCAGGGGCCTTGTCCCGCGGGTCCGCAGCGGCCACCGGGGGGGTGGCGGCAGGCGCTTGAGGCTTGGCCGCGGGGGCAGCCTGAAGGAGCGAATTCGGGGCGACTGGCATAGGTAAAGGTCTCCACTGCATGGGGATCGGGGATGCAGTGAGGAGAGGTAGAGCAAGAGTTGGGCCAGGTTTTGGGGGGCAGTTGATTTAGGGGTATATATCCGTTATTTGGGTAACG
>NZ_MSDF01000010.1 GCF_002022275.1 Pseudomonas fluorescens
ATTCAAGCCGGAGTGAGGGCACACCGAGCCTAGGCGAGGTGCCGAGTGGTGGGGCGAGGACCTTTTGGTTACTTTTGGGTCCTTCCAAAAGTGACCCGCTGTAAGAGCGGAACCAATAGCCGCCGTTACCGCAGAAATGGATATGTCCTCACCCCAAAAGTTTTGTCAGCCCCCACCAACCCCCTCTTTACCCAAGCTTTACCCTCCCCTGACCGCCGCTGACCTCTATCTCCTTAATCTACTCACATCCGGACTCACCGGAATAGAGACAGGAGAATCACCATGCGCAAGACCCTTATCGCTCTGATGTTCGCCGCTGCCCTGCCTACCGTTGCCATGGCCGCAATGCCAGATGGCCCAGGCCCAATGGGCGGCCCTGAAGGCCACATGATGGGTGGCCCGGGCCACGGCGGTGAACACGGTCCGCGCGGCAAAGGCGGCCCCTTCAGCCAACTGGACCTGAGCAAGGAGCAGCGCCAGCAAATCGGCAAACTGATGGGCGACCAATGGCACGCTCGCAAAGACCTGGTCAAAAAGTACCTGGACAAACTGCCAGCCGCCGACCAGAAAGCCATGCAGGATGAAATCGCTGCCGGCAAACAGAAAACCCAGGCCGATATCCGTGCCGTGCTGAAACCCGATCAACAGAAGCAATTCGACGAGATCGTGAAGAAACAGGCCGAGCGCCGTGCCGAGTGGAAGGAATTCCAGGCCTGGAAAGCCCAGCAACCGCAAAAAGCGCAATAATGATCTAGCGTTCTCGCAGCCCAGTGGCCACCGCCGCTGGGCTTTTCCTGTTTGAGGGTTTCCTGTGCGTTCATTGTTCTGGCGGATCCTGGCCAGTTTCTGGCTGGCCATCGCCCTGGTTGCCGGGTTGTCGATTCTGCTTGGGCACATGCTGAACCAGGATGCCTGGATTCTCAGCCGCCACCCGGGCCTCAACAACCTGGCGCAAGAGTGGACGCAACTCTATGACGCCCAGGGTGAGGACGCCGCCCAGGAATTGCTGCAGCAGCGCAAGCGTCAGTACCACATTGACGTGCAAGTGCTGAACGAAAGCGGCGACCCCGTAGTGCGCGGCACTTTCCCGCGCCGCGCTGCCGCCTTTGAAGCCCGGCAAAATGACAGCCAGGACGGCCACTTGCCCTGGCGGCGCCTGACCGCCGAGTACACCAGTGAAAAAACCGGCGACACGTACCTGCTGATCTACCGTATTCCTCACCCCGAACTGGATGCCTGGCACCGCAGCAGCCTGGCATGGCCGCTGAGTGCGCTGGCGATTGCCTTGGTGGTACTGACCCTGTTCAGCCTGCTGGTGACGTTGTCGATCACCCGCCCCCTCAGCCGCCTGCGCGGTGCGGTGCATGACTTGGGCCAGACCACTTATCAACAAAACAGCCTGGCGCAGCTGGCCAACCGCCGTGATGAATTTGGCGTGCTGGCCACCGACTTCAACCGCATGGGCGCGCGCCTGCAAAGCTTGATCGGCAGCCAGCGCCAGCTGTTGCGTGATGTCTCCCATGAACTGCGCTCGCCTCTGGCCCGCCTGCGCATCGCGCTCGCCCTGGCCGAGCGCGCCAGCCCCGAAGAACGTGAAAGGCTCTGGCCGCGCCTGACCCGTGAATGCGACCGCCTGGAAGCGCTGATCAGCGAAATCCTGGTGCTCGCCCGCGTGGATGCCGACAACGCCAGCGCCGAAGAGGTTGAACTCAACCCGCTGCTCAAGACCCTGCAAAAGGACGCCCAGCTCAGCGCTCCCGAACAGCTTGTACAGTTGACGGCGGAACCCGAGCTGCACCTCAAGGGCTGGCCGACCATGATCGAACGCGCGGTGGATAACCTACTGCGCAATGCCCAGCGCTTTAATCCGCTGGGCCAACCGATCGAGTTGCAGGCTCAGCGCCACGGCGAACGTATTCTGATCAGCGTGCGCGACCACGGCCCCGGCGTTGAGGCCGAGCACCTGAGCCAGTTGGGCGAACCGTTTTACCGCGCCCCGGGGCAAGTTGCACAGGGCCACGGCCTGGGTCTGGCCATTGCCCGTCGCGCGGCGGAACGCCATGGCGGCAGCCTGATCCTGGCCAACCACCCGGACGGCGGTTTTATCGCCAGCATCGACTTGCCGTTGGAACCAGGAGTTGTCACAGCGGCGTGATGATCTTCTATAGTGGCCCTTCTCTTACGGAGGGCCTTTGATGACTGACCTGCTGACACCCATCCAAGCCGAACTCGATTTACCCAACACCCCACTCAACGTGACCGAGGTCGGCGCTCTGCCCTCGACCTTTGCCGTGACCGAACTGGCGAGCGCCAGCATCGGCGCTGCGGGCCAAGCCGTCGCCGAGTTGATCAGGCAACAGACCGGACGCTTACCGGCAGTCACGGTGGATCGGCGCCTTGCCTCCTTCTGGTTTTCGTCCTCGATTCGCCCGGTGGGCTGGCAAGTACCACCGCTGTGGGACCCGGTGGCCGGCGACTACGCCAGCGCCGATGGCTGGATTCGTTTGCACACCAATGCGCCCCATCACCGTGCCGCTGCCGAGCGCGTGCTGGGCAAGGTTGCCGACCGCACCGAGATGGCGAGCAAAGTCACTGCGTGGAATGCCGCAGAACTGGAGCAGGCGATCGTCGACGAAGGCGGTTGCGCAGCGCAGATGCGCACGTGGCAGGCCTGGCAAACCCACCCGCAAGGCTTGGCGGTGAATGCCGAGGCCTTGGTGCAGCGCCAGACGTTTGCAGCGCTTGCCGACAAACCCTGGCTCGGCTCGGTGGCGCGCCCGCTGGCCGGCATCAAAGTGCTCGACCTGACCCGCGTATTGGCCGGCCCCGTGGCCAGTCGCTTCCTCGCCGGGCTAGGCGCCGACGTGCTGCGCATCGACTCGCCCGACTGGAACGAACCGGGAGTGGTGCCCGAAATGACGCTGGGCAAGCGCTGCGCCCGCCTCGACTTGAAAAGTGCCGACGGCCGACAGACTTTCGAAAGCTTGCTCAAAGACGCCGACATCCTGTTCCACGGCTACCGCGCAGACGCATTGGAGCAATTGGGCTACACCTCGACCGAACTGCAAGCCCTCGCCCCCGGCCTGATCGATGTGAGCCTCAACGCCTACGGCTGGAGCGGCCCGTGGCGCAATCGGCGCGGCTTCGACAGCCTGGTGCAGATGAGCAGCGGGATTGCCGACGCGGGCATGGCCTGGAAGCAGGCGGATAAACCGGTACCGTTGCCGTTGCAGGCGCTGGACCACGCGACCGGGTACTTGATGGCGGCGGCGGCGATTCAGGCGCTGAGCGAGCGGTTGAAAAGCGGGCGCGGCGGATCGGCGAGGTTGTCGTTGGCGCGGACGGCGAAGTTGTTGGTGGAGGCCGGGCAAGTGCCGCAGCAGCCAGCCTTGCGGGAAGAAGAGCCAAGTGATCAAGGGTTAGTGGTTGAACAAACACCCTGGGGCCAGGCGCATCGCTTACTGGCTCCGTTAACGATCAGCGGGACGCCGTTGCAATGGGATTTAGCGGCGGGGGAATTGGGGTCACACCGGGCGCAGTGGTGACCTGACAACCGCCATCGCAGGCAAGCCAGCTCCCACATTTGACCGTGTTCACACATCAAGTCCGGGGGCTGGCATGCCTGCAATGGGGCCAGTCCAGCCACCTCACATTTACCGGTGTTCACACATCCACTGTGGGAGCTGGCTTGCCTGCGATGGGGCCAGTGCAGCCAACTCAATCCCCCCGCTGCAAAGAAGTCCACAAATGCTGCGCCGCATAAGCCCTCAACGGCCGCCATGCCTCAGCCCGCACCAACAACTGCTTTGCCGAAACCGGCTCACCCTCCAACGCCGCCAGCGCATTGATCAACCCGATATCCCCCGAGGCAAACGCATCCGCCTCGCGCAGCTGGCGCATGGCGATGTACTGCGCGGTCCAGTCACCGATCCCCGGCAACGCCACCAAACGCGCCACGCCTTCCTTGAGGCTGGCTTTGGGCGCAAACAACTCCGGGTCGTCCAGCAACGCCTGAGCCACGCCAGACAACGTCCGGCCCCGCGCTTTAGGCATGCCCAACGTCGCCAGGTCTGCCGCCGCCAGCACCTCGGGCGTCGGAAATACATGAGTGATACCTGCGTGCGGCGTCGCCAGCGGCTGGCCATACTGCGCCACCAACTTGCCCGCCAGACGAATCGCTGCCACCACCATGATCTGCTGGCCCAGCACCGCGCGGATCGCCAGCTCAAGACCGTCCCAAGTCCCCGGCACCCGCAAACCAGGCCGAGCCGCCACCAATGTCGCCATCAATGGATCACTCGCCAATTGCGCGTTGATGTCCAGAGGTTGGCCGTCCAGATCAAACATCCTGCGCAACCGCCGCTCAATCTCGGGAAGAGCCGCCGTATCAGGAAAATCGACGCCCACCTCCAGCCAATCCCCCGCTCCCGGCGCAACGCTGATCCAGCCATGCCGCCCACCCACGCTGATGCTGCGCCGGTACACGCCGTCGGTCACTGTCTCCAACCCAGCGATCGCGCGCATCGACAAAAAGCCCACCATCGCTGCCCAATCGTAGGGTGGCTGATACGCCAGTCTCACAACGACAACACCCCGCTATACAGCCCATATGCCGCCAGCCCTGCGCCCGCGGCCACGCAACTGAAAATGCCTTTTTCCACGGGGGTAAACAAGGGCAGGCCCTGTTCGCGTTTAGCCAAGGCAAACAGGATGACGCCCGGCGCGTACAGCAGCGCCGAGAGCAGCAGGTATTTCAGGCCCCCGGCGTAGAGCAGCCAAACGGCATAACCGAGGGCGATCAGCCCCACCAACAAATCCTTCGCGCGCTGGCGCGGTGCGCCTGCGTAGGTTTCGCCGCGCCCGCTCAACAGCACGGCATAGGCTGCAGACCACAGGTAAGGCACCAGAATCATCGAAGACGCGAGGTAAATCAGCGTGGTGTACGTGCTTTGCGAAAACAGTGTAATCACCAGGAACAGCTGGATCATCACATTGGTCATCCACAGCGCATTGACCGGCACCTGGTTGGCGTTTTCCTTTTTCAGGAAGGCCGGCATGGTGTTGTCCTGTGCGGTGGCATAGAGAATTTCCGCACACAGCAGCGCCCAGGACAGCAACGCGCCAAGCAGCGACACGGCCAGGCCGATGCTGATCAACACCGCGCCCCACGGCCCGACAATATGCTCCAGCACGCCCGCCAGGGACGGGTTTTGCAGCTGCGCCAATTCCGGCTGGCTCATGATCCCCAGCGACAACACGTTCACCAACACCAGTAGCGCCAGCACGCCGAGAAAGCCGATCACCGTGGCGCGGCCCACGTCCGAGCGTTTTTCGGCGCGCGCCGAATACACGCTGGCACCCTCGATACCGATAAACACAAACACGGTGACCAGCATCATGTGGCGCACCTGCTCCACCACACTGCCGATGCCCGGACTGCTCAGGCCCCAGATGTCACGGGTGAAAATGTCGGCCTTGAACGCCACGGCGGCAATCACGATAAACATCAGCAACGGCACGATCTTCGCCACCGTGGTGATCTGGTTGATAAACGCGGCCTCTTTGATGCCGCGCAGCACCAGAAAATGCACGGCCCACAGCAGCAGCGACGCGCAGGCAATCGCAACGGGTGTATTGCCTTGGCCGAACACCGGAAAGAAGTAGCCGAGGGTACTAAATAGCAACACGAAGTAACCGACGTTGCCCATCCACGCGCTGATCCAGTAACCCCAGGCGGATGAAAACCCCATGTAATCGCCAAAGCCCGCCTTGGCGTAGGCATACACACCCGAATCCAGTTCAGGCTTGCGGTTGGCCAGGGTCTGGAACACAAAGGCCAGGGTCAACATGCCGACGGCGGTAATCGCCCAGCCGATCAACACCGCGCCCACCTCGGCGCGCGCGGCCATGTTTTGCGGCAAGGAGAAGATCCCGCCGCCGATCATCGAGCCGACCACCAGCGCGATCAGGGCGCCAAGGCGAAGTTTCTGGACGGGTTGGGACATGCACACTCCAGGCTTTAAAAACGATTGAGTCGACAACTGTGTACTCAACTAAATATCCAGCCGAGTGTAGCGTTTATTAATCACCACGAATAAAACCGACACCCTCATAACTTAATCGCATGTCAATTAATCGCGTTTAGGCTTATTTGAAATTTGAATAAAGCTAGCACTTCGCCAGTTCTCCGCCAAACAGGACGGCTTATGGAAAAAGTTTGCACATTCGGGAAAACGGACTAGCTTCAAACGTCCATACCCCTGACTAATTAATTAACCACAACGGGCACAAGGCTCTGGAAAGCGCCTTTGCGAGGCCTTGTATCGCCCACGAGTTTCCATCCCAAGTCATTAATTCACAATGGAATGTGCCAATGAAGTGATCTGAGTCAGCTGTTTGATTAGCGCACGGAATTATTCTGTGGTCTCTCTTCTCCTGCATTGGAGTCACGCAATGTCTGAAACTCCCGGAAAACTTCGATTAGGCGCACTCGTCGCACTTGTCGTCGGCTCAATGATTGGCGGCGGGATCTTCTCACTGCCGCAAAACATGGCCGCCAGCGCCGACGTCGGTGCGGTGTTGATCGGTTGGGTGATTACCGCCATCGGCATGCTGACCCTGGCCTTCGTGTTCCAGACCCTCGCCAACCGCAAGCCTGACCTCGACGGCGGGGTATACGCCTATGCCAAGGCCGGCTTCGGCGACTACATGGGTTTCTCATCCGCCTGGGGTTACTGGATCAGCGCGTGGCTGGGCAACGTCGGTTACTTCGTGTTGCTGTTCAGCACCCTCGGTTACTTTTTCCCGGTCTTCGGCGAAGGCAACACGCCAGCGGCGGTGATTGGCGCGTCGGTGTTGCTATGGGCCGTGCATTTTTTGGTGCTGCGCGGGATCAAGGAAGCCGCGTTCATCAACCTGGTCACCACTGTCGCCAAAGTGGTGCCGCTGGTGCTGTTCGTGTTGATCGCGCTGTTCGCGTTCAAGCTGGACATCTTCACCGCTGACATCTGGGGCGTGAAAAATCCCGACCTGGGCAGTGTGATGAACCAGGTGCGCAACATGATGCTGGTCACCGTGTGGGTGTTTATCGGCATTGAGGGCGCGAGCATCTTCTCGTCCCGTGCGGAAAAACGCTCTGACGTGGGCAAGGCCACGGTGATCGGGTTTATCACCGTGCTGCTGTTCCTGATGCTGGTGAACGTATTGTCCCTGGGGATCATGACCCAGCCGGAACTGGCCAAGCTGCAGAACCCGTCGATGGCCGCCGTGCTGGAACATGTGGTGGGGCATTGGGGCGCGGTGCTGATCAGCGTCGGCCTGATCATCTCCTTGCTGGGGGCACTGCTGTCGTGGGTGTTGCTGTGTGCGGAGATCATGTTCGCCGCCGCCAAGGACCACACCATGCCGGCGTTTTTGCGCAAGGAAAACGCCAACCACGTGCCGGTCAACGCCCTGTGGCTGACCAACGCGATGGTGCAGATTTTCCTGGTCATCACACTGTTTTCCGCCAGCACCTACCTGTCGCTGATCTACCTCGCCACGTCGATGATTCTGGTGCCTTACCTGTGGTCGGCCGCCTACGGGCTACTGCTGGCGGTGCGCGGCGAGACCTACGAACACGCCCTGCGCGAACGCAAGAAGGACCTGGTCATCGGCGCCATCGCCTTGGTCTACGCGGTGTGGCTGCTCTACGCCGGTGGCACCAAATACCTGCTGCTTTCCGCCCTGCTCTACGCCCCCGGCGCGATTCTGTTCGCCAAGGCCAAGCGTGAACTCGGCAAACCGATTTTCACCAACGTCGAGAAGCTGATTTTCGCCGCAGTGGTCATTGGCGCCCTGGTGGCGGCCTATGGGCTCTACGACGGTTTCCTGACCTTGTAATTGATGTTCCTTGGAGGATCTGTAATGACCACCGAAAAAGTGAAGTACGGCGTACATTCCGAAGCCGGCAAACTGCGCAAAGTCATGGTGTGCTCCCCAGGCTTGGCCCACCAGCGGCTGACCCCCAACAACTGCGATGAACTGCTGTTCGATGACGTGCTGTGGGTGGCCCAGGCCAAGCGCGACCATTTCGACTTCGTGACCAAGATGCGCGAGCGCGACATCGATGTGCTGGAAATGCACAACCTGCTGACCGACATCGTCGCCATTCCTGAAGCGCTGGACTGGATACTTGAGCGCAAGGTCACCGCCAACCAGGTTGGCCTCGGCCTGGTCAACGAAGTGAACTCATGGCTGCGCAGCCTGGAGCCGCGCAAAATCGCCGATTTCCTGATTGGCGGCGTGTCGGCCGATGACCTGCCGACCAGCTTCGGCGGCAAGACCATCGAGATGTTCCGCGACTTCCTCGGCCATTCGAGCTTCATCCTGCCGCCGCTGCCGAACACTCAGTTCACCCGCGACACCACCTGCTGGATCTACGGCGGCGTGACACTCAACCCGATGCATTGGCCGGCGCGACGTCAGGAAACCTTGCTCGCCAGCGCCATCTACAAATTCCACCCCGAGTTCGTCAATGCCGACTTCCAGGTGTGGTACGGCGACCCGGATCAGGAACACGGCAACGCCACGCTGGAAGGCGGCGACGTGATGCCGATCGGCAACGGCGTGGTGTTGATCGGCATGGGCGAGCGTTCCTCGCGCCAAGCCATCGGCCAGTTGGCACTGAACCTGTTCAAGCACAAAGCCGTGGAACGCGTGATCGTCGCCGGCCTGCCGAAATCCCGCGCAGCGATGCACCTGGACACCGTGTTCAGCTTCTGCGACCGCGACCTCGTGACCATCTTCCCGGAAGTGGTCAACCAGATCGTCGCCTTCAGCCTGCGCCCTGACGAGAGCAAGCCCGGCGGCATTGACGTACAGCGCGAAAAAACCAACTTCCTCGACACGGTGGCCGCCGCCCTCAACCTCAAGGCCCTGCGCGTGGTGGAAACCGGCGGCAACAGCTTCGCCGCCGAGCGCGAGCAATGGGACGACGGCAACAACGTGGTGGCCGTGGAGCCTGGCGTGGTGATCGGTTATGACCGTAACACCTACACCAACACCCTGCTGCGCAAGGCCGGGGTGGAAGTCATCACCATCAGCGCCGGTGAACTCGGCCGGGGGCGTGGCGGCGGCCACTGCATGACCTGCCCGATCATCCGCGACCCTATCGACTATTAAGGAGATCCATCATGGCTTTCAACATGCGCAACCGCAGCCTGCTGTCGCTGATGCACCACACCACGCGCGAGCTGCATTACTTGCTGGACCTGTCCCGCGACCTCAAGCGCGCCAAATACACCGGCACCGAGCGTCCGCACCTGAAGGGCAAAAACATCGCGCTGATCTTTGAAAAAACCTCGACCCGCACCCGTTGCGCCTTCGAAGTGGCGGCCCATGACCAGGGCGCCCACGTCACCTATATCGACCCGGTGTCGTCGCAGATCGGCCACAAGGAAAGCATGAAAGACACGGCCCGCGTGCTCGGCCGCATGTTCGACGCCATCGAGTACCGTGGCTTTGAACAGGAAATCGTCGAAGAGCTGGCCAAGTTCGCCGGTGTGCCGGTGTTCAACGGCCTGACCGCCGAATTCCACCCGACGCAAATGATCGCCGACACCCTGACCATGCGCGAACACAGCGACAAGCCGCTGCATGACATCAGCTATGCCTACCTGGGCGATGCGCGTTACAACATGGGTAATTCGCTGCTGATGATTGGCGCCAAACTCGGCATGGACGTGCGCATCGGCGCGCCAAAAGCCCTGTGGCCCCACGAGGATTTCATCAAGCAGTGCCAGGCCTTTGCCGAAGAAAGCGGCGCGCGCATCACCATCACCGAAGACCCGAAAGAGGCGGTGAAAGGCGTGGACTTCATCCACACCGATATCTGGGTGTCGATGGGTGAGCCGGTGGAAGCGTGGGATGAGCGTATCGAGCAACTGCTGCCGTATCAGGTCAACACCAAAATGATGAAAGCCTCGGGCAACCCGCGCGTGAAGTTCATGCACTGCCTGCCGGCGTTTCACAACAGCGAAACCAAGGTGGGCAAGGACATCGCGGCGCGCTATCCGAACCTGGCGAATGGGGTGGAGGTGACGGAGGAAGTGTTTGAGTCGCCCGCCAACATAGCCTTCGAGCAGGCGGAAAACCGCATGCACACCATCAAGGCGATTCTGGTGTCGGCGTTGGCGGATATCTAACCCTTAAGTTGGCAATGAGGACAAATGTGGGAGCCGGGCTTGCCCGCGATGCAGGCACCTCGGTCTATCAAGCAGACCGCGGTGATGCTATCGCAGGCAAGCCAGCTCCCACATTGACCGAGTTCCTTCATCAGAACTTTCAGAAGGACACTTTGTATGCGCATCGTCGTTGCACTGGGCGGTAACGCCCTGCTCCGCCGTGGTGAACCCATGACCGCGGACAACCAACGCGCCAATATCCGGATCGCCACCGAACAGATCGCCAAAATCTACCCCGGCAACGAGCTGGTGATCGCCCACGGCAATGGTCCGCAGGTCGGCCTGCTGTCGTTGCAGGCAGCGGCCTACACCCAGGTTTCGCCTTACCCGCTGGATGTTTTGGGCGCGGAAACCGAAGGCATGATCGGCTACATCATCGAACAGGAACTGGGCAACCTGCTGGACTTTGAAGTGCCGTTCGCCACCTTGCTCACCCAGGTTGAAGTGGACGCCAAGGACCCGGCCTTCCAGAACCCGACCAAGCCCATCGGCCCGGTCTACTCCAAAGCCGAAGCCGAAAAACTCGCCGCCGAAAAAGGCTGGGCCATCGCGCCCGACGGCGACAAATACCGGCGCGTGGTCGCCAGCCCGCGTCCGAAACGCATCTTTGAAATTCGCCCGATCACCTGGTTGCTGGAAAAAGGCAGCATCGTGATCTGCGCCGGCGGCGGCGGTATTCCGACGATGTACGGTGAAGACGGCAAGCTCAAAGGCATCGAAGCCGTCATCGACAAAGACCTGTGCTCGTCCCTGCTCGCCGGGCAATTGCACGCCGATCTGCTGGTAATCGCCACTGACGTCAACGCGGCGTTTATCGACTTCGGCAAGCCGACCCAAAAAGCCATTGGCCAGGCCCACCCCGACGCCATGGAAAAACTCGGCTTCGCCGCCGGCTCCATGGGCCCCAAGGTGCAAGCCGCCTGCGAGTTCGCGCGCCAGACTGGCAAAACCGCGGTCATCGGTTCACTCTCGGACATCGAAGCCATCGTCCAGGGCAGCGCCGGCACCCGCATCAGCACGGCAACACCTGGCATCACCTACCTGTGAAGCAGAGGAGAAACGCCTATGGCCACTTTTGAACCCGGTCACTTGCACGTCGAACGTCACGCGCTGAATAAGGACGACTACAGCTACAACCTGTGCATCGACTATGAAGTTAGCCAGGACCCCAAGGAAGGCAAGGGGATGCTGTTCAAGCTGCATGGCTCGGTGCAGGGCAAGGACCTCAAGGAAGAGTTCTTTCTACCCAAGGACCAGGCGTTCGACTTCGCCCGGCATGCGATGAACATTGCGCAGAAATACGGGATGCCGAAGATCGCGGTGCTCAATGGCTCGATGCACAAGCAATATGACTTGATGTTTGAGGATGTGCGGCATCAGTTGGATGTGAAATCAGGCGATCCGATCAAGCCTGAACACCTGGAATAGGAACACCGCAAATCCCCTGTGGGAGCTGGCTTGCCTGCGATAGCGGTGTATCAGCGACAGAAATGTTGCCTGACCCACCGCCATCGCAGGCAAGCCAGCTCCCACATTTTTGATCTGCATCGCCTGTCAGGCATACTTGCCGCCTCCAGCTCCCCAGAATTGCTAGCACCCCATGCGTATCCACGTCAGCTTCATCGACCGCGTCGGCATTACCCAGGAAGTCCTGGCCTTGCTCGGTGGGCGCAATCTCAACCTGGATGCGGTGGAGATGGTGCCGCCCAACGTCTACATCGACGCGCCGACATTGAGCGCCGATGTCCTCGAAGAACTGCGCGACGCCCTGTTCAGCGTGCACGGTGTGCAGGCGGTCACGGTGGTGGACATCCTCCCCGGCCAGCGCCGCCACCTGCAACTCGACGCCCTGCTGGCCGCCATGACTGACCCGGTGCTGGCGCTGGACAGCGCGGGCACAATTCTTTTGGCCAACCCGGCGCTGATCGCGCTCTATGGTCGCGAGCCTGCCGGGGAAAGCATCAGCGAGCTGTTCAACGACCCGGCGCTGCTCGACACCTTGCTGGAGCATGGCTTTCGCCTGGCCCTGCGCGAGATCAGCGTCAACGGCCAGACCCTGCTGCTGGACGCCACGCCGATTACCGACGCCGGTGCCCTGCTCACCCTCTACCAACCCAACCGCATCGGCGAGCAACTCTCGGCGCTGCACCATGACCATGCCGAAGGCTTTGATGCGCTGCTCGGCGAGTCCCCGGTGATTCGCACCCTCAAGGCGCGAGCGCAACGAGTGGCGGCGCTGGATGCACCGTTGCTGATCCAGGGCGAAACCGGCACCGGCAAAGAGCTGGTGGCACGTGCCTGCCATGCGATCAGCGCGCGTCACAGTGCGCCGTTTCTGGCGCTGAACTGCGCGGCGCTGCCGGAAAACCTCGCCGAAAGTGAGCTGTTTGGTTACGCACCCGGCGCTTTTACCGGTGCGCAACGCGGCGGCAAACCGGGCCTGATGGAACTGGCCAACCAGGGTACGGTGTTTCTGGATGAGATCGGCGAGATGTCGCCGTACTTGCAGGCCAAGTTGCTGCGTTTTCTGAATGACGGCAGCTTCCGGCGCGTCGGCGGCGACCGTGAAGTGAAGGTCAATGTGCGCATCCTCAGCGCCACTCACCGCGACCTGGAAAAGATGGTCAGCGAAGGCACTTTCCGCGAAGACTTGTTCTACCGACTCAATGTACTCAATGTAGAAGTGCCACCGCTGCGTGAACGCGGCCAGGACATTCTGTTGCTCGCGCGCTATTTCATGCAGCAGGCCTGCGCGCAGATCCAGCGCCCGGTGTGCCGTCTGGCGCCCGGCACTTACCCGGCCCTGCTGGGCAACCGTTGGCCGGGCAATGTGCGCCAGTTGCAGAACGTGATCTTCCGCGCGGCGGCCATCTGTGAAAGCACGTTGGTGGACATTGGTGACCTGGACATCGCCGGTACTTCGGTGGCGCGTCAGAACGACGGCGAAGTCGACAGCCTGGAACAGGCGGTGGAAGACTTTGAGCGTGAATTGCTGGAGAAGCTCTACACCAGCTACCCCTCGACCCGGCAGTTGGCCAGCCGCTTGCAGACCTCCCACACGGCCATTGCCCATCGCTTGCGCAAATACGGCATCCCGAACAAGCCTTAACTGACAAAGCGCAGTCCAAAATGTGGGAGCTGGCTTGCCTGCGATAGCGGTGTGTCAGGTAAACCGCTATCGCAGGCAAGCCAGCTCCCACAGTTGATCGCATTGCAAATTGAGTCCAGGAACGACATCCAGTGTACTGAAAGCGCTACAGCGTAACGATATCGCTACAACCCTGCTTTTTGCGCGCCATGCAAGGCTTTGATCCACATAGGCTTTTTTTCTTCGCTACAGCTGTATCGAAATCGCTACAGCCAACGGCTATAAATATATAACAAATATTTACAAATCGTTGATTTATAACGATTTATTAATATTGGCCGCAATTTTGCTTTGTAACTCCCATTATTCCAATCCCGTCCACCAGACGAATCTGGCCTTGAGGAGTTTCCATGAGCGAGTTGCGTTTTACTGAAGACCACGAATGGCTGCGCGCCGAAGCTGACGGCAGCGTCACTGTGGGTATCACCGCTTTCGCGCAGAACGCGCTGGGTGATGTGGTTTTCGTGCAACTGCCGGAGTTGCAGGCCTACGACAAGGGCGCTGAAGCGTCCACCGTGGAATCGGTCAAAGCCGCCAGCGGCGTGTACATGCCCCTGACCGGTGAAGTGCTGGAAGTGAACGACAAACTGAGCGACAGCCCGGAACTGGTCAACGAAGACCCGATGGGCGAAGGCTGGTTCTTCCGCTTTAAACCGGCTGACGCCGATGCAGTGGCTAAGCTGTTGGATCAGGATGCGTACGACCGCCTGATCAAAGCCAACGCTGAAGCCTGAGGAGCGCACCATGACCATCAATCTCAGCACCGCCAACGAATTTATCGCCCGCCACATCGGCCCGCGCCAGGAAGATGAGCAGCAAATGCTCGCAAGCTTAGGCTTTGACTCCCTGGAAGCCCTGAGCGCCAGTGTGATCCCGGAAAGCATCAAGGGCACCAGCGTGCTCGGCCTGGAAGACGGCCTGAGCGAAGCCGAGGCCCTGGCCAAGATCAAGGCCATCGCCAGCAAAAACCAACTGTTCAAAACCTACATCGGCCAGGGCTACTACAACTGCCACACGCCGTCGCCGATCCTGCGCAACCTGCTGGAAAACCCGGCCTGGTACACCGCGTACACCCCGTATCAGCCAGAGATTTCCCAGGGTCGCCTGGAATCGCTGCTGAACTTCCAGACCCTGATCAGCGACCTCACCGGCCTGCCGATCGCCAACGCCTCGCTGCTCGACGAAGCCACCGCTGCCGCCGAAGCCATGACCTTCTGCAAGCGCCTGAGCAAGAACAAGGGCAGCAATGCGTTCTTCGCCTCCGTGCACAGCCACCCGCAAACCCTCGACGTGCTGCGCACCCGTGCCGAGCCGTTGGGCATCGACGTGGTGGTGGGCGATGAACGCGAACTGACCGACGTCAGCCCGTTCTTCGGTGCCCTGCTGCAATACCCGGCCAGCAACGGTGATGTGTTTGATTACCGCGAGCTGACCGAGCGTTTCCACGCCGCCAACGCCCTGGTCGCCGTCGCCGCTGACTTGCTGGCCCTGACCCTGCTGACCCCGCCGGGTGAGTTCGGCGCCGACGTGGCCATCGGCAGCGCGCAACGCTTCGGCGTGCCGCTGGGCTTTGGTGGCCCGCACGCGGCCTACTTCTCTACCAAGGATGCGTTCAAGCGCGACATGCCGGGCCGCTTGGTCGGTGTGTCGGTGGACCGTTTCGGCAAGCCGGCCCTGCGCCTGGCCATGCAGACGCGCGAGCAACATATCCGTCGCGAGAAAGCCACGTCGAACATCTGCACCGCCCAGGTGCTGCTGGCCAACATCGCCAGTATGTACGCCGTGTACCACGGCCCCAAAGGCCTGACCCAGATTGCCCAGCGTGTGCACCAGTTGACCGCGATCCTGGCCAAGGGCCTGACCGCCCTGGGCCTGAAGGTCGAGCAAACCAATTTCTTCGACACCATTACGCTTAACACTGGCGCCAACACCGCCGCCCTGCACGACAAGGCCCGCGCCCAGCGCATCAACCTGCGTGTGGTCGACGGTGAGCGTCTGGGTGTGTCGGTGGACGAAACCACCACCCAGGCCGATATCGAAACCCTGTGGTCGATCTTCGCCGACGGCAAGGCCCTGCCAGCCTTCACCGCTCTTGCCGAAAGCGTCGAAAGCACCCTGCCCGCCGCGCTGCTGCGTCAGTCGCCCGTCCTCAGCCACCCGGTGTTCAACCGCTACCACTCCGAAACCGAGCTGATGCGTTACCTGCGCAAGCTGGCCGACAAGGACCTGGCGCTGGACCGCACCATGATCCCGCTGGGCTCGTGCACCATGAAGCTCAACGCCGCCAGCGAAATGATCCCGGTGACCTGGGCCGAGTTCGGTGCCCTGCACCCGTTCGCACCCGCTGAGCAAAGCGCCGGTTACCTGGAGCTGACCTCGGACCTGGAAGCCATGCTCTGCGCGGCCACCGGTTACGACGCCATCTCGCTGCAGCCAAACGCCGGTTCCCAGGGCGAGTACGCAGGCCTTCTGGCCATTCGTGCCTACCACCAGAGCCGTGGCGATGAGCGCCGCGACATCTGCCTGATTCCGTCGTCGGCCCACGGCACCAACCCGGCGACCGCCAACATGGCCGGTATGCGTGTGGTGGTGACCGCGTGCGATACGCGTGGCAACGTGGATATCGAAGACCTGCGCGCCAAGGCGATCGAGCACCGCGAGCACCTCGCCGCGCTGATGATCACCTACCCGTCCACCCACGGCGTGTTCGAAGAAGGCATCCGCGAAATCTGCGGGATCATTCACGACAACGGCGGCCAGGTGTACATCGACGGCGCCAACATGAACGCCATGGTCGGCCTGTGCGCACCGGGCAAGTTCGGCGGCGACGTGTCCCACCTGAACCTGCACAAAACCTTCTGCATCCCCCACGGCGGCGGCGGCCCGGGCGTTGGCCCGATTGGCGTCAAATCCCACCTCACGCCCTTCCTGCCAGGCCACGCGGCCATGGAACGCAAGGAAGGCGCGGTGTGCGCGGCGCCGTTTGGCAGTGCGAGCATTTTGCCGATCACCTGGATGTACATCAGCATGATGGGCGGCGCAGGCCTCAAACGCGCTTCGCAGTTGGCGATTTTGAATGCCAACTACATTTCCCGTCGCCTCGAAGAGCACTACCCGGTGCTCTACACCGGCAGCAATGGCCTGGTGGCGCACGAATGCATCCTCGATTTGCGCCCGCTGAAAGACAGCAGCGGCATCAGCGTGGATGACGTGGCCAAGCGTCTGATCGACTTCGGTTTCCACGCGCCGACCATGTCGTTCCCGGTGGCAGGCACCTTGATGATCGAGCCGACCGAAAGTGAATCCAAAGAAGAACTGGACCGCTTCTGCGACGCGATGATCGCCATCCGCGAAGAGATCCGCGCGGTGGAAAACGGCACGCTGGACAAGGACGACAACCCACTGAAAAACGCGCCGCACACTGCCCAGGAATTGGTCGGTGAGTGGAGCCATCCGTACAGCCGTGAACAGGCGGTGTATCCGGTCGCGTCGTTGATCGAGGGCAAATACTGGCCGCCGGTTGGCCGGGTCGACAACGTGTTTGGTGATCGCAACCTGGTGTGTGCGTGCCCGTCGATCGAGAGCTACGCGTAACACGGTCAAGTGTGGGAGCTGCTTGTGTGGGAGCTGGCTTGCCTGCGATGCAGGCACCTCGGTGTATCAGTGATACTGAGTTGATGCTATCGCAGGCAAGCCAGCTCCCACATGGACCTCCTGCACAGTTGGATCGGGTACACCCAAACCATAATAAGAAACCGGAGAACAACCATGTCCCTTAGCGTGTTCGACCTGTTCAAGATTGGCATCGGCCCCTCCAGTTCCCACACCGTCGGCCCGATGCGCGCCGCTGCCCGGTTTGTCGAAGGGTTGCGACGTGACGACCTGCTGAGCGCCACCACCTGCGTCAAGGTGGAGCTCTACGGTTCACTCGGCGCCACCGGCAAAGGCCACGGCAGCGACAAGGCCGTGCTCCTCGGCCTGGAAGGCGAACACCCGGACACCGTAAACACTGAAACCGTGGCCACCCGCCTGGCGCAAATGCGTAAGGACGGCCGCCTGAATTTGCTCGGTGAACACAGCATTGCGTTCAACGAGAAAGAACACCTGGCGATGATTCGCAAACCCCTCGCCTACCATCCCAACGGCATGATTTTTCGTGCCTTCGACGCCGCCAACATCCAGATCCGCAGCCGCGAGTATTACTCCGTCGGCGGCGGTTTTGTGGTGGATGAAGACGCCGCCGGCGCCGACCGGATTGTCGAAGACGCCACACCGCTGACCTTTCCGTTCAAACACGCCAAGGACTTGCTCAGCCACTGCAACACCTACGGGCTGTCGATCAGCCAGGTGATGCTGACCAATGAAAGTGCCTGGCGCCCGGAAGCGGAAACCCGCGCCGGCCTGCTGAAAATCTGGCAAGTGATGCAGGACTGCGTGGACGCGGGCTGTCGCAATGAAGGGATTTTGCCCGGCGGCTTGAAGGTCAAGCGCCGCGCGGCTGCGCTGCATCGGCAACTGTGCAAGCACCCGGAATCGGCGTTGCGCGACCCGTTGTCGGTGCTCGACTGGGTCAACCTCTACGCGCTGGCGGTCAACGAAGAAAACGCCAACGGCGGGCGCGTGGTCACTGCGCCCACCAACGGCGCGGCCGGGATTGTGCCGGCGGTGCTGCATTACTACATGCGCTTCATTCCCGGCGCGAACGAAGATGGCGTGGTGCGCTTTCTGCTCACTGCGGCCGCCATCGGCATTCTGTACAAGGAAAACGCATCGATCTCCGGGGCTGAAGTCGGCTGCCAGGGTGAGGTCGGCGTGGCCTGTTCGATGGCCGCCGGTGCCTTGTGTGAAGTGTTGGGCGGCAGCGTTTCCCAAGTGGAAAACGCCGCCGAAATCGGCATGGAGCACAACCTCGGCCTGACCTGCGACCCTATCGGCGGGCTGGTGCAGGTGCCGTGCATCGAGCGCAATGCGATGGGCTCGGTCAAGGCGATCAATGCGGTGCGCATGGCGTTGCGCGGCGATGGGCAACACTTTGTCTCGCTGGACAAGGTCATCCGCACCATGCGCCAGACCGGCGCCGACATGAAAAGCAAATACAAGGAAACCGCCCGTGGCGGTTTGGCGGTCAACATTATCGAGTGCTGATGCCTAAAGGCGCGTCGGCACGTTTTTCAGGAGCTGAATATGTCCACCGAAACCCTGTTGAAAACCCCTCTGCACGCGCTGCATATCGAGCTCGGCGCGCGCATGGTGCCCTTCGCCGGCTACGACATGCCGGTGCAATATCCACTCGGCGTGATGAAGGAACACTTACACACCCGTGATCAGGCCGGGCTGTTCGACGTGTCCCACATGGGCCAGATCCGCCTGACCGGCGCCAATGCTGCCAAAGCCCTGGAAACCCTGGTGCCGGTCGACATCATCGACCTGCCGGTGGGCATGCAGCGCTATGCCATGTTCACAGATGATCAGGGCGGCATTCTTGACGACCTGATGGTGGCCAACCTGGGTAACGACGAACTGTTCCTGGTGGTCAACGCGGCTTGCAAGGATCAGGACCTGGCGCACCTGCGCAAACACATTGGCGACCAATGCACCATCGAGCCACTGTTCGAAGAACGCGCCCTGCTGGCCCTGCAAGGCCCAGCGGCGGTGAAGGTGCTGGCGCGCCTGGCGCCTGAGGTCACCAAAATGACCTTCATGCAGTTCGCCACCCTGCGCCTGCTCGGCGTGGACTGCTACGTCAGCCGCTCGGGCTACACCGGTGAAGACGGCTTTGAAATCTCCGTACCGGCAGCCAATGCAGAGAGCCTGGCCCGCAGCCTGCTGGCCGAGACCGAAGTACAGGCCATTGGCCTTGGCGCACGTGACTCGCTGCGCCTGGAAGCCGGCCTGTGCCTGTACGGCCACGACATGAACACCGACACCACGCCGATCGAAGCCAGCCTGCTCTGGGCCATTTCCAAGGCCCGTCGTGCCGATGGCGCGCGTGCTGGCGGCTTCCCGGGCGCAGATCGCATCTTCACCCAGCAACAAGCCGGTGTGAGTCGCAAACGTGTCGGCCTGCTGCCGCAGGAGCGTACGCCCGTGCGTGAAGGCGCTGAAATCGTCGACGAATATGGCACTGTCATCGGCAGCGTGTGCAGCGGTGGTTTTGGTCCGACCCTGGGTGGTCCGCTGGCCATGGGTTACCTGGACAGCGCATTCATTGCACTGGACACCGAAGTGTCTGCGTTGGTGCGTGGGAAAAAGGTGCCACTACGTGTAAGTAAAATGCCATTTGTACCGCAACGTTACTATCGTGGTTGATTGACTGTTCCTATAAGTAACGCGGTTGCGACAGCGTGCACTAAACTGTAACGCAACCGCCATAAAACAGTGCATTGATGATAGTTAACACACAGGGCAAACACCTATAACAAGTGATCAACTCTATCGAATAAGTGGGATCCACATTGTGCACAAAAGTCTCATCAGCCCAAGCAAACGCTGGGCTTTTGGCAGGGCTTGTTTTTTCTGCATTAGTTGGCGTAGAGTTTGATCACTGTGTTTGCATGGGTCGCTTTGAACCTGGACCTGGGCAGTAGCTGAAGTAGTTGTGCTACAACCCGTTCGACGTCTCTTACTTTCCTGCAACTCAGCCCAGTACTCTTTCATTTGAAAGGGGCTGTCATTAATTTTTAGCGTCAAAGGAAAGAAGAAAATGGCTGAACGTCAGAGCGGTACCGTCAAGTGGTTTAACGACGAGAAAGGGTTTGGTTTTATCACTCCAGAAAGCGGTCCGGATCTGTTCGTCCATTTCCGCGCTATCCAGGGCAACGGCTTCAAGAGCCTGAAAGAAGGCCAGAAAGTCACCTTCGTTTCGGTCCAGGGCCAAAAAGGTCTGCAAGCAGACGAAGTACAAGCAGAAGGCTGATCCTTCCTGCGACAAAAAGCCCCTGATGGTGACATCAGGGGCTTTTTTATGCGCGTTTGTTCGTAGAATGGCTGTTTTATTCAGAGCGCCCTGCCATGTCCAAACCCTTGCTGAATCCCCAAGGCGACTTCCCCGCCGTTAGCCTGGGCCGTCGTCTGGCAGCCATGTTCTACGATTTTTTGTTGTGCACTGCCCTGCTGATCGTCACCGCGTTTATCTACAAGCTGGTGTGGATCGCGTGTGTGGGCGAAGCCAAAATGCGCACGCTCACCGAGTCCGGCGCGCTGGACGGTGACCCGTTGCTGTCGACGATTCTGTTTTTTGTGTTGTTTGGTTTTTTTGCCAAGTTCTGGACGCACTCGGGGCAAACCCTGGGCATGCAGGTGTGGGGCGTGCGGGTGCAAAACGCCGACGGTTCGCGGATCAGCCTGTGGCAGGCGCTGCTGCGTTTTGTGGTGTCGATTGCGTCGTGGTTGTGCGTGGGGTTGGGGTTTATCTGGTCGTTGATTGATAAGCGCAAGCGCAGCTGGCATGACATCTACTCGGACACGCAGTTGGTGCGGATTCCGAAGCAAAAGAAGTAATCACAGCCTAGTGAAGATCCAAATGTGGGAGCGGGCTTGCTCGCGAAGGCGGAGTGTCAGTCGACACATTTATTGACTGATACACCGCATTCGCGAGCAAGCCCGCTCCCACATTTTTAATTGTGCTCGCTCTGGATTACGCGTTGCCCGCCAGTTTCAGGCGCGCAGCCTGGGTGAAATCCAGCATGCGCTTGAGCGGGCGCACGGCGTGGGGGATCACCGACGGCTCGACGAAGATCTCATTGCTGCCCTCACGCAGGCACTGCAGCGTGCGCTCCAGCGTATTCATTGCCATCCACGGGCAGTGTGCGCAACTGCGGCACGCGGCGCCGTTGCCGGCGGTAGGCGCCTCAACAAAAACCTTGTCCGGGCACAGCTGCTGCATCTTGTAGAAAATGCCGCGATCGGTGGCGACGATGAAGGTTTTATTCGGCAAGCGCTGCGCCGCCGCGATCAGTTGGCTGGTAGAACCCACCGCATCCGCCAGCTCAATCACTGCCGTCGGCGATTCCGGGTGCACCAGAATCGCGGCATCCGGGTACAGCGCCTTCATGTCCTCAAGCTGCTTGGACTTGAATTCCTCGTGGACGATGCACGCGCCGTCCCACAGCAACATGTCCGCACCCGTCTGGCGCTGGATGTAAGTACCCAAGTGCTTGTCCGGGCCCCAGATGATCGTCTCGCCGTTATCCATCAGGCTTTCGACGATTTCCAGCGCGCAGCTGGAGGTCACCACCCAATCCGCCCGGGCTTTGACCGCTGCCGAGGTGTTGGCGTAGACCACCACCGTGCGCTCGGGATGTTGGTCACAGAACGCTGAAAACTCATCCACCGGGCAGCCAAGGTCCAGGGAGCACGTGGCTTCCAGGGTGGGCATCAGGATGCGTTTTTCGGGGGTGAGGATTTTGGCGGTCTCGCCCATGAAACGCACGCCGGCCACCAGTACAGTCTTGGCCGGGTGAGCAGCGCCGAAGCGCGCCATTTCCAGGGAGTCGGAGACACAGCCGCCGGTTTCTTCGGCCAGGGCCTGAATCACCGGGTCACAGTAGAAGTGGGCAACCAGCACCGCGTCTTGAGCTTTCAGCTCGGCAGCGATGGCGGCCCGCAGGCTCGCCTCTTCTTCGACGCTAAGGGCCTTGGGCTGCTTGGCGTCGAGGTGGGCTTGAACCAGAAGGCGTTCGGAGATTTGCGTCATGTTCGCAAGACCTGCAGGCGCAGTTGCGCGAAAGTCGAGTGTACCACCGGCTCTGGAGCCCTTCGGGCGCCGCCGGACGAAGTGATTGTGTTCATCAAGCACGGGTGAAGCTGCGCAAGGCTACAGAATATCCAATCGATTCAAAAGCCTAATCTGGCATCCAGGCGCACGCCTGTCGGGCAAAAAAAAACGGGAAGGCCCCGTGATGAGCCTTCCCGCTTTCATGGCGCGCAACCTCAGTGCATCAGTACAGCGGGATAGTCATGTAGCAGCACCGAATCCTGCATGGCCGCCAGGGCTTCCTTCAAGGTTGATTGCTCCAGCGCGTCCTTGGACTTTTTAACCTCCTGGGCTGCGTGCTCCAGCAACGCCAGGTAGTCGCGTTTGGACGAGCCATCTTTCGGCTCCACCGTGTCTGACACCAACTGGGCCATCTCGTACTTCTGGGTCCGGGTGTTCTGCACCGCCGACTGCGACACAGAAGCACTCGCCAGTTGGCCATCCTTATAGGAGAAGCTCGCGGTGCTGCTGGCCTTGTCCTGCACGTGCACATACAGGTAGTTCTGCGATTTGCGGGTACCATCCAACACCGGTGGCTCGCCACCGCCGAGGCTTTTGTGGAAGTTTGCCGACAGCACCGACTGCTGGTTCTGGGTCACGCTGCGGTCCGCGCTGCTGCGGCCATTGACCTGGGTCTTCTGCGACACGGTGTAGGAGAAGCTGTCGACTTCCTTAGGACGCATTTCGTTGGACGCACCGACGGCCTGCTTGATCGAAGCCTTGAAGTCCGCCAGCCCTGTCAGCAAACCTTTGTCGGTCGGGTTGTTGCTCAATGCATTCGTTGCGCCAGCGCCTTGGGGATAGTTGCTGTTCATGGCGCTGAACGCATCCTTGAACATCGCCATCAAATCAGCATTGGCACTACCGCGCTCTTGCACCCGGTCGAACTGGGCGAGGTAGGTTTTCATCGCCTTGGCCTGCTGTTTGGCGTCACCCTGGATTGCGCTGTTTTTCAGGTCCACAGACAGGTCGACGTCGCCGGCCGGGCCACTCATACGTGTGGTGCGGCTTCGGCTGTCGGCGTGGAACGCCAGGCTCAGGTCCTCGTCCGCCTGGTTTTTGACTTTGGCGTTGAGGTCCACCGACGCCAACATGCTGGTGTCGAACTGGGTCAGTTTGCTCAGGTCGAGTTTCGGCGGTACGGCGGTCAACCCATCGACCGACGCCTGGAACGCCGCCCCCAATTGGCCGACGGCTTTGAGTTCATCCGCGGTCAAATCGCCGCCGTCGACGGTGGCCTGCACGCCCAAGCCGTGTTTCTGACTGAACAGGCTGAACGTCACCGTCTTGCCGCTGGCGGTCTTGATGCTGAGGCTGATTTGGTTGTCGGGCTTGCTGTGCAGCACCGCCTGGTCGGCCTTGATCCCGCCCGTATCACCGGCACGCTCTGCCGTGGTGTTGAGCACCGATTGTAAAATCCCCGCCCCACCGCCCCCGGTGAACTGATCCACCAACGCAGCACCGAGGCCGCTGTAACGGCTGGCCGTGGAGATTGAACCGAAGCGTTGGCTGATCGCCTGGGTGACTGCGTCCTGATTATCGTTTTCCCAGGCCCACACGGTTTCGCGTCCGGGGAGCTGCCCGTTTTTGGAATAGAGATCGATAACGTCGGCCACCGGATTTCCGAGGCTGACCACGGAAGACGGCCGGGCCGGTGAGACGTCGAGGGTGTTCGCAAGCGCTGCAGGCGGTGAGGTCGTGGCGGCGCGAAGAATGAGGGGATTGATCGCGATGATCGGCGTTAGCGTAGTCATGACAGTCCGTGTCCTAAAAGCTGATTAGCCTTCAATTTAACCAAGACACGCCGCGATTGACAGCATTGAGGTCAAAACTTACGGCAAAGGACCACGCCAAAAAACCGGCCCTTTGCCGTTATCCACAGGTCAGAAGCGGTAAGTCACCGACCCACCAAAACCATTGGCACTGTTTTCATATTTGGCGTCGTAGGTCAGCGCCAACTGAGGGTTGTTGTCGCGGATCTTGATCGGCTCTTCCTTGAGGTAGGAATAAGCCACGTCGAAGGTCAGATTATCCACTGGCGTCCAGCCCGCACCCAGACTGAATACGGTACGGTCGCCTGTAGGAATTCGCACGGAACGATCGGTGTTGTTGGTCGGGGTCTGGTCCACGGAGAAGCCCGTACGCAGAACGATTTGCTTGTTGAGCTGATACGACAAGCCGATGGCGTGGGACCAGGTGTCGTGCCAGTGCTGCTCTTCGGTAATGGAACCCAGGCCTGCCAGCTCAGCGGTAATGTCGGACACGCCGCTGTTGTTCACCGTGATTTTCTTCAACTGGCTCCAGCGGGTGTAGGTGCTGCCCACGTAGAGGGTCAAGGCATCGGTCAATTGGTGAGTGACCGAGAAGTCCACGGAGGACGGGGTAGTAACGTTCAGCTTGGCGTCATATTTCTGCGGCCCGCCGTCCAGAATATCGGACAGCACGCCGGAGGCGTCTGTATGACCGCTCAAGTGATAGACCACTTGCGAATGGTAAGTGAGGCCGATACGCGTGGTGTCCAGGGCCTGCACCAGGATACCGGCGTTGAAGCCCATCGCGGTGTCGTCACCCTTGATCTTGACGGCTTCCGTGCCCAGGCCGAACGCCGGGACTTTGGAGTCCAGCTCGCCGTTGATCTTGTTGAAGGTCGGGCCGAAACCTACCGAAACCTTGTCGTTGAAGGCATAGCTGACCGTCGGCTGCACGGTCATGACCTGAACCTTGCTTTTGTTGCCAAAGCCATTGCCCTGGAAGCTGTGTTCATAGTCCGTCACCAAGCCGAACGGCGCGTAGATCCCCAGGCCAAACGCCCAGTGTTCGTCGATCGGCGTAACCAGGTAGCCCATCGGCACGGCAATGCCGGGAACCATGTCGCCCTTGTTGGTACCCGGGTTGTCGACGCCGCCCTGGGAAGAGCTGGCGTTCTTGATATCTGTTTTAGCGTCGAGGTAGGTCGCCCCGATGCTCACTTCATTGTGCTTGAGGCGGGACATGCCCGCCGGGTTGCCGAACACCGTGCTGGCGTCATCGGCCGAGGAAGAGCGACCGGCGTAGCCTGTTCCCATTGAACTCACGCTTTGTTCATTGAGTGCAAAACCACCGGCGAACAGCGGTGTGGAGGCGAGCGAAATGGAGAGCGCCAAAGCGCCTTTAAGAGTTTTGTTATTCATTATTAGGACTCGAATTATTGGGCAGCGATGAGGAAGCTACCAACGATCGAGCGAGGCGATTATGAAGAGTTTTTCATCCATGGAGTTGTCCGACAATCGTATGTATTTCAACGACTTTTCTGGATTAGTTGTTACTCGTTATGACCTTTTATCCTGATCGTGACCCATCGGTTTCACTTCAAAAACGCTGTCAATTTCAACAGGAATACCCATTGGCAACGAGTACACGCCAAGCGCGCTGCGGGCCGGCAGTTGGTCTGCGCCAAACAGGTCCAGCAGCAGGTCACTGGCGCCATTGGCGACACTCGGGTGCTGAGTGAATGACTGGGTGGCACGTACGTAAACCGTCAAGCGGACGCAGCGCTGGATAGTGTCCAGGCCATAGGTTTGTTCGATGCACGCCAGAATCATCAACAGGGTCAATCGCGCAGCATGTTGGCCCTGCTCTATCGACAGGTCGTCGCCGACGATGCCGGTCAGCGGCTTGCCGTTTTCAAACGGGCCGAGGCCGGAAACATGCAATTGGTTGCCCGACAAGCTCAGGGTTTTGTAAGAGCCCAAAGGGTTGATGGGTTCGGGCAACACAATGCCCAGTTGCTGTAAACGCTGGATCACACTCATCGGTAATTCCCCTGCTGAAGACGAAGTGGTGACCACTTTCCAATAAAGTCACACCCCTTGCACGCACGATATTTTTCAACTTGCCGGGAATAAAACCGCGCCAGGGCAATCATCTCCATGTGGTTAATAAGAAAGCCTGAAGGCATCGCATCCCTGTGGCGAGCGGGCTTGCCCCGCGTTGGGCTGCGCAGCAGCCCTATGGAAGACGCCGAGTCCTTTCAGACAGGCCTCGGCGTCAGGTTTTGGGGCTGGTCACATAGTGTCAGGTAAACCGCGGTGGCTTTCGGGGGGGCCGCTGCGCAGCCCAACGCGGGGCAAGCCCGCTCGCCACAGCAAGCCCGCTGACCACAACAAGTCCGCTCGCCACAAATGCTGTGCTAACCCATAACGGATCGGCATTACTTTGCGGTGGCTGCGCTTTTTGCGTTATGGGTTCCAGTACTTGTTGGCCGCCGCAATGGTCGCAAATTCCGTCGCGACTACTTGGCCAATGCTGATCAGCATCGCCGCATCATTGGCGTACACATCGCGCAACCTGCCACGCACCGCTTCGTCCGGTTGCGTGGCCTTGATGACCAGGCGCGCCATTTTGATCGCCAGCTCACGCCCCTCTTCCGGGGTCGCGGTGATCAGTGAATTGTTCGGTATCAGACTCATCAGGGCTTCCTCTTTTTTATCAGGCAGGGCGACGGCTTATTGCCGACGACCGAATGAAACAGGATAGGCGGCGGAACGCGCATTGATCATCGGGTCTTGCGGTTCGATACCCGTTGGCACGTTGTTGGGCAGGAACATCAGGCTTTTTTGCGCGGCGACGTTATCGGCCACGGCACGCGTGATTTCCAGGGTGCCCAGTTCCACCAGTGGGCGGCTGGCCGGCCAGGCGATCGACGGGTCGTCGAGTTTGTCACCCGGCGCGGCTTCCTGGACCACCAGTTTGAAGCGCACGGCGCCTTTGCTGACGCGCTGCTGAATCTCTTCGCTCAGGTAATTCGGCTCTGCCTTGGCGGTTTGCGCGTCGCTCAAGAAATGGCTGCCGCTGACCGGCAGGAACTGGTAGCGGCCAAAGGTGACGGTGCCCGCCGCGTTGATGAACTTGAAGGTATTCACGCCGTAGTAAGGCAGCGTGGCGAAGCTCTGCGGTGCAGGCTTGGGCGCAGTGAGGAAGGCTGTGGCCACCGGGTGGGTGCCGAGGTAGCCGTCCAGCGGCGTGGGTTTGGCCACGTCGGGGCCACTGGTGCCGAGGGCGATCAGCAGATCACGGAAATCATCCGCCGTCGGCGACGGAAACCCGTTGAACGAGTGGGCGACGATATCGGTGCTGCCGCCGTTCGGCAGTGCAAAACGGATGGCCAGGCCGCGTGGGCTGGCCAAGCCGTGGTTGTCCGGAATGTCCGGAATCCCGGCGAAGTTGGAAAAACGCACGGTGACTGGCACGGCCGTGGCCTGCAAATGCGGCGCCTGGCTGATGGACGCGGCAGACGGGCTTGGGGTGAAGCGCCCTTCCAGCACGATGCCCTTGGCGTGTACCGCACGGGCGCCAGCGTGCTGGCCGAACACGCCGTTGAGGGCATCGACCAACTGGGTGGGGGTGGATTGCTGCGGCGCATCTTGCGCCATGGCGCTGCCGATAGACGCGAAGGCGAATGGGAGCGCGATCAATAAACGCTGGGCTTTTTTCATGCTGATGTCCTGCGGGTGGGTGATTTTGGCGAATTCTAATCACCTCACAACAATAATGACAATATTATTTGTCATTATTGTTTTTCCTCATCGTCAGACGTTTTATGGCGTTATACTCAAGCCCCCAAACTGCCAGTGAAGCCCGCCGCTCGTGAGTACCAAAAGTGACATCCTGCAGCTCCTCCAGCGCGAGCCCCTGACCGTGGTGCAGCTCTGCGAACACTTGGCCGTCACGCGTAACGCGGTGATCGTGCAGCTCAAGCAGCTGGAGTCCGAGGGATTGGTGCGCCGCAGCAAAATTCGCCCGCCCAACACGGTCGGCAAGCCGCCGGTGGTGTTCGAAGCGGCGCCCGGCAGTGAAGACGTCACGTCCACCGCCTATCAGGTGTTGCTGACTCAACTGCTGGCCACGCTCAAGGACCGCTACGACGTCGACGAGCTGGGCGATGTGCTGGAACAGACCGGTCGCCAACTGGCGCAACGTGCCGGCCTGGCCAACCCTGTGACGTTCGACAGCGGCCTGCGCGCCGCCATGGCCGCCGCCGACGCATTAGGCGCCAGTACCGAGGCCATGCCGCAGGAAGGCGGTGTGATGGTGCGCAACTTCACCTGCCCGGTGGGCAGTGTGGTGCGCGAGGAGCAATGCGTGTGCCGGGCGATGGCGGCGTTCTTTTCCGAGGCCACGGGGATGCCGGCAAGTGAACAATGTTTGCGCGAAGACCGGCTGATCTGCCAGTACTTCATTGAGACAGAGGAAGCACCCTCAGCGTAAATCCGTAGCGGCCATCCGCCACAAACATTTCTAAATGTTTCTTCATAAAGCCAAACCGTCATTAAACAGACATATATCAGGAATTAAATCGTCACGTCTTAGACAGGTGGACCCTTCCACTTACCCCTTCCCCTGAGGTGTTGTCGTGATGTTGCCGAGCAAAAAAAGTCTGTCCGTTTTGTTGACCGCCCTGTGCCTGAGTGGCGTGGCCCACGCCACCGACGTTACCGGTGCCGGCTCCAGCTTCGTCTACCCGGTGCTGTCCAAGTGGTCGCAGGACTACAGCAAGAACGCCAGCGACCGCATCAACTATCAATCGATCGGTTCCGGTGGCGGTATCGCCCAGATCAAGGCGGCCACCGTGGACTTCGGCGCCTCTGACGCGCCCCTCTCGGCCGATGAACTCAAAGCTGGCGGCCTGGGCCAATTCCCCAGCGTGATCGGCGGCATCGTGCCGGTGATGAACGTCGAAGGCGTGACAGCAGGCCAGTTGAAACTCGACGGCGACGTGCTGGCGAAAATCTTCCTCGGTGACATCAAGGCCTGGAACGACCCGGCCATCGCTGCCCTTAACCCGGGCCTGAACCTGCCAGTCGCAAACATCACCGTGGTGCACCGCTCCGACGGTTCAGGCACCTCCTACAACTTCACCAACTACCTGGCCAAGGTCAGCGACAGCTGGAAAACCAAAATCGGTTTCGGCACCACCGTGCCGTGGCCAGTGGGTGTGGGCGGCAAAGGCAACGAAGGTGTTTCGGCCTACGTGAAGCAGATCAAGAACTCCATCGGCTTCGTGGAATACGCCTACGCCCTGCAGAACAAAATGACCTACACCCAGCTGAAGAACGCCTCGGGCAAGTTCATCTCGCCTAACGCGAAGGCCTTCCAGGCAGCCGCTGACACCGCCGACTGGGCCAGCGCCAAAGACTTCAACCTGATCATGACCAACGCGCCGGGCGAAGGCGCATGGCCGATCACCGCCACCACCTGGATCATCATGTACAAGCAGCCAAAGAACGCCGAGCAAAGCCAGGCGGCCTTCAACTTCTTCAAGTGGTCACTGGAAAAGGGCCAGCAACAGGCCGCTGCGCTGGACTACGTAGCCCTGCCGGACTCCCTGGTGTCGCGAATCGAAGGTTACTGGAAGTCTGACTTCACTCACTGATTCGCCCTACGACCGCCTTCCCCGGTGATCGGGGGAGGCGGTGAGCACATCTGATATGAACGACACCGTCCAGCCTTTGGTTATGACTACTCACGCGAGCGACATACACAGCGACAACCGCGCCGCTCGCGATCAACGCCACGATCTGTGGTTTAAACGCTCGATGTTCGGGGCCGCCATGCTGGTGCTGCTATTGCTCGCCAGCATCGCGGCTTCGACACTGTGGGGTGGCAGCCAGGCGTTTCGCACCTTTGGTTTTGGCTTCATTACCAGCACCGAGTGGGATGCGGTCAACAATCACTTTGGTGCCGTGGTGCCAATTTACGGCACGCTGGTCACGTCGTTTCTGGCGCTGCTGATTGCCGTGCCGGTCAGTTTTGGCATTGCGATTTTTCTCACGGAAGTCGCGCCGCCCTGGCTGAAAATGCCGGTCGCATCGGCCATTGAATTGCTCGCCGGTATTCCCTCGATCATCTACGGCATGTGGGGCCTGTTTGTATTCGGGCCGTTTATGGCCGAGTACCTGTCGCCCTACATCAATGATTACCTGGGCGCCCTGCCCTTTGTTGGCTCGCTGTTCCAGGGGCCGCCGCTGGGGATCGGCATGCTCACCGCCGGCATCGTGCTGGCGGTGATGATCATGCCGTTTATCACCTCGGTGATGCATGAGGTGTTTCGCAGTGTGCCCACTCAGCTAAAAGAATCCGCCTACGCGCTGGGTAGCACCACGTGGGAAGTGGTATGGGACATTGTCCTGCCCTACACCCGCTCGGCGGTGGTCGGTGGCATCTTTCTCGGCTTGGGCCGTGCCCTTGGCGAGACCATGGCAGTGACCTTCGTGCTGGGCAACGCCCAACAGTTTTCCGCCTCGCTGCTGATGCCGAGCAGTTCGATCGCCTCGGTCATCGCCAACGAGTTCAGCGAGGCCTACACCGACCTGCATCGCTCCGCGCTGATTGCCTTGGGCTTTCTGCTGTTTATCGTGACGTTTGTGGTGCTGGCACTCGCGCGACTACTGCTGATGCGTCTGTCCCGTAAGGAAGGTCTATGAACGCCAACGAACGCCTGTATCGCAAGCGCGCGCTGAAAAACGGCGTGGCGATGCTCCTCAGTTGCGGCGCGACAGCCTTTGGTTTGCTGTGGCTGGCGTGGATTCTGCTGACGACCATCATCAACGGTTTCCAGGCCCTGAACCTGCGGCTGTTCAGCCAGATGACCCCGCCGCCCGGCACCGAAGGCGGGCTGGCCAACGCGTTTTATGGCAGCGCACTGATGTCCGGCATCGCCTTGCTGATCGGCACGCCGATCGGGTTGATGGCTGGTATCTGGCTGGCCGAATTCGCACGGCACTCGCGCCTGGGTACTACGGTGCGTTTCATCAACGACATCCTGCTCTCCGCGCCGTCGATTGTGCTGGGGTTGTTTGTGTATACCGCTGTAATCCTGCCGCTGAATCAACTGACCAATCACCAGGTGGGCTTCTCTGCCCTCGCCGGTGCGCTGGCCTTGGCGTTGCTGGTGATTCCGGTGGTGGTACGCACCACCGATGAAATGCTTCAGTTGCAACCCTCGACCATGCGCGAAGCCGCATTGGCCCTCGGTGTACCGCAATGGAAGCTGACGCTGCAGATTGTGCTGAGGGCCGCCAAGGCTGGCGTGGTCACCGGCATCCTGCTCGCCCTGGCCCGCATCACCGGGGAAACCGCGCCCCTGCTGTTCACCGCGTTCGGCAACCAGTTCTGGAGCAGCAACCTGCTCAAGCCGATCGCCAGTGTCCCCGTGGTTATTTTCCAGTACGCCATGAGCCCGTTCGACGACTGGCACGCCCTCGCCTGGGCCGGTGCGCTGGTCCTGACGCTGTTCGTGCTGGTACTGAGCCTGGCATCTCGCCTGATCCTTTTACGCAATAGGTCTCACTGATGGACGCCACTGGCATTGATCCTGAAAAAACCAAAATCCGTGTGCGTGGGTTGGAGTTTTTCTACAACAACCAACGCTCCCTGAAGTCCATCGACATCGACATTCCGGAAAAACGCATCACCGCGATCATCGGCCCTTCGGGCTGCGGCAAGTCCACGCTGCTGCGCGTGTTCAACCGCATTTACTCGATGTACCCCAAGCAGGAGGCGCGCGGCGAAGTGTTGCTCAACGGCGAAAACATCCTCGCCCCCGGCTATTCGATGAACCGCCTGCGCAGCCACGTCGGCATGGTGTTCCAGAAGCCGGTGCCGTTTCCGATGTCGATCTACGACAACATCGCCTACGCCGTTCGCCATCACGAAAAACTGTCCCGTCGCGAAATGAACGACCGCGTCGAGCAAGCCTTGCGCGGCGGCGCCTTGTGGGACGAGGTGAAGGACAAACTCAACCAGAGCGCACAAAGCCTCTCGGGCGGGCAGCAGCAGCGGTTGTGCATTGCACGCACCATTGCACTGCGGCCACAGGTGCTGCTGCTGGACGAACCGACCTCGGCGCTCGACCCCATCTCGACCGGGCGCATCGAGCAATTGATTACCGAGCTGAAGACGCAGTACACGGTGATCATCGTGACGCACAACATGCAGCAAGCCGCGCGGGTGTCGGACAGCACCGCGTTCATGTTCATGGGGGAATTGATTGAGCATGGCAAGACAGACCAGATCTTTACCACGCCGAAGATGAAGCAGACGGAAGATTACATTACGGGACGATTTGGCTAAGCGTGCCTGATGCCAGGCCACGGGCCGCCTCTTGCAGGCGGCTTTTTTTACAAGGCAAAAAAAAACCCGGAAATCCTCACTTGCGTGGGCCTTCCGGATTTTCTAAACCGCCAAATATGGTGGGTCGTGTGGGATTCGAACCTACGACCAATTGGTTAAAAGCCAACTGCTCTACCAACTGAGCTAACGACCCGCTGTGTGGTGGCGCGTATAATACTGATTTCTAAGGATTATTCAACACCTTATTTGAAATAAATCAGAAATAACGCGTTGGGTCCGCAATATCGGCGTTTTTGAAGCCTTCAGCGCGCAGTCTGCAGGCGTCACATTTCCCACATGCACGGCCGGAATCGTCTGCCTGGTAGCAGGAAACTGTCTGCGCATAATCGACGCCAAGTCCTACACCAGCCTTCACGATATCGGCTTTGCTCAGGTTCTGCAGCGGCGCCCGGATACGGAAGCCCTGCCCTTCTACGCCCGCTTTGGTAGCCAGGTTCGCCATGCGTTCGAATGACTCAATGTACTCGGGGCGGCAGTCCGGGTAGCCGTTGTAGTCCAGTGCGTTGACGCCGATGAAGATATCGCGGGCATTGAGTACTTCGGCCCAACCGAGGGCCAGAGACAGAAACACCGTGTTGCGTGCCGGCACGTAGGTCAGCGGGATGCCTTCGCTCGGCGCCTCGGGCACACCGATACTGCTGTCGGTGAGGGCCGAGCCGCCAATGCCATTGAGGTTGAGGCCGATCACCTTGTGCTCGACCGCGCCCAGGTCGCGAGCGACACGGGCGGCGGCGTCCAACTCGGCGCGGTGACGCTGGCCGTAGTCGAAGCTCAGGGTGTAGCAGCGGTAGCCTTCGGCGCGGACCATGGCCACCAGGGTGGCGGAATCAAGGCCGCCAGACAGCAGGATGACTGCGCGCTTTTGATCGCTCATCTCAGCGCCCCGGCTCGTCATTCCACAGGTATTTGTGCAGCTGCAATTGCAGGCGCACCGGCAGGTTGTCGGCCACCACCCAGTCGGCGAGGTCACGGGCGTTCAGGTCGTGATGACTGGGAGAGAACAGCACCTCGCCTGCGCGGCGATCCAGGCCGTACTGGATCAGCTTGGAGGCCGCCCAGTCGTAGTCGTCGCGCGAACAGATCACGAACTTGACCTGATCGTTGGGCGTCAGCAGGTCCATGTTCTGGTAGAGGTTGCGGTGTGCTTCCTTGGAACCCGGGGTCTTGAGGTCGACCACACGACTGACACGCGGGTCTACCGCAGAGATGTCCAGGGCGCCGCTGGTTTCCAGGGAGACTTCATAACCGGCGTCACACAGCTGCTTGAGCAACGGGATGGCGTTGGGCTGGGCCAACGGCTCGCCGCCGGTCATACAGACGTAGCGCGGCTTGAAGCCGGCAACCTGTTCCAGGATGTCGTCGAGGGTGCGCACGGTGCCGCCACTGAAGGCGTAGGCGCTGTCACAGTATTGGCAACGCAACGGGCAGCCGGTCAGCCGTACAAATACGGTGGGCAGGCCAGCGGTTCGCGTTTCACCCTGTAACGAGTAAAAAACTTCGGTGATGCGTAATGTGTCTTGCATATTCGCCACGGGCGTAACAGCTAAACAGGCTGTCCGCCTCCGTCAGGCACTTCAAGCGATCCCGCCAACGCGTAGACCGCAAAAAGCGTGTTTCATAAAAGGGCGTGGATTCTAACGAAAAAACCCGCGACAGGCGCGGGTTTCTTCTAAACGGGAGTGCAGCGCTTACAAGCGTTGCAGGTCCCGCTGGGCCAACTGGGCAGCGGAGGTACCCGGATACTGGGAAACCACCTGCTGCAGAATGCCTTTGACCTTGTCGGTATGACCCAGGCGGCGTTCTACGTCAGCGAGTTTGTACAGCGAATCAGGCACCTTGGCGTGCTTTGGGTAAAGCTGGCTGACCTTGGCAAATGCCTGACCGGCACCTTGCAGATCACCCTTGGCCAGGTTGACTTCGCCCAACCAGTACTGGGCGTTGCCCGCGTACTGGCTGTTCGGGTACTTGCGCAGGAATGCGGTAAAAGCCTGGCTGGCCTTATCGAAATCCTTGGCTTTGATCAGGTCGAAGGCTGCATCGTAATACAGTTTTTCCTTCGCCGGATCACCCGGTTCGCTGCTCGCGGCAGGGGCTTGGCTTGCGGCCGCGGCCCCCACTGCTGCACCACCGGCGGCCGCAACAGGCGCGCCACCGGCAGAAGAATTATCAGGAGTAGCGGCAGGTGTAACGCCGGCTCCAATGCGTCGATCAAGATCCTGGTAACGCTCCAGGCCTTCTTGCTTCAGCTGGTTCACTTGATTCTGCAAAATCTCAATGGTGCCTTGTTGCTGCGCCAATTGATCCTGCATGCGTTGCAGCTGGTTGAACAGTTCGCCCTGTGCCGAGGGGGCGGCAGTTGCCGGCCCCCCAGCATAGGCGCCGTTCGTGCCATAACCTGCTGGCGGATAGCTGCTCCCGCTATTGTTATAGCCAGAGTTGCTATCTTCCACAGGAACCGCAGCCCACACCGCAAGCGGTGCGAGGCTGAGAGCCAATACAGTTAGAGCACGACGGCACGTTCGCATGACGAATTACTTACGCAGTTCGACGCGACGGTTTTGAGCCCAGGACTGCTCGTCGTGGCCAGTAGCAACTGGACGCTCTTTACCGTAGGAAACCAGTTCCAGTTGGCCTGGAGCAACACCTTGCAGTACCAGGTAGCGTTGAACGGCTTTCGCACGACGCTCGCCCAGTGCCATGTTGTACTCGCGAGTACCACGTTCGTCGGTGTTACCTTCCAGAACAACGCGAGCGCCGTTAGCTTTCAGGTCCTTCGCGTGAACGTCCAGAGCGCGCATGGCTTCTGGCTTCAGGTCCGAACTGTCGTATTCGAAGTAGAAAGTGGTGATAGCGCGCAGAGCAGCTTCTTCGCTCAGGGAGCCGTCAACTGCACCAGTGTTAGCGCCGTAACCAGCGTTTGGATCAACAGCTGCGCCTTCACCGGCATTGTCGCCGCCTTTAGACGAGCAACCAACGGCTACGGACAGAGCCAGAGCCAGAGCAGCAAACTTACCAAACTTCAGCATTTCCATCGTGAAACTCCTAATGAACCCCAGTGTGTTAAGCAATTCTTTTTGTAGCGCCGCGTCAGTTCAGGTAAGGGGACCAGGACGGTTCTCTGACTTCGCCTTGTGCGGTAGGAAGCGGGAGCCTTACGCGTCCATTAATGGACACGAGCATCAAGACTCCCCGGCCCTGCTGGCGGGTGGCGTAGATTACCATGGTGCCGTTGGGCGCAACAGTAGCTGACTCATCAAGGTTGGTATCTGTGAGGATTTTTACCGTTCCACGCTGCAAATCCTGGGCCGCAACCCGGAAATTAGTGAAACCATCCTGACGGTGAATCATCACCAACGTCTTTTCATCAGCCGAAAGTTTAGGGTTGGCGTTGTAGTTACCGATAAAGGTCACACGTTCAGCGCCCCCACCACTCACGCTCGTTTTATAGATTTGTGGCTTGCCGCCGCGGTCGGAGGTGAAGTAGATGGTCGAACCATCCTTACCCCAGAACGGTTCGGTGTTGATGCCCGGGCCACTGGTCACGCGGCTGATCTGGCGCGAAGCCATGTTCATCACGTAGATGTCCGGGTTGCCGTCTTTAGACAGTACGAACGCCAGGCGCGAACCATCCGGCGACCACGCTGGTGCACCGTTCAGGCCTTCAAAGTTGGTGATCTGCTCGCGACGACCCGTATCGATGTGCTGCACGAAGATACGCGGACGACGCTGTTCGAACGACACGTAGGCAATACGCTTGCCGTCCGGCGCGAAGCGCGGCGACAGAATTGGCTCACGCGATTGCAGCAGGGTCACTGCACGTGCACCGTCGTAATCCGAACGCTGCAGGGTGTAACGCGTGTTGTCGACGGAGAAACGCTCAGCGGTTACATAAAGCAGGCGTGTCGAGAACGCCCCCTTGATACCGGTGAGCTTTTCAAACGACTGGTCCGAGATGTAGTGGGCCATGTCCCGCAGTTGTTCGGCGGTACCCGAAACGCTGCCGGTCAAGACCTGCTGTTCGGTAGCCACGTTGAACAACGCGTACTGGATCTGCAAGCGACCGCCGGCTGGCGTGATGCTGCCGACCATCAGGTACTGGGCGCCTACGGCTTTCCAGTCACGGAAGATGACTTCGCTGGCCTGGGTCGGCTGGCTGATCATGTTGCCTTTCGGAATCGGCGCGTAGTAACCGGAGTTGCGCAGGTCGTCACTGACAATCTGGGCCATGTCGTCCGGCAGCACGCTGCCGCCCTGCCAACCGAACGGTACTACGGCGATCGGGGTGGCCCGATCACTGCCGCTGGTGACCAAAATGTTCTTTTCATCCGCCGCCGCTATCCCTGCCATACAGCAAATAACGACAAGCATTCCTCGAAGAAGGTTTCTCACAAGGCTAGATCCTCAGGTGTGAATGTCATCTTGAATGAACGATAAGGAGCGAAATCGCTCGATTTCATTCCCTGCATCTCGGTCAACCGGCCAATGTTCTTGACCGCTGCTACCGCCGAACTGTCGAACGAGCCATCACCACTGGACTTGGCGACGCTGACCGAAGTCACCGTACCGTCCGGCAACATGCCGATCTGCAGCACTACTGTCATACCTTTGCGTGCCGAAGGTGGACGTGTCCAACCTTCCGCTGCCCGCGACCGAATCAGGTCATCGAAACTGCCCGCGACTTCATCACCGCGCTCATCGGCCAAGGCCTGCTGACGCTGAGGCGTGTCGGAAAGCAAGTCTGCCAAGGCCTGGGCCTTTTTCTCTTCGGCGGATTTGCGCGCTGCTTCCTGGGCCTTTTTCTTGGTGGCGTCGGCGGCAGCTTTCTTCTTCGCGTCGTCGGCGATTTTCTTCTTCGCCTCGTCTGCATCAGATTTTTTCTTGGCGTCTTCGGCGGCTTTCTTCTTCGCGTCTTCGACAATCTTTTTCTTGGCGTCTTCAGCGGCCTTTTTCTTGGCCTCTTCTTCGGCAGCTTTTTTGGCTTCTTCTTCAGACTTCTTCTTGGCTATATCAGCCAATTGTTTCTCTTCGGCTTTTTTGGCTTCGGCAGCTTTGTCGGCTTTTTTGGCTTCATCAGCCTTTTTCGCCTCGTCAGCTTTCTTCGCTTCGTCAGCCTTTTTCGATTCCTCGGCCTTTTGAGCCGCCTCTTCTTTCTTTTGTTCCGCAGCAGCCTTCACCGCTTCCTGCTCGACCTTTTTCTGTTCCATCTGCTCGACTTCAGTCTGGCGCGCAGCCGACTTCTGGGCCTCACCCGCAATCTTCTGATTGGTCTGGGTGGTGGCCTGACTTTTCGATTTCAGCTGATACAGGGTCGCCTGCACGATCGGCTTGGCTGGCGGCAGGTCCGGGGTCATGGCAAAGCTGACGAACAGCATGCCAAACACCAGGACATGCAGGGCAATTGCCCAGACGCTAGGCCAGAAGAAGCTTTCCGAGGCGGACGGCTCTCGCTGTTGCTGCATCAGGGCGCCTCGGTAATCAGGCCAACGTTACCCACGCCGGCCTTCTGCAGCCCGCCCATGGCGCCCATGACGGAACCATAGTCGACCACTTTGTCGCCGCGGATGAACACCTGCGTATGCTTGCCGCCTTCGTTGCCGGACCGGATGATCTTGGTCACGGCATCCGTCATCTGCGGCAAGGTCATGGCCTTGTCCTGCTGTTTCTGGGTGTCGACTTCGCTGCCAAGGTTCCAGTAATAGGTCTTGTCAGCCTTGATCGAAATGGTCAGGACCTGAGTGTTGTTGTCTTGCGGCAAGGCTTCGCTGGAAACCTTGGGCAGATCAACCTTCACGCCCTGATTGAGCATCGGCGCGGTCACCATGAAGATAACCAGCAGCACCAGCATCACGTCGATGTAAGGCACTACGTTCATCTCGGCGACCGGCTTGCGCTTTTTGCGAGCTCGAGCGATTAAAGCCATTGGGAATTACCTGCTTATTCTTCGCTGGTGTGCACTTTACGGTGCAGGATCGCCTGGAATTCGTCGGCGAAGGTGTAGTAACGGCTGATCAAGGTTTCGCCGCGAGCAGCAAAACGGTTGTAAGCGATTACTGCGGGGATAGCAGCGAACAAGCCGATCGCGGTGGCGATCAGGGCTTCGGCGATACCCGGGGCCACGGTGGCCAGGGTCGCTTGCTGGGCCTGGGCCAGGCCGCGGAAGGAGTTCATGATCCCCCACACGGTACCGAACAGGCCGATGTACGGGCTCACGGAACCGACGGTGGCGAGGAATGGCAGGCTTTGCTCAAGCTTCTCTTCTTCGCGGGAAATGGCCACGCGCATGGCACGGGCCACGCCTTCCATGACCGCTTCCGGGTCAACGCCCGGTTGCTGGCGCAGACGCGAGAATTCCTTGAAACCGGCGCGGAAGATTTGCTCTACACCCGAATCCGGGTCCGGGTTGCTGCCGGCCTGACGGTACAGCTTGGACAGGTCGATACCCGACCAGAAGCGCTCTTCAAAGCTCTCCAGGGCACGTCGACCGGCACGCAGCAGGTTGCTGCGCTGAAAAATCATGACCCAAGAGGTAACCGATGCGGCTACCAGGACCAGCATCACCAGTTGAACCACAACACTGGCATTGCTGACCAGGCTCCACATGGAGGAATGGTCGACGACGGTAGGTTCCACGCTAAATCTCCTGCTTTGATTGTTTACCCGCGCCGCTTACGCCGGCAAAGGCCGCACGTAGAGCTTCGGGAATGGCCCGGGGTTTCAAACTATTGGTGCGCACACAGGCCACCAGGAACTGCCCCTCACAGAGCAGCGTTGCATCCGTTGCCCGCCTGACCTGCTGTTTAAAGCGCAGGCTGGCACGGTTCAATTCGATTACTTCCGCGCTGACCAGCAGTTCATCGTCCAGCCGCGCCGGCGCGTGGTAACGCGCCTCGCTGGAATGCACGACAAACAACAGGTCCTCCCCCGCAAGCTGGGATTGGGCAAAGCCCAGCTCCCGTAGCCGCTCGGTTCGAGCCCGCTCCATGAACTTGAGATAGTTGACGTAATACACGATGCCGCCAGCATCGGTGTCCTCGTAATAAACGCGACAGCGATGTGCGAACGACTGATCCCCGTTTTGCGCGCGCATACTCTAGTGCTTACTCCTCAGGTTGCCAATCCGGCCAAGCAACTGTTTTCTGATTCTATTCAACATTTCCAACGACTGAATGACGACGCCAGCCACTAGGACAGCACAAACTTCAGATAAATCGACTGGCGTGACCTTTTTAATCGTCCACTGCATCGAGGAATTCGTCTACCACGGGCATCTCACCCAATCGTGACGGAATGTTTAACCCGAAGTGCAAATAGGCGTGCCGGGTCACTACGCGCCCTCTCGGCGTACGCATGATATAGCCCTGCTGGATCAGGTACGGTTCCAGCACATCCTCAATGGTATGGCGTTCCTCGCTGATGGCCGCAGCTAGGCTGTCCACCCCCACCGGGCCACCGTCGAACTTCTCGATCATGGTCAACAGCAGGCGCCTGTCCTGATGATCAAAGCCGTGTTCATCCACATCCAGCAGGTTCAGGGCCAGGTCCGCCACCGCTTTGGTGATATGCCCTTTGGCACGCACCTCGGCAAAGTCACGCACACGGCGCAGCAGTCGGTTGGCGATCCGCGGCGTGCCACGGGCCCTGCGGGCAATTTCAAACGCGCCCTCCGGGTCCAGCGGCAAGCCGAGAATGCCCGCCGAACGGCTGACGATGGTCGCAAGGTCAGCGGTGCTATAGAACTCTAGACGTTGAACAATGCCGAAACGGTCTCGCAGCGGGTTGGTCAACATGCCCGCTCGGGTGGTGGCGCCCACCAGGGTGAACGGTGGCAGGTCGAGTTTGATCGAGCGTGCCGCCGGGCCTTCGCCGATCATGATGTCGAGCTGGAAATCTTCCATGGCCGGGTACAGCACTTCTTCGACAATCGGCGACAGCCGGTGGATCTCGTCGATGAACAGCACGTCATGGGGCTCAAGGTTGGTCAGCAACGCCGCCAAATCACCCGGGCGTTCCAGAACCGGGCCGGACGTGGATTTGATCGATACGCCCATCTCATTGGCGATGATCATCGCCAAGGTGGTTTTACCCAGGCCAGGCGGGCCGAAGATCAGCGTGTGGTCCAGGGATTCACTGCGCCCGCGGGCGGCCTGGATAAACAACTCCATCTGCTCACGCACGGTGGGCTGGCCGATGTAGTCAGCCAGGCTCAGCGGGCGAATGGCCCGGTCCTGGACTTCTTCACGGTCGCGCGGGCCAGTGGCCGCGATCAGACGATCAGCTTCAATCACTTAAATCATTCCCTTCAGGGCTCGGCGGATCATGTCTTCACTGCTCAGGTTCTTGTCCTTGATGGCCGACACTGCCTTGCTGGCTTCCTGCGGCTTGTAGCCCAGGGAAATCAACGCGCTGACGGCATCGCTTTCGGCGCTGGCCACCTGGCCCGCCGGCATATCCGGCTGGTTCGGCACCAGGGCAAACATGCTCGGCACCACTTCCCAGGCCTTGAAACGGTCCTTGAGTTCCACCAGCAGGCGCTCGGCGGTCTTCTTGCCGACACCCGGCACCTTGGTCAGCGCCGAGGTGTCCTGGGCCGAAACGGCGCGCACCAGTTCATCCACTTCCAGGCTCGACATCAGCGCCAGCGCCAGCTTGGGACCCACGCCGTTCAGGCGAATCAGCTCACGGAAGAAGTCGCGGTCACGCTTGCCAATGAAACCATAGAGTAATTGCGCGTCTTCGCGCACCACCAGATGGGTATGCAAGGTGATCGGTTCACCGACCGACGGTAGGCGATAGAGGGTGGTCATGGGCACTTCCAGCTCATACCCCAACCCGTTTACATCCAGAATCAGGTGCGGCGGCTGTTTTTCAGCCAGGGTGCCGCGCAAGCGTCCAATCACGGTTCGATCCTTAAAGCTTGAGGTCAGATCAAGGCCTGACCGGAAAATACGATTGCGCTGATGCTATCAGAGACGCAGCCGCCCGCCACGACTGCGTGCAGTACCCAAGCCGTGCGGCAACAGGCTGGAGCGGGTGTGCGCATGGCAAATGGCAATGGCCAGGGCGTCGGAGGCGTCGATTTGCGGTTTTGAAGTCAGTTTGAGCATGTGCATGACCATCATCTGCACCTGCTCTTTATTCGCCGCACCGGTGCCGACCACCGCCTGTTTGACTTGGGTGGCGGTGTATTCGGCGATTTCCAGGCCTTCTTCGGCGCCGGCAACAATGGCAGCGCCACGCGCTTGGCCGAGCTTCAATGCGGAGTCGGCGTTTTTCGCCATGAATACTTTTTCGATGCCCATGGTCACGGGGCCGTAGGTCTGAATCACTTCACGCACGCCGCGATAGACGATCTGCAGGCGCTCGGCCAACTCGCCCGCGCCGGTGCGGATGCAGCCCGAAGCGACGTAGATACAGCCGCGAGGGGTGTGTTGCACCACGCCAAAACCGGTGATGCGCGAACCGGGGTCGATGCCTAGGATTAAAGTCATAACGCCTGCAAAGTGGGGAAAAACACAAATCTTGCGGCCAACACCTAACAACTGTGGGAGCTGGCTTGTGTGGGAGCTGGCTTGCCTGCGATGCAGGCACCTCGGTTTTTCAGTTGCGCTCAGGTGATGCTATCGCAGGCAAGCCAGCTCCCACAGGGGGTTTTCATCGTGCTTAAGTCAGCTGTTCGGCCACGTCTTCCGGGATGTCGGCATTCGAATACACGTTTTGCACATCATCCAGGTCTTCGAGCATATCCAGCATCTTCAGCACTTTCTGCGCGCCGTCCAGGTCCAGCTCGGCGCTGGTGGTCGGCAGCATCACGATTTCCGCGTCGGTGCCTTTGAACCCGGCCGCTTCCAGCGCGTTACGCACGGCGTAGAACCCGGCGAATGAGGTAAATACGTCAATGGAACCGTCTTCATTGGTCACCACGTCGTCAGCGTCCGCCTCCATGGCAGCCTCGATCAGGGCATCTTCATCCACACCCGGCGCGAAGGAAATCTGACCTTTGCGCTCAAACAGATAAGCCACCGAACCGTCGGTGCCAAGGTTGCCACCGCACTTGCTGAAGGCATGACGCACGGCTGCGGCAGTACGGTTGCGGTTGTCGGTCATGCACTCGACCATCACCGCCACGCCGCCCGGGCCGTAGCCTTCGTAGCTCAGCTCGACCATGTCGTCAGTGTCGGCAGCGCCTGCACCACGAGCCACGGCGCGGTCGATGATGTCGCGGCTCATGTTCGCGCCCAAGGCCTTGTCCAGCGCCAGGCGCAGACGCGGGTTGGAGCCTGGATCACCGCCGCCCTGACGGGCCGCAACGGTCAGTTCGCGAATCCACTTGGTGAAAATCTTGCCTTTCTTGGCATCCTGACGCTCTTTGCGGTGCTTGATGTTCGCCCACTTGGAATGGCCAGCCATAACACAACTCCGAAATTCTCTAGAAACCTTATCAATCCCGCCCCAGGCAGGAATTCCTTCTTTTAAACGCAAAGGCGCATCCGAAGATGCGCCTTTTTGACTGCCTACCACTTTATTGCGCTTTCACGCAGCAGCCTTACTCAGCCTTCGGCGTCTCGCGCAGACGGATGTGCAGTTCGCGCAGTGCCTTGGCATCCACCACACCCGGAGCCTGGGTCATGACGTCCGCAGCACTCTGGGTTTTCGGGAAGGCGATCACTTCACGGATCGACTGGGCGCCGGTCATCAGCATCACCAGACGGTCCAGACCGAAAGCCAAGCCACCGTGTGGCGGCGCGCCGTATTTCAGGGCGTCGAGCAGGAAGCCGAACTTCTCTTCCTGTTCCGCTTCGTTGATGCCCAGCAGGCGGAAGACCGACTGTTGCATTTCCTTGCGGTGGATACGGATCGAACCGCCACCCAGCTCGGTGCCGTTCAAGACCATGTCATAGGCACGCGACAGCGCGCCGGCCGGGTTGGCTTCGAGCTCGGCAGGCGTGCACTTCGGCGCGGTGAACGGGTGGTGCAAGGCGCTGAAGCTGCCGTCGTCGTTCTCTTCGAACATCGGGAAGTCGACGACCCACATCGGAGCCCACTTGCAGGTCAGCAGGTCCAGGTCGTGGCCCAGCTTGATGCGCAGTGCACCCAGTGCTTCGCTGACGATCTTGGACTTGTCGGCGCCGAAGAACACGATGTCGCCATCGACTGCACCCACGCGATCGAGGATCGCGTTGAGGTTGTCCAGCGGGATGTTTTTAACGATCGGCGATTGCAGACCGTCAACACCGTTGGCGCGCTCGTTGACCTTGATGTACGCCAGGCCCTTGGCACCGTAGATGCCGACGAACTTGGTGTAGTCGTCGATTTGCTTGCGCGGCATGCTCGCGCCGCCAGGCACGCGCAGGGCGGCAATGCGGCACTTGGGGTCGTTGGCCGGGCCGCTGAACACCTTGAAGTCGACTTCTTTGAGCTGATCGGCCACGTCCACCAGTTCCAGCGGGTTACGCAGGTCTGGCTTGTCGGAACCGTAGCGGCGCATGGCTTCTTCGAAGGTCATGTGCGGGAACTCGCCGAATTCCAGGTCCAGCACTTCCTTGAACAGGTTGCGGATCATCTGCTCGGTCAGGCCCATGATCTCTTTTTCATCGAGGAAGCTGGTTTCGATGTCGATCTGGGTGAATTCAGGCTGACGGTCAGCGCGCAAGTCTTCATCACGGAAGCACTTGGCGATCTGGTAGTAACGGTCGAAGCCGGCCACCATCAACAGTTGCTTGAACAGCTGCGGCGATTGCGGCAGGGCGAAGAACGAGCCGGCGTGGGTGCGGCTCGGCACCAGGTAGTCACGCGCGCCTTCCGGGGTGGCCCGGGTCAGGATCGGCGTTTCCACGTCCAGGAAGCCGTTTTCATCGAGGAAGCGGCGGATGCTGGTGGTCATGCGCGAACGCAGGCGCAGCTTCTCGGCCATTTCCGGACGACGCAGGTCCAGGAAGCGGTAGCGCAGGCGAGTTTCTTCGCCGACGTCGGAGTATTCGTTCAGCGGGAACGGCGGGGTTTCCGACTCGTTCAGCACTTCCAGCTCGTAACCCAGCACTTCAATGCCGCCGGACGCCATGTTCTTGTTCACGGCGCCGGCCGGGCGCAGGCGCACCTTGCCGGTGATTTTCACGACGTACTCGCTGCGCACGCGGTCGGCGGCGGCGAAGCTCTCGGCGCGGTCCGGGTCGAACACCACCTGGGCCAGACCATCACGATCACGGATATCGAGGAAGATCACCCCGCCGTGGTCGCGGCGACGGTGAACCCATCCGCAAAGAGTGATTTCCTGACCTTCCAGGGTCTCGTTCAGTTGGCCGCAATAGTGGCTGCGCATCATGGTAGTGGTTTCACTTCTCGTAATTCGAAATTCGGTGGAGGCCTGCCTCGTCACCGTACATTAAAGCAGGGGACGGATAATGCAGGAGCCTGCGCGTAGAGTTCAACTCAGTCTGCTTTGTCGCCGCCCGCCAGGTTCTTCTTCGAGCCGGTCTTGAAGTCGGTCTCGTACCAGCCACTGCCGCTCAGGCGAAAGCCCGGCATGGACAACATCTTCTTCAGCTCAGGCGCCTGGCAGGCGGGGCAATCGACCAGCGGCGCTGCGCTGATCTTCTGAATGGCTTCCAACTGATGACCACAGGAAGCGCATTGATAGTCGTACATGGGCATGGAGATGTCTCGGCGATCAGGTCGTTACCGCGCCGTGCCCTTCGGTTACAGACCCGGCACGCACAGCAAAGCGCGGGATTATATCTGGTAAATCGAGGCAGTGCAGCCGGCTTTCTGCCCGGAGGCCAGCCAGCCTTGACGGCGGGCCGGCTACCGAGCCACTGGATCATTCGGGACTCGTGCGGCCTTTTAATACATGAACCACACACACCACCCTGACCAACCCACTGAAGTTCTTCACGCCGCCATAGCGCAAATGCACTTCGCGATCGACATAAGACAGCAATGCACTGACTGAACAGGCATTGATCATGGCGATCTCCGTGAGGATATTCCAATAGATCTGTTCCAGCCGCAGGCAGGTGGAAAAGCCGTTGAGCCTGACTGACCGGGACAATGGCTTGGCCAACCCCATATCGAACCCTTTCGCAAAGGGATCGACTTTTATCTTATGAAAACCACCGATTTCCATCACTCCATTACCCACTGCGCGTGACATACACCTGACACTCCATTGCCAAACAGCAGCCCATGGGCTTCTCCCATTAGGCAGTGAGCCTATAAAACAGCAGGACGCGCGGAGCAACCAGAAGACGGGTATTGGAAAGTCGTAGGACAACGCCAGGAAATGCGGGGAAACGAGCGAGCGGCGCCAGGACGGCGCCACTGCGCGGGGGTGGTTACTGGTTTTCGAGCAAGGAACGCAGCATCCACGCGGTTTTTTCGTGAACCTGCATGCGCTGGGTCAGCAAGTCGGCGGTCGGCTCATCGCTGACCTTGTCGAGCAAGGGGAAGATACCGCGCGCGGTGCGCGTCACGGCTTCCTGACCGGCCACCAGTTGCTTGATCATCTCTTCAGCGCTCGGCACACCCTCTTCTTCCTTGATGGAAGACAAACGGGCGTAGATCGAATAGGCACCCGGCGCCGGGAAACCAAGGGCGCGGATACGCTCGGCGATGGAGTCCACCGCCAGCGCCAGCTCGTTGTACTGCTCTTCAAACATCAAGTGCAGCGTACGAAACATGGGGCCTGTGACGTTCCAATGGAAATTGTGGGTCTTCAGATACAGCACATAGGTATCGGACAGCAGGCGTGAAAGTCCGTCGACGATGGATTTACGGTCTTCTTCACTGATACCAATATCGATTGCCATGTTTTTCCCCTTCAATTGATGAGCATTTCATTGATCAGGTGCTGAACCACTCTAGCAAGAGTGCCGGCTATGTGCAGCCACACCCACCCAGGTGGCGTGCGGCAAATCGTCCCTCTGCGGCCATGAACGAGGCAGGAAACCTCTGAAAAGCTCGCCCGAAATACCTGCACCTGTCTAGGACAAGCGTTTGACGCAGAAATGCCCTGCCCCTCGCAACACCCCGAAATGCTTGATTTGAGTAGGCACAGCCTTTGCTGTTAAATAGGCGCGGTGTGGTTGCCGTTAATGTCTGCGGCACACCCCATAGGCTGATACCCCGCGCACGTGCTCAACGCCTCCCATTGTTCTGAAGCGAACCGTGCCAGTCAGCTCTTCCTTGTGATCCGTCTTAACGTGAGTTAATCAAAATGTTGAAAATCGTCCACCTGCTAACGGGCGTTGCAGCTTTGCTGCTGTCCTTTATCCCGAGCCTGCAGCCTGAAAGCCTGCCGTATCTGGAACAACACGACGCTCTGTACCTGGCCTTGTTCGGCCTTCTTAACCTGACGCTCGCACCGGTGATCCCTTACTGGAACAAAGGCACGCGTCATCAACTGCAAAACCTGGTCAGCGCGCTGCTGGTGCTGACTGTTGTCGTTCAAACCCTCACCCTCCTGGCACCTATGCCTGAAGTGGGCGGCCACCCGGCCATCCTGCTCAGCCTGGTGATTGCTGTGGTCGCCATCGTTCTTCACCTGGCCATCAGCTTCTACCGTTCGTCCCCTGCGGCCGCGTCGCAAAACTACGACATGACCAACCGGGATACCGGTACCGTCAAGTGGTTCAACACCTCCAAAGGCTTCGGCTTTATTTCCCGCGATTCGGGCGACGATATTTTCGTCCACTTCCGGGCCATCCGTGGCGAAGGCCATCGCGTTCTGGTCGAAGGCCAGCGCGTGGAGTTCTCCGTCATGAACCGTGACAAAGGCCTGCAAGCCGAAGATGTGATTGCGGCACTGCCGCGTCGCTGATTTCGGCGTAAAAAAAACCGCGATCCGGCAGTGCCGGGTCGCGGTTTTTTTATGCCCGCTGTTAATAGTGAGGCGGCGGTGCTTCTTCTTCGGAGGTTTCGAACTGGCCACCCATCTCTTCCTGGCGCTTGAGCAAAGCGGCCATCTGCAATTGCAGGCGTTCAACCGCACGCTGCTGGGTGACGAGGATGTCATTGAGGGTTTCGATGGTGTCGTCCTGGAATGCGAGGCGGCTTTCCAGGTCAGTGACGCGGTCTTGCAAATCCATGGTTCAGTCCTGGGTAAAGATGAAGTCGGCGGGCAATAACGTGCGCAGTCGAGCGCGAATAGCCGCCACTTGCTCCTGCGTATAAGGCTGTGCCGGGTGTTTGCCCCAGACCGGTGCTGGCCAAGCGGCGTCATCGCGTTTACGCACAATCACATGCACGTGCAATTGGCTGACGACGTTACCCAGCGCCCCAATGTTCATCTTGTCGGCACCCAACCCCTCGTTAAGCCACTGCGCGAGTGCCGTCGTCTCCTGCCACAGCGTGTGCTGATCGGCGACATCCAGTTGAAACACTTCGCTGATACCGTCGATGCGCGGCACCAGGATGAACCACGGATAATTTGAATCATTGGACAGCAACAGGCGGCAGAGCGGGAAGTCCCCAATGGCCAGTGTGTCTTGTTGCAGGCGTTGATCTAAAGCGAACACGTGGGCACTCCGGTCGGCAAGTCAATTTCAGGCGCCCAGCATACCTTTGAATGCGTGCGGCTTCACGACCATTGCGGGCGGCCCTCGAGCCATCCAGCAAAAAAACACGCACCTTTTCGAGGCAATTAAATATTTGAGCTACGCTAAACCGGGCCTCAACGGCACGCACCAAAATGACCCACCTGTGCCTCAAATTACCCACTGAGGAGTGTGAACCGGTAACGTTTTGATCCGTCAGCTGGTTTGTGTATCAACGCAGAGGCGTAAAACCCTGGCGCCAAACCCAAACCAAACGGCGCAAAAAGCCCGTGCTTATGCGGTTTTTACACGGCCGTAACGTTTTTCACGAAAAAATGACATTCGGTTACCGCTTTGTGCACGCTTGTTGCATTAACACTCGTATCGTCGGCAACGGCACCCGTTTGGAAGCAGGTGTTTCGCGATAAAAAACAGTAGCGTTTCGATGTGTATCAAGGAAGAGTTCAAACTTTGAAAGGGGTTTGAAAACAGCATTGAAGTTGTCAGCCCGGATACACTCGGGCTGTGAATTTGCGACACGGATCTAGCAATTTACGACAGCCTCGTAAAGAAGCTGAAAGGAAAGATGGGTAAGTATCGTCAATAGAGTCTGCGTGATATAACTTTGCGCCGACACAATAAAGAAAGAGCCGCCCAGATAAAAATACAGGTGGGACGGCAGTACTCTTCCTAAAACCAAAGGAGCAAATCACGATGCGCGTGATGAAGTGGAGCATGATCGCACTGGCTGTTTCAGCCGGCGTTTCGCAGTACGCAATGGCGTCCGCCCAGGACGATTCCAAGGGCTTTGTTGAAGACAGCACTTTCAGCATCAACACTCGCCTGCTGAACTTTGGCCGCGACTTCCGTAACAACGACACAGGCAAAAGCCGTGTCAATGAAACCGGCCTGGGCTTCAATGGTTTGTTCCAATCGGGCTACACCCAAGGCACCATCGGTGTCGGTGTTGATGTCATCGGCCTGCTGGGCGTGAAACTGGACAGTGGCAAGGGCCGCTCGGGCACTGGCCTGTTCCCTACCGGTTCTGACGGTCGCTCGCAAGACGACTACTCCAAAGGCGGCGGCGCTGTTAAGTTCCGTTTTTCCGATACCGTGCTGAAAATCGGCGACCAATACACCACCGCACCGGTATTTGCCTCCGATGACAGCCGTTTGCTGCCAGAGCTGCCGCAAGGTATCTCGATCACCAGCAACGAAATCAAGGGCCTGAAACTCGAAGGCGGTCACTTCACTTCGAGCGTGGCACAGAACCAGACCTTCCGTGACAGCCTTGGCCTGACCAAAACCGACTTCATCGGTGGTGTCTACGCCCTGACGCCGGAAGTCAGCGCCAGCCTGTACTACGCGAAGACTGAAGACTACTGGAAGAAAACCTACGCCAACCTGAACTGGACTCACGCGCTGAGCAACGAGCAGTCCCTGGCCGTTGACTTCAACATCTACAGCACCAAGAGCGATGGCGCCGGCCTGCAACGCGCAGAAAAAGACGGCACCACCAAACTGGATAACCGTGCGTACAGCTTGCAAGGTGCGTACACCATCCAGGCTCACACATTCACCCTGGCCTACCAAAAGGTTAGCGGTGACGGTGACTACGGCTACGGCGTAGACGGCGGCGGCACGATTTTCCTGGCCAACTCCATCGCCCGTTCCGACTTCAACGCTGAAGACGAGAAATCGTTCCAGGCTCGCTACGACCTGAACATGGCCACCTTCGGCGTGCCAGGCCTGAGCTTCATGACTCGCTACGTTAAAGGTACCGGCGCCAACACTGGCGAAACCTCGAACGGCAAAGAGTGGGAACGCGATATCGAAGCCAAATACGTGATCCAGAGCGGCCCAGCCAAAGACCTGAGCCTGCGCGTACGTCAAGCGACCTATCGTTCGTCTGACGGCGTGTACTACGGTTCGGCGTCGATCGACGAACTGCGTCTGATCGCGCAATACCCGCTGAACATCTTGTAATTAGCAGTTTGATTACAACGATGGCTTAAGGCTCACGCCTTAAATAAAAAGCCGCTCCCTTATTCACAAGGGAGCGGCTTTTTTATTACCGCGTTATTTCATTGAAGAAATAACTAGCAAGCTAACTATCGAGCTTGAACTTCTGCTATCGAACCTGACCCATCAGCCAAGTTCGACAGCCTTTGACTTAGTTACTTCGTAACACTTTCCTGCATCACTCGAATAACCCGCTGCGGAAATGGAATATCGATTCCCGCCGCTTTCAAGCGATCACGTGCCAATTCATTGAGCATGAACACCACGTCCCAATAATCCGCTGTCTTGGTCCAGCAGCGCAGGGAAACGGTGATGGAACTGTCGCCCAACGTTGAAACCACTGCCACTGCCGCCGGGTCAGCCAGCACTCGCGGGTCTTTCGCCAGTTCCAACAACACTTCACGGGCTTTCTGCAGGTCGGCTTCGTAGTCGACACCCACGTCAAACACCACCTTGCGGGTCGGCTGACGGTTGGTGTTGGTGATCAGGCCGTTGGACAGGCTGCCGTTGGGGATGATCACGGTCTTGTTGTCACCGGTGCGCAACACGGTGTGGAAGATCTGGATGCTGTCGACCGTACCGGACGTGCCCTGGGCTTCGATCCAGTCACCGATGCGGAAAGGGCGGAACAACAGAATCAGTACACCACCGGCGAAGTTCGCCAGGCTGCCTTGCAATGCCAGGCCGATGGCCAGAGTCGCGGCACCAATGGCGGCTACGAACGAGGTGGTGGCCACGCCGATCATCGAAGCCACGTTGACGACCAGCATGACTTTGAGCGCGATGTTGGCAAGGCTGGTGATGAAGTGTTGCAGCGCCAGGTCTGCATTGCGCAGCGCCAGCAAACGCCCGACTCGGTGGGTCAACACGTTGATCAGCCACCAACCGATGGCCAGGGTGACCACTGCCAGCAAAAACCGGCTGCCATATTCCATGATCATCGGGAGCCAAGACTCGGAGGTCTTGATCAGGTGATCCATTTCAGCATTCAAATCCATCTATCTTCTCCTGTTGCGCGGATGTGCGGCTTTATTGACTGCCTAAAAACGCAAATGAGCCCCGGAGGGCTCAAGTGTAGGCACAAACTCTGGGGCGTGGGACGTCAAAAACGCCGGCGGGTTCCCCAAAGTGCCATCAGTCGCGGAAGTTATTGAACTGCAATGGCATGTCGAAGGTCTTGGCGCGCAGGGCCGCGATCGCCTCTTGCAAGTCGTCACGCTTCTTGCCGGTGATGCGCACTTGTTCGCCCTGAATGGAAGCCTGGACTTTGAGCTTGGCATCCTTGACGTGAGCAACGATTTTCTTCGCCAGCTCCTTGTCGATGCCTTCCTTGAGCACGGCTTCCTGCTTCATCAGCTTGCCGGAGGCGTAGGCATCCTTGATTTCCAGGCATTGCGCGTCGATCTTGCGCTTGACCAGGGACAGCTTGAGGATCTCGATCATCGCTTCCAGCTGGAAATCGGCTTCCGCGGTCAGGTTGACGGTCAGGTCCTTTTCCTTGAATTCGAAGCTGCCCTTGCCTTTCAAGTCATAGCGACGGTCCAGTTCCTTGACGGCGTTCTCGACGGCGTTGGTGACTTCGTGTTTGTCCAGTTCGGATACCACGTCGAACGAAGGCATGTCATTTCTCCAATATAAGGGGCGGGCTCAGTAGAGATGGAGCGCGCCCGAGCTAAAATGCCGAGGCATTATAGCGGTTCTTTCGCCCCGTTCACTCTGAGCGACCTTACGGAGCACAAACTGATGTCGACCCCCTGGCACATTCTCGGCGCTGGCAGCCTGGGCACACTCTGGGCGACCCGTCTGGCGCGCAGCGGTGCGCCCGTGCGGTTGATCCTGCGCGATGCCGCGCGCCTGGCAAGCTATCAAGCCGGTGCCGGGCTGACGCTGGTGGAGCACGGTGTAGAACAGACTTACCGCGTACCCGGCGAAACGGCTGACAGCTCCGAGCCGATTCATCGCCTGTTGGTGGCGTGCAAAGCCTACGATGTGCAAAGCGCTATCGCACAGCTGCAACATCGCCTGGTGCCAAACGCCGAACTGGTCCTGCTGCAAAACGGCCTCGGCAGCCAAGACGCGGTCGCCGCCCAACTGCCCCAGGCCCGCTGCATCTTTGCCTCCAGCACCGAAGGTGCATTTCGCGACGGCGATTGGCGCGTGGTGTTTGCCGGCCATGGCTACACCTGGCTGGGCGACGCCGCCCACCCTACTGCGCCGCTGTGGCTGGATGACCTGCACGCTGCCGGCATTCCTCACGAATGGAGCACAAACATACTCACGCGCCTGTGGCGAAAGCTGGCGCTGAATTGCGCAATCAACCCGCTGACGGTGCTGTATCAATGCCGCAACGGCGGTTTGCAAGACCATCAATGTGAAGTCGCCACCCTGTGCGCCGAGCTGGCCGAACTCCTCGAATGCTGCGGCCAACCGGCCGCCGCAGAAGGTTTGCATGGCGAAGTGCAACGGGTGATCCAGGCCACTGCCGCCAACTATTCCTCGATGTATCAGGACGTGGCCAACGCGCGGCGCACCGAAATCAGCTATTTGCTCGGTTATGCCTGTCAGGCGGCGGCTCGTCATCAATTGGTCCTGCCTCATCTGCAACAAGTGCAAACGCGACTGGTCGACTATCTGGCTGCACACGGATTGGCCAGCAACTGAGGCACGCGCTACCCTGCCTACCTGTCTATCACCTGGAAAAACCCTGATGCCACTGCGCCAGCGTCTTGAAAACCTACCGGTAGGGCAGAAATTGCTGGCCGCCTTGCTGGTGTTGTTGACCACCGTATTATTGGTAGCCAACCTGACGTTTATCAGCGCCGCGTACTGGATCTCCCAGGAGAGCATGGCGCCTCAGGCGTTGCAGGCCATTGGCCGGCTGGTATCCAACCCCTCGCTGGCCGCCGACGCCATCGAGTCGCCTGCCAAAGCCGAAGCGCTGCTCAATGAACTGACCAGCTACTCGCCGTTGCGCGCCGCCGCGCTTTACGACGGTGATGGCAACCGCCTGGCGCAGATGCAACACGGCAACCGCCTGCACCTGCCGGACAACTACCGGCATATCGAAGCCTGGCGCATTACCGAGTTTCGCAGCAACCAGGTCATCACCCTGCCCCGCAACGGCCAGCCTTCCGGGCACTTGCTGTTGGTCGCCAGCAGTGAGTTGCCGGTAGCGTTCTACACCGGCACGCTGACGGCCAGCCTGGGTATTCTGATTTTCAGTGTGTTGCTGTGGCTGGTCATCGCCCGGCAGATCAAACGCCTGATCACCCGCCCGATCCACGAACTCGAAGAGCTCTCGCGGCAAGTGACCCGCGAAGAGAACTACGCCCTGCGCGCCCGCCGGGGCAACCATGATGAAATCGGCAGCCTGGCGGAAGCCTTCAACACCATGTTGTCGCGTATCGAGGCCCGCGAGCAACAGCTCAAACGCGCGCGCGATGATTCCCAAGCCGCCTATGATCAGGCTCAGGGGTTGGCCGAAGAAACCCGCCACACTAACCGCAAGCTGGAACTGGAAGTGCAGGTTCGCAGCAAGATCGAGAAGAAACTCACGGGTTTTCAGAACTACCTGAACAGCATCATCGACTCCATGCCCTCGGCGCTGATCGCCCTGGACGAACAGCTCTACGTAACCCAATGGAACCAGGAAGCCAGCGCACTTTCCGGCACACGCCTGGATGAGGCGCTGAACCAGCCGATCTTCCTCGCGTTCCAGCCGCTCAAGCCGTACCTGCCGCAAATCAAGGCCACAGTGGAGCAACACACGGTGGAACGGATTGAGCGCGTGACTTGGATCAAGGGCGATGAGGCCAAGCATTACGCCCTGACCTTTTACCCGTTGATGGGCGGCGCCGGGCGCGGCGTGGTAATCCGGATCGACGACATCACTCAGCGCCTGTCCCTGGAAGAAATGATGGTGCAGTCGGAGAAAATGCTCTCCGTCGGCGGCCTCGCTGCGGGCATGGCCCATGAAATCAACAATCCGCTGGGAGCGATCCTGCATAACGTGCAGAACATCCGCCGCCGCCTGTCGCCCGACCTGCCGAAGAACCTGGAGCACGCCGAACAGGCGGGCATCGAGCTGGACACCGTCAACCGTTACCTGCAAGGCCGCGAAGTGCCACAACTGCTCGACGGCATTCAACAGGCCGGTGCGCGTGCGGCGAAGATCGTCACCCATATGCTCAGTTTCAGCCGCCTGAGCAATCGCCAGATGGCGCCCTGTGATTTGCCGGCGCTGATCGATCAGGCAGTAGACATTGCCGGTAACGACTTTGACCTGACCATCGGCTTCGACTTCAAGGGCCAGGCGATCATCCGTCAGTTCGACCCACAACTGGGCCCGGTGCCCGGCACCGCCAACGAGCTTGAGCAAGTGTTGCTCAACCTGCTGAAAAACGCCGCCCAGGCGATCCACCTGCGTGAAGACGACAGCGAGCCGGGGCGCATCATTCTGCGCACCCGCCTGAACCCGCCATGGGCGGAGATCCAGGTGGAAGACAACGGCATCGGCATGAGCGAGAACGTGCGCAAACGCACCTTCGAGCCGTTCTTCACCACCAAGGAAATCGGCCAGGGCACCGGGCTCGGGCTGTCAGTGTCGTATTTCATCATTACCAACAACCATAAGGGCCAGATGGAGGTGCACTCCACCGTCGGCCAGGGCACCTGCTTCACCCTGCGCCTGCCCTTGGCCGGCAGCCAATTACCCTCCCACGAACTCACCAGACTGGAGCAATGACCATGGGCTTTCGCCTGTCGAAGATCTACACCCGTACCGGCGACAAGGGCGAGACCGGCCTGGGCGACGGCCGCCGCGTGCCCAAGGACCACCCGCGTGTGGAAGCCATAGGCGAAGTCGACACGCTGAACAGCCAGCTGGGTTTGCTGTTGGCCAACCTGGAAGAACAAAGCGGCCAGCATCCGGAATTGAAGGATGTCATCGAGGTGCTCACACCCTGCCAGCATCGGCTGTTTGACCTCGGCGGAGAGCTGGCGATGCCGGTGTACAAAGCGCTGAATGCGGCGGAAGTCGATCGGCTGGAAGCGGTGATTGACCGCTGGAACGAAGAAGTCGGGCCGCTAGAGAACTTCATATTGCCCGGTGGCTCGGCGCTGATCGCCCAAGCTCATGTGTGCCGCAGCCTGGCGCGAGGTGCGGAGCGGCGGTGTCAGCAGTTGAATGCGGTGGAGCCGCTGGAAGGCGTGGGGCTTTCGTATATCAACCGGTTGTCGGATTTGTTGTTTGTGGCGGCCAGGGTGATTGCCAAGCGTCAAGGAGTCGCGGAAGTGCTGTGGCAGGCGGCGGCTAAGCCCCACTGATGTTTATAGATCGTTCCCACGCTCCGCGTGGGAATGCAGCCCAGGACGCTCCGCGTCCCGAAGCGTGACGCAGAGCGTCACAAGAGGCATTCCCACGCGGAGCGTAGGAACGATCGCATCAAACCTCAGGCCAAAACGCCCGAATCCCCGCCACACCCTGAGCCCCAGCCTCCCAAGCCTTCTCCCGCTCGGCAGGCCCAACCCCGCCCAGCAAAAACACCGGCTTGCTGAAGCCCTGGATCAACTCCGCCGCCTGCTCCCAGCCCAACGGCTGAGCATCCGGATGCGTCTGGGTCGGCTGCACCGGCGACAGCGTGACAAAATCCACGTCCATCATTTCTGCCAGCGCCAGCTCTTCGGCGTTATGACACGACGCCGCCAGCCAGCGATCCTTCGGCAGCGGCCGGCCCTTGCTTGCGTATTTACGCAGTTGCGCCGACGTCATGTGCCAGCCGGCTGAAGGAAAATCCCCCAACCATTCAAATGGCCCCTTGAGCATCAGTTGCGCCTTGCCCGCGCACAGCCCTGCCGCGTCCACCGCCAGGTCACGGTATTTGGGGTCATAACCGTTGGGCGCACGCAGTTGAACCAGCTTGATGCCACCGGCAATGGCTTTCTGGATACCGCGCAACAGTGTCGGCGTTTCCAGTTCGCCCGGCGTAATCAGGTACTCGGCAGGTAAACGCGCGGCCGCCACAATCGGGGCATTGGCCGCCGGGAACTCGTAGTTGATCAGATCCCGAGGCGCGACCCATTCCAGCGGCTGCCCTTCGACACCCTGGGGTTCACCGGAAAAGGCCGAAACTTCCCAGACGTCCAGCAACACCTGCTTGTCCGGGTAGTCATGTTGCACCTTGATCAATGGCCGCGCCGTGGTGACCTGAATACCCAACTCTTCCTGCAATTCGCGGGACAAGGCCGTAGCGACCGATTCATCGGCCTCCACTTTTCCGCCGGGAAACTCCCACAGGCCGCCCTGGTGCTGAGTATCGGCGCGGCGCGCCAGCAGTATCCTGCCGTCAACGCCGCGGATCACCGCTGCTGCTACATGCACTCGTTTCACCGCGCTTATCCTCTCTGCTATCAGGTACGGTATTCCGCGTTGATCTTCACGTACTCGTGGGACAGGTCGGTGGTCCAGATGGTTTCGCTGCATGCGCCGCGACCCAGCTCGATGCGGATGGTGATTTCTTCCTGCTGCATCACCGCCGAGCCCTGGGCTTCGGTGTAGGTTTCAGCACGGGCGCCACGGCTGGCGATGCACACATCACCCAGGAACACGTCAATTTTGCTCACGTCCAGATCCGGCACACCCGCACGGCCAACGGCTGCCAGGATACGGCCCCAGTTCGGGTCGGAGGCGAACAACGCAGTCTTGATCAGCGGCGAGTGAGCCACGGTGTAGCCCACGTCCAGGCATTCCTGGTGGTTGCCGCCGCCATTGACTTCAACGGTGACAAACTTGGTCGCGCCTTCGCCGTCACGCACGATGGCCTGGGCCACGTCCATGCACACTTCAAACACCGCCTGCTTCAACGCAGTGAACAGCGGGCCGCTGGCCGAGGTGATTTCCGGCAAGTCGGCCTGGCCGGTGGCGATCAGCATGCAGCAGTCGTTGGTCGAGGTGTCGCCATCGATGGTGATGCGGTTGAACGACTTGTTGGCGCCGTCCAGGATCAGGCTGTGCAGCACGTCGCGGGAGACTTTGGCGTCGGTGGCGATGTAGCCGAGCATGGTCGCCATGTTCGGGCGGATCATGCCCGCGCCTTTGCTGATACCGGTCACGGTCACGGTTACGCCATCGTGCACAAACTGACGGCTCGCGCCCTTTGGCAAGGTGTCGGTGGTCATGATGCCGGTGGCGGCCGCTGCCCAGTTATCCACAGACAGGTCATCCAGCGCGGCTTGCATGGCGCCTTCGATTTTTTCGACCGGCAGCGGCTCACCGATGACGCCGGTGGAGTACGGCAGCACCTGGCTGGCATCAACCCCGGCAATCTGGGCGAGCTTGGCGCAGGTACGCGCAGCCGCCACCAGGCCCGGCTCGCCGGTGCCGGCGTTGGCATTACCGGTGTTGGTCAGCAGGTAACGGATGTTGCCGGCCACTCGTTGCTTGGCCAGGATCACCGGCGCTGCGCAGAACGCATTGAGGGTGAACACACCGGCGACGGTCGAGCCTTCGGCACAGCGCATCACCACCACATCTTTGCGCCCAGGACGCTTGATGCCGGCCGAAGCGATACCGAGTTCAAAACCGGCAACCGGGTGCAATGTGGGCAAAGGACCAAGACCAACAGCCATGAATGCGCTCCTTAAAAATAGGTGATGTCTGTGCCGTCGTAAGCGACGGTGAAATTAATGGCAAAACGCCGCGACGGCAAAAGCCGGTCGCGGCGCAGGGTGTTGCAGCGTCAGGCAAAAATCTTAGTTGATTTCGCCGTGGCAGTGTTTGAACTTCTTGCCCGAACCGCACCAGCACAGTTCGTTACGACCCAGCTTCTGATCATTGCGAACCGGCGTCTGAGCCAGAGCCACATCGACCTCTTCGCCCAGCACTTCCGGCGCCTCAAGACCCGGCGCTTCGTCGTGCTGGAACTGCATGCGCGCAGCCAGTGCCTCGGCTTCCTGACGCAGACGAGCTTCCTCCTCGATCGGGTCTTCGCGACGCACCTGAACGTGGGACAGCACGCGAATGGAGTCGCGCTTGATCGAATCCAGCAGTTCGGAGAACAGCGTGAACGACTCGCGCTTGTACTCCTGCTTCGGGTTCTTCTGGGCGTAGCCACGCAAGTGGATACCGTGACGCAGGTGGTCCATGGTCGACAGGTGGTCTTTCCACAGGTCGTCCAGCACGCGCAGTACGATTTGTTTCTCGAAGGTGCGCAGCGCTTCGGCGCTCGCCTGCTCTTCTTTCTCGTTGTACGCGAGCAGCAGCTCGGTCATCAGTTTTTCGCGCAGGGTTTCTTCGTACAGGTGGTCGTCTTCGTCCAGCCATTGCTGAACCGGCAAGTCCACACCGAAGTCGCTCTTCAACGCGGCTTCCAGACCGGCAACATCCCACTGCTCTGGCAGGGATTGTGGCGGAATGTGTGCGCTGACAGTGGCGTTGAGCACGTCCTGACGGAAATCGGCGATGGTCTCGCCAATGTTGTCAGCGGCCAGCAACGTGTTACGCATGTGATAAATCACTTTACGCTGTTCGTTGTTGACGTCATCGAACTCAAGCAGTTGCTTGCGAATGTCGAAGTTACGGCCTTCAACCTTGCGCTGCGCTTTCTCGATGGCGTTGGTCACCATGCGGTGCTCGATCGCTTCGCCGGACTGCATGCCCAACGCTTTCATGAAGTTCTTCACCCGGTCAGAGGCGAAGATGCGCATCAGGCTGTCTTCCAGCGACAGGTAGAAGCGGCTGGAACCGGCGTCACCCTGACGGCCGGCACGACCACGCAACTGGTTGTCGATACGGCGCGATTCGTGACGCTCGGAAGCGATCACCTGCAGGCCGCCGGATTCCAGCACGGCCTGGTGGCGTTTCTGCCAGTCGGCCTTGATCTGGGCGATCTGCTCAGGGCTCGGGTTTTCCAGTGCCGCGACTTCCACTTCCCAGTTACCGCCCAACAGGATGTCGGTACCACGACCGGCCATGTTGGTGGCGATGGTGAGTGCGCCTGGGCGACCGGCCTGGGCAATGATCTCGGCTTCTTTTTCGTGGAACTTGGCGTTCAGTACCTTGTGCTCGATACCTTCCTTATTGAGCAGGTTGGACACGTGCTCGGACGTTTCGATGGTGGCAGTACCTACCAGGATCGGACGACCCTGGGCCATGCCGTCCTTGATGTCGTTGATGATTGCCGCGTATTTCTCTTCGGCAGTCAGGAACACCAGGTCGTTGAAGTCTTTACGTGCCAGCGGCTTGTTCGGTGGAATCACCATCACGGCCAGGCTGTAGATCTGGTGGAATTCGAACGCTTCGGTGTCGGCTGTACCGGTCATGCCGGACAGTTTGTTGTACAGACGGAAGTAGTTCTGGAAGGTGGTAGACGCCAACGTCTGGCTTTCGGCCTGGATGTTGAGGTGTTCCTTGGCTTCGATGGCCTGGTGCAGGCCTTCGGACAGGCGACGACCCGGCATGGTACGACCGGTGTGCTCGTCGACCAGCACGACCTGGCCGTCCTGCACGATGTATTCAACGTTGCGATGGAACAGCTTGTGGGCACGCAGGCCGGCATACACGTGAGTCAACAGACCCAGGTTGTGTGCCGAGTACAGGCTTTCGCCTTCGGCCAGCTCGCCGATCTGGGTCAGCATCTCTTCGACAAACTGGTGACCGGCTTCGTTGAACTCGACCTGACGGGTCTTCTCGTCGATGGTGAAGTGACCTTCTTTGGTCACCACGCCTTCCACTTCCTCGATGTGCTGCTCCAGACGCGGGATCAACTTGTTGATCTCGGTGTACAGGCGCGAGCTGTCTTCGGCTTGGCCGGAGATGATCAGCGGGGTACGGGCTTCGTCGATGAGGATGGAGTCGACTTCGTCGATCACGGCAAAGTTGAGTTCGCGCTGGAATTTTTCTTCCATGCTGAACGCCATGTTGTCGCGCAGGTAGTCGAAACCGAATTCGTTGTTGGTGCCGTAGGTAATATCGGCAGCGTAGGCCAGACGTTTCTCTTCCGGCGGCTGGAACGGCGTAACCACGCCGACGGTCAGGCCGAGGAATTCATACAGCGGGCGCATCCAGTTGGCGTCCCGGCGGGCCAGGTAGTCGTTCACCGTCACAACGTGCACGCCCTTGCCGGACAATGCATTGAGGTAAACACCCAGGGTTGCTACCAGGGTCTTGCCTTCACCGGTACGCATTTCGGCAATCATGCCTTCATGCAAGGTCATGCCGCCGATCAACTGGACGTCGAAGTGGCGCATGCCCATCACACGCTTACCGGCTTCACGGGCGACCGCAAAGGCTTCGGGAAGCAGCTTGTCGAGGGATTCACCTTTGGCTATGCGGGCCTTGAACTCTTGGGTCTTGGCGCGCAATTGCTCGTCCGAAAGGGCAACCATCTGCTCTTCGAAGGCATTGACCAGCTGCACCGTCTTGAGCATGCGTTTAACTTCGCGCTCATTCTTGCTTCCAAAAAGTTTCTTTAACAAAGGCGCAAACATATCGGCAGGTTCTTCCACACATAGGGATGGAGGGCGCACCGTGAGTGGCCCGAGCAGCCCTCACGGCCGCATGCGAACGCGCATTCTACCCGGATTCGTGGGTGAGGAAAGTGGCGTTGTTCCCCGATGCTGGCATGGTGCTGTGAGAGGGCCTGTTTAAAATAAGGGCTTTTGCTGGAACTTCAACCCATGGAGCGCAGAAGTTACCTATTGATTTCACGGCTCAAGCCCGGTCAGCGCTTTGCCAGGGGGCACACAGACGCTTTCTGCTAAGATGGCGGCTCTGTTACTTAAGGTGTCTAAACATGGCATTTCGCCCTCTTACAGCCCGCGCCCCCGGCGCGTTGCTTCGCGAAGCCAAGCCGTTGAAAGCCATCTTCGGCCACGCGCAACGCTTGGGCCATTTGCAACGCCTGGTCGACAGCCAACTGCAACCGGCGGCACGTGAACATTGTCATGTAGCGTCCTGGCGTGAAGGCAATTTGCTGTTAATTGTCACCGACGGCCATTGGGCGACCCGTTTGCGCTATCAACAAAAACGCCTGCAGCGGCAGTTGATGGCCTTTGATGAGTTTGCCAGTTTGACGCGCATTCAATTCAAGGTGCAGCCGCCCACCGTGCAGCAAGGCGCGGTCGGGCACACGATGGACCTTTCGGAAAATGCGGCCGAAACCATTCAGGCTACGGCCGACGGGATCAGCGACCCAGGTTTGCGCGCAGCGCTGGAGCGGTTGGCCGCCCATGCCAGGCCCAAAACCTGACCGCCTACTTGCGCTTGCTGCCGCCGAGCAAGGAACCTAACAGACCACGCACCAGTTGACGACCCATCTGATTGGCGGCCTGCTGCATGGCTGATTTGAGTGCCTTGCCTGCCGTAGTCCCCAAAAATGCGCCCGCCTTGTCGGTGAAGCTCGGCTCCTCGGATGCCGGTTTGGCTTCCTCGGTCGGCCCGAGGTCCTTGCGCGCCATCAGCACTTCATAGGCAGACTCGCGGTCAATCGGCTTGTCATAGCGGCCCAGCAATGGCGAACTGGCGATCAATGCCGCGCGCTCGGCTTCACTGAGTGGCCCGATCCGCGATTGCGGTGGCGCCACCAGCACGCGCTGGACGACTTCCGGCGTGCCCTTTTCCTGCAGGGTGCCCACCAACGCCTCACCCGTGCCCAGTTCGGTCAGTACCGACAACGCATCGAAAGCCGGATTAGGTCGGAAACCATCCGCCACCGCCCTCAGGGATTTCTGTTCTTTCGTGGTGAAAGCGCGCAAGCCGTGCTGGATGCGCAAGCCCAGTTGCGCCAACACCGTGTCAGGCAAATCCCCCGGCGATTGCGTGACGAAATACACACCCACGCCTTTAGAGCGAATCAGACGCACCACTTGCTCCAGACGATCCTGCAACGCCTTGGGCGTATCGGCGAACAGCAAGTGCGCCTCGTCGAAAAACAGCGCCAACAGCGGTTTGTCGGCATCCCCACGCTCCGGCAGTTGCTCGAACAGCTCGGCCAACAGCCACAGCAAGAAGGTTGCATAGACCTTGGGCGCCTCATGCACCAGGCGGCTGGCGTCGAGCAAATGGATGCGCCCACGACCATCGCCGGCGGGTTGCAAGATATCTTCGAGTTGCAAGGCCGGCTCGCCAAACAGGGCTTCGGCGCCCTGCTGTTCCAGCACCGCCAAGCGCCGCAACAACGCCTGGCTGGAGCCGGTGGTCATCAAGGCGGCATCGTCGCCCAGCAGCTCCGGGTGATAACGCAGATGGTTGAGCAGAGCCTTGAGGTCCTTGAGGTCCAGCAGCAACAGGCCTTCGCGGTCCGCCACTTTGAACGTCGCGTACAGCGCCGATTGCTGGCTGTCGGTGAGTTCCAGCAGTGCGCCGAGCAATAAAGGGCCCATTTCACTGATGGTGGTGCGCAATGGATGACCGGATTGCCCGTGGATATCCCACAGGGTTACCGGATAAGCCTTCGCCGTGTAATTAAGGAAGGGCATGCCCGCGATGCGTTCGGCCACCTTGCCCTGAGGGTTGGCCGCAGCACCCAGGCCACAAAGGTCACCTTTGATGTCGGCCGCGAACACCGCCACACCCGCATCGCTGAACGCCTCCGCCAGACGCTGCAAGGTGACGGTTTTGCCCGTGCCTGTGGCGCCGGCAATCAACCCGTGACGGTTGGCCAGGCGCATGGCCTGGGCGATGGGCTGGCCGTCGAGACCGGCGCCGATAAGGAGTTGCGTGGAGTCAGGCATTTCGTCACCTATGGTTAAGCTTTAATGACACCAGGTCGATACAGACAGATGTGAGACCCACAAAGTCTAAAAATAGGTCAGATAGTTCCTACAGGGACAAACGAGAAGTATCACACCTTTTTTGACGCTGCCATGTTGCGCATCCCACAAGGACGCGCTTCGGATATTAAGACCTTAGCGGACCCTACAGGCCATGAATAAAAATCTGCGCTTCAGCCACAAAATCCTGCTTGCAGCCTCCCTTATCGTCATCGCCGCCTTCGCACTGTTTACCCTCTACAACGACTACCTGCAACGCAACGCGATCCGCGACGACCTCAATAATTACCTGCACGAAATGGGCGATGTCACCGCCAGCAATATTCAAACCTGGCTCACCGGGCGCATTGCCCTGGTGGAAAACGCAGCACAAAACATCGCCATCAACCCAGAAACCAGCGCGGCGGCAACCCTGCTGGAACAGAAAGCCCTGACGTCCTCGTTCATGGCGACCTACGTGGGCGACAGCAAAGGTGCCTTCACCATTCGCCCCGACACCAAGATGCCCGACGGCTTCGACCCTCGCGTTCGCCCTTGGTACACCGGCGCGCAGAGCAGCAACGGCTCAACGTTGACCGAACCTTATATCGACGCCGCCACCGGGCAGTTGATCATTTCCATCGCCACGCCCAGCGCGACCAAATCCGGCCAGAGCGTCGGCGTGGTGGGCGGTGACCTGAGCCTGCAAACCCTTGTGGATAACATCGGTGCACTGAACTTCGGTGGCATGGGCTATGCGTTCCTGGTCAGTGCCGACGGCAAAGTGCTGGTACACCCGGACAAGAGTCTGGTGATGAAGACGTTGGCGGATGTGTATCCGAAAAACACACCGAAAATCAGCGGTGGCTTCAGCGAAGTCGAAGCCAACGGCAGAGACAACATCGTGACCTTTACCCCGATCAAAGGCCTGCCGTCGGTAAAATGGTACCTGGGCATTTCGGTAGATAAAGACAAGTCCTTCGCCATGCTCAGCCAATTTCGCACCTCGGCAGTGATCGCCACGCTGATTGCCGTGGTGATTATCATCGCGCTGCTGGGCATGCTGATCCGTGTACTCCTGCAACCCTTGCACGTGATGACGCGCGCCATGCAGGACATCGCCGACGGCGAAGGCGACCTGACGCGCCGCCTGACCATCCAGAACCACGATGAATTCGGCACGCTGGGAAATGCGTTCAACCGTTTCGTGGAGCGGATTCATACGTCGATTCGCGAAGTATCCTCCGCCACCCAACAGGTCAACGAGGTTGCCCTGCGCGTGGTCAGCGCCTCCAACTCTTCGATGGTCAATTCCGACGAACAGGCCAACCGCACCAACAGCGTGGCCGCTGCGATCAATGAATTGGGCGCCGCCGCCCAGGAAATCGCGCGCAATGCGGCACAAGCCTCGCACCAGGCCAGCGACGCGCGGCAGTTGGCGGAGGATGGCCAGCAGGTGGTGGAGCGCAATATCAAGGCGATGAACCAGCTGTCTCAGATGATCAGCGCGTCCAGCAGCAATATCGAAGCGCTCAATAGCAAGACGGTGAATATCGGGCAGATTCTTGAAGTGATCACCAGCATCTCCCAGCAAACCAACCTGCTGGCGCTGAACGCTGCGATCGAAGCCGCCCGCGCCGGGGAAGCCGGGCGCGGTTTTGCGGTGGTGGCCGATGAGGTACGCAACCTGGCGCATCGCACTCAGGAATCGGCGCAGCAAGTTCAGAAGATGATCGAAGAGCTGCAAGTCGGCGCACGGGAATCGGTCAGCACCATGAGTGAGAGCCAACGCCACAGCCTGGAAAGCGTGGACATCGCCAACTTGGCGGGGGAACGCCTGAACAGCGTGACCCAGCGCATCGGCGAGATCGACGGCATGAACCAGTCGGTTGCCACCGCCACCGAGGAACAGACCTCCGTGGTGGAGTCGATCAACATGGACATCACCGAGATCAACACCCTCAATCAGGAGGGTGTGGAAAACCTGCAATCAACCCTGCGCGCCTGTACCGACCTGGAACAACAGGCGTCGCGCTTGAAGCAGTTAGTGGGCAGTTTCCGGATCTGATCCCCTCACTCGTGCTCGGACGGGCCCTTCTCTTGCTCCCAAAGCTCGGCGGCACCCGGAAACTCGGTGCCGTCCTCAGCATCAAGGTCATCCGGGTCAAACCGGCTCAAGCAGCCCTCCCCCAGGGTTGCCGGGGCTTTGGAGGTGGCTTTGTCCAGAGGGTCGCTCATCGTTCAATCCTCAATAGCAAACAATGAAAAAGGGCCTGGGACGATTTAACGCCCAGGCCCTTTTTTGATCAATCAAATGCCGTCGGTATCAGAACACCACGGTTTTGTTGCCGTGCACCAGCACGCGATCTTCCAGGTGATAACGCAGGCCACGGGCCAGCACCATCTTCTCGACGTCACGGCCGAAACGCACCATGTCTTCAATGCTGTCGCTGTGGCTGACGCGCACCACGTCCTGCTCGATGATCGGGCCGGCGTCCAGTTCTTCGGTGACGTAATGGCAGGTCGCGCCGATCAGCTTCACACCCCGCAGAGACGCCTGGTGGTAAGGCTTGGCCCCGACAAACGAGGGCAGGAAGCTGTGGTGAATATTGATCACCTTGCCAGCGTATTCGCGGCACAGTTCCGGCGGCAGAATTTGCATGTAGCGCGCCAGCACCACCACGTCGGCCTCGTGCTGCTTGACCAGGCGGGAGACTTCGGCAAAGGCAGGCTCCTTGTCCTGCGGGTTGACCGGCACGTGGTAATAAGGAATGCCATGCCACTCGACCATGCTGCGCAGGTCATCATGGTTGGAAATCACACACGCGATCTCGCAGTCGAGCTCGTCGCTGTGCCAGCGGTGCAACAGGTCGGCCAGGCAATGGGACTCACGACTGGCCATCAGCACCACGCGCTTTTTCTGCTCGGTGTCGGAGATATGCCAGGTCATCGAAAACTCTTCGGCGATTGGCGCAAACGCCTCGCGGAAGGCTTCAAGACCAAAGGGCAGCGTATCGGCACGGATTTCGTGACGCATGAAAAACCAACCGCTGAGATCGTCCGAGTGATGGCTCGCCTCGGTGATCCAGCCGTTATGGGAGGCCAGAAAGTTACTGACTTTGGCAACGATGCCAACCCGGTCCGGGCAAGCAATCACCAGCCGAAAAGTGCGCATTAGGGGAAAACTCCAGAACTTCGCAAAGGCCGCCATTCTAGCGATTGCGCAGAAAAACTGCAGTATTCATTGCGGCTTATTCTGTTCGCGCCCCGCGCCTACCTCCCTTAATAGCGTAAGGGTTTACCACCACTAGATGACCGTAAAGCGGCACATCAGGTCAGTTATCGAAAATAAGCGAAATAATCTTTAGGCATACCACCTACTAATTAACTCGATTGCACAGCGTTGCCACAAACATTCAACGTAATTTACCTAAATGCATCCTTAAATGTTTACTTGGGGAATTTGCCTGACTATTATTGAGTCACTTCCCCTGTCAATCAGCGCTCTACATAAGGTAGTCCACATGTCTCTGATCAACGAATACCGCGCCACCGAAGAAGCTATCAAAGAGCTGCAAGCCCGTTTGAAGAACCTGTCCCAAGACGACAAGCTGCAAACCGAGCTGGAATTTGAAGGCAAACTGCGCACCCTGATGGGTGAATACTCCAAATCCCTGCGTGACATCATCGCGCTGCTGGATCCGGAATCGAAAGTTAAAGCACCGCGCGGCGCTGTGAAAACTACCGGCACCAAGCGTGCCCGCAAGGTCAAGCAATACAAGAACCCGCATAACGGTGAAGTGATTGAAACCAAAGGTGGCAATCACAAAACTCTGAAAGAGTGGAAAGCCAAGTGGGGCGGCGACGTAGTTGAAGGTTGGGCTACCCTGCTGGGCTAAGCTTTGCCAGGTATGCGCCTGATACGTTACACATAAAAAACGCCAGCTTGCTGGCGTTTTTTATTGTCCGAATAGTCTGCAACTGCCTGATTACAGATCCAGGCGAGCTGCTAAAGCGTCAGCATATGCTTGCCATTGATCCAGCACCTGGCACTGAAACGATGTAGCACTAACAGCCAACTCCTCACGCGCCTGCTTAAATGCCTCAAGGGTATTCGGCGCCCCCCACTCCGGACTCGACAAACGTTGCTGGCAGAAAAGTTTCCAGCGCTGTTGCTCCTCGTTGTTCAAGGTGTCGGCAAAGTTGCGGGCACGATAGCGAAATAATAATTCCGGCAAACGATGATCATCAAACGGCCACTGCAGACGCGCTAAATCCGCAGGTTCCGCCGTGCGGACTTGTTCACATAAACGACGGTCGCGGTCACCGATAAAACCGTCGTAGAGCTGCTGCTCAGGGTCGTTACTCGGCGTAAAATCTTCTTCGGCGTAAATGGCTGCCAACTTGTCACGCCAAACTTCCTGTGCGTCAGTTAGCCGCAGCGCCCGTGCCTGACAGACATCCATATCCAACTGAAGCCGTTCACGGTCTTGCGCCCGCAGCACGTTTAAGGGAGCGACGACCGGGCATCGATTGATATGCAGCAACTTGAGTGGCACCGGCAGTTCACCTTCGGCCAGTTCATCCCTGCGCGTGTAAAGGCGCCTGCGCAGCGTATCGGCGTCCAGATCCAGCAACGCCTGAGGGTCGACCCCCAGATCACATACGATCAACGCATTGCGATTGCGCGGATGCCAGGCCAGGGGCAGCACCACACCCAGGTAATGACGCGCCGCGGAAAAACGCCCGGAGATGTGCACCATCGGTTGCAGCAGGCGCACCTGATCCATGACCTTTTGTTTGCTGCGCAGTTGAAACAGCCACTCATACAGCTTGGGTTGTTTCTCGCGGACCAGACGCGCCAAGGCAATGGTGGCACGCACGTCGGACAAGGCATCGTGAGCCTGGCCATGGTCAATTCCGTTGGCCTCGGTCAAGCGCTCAAGCTTGAGGGTGACGCGCCCGTCCTGTTCAGGCCAGACAATCCCCTCAGGACGCAACGCATAAGCAGTGCGCACCACATCAATCAAGTCCCAGCGGCTGTTACCGCCCTGCCACTCACGGGCGTAAGGGTCAAAAAAGTTGCGATACAGGCTGTATCGCGTCATCTCGTCGTCAAAGCGCAGGGTGTTGTAACCGGCACCACAGGTACCCGGCGCAGCCAGTTCGGCATGTACCCGGGTCATGAAATCGGCTTCGGCCAGGCCCTTTTCCGCGAGAACGGCGGGGGTGATGCCGGTGATCGCGCACGCGGCCGGATGAGGCAGGATATCGTCGCTGGGCCGGCAATAAAGGTTGACCGGCGGGCCGACCTCGTTGAGGTCGAGGTCGGTAGGAATACCGGCGACCTGCAGCGGACGATCGCTGCGCGGGTTGATGCCGGTGGTTTCATAGTCGTACCAGAAAATGGTGGTCACGGGCTGTTCCTGTGCTGAAGATCGACAAAGTCTAGGCGCTGTGGGGCGTCTGCGGCCAGCGATACCTTACTGTACAAACATCCAGCAAAACCTTGAGTGGTTGCTTCCACCGGTGACACTGCTAGCATCCGTGTCTCACAGCCGCTTCGCACTGCCAGGGATCGCAATGCCATCAGCTCCTTTGGACACCCGTTACCAGATCGAAACCCCGGAGGGCATTGACCTGCCCTTGCGCCCCGCGGGCTTGCTGCCCCGCGTGCTGGCCTTTGCTTTCGACCTGGGCGTGCGCGGGTTGATCATGGGCATTCTGCTGGTGCCACTGGCCCTGCTGGGCAATATTGGTATCGGCCTCGGTTCATTGCTGCTGTTCCTGGTCAGCTGGTGGTACATGGTGCTGTTCGAAGTCCTCAATCAGGGCTGCTCTCCAGGCAAACAGGTGATGGGCCTTCGGGTCATTCAGGACGACGGCACACCGGTCGGCTGGTCCGCATCGCTGACCCGTAACCTGCTGCGTTTTGTCGACATGCTGCCCTTCGGCTACTTCCTCGGCGCCATCAGTTGCCTGCAACACCCCCATTTCAAACGGCTGGGCGACCTGGCAGCCGGAACCCTGGTGATTTACCGCGAACTGCCAGTGGCTCGCCCGCAGATACCCCAGGCAACCGCATTGCGTCTGCCCTTCGCCCTGGACCTGAGCGAACAGCGCGCCATCCTCGGTTTCGCCGAGCGCCAAGGCGAATTGTCTGCCGAGCGAGTGCATGAACTGGCCGCAATCCTCGCCTCACCGCTGAAAGTGTCTCCGGCCCGGGCGGCGGAACAACTCAACGGCGTGGCCCGTGGATTGTTGGGGCCGACATGAAACAGAGCCTGTTCGAAAGCCGTCACCAGCCCGAATGGCAGGCCTTTGCCGAACAACTGAAGCAGTTGGAGCAAGGCAAAGCCAAGGCAGGTGACATGGCGCAATTTCCTCATCACTACCGACGTTTGTGCCAGCAACTGGCCCTGGCTCAGGAGCGCGGCTACAGCAGCTATCTGGTAGACCCTCTGCAACAGCTGGCCTTGCGCGGTCATCAACAGCTCTATCGCCACCGCAGCCAATTGGGTGCCAACGTGCTGAGTTTTGTACTGGCCGGTTTTCCTCGACTGGTGCGCGAGCAGTGGCGCTTTGTGCTGATCGCCAGCGTGCTGTTTTTTGGCAGCCTGGCGGGCATAGCCCTGCTGGTCTACCTGTTTCCGGACCTGATCTACAGCATCGTCAGCCCCCAGCAAGTCGCCGAGATGCAAAGCATGTACGACCCCGATGCCAGCCGCCTGGGTCGCGCCGCCGATCGCGCATCCAGCGAAGACTGGATGATGTTTGGCTACTACGTGATGCACAACATCGGCATCGCCTTCCAGACCTTTGCCGCCGGTTTGCTGTTCGGCCTGGGCAGCGTGTTCTTTCTGATATTCAACGGGTTGATCATTGGGGCAATCTCCGGTCACTTGACCGGTATCGGCTATGGCCAGACCTTCTGGTCGTTTGTCATTGGCCACGGCGCCTTCGAACTGACCGCCATCGCCCTCGCAGGCGCGGCGGGTTTGCAACTGGGCTGGGCGCTGATTGCTCCAGGGCCATTGGCTCGCAGCGAGTCCCTGCGATTGGCCGCCCGCAAGAGCGTGCAAATGCTCTGCGGAGTCATGGCATTCCTGCTGATTGCCGCGTTTATCGAAGCCTACTGGTCTTCCACCACAAGCCTTGCTCCATGGATCAAATACCTGGTGGGCGCGGCGCTCTGGCTGCTGGTGGCCGCTTACCTGATTCTCGCCGGACGGACTCGCCATGCGCCTGAGTGATGCGAGTGTGGTGATTCGCCCCCGCACAACCTGGGAAGCCATGGACCTCGGTGTCCTCATGGCCCGCGAACATCGCCTGTTGTTGATGAGCGCCTGGGCATGGGTGAGCTTGCCGGTGTTTGCTTTGCTCACTGCGCTGCTTTGGGAATATCCGTCACTGGTGATGTTCCTGTTCTGGTGGCTCAAGCCAGCGTTCGACCGCCTGCCGCTGTATATCCTGTCCAAGGCTCTGTTCGGCGAAACACCCGGCGTTAAACAAGCCGTACGTCACTGGCCACACCTGCTTAAAAGCCAGCTGCTGGCAAGCCTGACTTGGCGACGACTGAGCCTGAGCCGCAGCTTCGTGTTGCCGGTCAGCCAACTCGAGGGCCTGGATGGGCAAGCCCGCCAGAGACGACTCGGCGTGCTGCTGCAGCGCAATGCCGGTGCCGCGCGCTGGTTGACCATTCTCGGTGTCAACGTGGAAATAGGCCTGTGGTTTGGCTGCATGGCATTGTTCTATCTGTTCATTCCCGAGCAGATTGAGCTGGATTGGGACTGGCAACGACTGGCACTCTCGACCGGCTCGGAAGGCTTATGGCTGGAACATCTGAGCAACACCTTCTATGCCCTGATTCTGGTGTTTTGGGAACCGGTCTACGTCTCCTGCGGCTTCAGCCTTTATCTCAACCGCCGCACCGTGCTGGAAGCCTGGGATCTGGAACTGGTGTTCCGTCGACTGCGCCAACGCCTGAGCAGCGTCGCGACGTTGTTGCTGCTTAGCGTTGGGCTGTTTTTGGTACAAGCCAGCCCGCAGGCATTGGCCGATGAGTCCAACAGCCCCAAACAATTGAGCACCCAAACTGCCAGCCAATCGATCAAGGCGCAGCTGGAACAACCGCCCTTTAAAAACCCGGAAACCGTCACCCGCTACCGCTTCGGCGATGAAAAAACTGCCCCTCAAAGCAAAGCCCACGGCGACGGAAAATTGCCAGCCTGGCTACAAGCGTTGCTGGATAATTTCAACAGCAATGCCTTCAAGCATGTTGCCCAAGGCCTGGAAATTCTTCTGTGGAGCCTGCTGATCGCAAGTGTGGCTTTGCTCGTGTGGTACTACCGTGGCTGGCTGCAAGCCTTTGTCAGCCGGCGCGCGGAACACAAATCCAGGGTCGCCAAACCCGCTCCCACCCAGCTGTTCGGTTTGGAGTTGGGTATCGAGACATTACCCGAGGATATCGCCGCAACGGCCGAAACACTCTGGCTCACCCAGCCACGGGAGGCACTGGGCTTGTTATATCGCGGCCTGCTGAGCCGGCTACTGCATGACTTCAACCTGCCGCTGAAAAGTGCCGACACCGAGGGCCAGGTCCTGGAGCGCGTACACCAGTTGCAACAACCACACTTGCTGGCATTCAGCGACGAACTGACCCGCCATTGGCAGAACCTCGCCTATGGCCATCGCCTGCCACCGTCCTCTGCCCAGCAAAAACTATGCAGTGACTGGCGTGCGTTGTTCCCTGCGGAGTCGGCCCGATGAACCGGCCTTTAGTCTGGGTGGGCCTGCTGCTCGCATGCCTGCTGGGAGCCGGCGCCTTTTATGCCTGGCACAAGGCAATCCCGTATGACGAGGTAGTGGATCGCGGGCCCTCACCAGAGGCCCGGGCGAACCCCTATCTGGCGGCTGAGTATTTCCTGCGTCAGCAAGGCTTGACCGTTGAACATGCCAAGGGTCTTGACCGACTCACCGACCTTGCGCCCAAGGGCAATAGCCTCTTGTTGCTGGGCGAACGCAGCAACATGACCCCACGCCAGGTAGAGCAATTGCTGGACTGGGCGAGATCCGGCGGCCACCTGCTGGTGGTCGCCGAAGCACTGTGGGATGAAGAGACAGGCAAAAGTGGCGACCTGCTGCTCGATCGGCTGGGCATTCATCAAGCCTTGAGCGATAACGTTGACGAACCGGCCTCACCGCGCAAAAAGAAAGCGCCGGACCTGACCAAACTCTATGTCGACAATGAAACCGCTCCGGCTTACTTCAACTTCGACACCGACTTCAACCTCATCGACCCCAAGCACCTGGTCCAGTTTTCCGCCAACAGCGCCAGGTCCAGTCACTTGATGCAGCTCGACCTCGGTCAAGGTTTTGTCACGGTGGTAACCGACAGTGACCTGTGGAAAACCCCGAGCATCGGCAAACACGATAATGCCTGGCTGCTGTGGTACCTCACCCAGGGCACGGCCGTGACATTGCTGTTCAACAGCGACGTGGACAATCTGCTGACGCAGTTGATGCGCTACTACCCACAGGCTTTGGTTGCGCTCGCTGCACTGATTGGTCTGGCACTTTGGCAGGCGGGCATGCGCCAGGGGCCGATCCTGGCTCCGGCGCCCAAGGCTCGTCGGCAGTTGCAGGAGCATTTGCAGGCCAGCGCCCACTTCCTGTTGCGTCGCAGTGGCCAAGGCACTCTGTTGCAAGCATTGCAACGCGATATCCAGCGCGCCGCCCGGCGTCGTCACCCGGGCTTTGAACATCTGGACACCGCTGAACAGTGGCAGGTACTCGAACGCCTGACGCACCAACCCCCTCACGTCATCCGCCAGGCCCTTGGCCCACTCCCGGCAAAACGGCTCAACAGCGCCGATTTCAGCCGTCAGGTGGCGTGCCTGCAAACTCTCAGGAATGCCCTATGAGCGATTTTCCAGCAGACACTGCTCCAACCCGCGAAACCCTTCTACAGGCCAGCCAGCAAGCCCAGGCGCTGCGCGTTGAATTGCGCAAGGCGGTGATCGGTCAGGACTCGGTGATTGACGACGTACTCACCGCACTGATCGCAGGCGGTCACGTTCTGCTTGAAGGTGTCCCCGGCCTGGGAAAAACCCTGCTGGTACGTGCTTTGGCGCGGTGTTTTGGGGGCGACTTCGCGCGCATCCAGTTCACTCCGGACCTCATGCCCAGCGATGTCACAGGGCATGCCGTGTACGATTTGCACACCGAACAATTCAAGTTGCGCAAGGGCCCCATCTTTACCCATCTGCTGCTGGCCGACGAAATCAATCGCGCCCCGGCCAAGACCCAGGCTGCCTTGCTGGAAGCCATGCAAGAGCGCCAAGTCACCCTTGAAGGTGAGGCATTGCCCATCGGCCAGCCGTTCATGGTGCTGGCGACCCAGAACCCCATCGAACAGGAAGGCACTTACCCACTGCCCGAAGCGGAATTGGACCGGTTCATGCTCAAGGTTCGCATGAGCTACCCCGAGGCGCAGCAGGAGCTGGACATGGTGCGCGAAGTGACGCGTTCAGCACGGGCCGACATGCTGGATGTACACCCGCTGCGCACCGTGTTGCAGGCAGTGGACGTGCTGCAATTGCAGCAGGTCGCCAGCGAGCTGGCTCTGGACGAACAGGTACTCGACTACGCCGTGCGTCTGGCCCGAACCACGCGTACCTGGCCCGGGCTAACCCTCGGCGCAGGTCCACGGGCCTCCATCGACCTGGTACGGGGTGCCAGGGCTCGCGCACTGCTGCGCGGTGGCGAATTCGTCACCCCTGATGACATCAAGGGTTGCGCTCTGGCTGTCCTGCGTCATCGGGTACGCATCGCGCCGGAACTGGACATCGACGGCCTGGAAGTAGACGAGGTGCTCAAGCAAATGCTCGACCAGATTCCGGCACCCCGGCAGTGACCCGTCCATGAAGCCGACGCGACTGTTATTGAGCTGGCTGGGGGTGCTGCTGGGCCTGTCTATCTTGCTCGGCGCCGCTGCCGCGTTGCAGTTCAACGTGCCTGACACACTGCACTCGATAGCCTGGGGCTTGCTGCTCGCGCTGTTGTTGTTGGCCGTATTGGACGCCGTGCGCCTGCTTCGCCGCCCCTCGGTTCAGGTTCAACGGCAAATGCCCGGCAGCCTGGCACTCGGTCGCTGGGGCGAGATACGCCTGATGCTGACGCACAGTTACTCGCAGCCGGTCACCGTGAGGGTGTTCGATCACGTGCCTGACGGCCTCAGCCTGGAAAATCTGCCTCAAACCGTTGAGCTGCGCCCTGGCGAACGCAGTGACATGGGCTACCGCCTGCGTCCTCTGCGTCGCGGGCACTTCAGCTTCAGTCGCTGCGAGATTCACCTGCCGAGCCCCTTTGGATTGTGGTCCGCGCGAAGATTTGTACATGCGCCTGATGCCACACGCGTCTACCCGGATTTCGCCCGTTTGTACGGCGCACAACTGCTGGGGGTGGATAACTGGCTGAGCCAGCTTGGGGTACGTCAACGCCAGCGCAGAGGGCTGGGTCTGGAGTTCCATCAACTGCGTGAGTTTCGTGAAGGCGATAGCCTGCGCCAAATCGATTGGAAAGCCACTGCACGCCAACGCACGCCCATTGCCCGGGAATATCAGGACGAGCGTGACCAGCAAATTGTGTTCATGCTCGATTGTGGCCGGCGCATGCGCAGCCAGGATGGCGAACTGTCGCATTTCGACCACGCGCTCAATGCCTGCCTGCTGCTCAGTTATGTCGCACTTCGCCAGGGCGACGCCGTGGGCCTGTGCACATTCGCCAGTGACCAGGCGCGTTACCTGGCGCCGGTCAAGGGTAGTGGGCAATTGAACCTGCTGCTCAATGCGGTATACGACCTCGATACAACCCGCCGAACAGCCGACTACGAAGCCGCCGCGAGCCAGTTGCTGGCACGGCAAAAACGTCGTGCGCTGGTCATCGTGGTGACTAATCTGCGAGATGAAGACGATGAGGCGCTGATGACCGCGGTCAAGCGGATCAGCCGGCAACACCGGGTTCTGGTGGCCAGCCTGCGGGAAGAGGTTCTTGATCAATTGCGCCAGGCCCCCGTGCAGACGTTGCCTGAGGCTTTGGTCTACAGCGGCACGGTGGACCACCTCAATGCGCGTAACGAACTCCTTGACCGGCTGAACGCGCAGGGGTTGGCGGTAGTGGACACTTCACCTTCGCAACTGGGAGCTGAACTGGTTACGCGCTACCTGGGCTGGAAAAAGGCCGGGGTCTTCTGAAGTCAGCATCGGACCATGGTCGAGGAAACGCCCCCGAACCGGTCCGGTAATGCTTCATCGCTAAGCTGATGCCTGTAAAGGGTCGAAACTGAAGTAATTCAATAACGCAGCGACCAAATATGCGTACTCATCGCACGCCTGAACCACGCTGAACCCCGAATCATAATGCTGAGGGTTGATATCTTCATGGCTCCACAGGCACCTGGCCGTGAGGTCAACGGTTTGGATTTCGCCTTCCGGGCCAGGAATCTTCAAACGCAGCTCGAAATCAGCGTCAATCATTATGGGCAATTGGCTGATCAGCATTAGCCCGTCTACTGAGACATTCCCCAGAAAACCGATAGGTTTGTCTGTCAGGCGATTGAACACCTGCAGAAAGCAAGGTAACTGATGCCGCTCGATACGTCGGTGGTTGAACATGTGAAATCGCCATCCAATGGCCACGCTTGGCCGGGCCAGTGATTCGGAACGAGCCAATGGCTCACTCTCCCTGGATCTCGGAGTGACAACACCTATTGTTTGGTCACTGCACAGCTGCCGAATCCGGGCCTTGCATTCGTTTGAACAGAAACTTGTACAAACGAACATCCAAAGAATAGCCCAAGACTGGCGACAGGCCAGCTATAGAATGACAAACATCATTACAACGACGCCGGCCGTGGCTGAGCAACACTGGCGCCGGGATAATGCCCCAACTGCTGCAAGGTATCGAGCCTGGCGCGAGCACGGAAAGCGTACTCACTGGAGGGGTACTGGCTGATGATGAACTGATAGGTTTGCACGGCATCGACAAACAACTTCTGCCGCTCCAGGCATTGCCCGCGCAGCATCGAGACCTCAGGCTGCACATAGCGACGGGTGCGGCTCTCGCGATCCACCTGGGACAATTCCAGGGTGACGCGCTCGCAATCACCCACCCCATAGGCGCGGTAAGCGTTGTTCAAATGGTGGTCCATTGACCAGCGGGTACAGCCGACAACACTGACGGCCAGGGCAGCAACGAGCAAAATTCGCATGGGGGTTCTCCTGTCTTGTGCAGTGTATCGACCCCTCCTCGAAAATCTTCAAGGATGTTCATCGATTCAACTGCCGCAAAAACAAGCCAATCGTCGATAAGTAGTGCAAACGAACAATGACTACAACGAAAGAGCATAGTAGCCTTCCCCAGCGCTTGAACTCAGGAGTCTGTGCATGTCCGTCCGTCGTACCAAAATCGTCGCCACCCTTGGCCCGGCCAGCAACTCGCCGGAAGTCCTCGAACAGCTGATTCTGGCTGGTTTGGACGTTGCCCGTCTGAACTTCTCCCACGGCACCCCGGACGAGCACAAGGCTCGCGCCAAGCTGGTGCGTGACCTGGCCGCCAAACATGGCCGCTTCGTCGCATTGCTGGGTGACCTGCAAGGCCCGAAAATTCGTATCGCCAAATTCGCCAACAAGCGGATCGAGCTGAAGATCGGTGACAAGTTCACCTTCTCCACCAGCCACCCGTTGACCGACGGCAACCAGGAAGTCGTGGGTATCGATTACCCGGACCTGGTCAAGGACTGCGGCGTCGGTGACGAACTGCTGCTGGACGATGGCCGCGTGGTAATGCGCGTCGACACCGCGACCCCGACTGAGCTGAACTGCACCGTGATCATCGGCGGCCCGCTGTCCGATCACAAAGGCATCAACCGTCGTGGCGGTGGTTTGACTGCACCCGCGCTGACTGAAAAAGACAAGGCCGACATCAAGCTCGCCGCCGAAATGGAAGTGGACTACCTCGCCGTGTCCTTCCCGCGCGACGCTGCCGACATGGAATACGCCCGTAAACTGCGCGACGAAGCCGGCGGCACTGCCTGGCTGGTGGCGAAAATCGAACGCGCCGAAGCCGTGGCCGATGACGAAACCCTCGACGGCCTGATCAAGGCGTCCGACGCGGTGATGGTTGCCCGTGGCGACCTGGGCGTGGAAATCGGCGACGCCGAGCTGATCGGCATCCAGAAAAAGATCATCCTGCACGCACGCCGCCACAACAAAGCGGTCATCGTGGCGACCCAGATGATGGAGTCGATGATCCAGAACCCGATGCCGACCCGTGCTGAAGTGTCTGACGTGGCTAACGCCGTGCTCGACTACACCGACGCCGTGATGCTTTCGGCTGAAAGTGCCGCTGGCCCGTACCCACTGGAAGCGGTGCAAGCCATGGCGCGTATCTGCCTCGGCGCTGAAAAGCACCCGACCAGCAAGACCTCCAGCCACCGTATTGGCAAAGAGTTCGAAAGCTGCGACCAGAGCATCGCCCTGGCTGCGATGTACACCGCGAACCACTTCCCGGGCGTTAAAGCTATCATCGCCTTGACCGAAAGTGGCTACACGCCGTTGATCATGTCGCGCATCCGCTCCTCGGTGCCGATCTACGCGTTCTCCCCGCACCGCGAAACCCAGGCCCGCGCGGCCATGTTCCGTGGCGTGTACACCGTACCGTTCGACCCGGCTTCGTTGCCACCGCACGAAGTCAGCCAGGCTGCCATCGACGAGCTGATCAAGCGCGGCGTTGTGGAGAAAGGCGACTGGGTCATCCTGACCAAAGGCGACAGCTACCACACTATCGGCGGCACCAACGGCATGAAGATCCTGCACGTTGGCGACCCAATGGTTTGATGTGACACGCTGAAAAACAAAAGCCCCGCCATGTAGATGGCGGGGCTTTTTGCATTTCATTTCAGGATGATCTGTTGGCTATCAGGGCCTCATCGCAGGCAAGCCAGCTCCCACCTGGGTACGCGGTCAACTGTGGGAGCCGGGCTTGCCCGCGATGAGGCCCGACCAAACAACCCTCTTTCAGCGCCGGGTGATGAAAGCCGACAACGCCGCAATCGCCTCCGGCGACTTCAACCGCTGCACAAACAACGCCCCCTCCTCCTCAATCACCAGCCGCAATTGCTCACGGTCCACGCTCTTCATCAGTTGCTTGGTCACCTGCACCGCCCCCGGCGCCAGGCTTTCAAAACGCTCGGCCATTTCCCGCGCCTTGGCCAACGCCGCCTCACCATTGCCCAAGGCCTCAGTGGCAATGCCCCACTGCGCCGCCTGCTCACCGGTAAAGCCCTCGCCCAACAGCAACAACTCAGCCGCCTTGGCATGCCCCAACAGGCGCGGCAGGATCAGGCTGGAACCGAACTCCGGGCACAGCCCCAGGTTGACGAACGGCATGCGCAACCGCGCATCGCGGCTGATATAGACCAGGTCGCAGTGCAGTAACAGGGTTGTGCCAATCCCCACCGCCGCACCTGCCACGCCCGCCACCACCGGCTTGCGGCAATTGAGCAGGCTCTTCATAAAGTGAAACGGCGGGCTGTCGAGGTCGCTGGGCGGCTGTTCGAGAAAGTCGCCGATGTCATTACCGGCGGTAAAACATTCACTGCTGCCCTGAATCAGCACGGCGCGGATATCCGCATCCGCATCGGCCTGCTCCAACGCCTGCGCTAGTTGCGTGTACATGGCGCGGGTCAGGGCATTCTTTTTGTCAGGGCGATTGAGCTGCAAAATCAGCAACCCGCGTTCACGTAGCTGCAGGATGGCGTCGGTCATGGTGAATCTCGCGGCTGTAGAATTCAGCGCTCAACCACGGGGCAGGAACACGTCGGCCAGCAGTTGATTGCGCGGCAGTCCCGCCAGGAACAAGCGCTTGGAAAACGCCTCGACACTGTCAGGGTGACCGCAGAGTAAAGCCAGAGTTTGCCGCGAAACAAGCCGCAGTTGCGCCAATGCCTGAGACAACTGCGCCGCCGTCCACAGTTCCACGGTCAGGTTGGGGTGCTGTGCAGCCAGCGCCGCCAAGGGTTCGGCCAGATAATGCCCTTCGGCATCATGGGCCAGGTGAATCACCCGGATGGCGCCCTGGTGATCCTGACGCAGCGCCTCGCGCAATACGCCCCACAATGGGCCAAGGCCGGTGCCCGACGCCAACAGCCAGAGCGGCCTGGACTGCCAGTCAGGATCGTATTGCAGCGCCCCGCCCCGTAATTCACCCAGGCGCAGGCGATCGCCCATCGCCAACTGCCGCGCGGCATCGCAGAATTCACCGGGCTGGCGGCAATCGATATGAAACTCCAGAAACCCATCTTCCTGGGGCAAACTCGCCAGTGAATACGGTCGCGCCACCTGCCCCGCCCACACCACCAAATGCTGCCCGGCGCGGTAACGCAGGCCACGTTCGGGTTGCAGGCGCAGGCGCAGCACATTCGAATTCAGCCAGTCGATACCCACCACCTGCGCGGGTAAGCCGTCACGCTGCGGGTCAAAGGCTTCAACCTTCAAGTCCCCCGTAACCTGGCACTGACAGGCTAAACGCCAGCCGTCCTGACGCTGCGCCGGGCTCAAGGCATCCGGTTGCCTGTCCTCAACCTCACCCTGGCAGCGCACCAGGCACGCATGGCAACTGCCCGCGCGACAACTGTAAGGCACGGCAACGCCCGCCTGATTCAAGGCGTCCAACAAGTTGCTGCCGGTGGAGACCGACCAGTGGCGTTCGCCGACGTGCAGTTCAGGCATATAAGTCTCAAATGGAAGGAGCGCGCACAGGGAATCATGCCTGCGACAGTTTGACCATAGTCGGGTGTATCGGCCACCGTGCCGGGTTATACTGCCGCGCCTTTTTAGCGTCGCGCCTGCACCACTTGGCGTGCCTTGGAAAGGTGGACTCAGCCGACCGATGCAACACTGAGCCCACCTTTATTGAATGTTCCCTTATAGAGGAGCGCGACTCATGACCGTGATCAAGCAAGACGACCTGATTCAGAGCGTTGCCGACGCCCTGCAATTCATTTCCTACTACCACCCCGTTGACTTCATCCAGGCCATGCACGAAGCCTACCTGCGCGAAGAATCGCCGGCAGCCCGTGACTCCATCGCCCAGATCCTGATCAACTCGCGCATGTGCGCCACCGGCCATCGCCCGATCTGCCAGGACACCGGTATCGTTACCGTGTTCGTGCGCGTGGGCATGGATGTACGCTGGGACGGCGCCACCATGAGCCTGGATGACATGATCAACCAGGGCGTGCGCCAGGCCTACAACCTGCCGGAAAACGTGCTGCGGGCTTCGATCCTCGCCGACCCGGCGGGCGCACGTAAAAACACCAAGGACAACACCCCGGCAGTCATCCACTACTCCATCGTCCCGGGCAACACCGTGGAAGTGGACGTGGCGGCCAAAGGCGGCGGCTCCGAGAACAAGTCGAAAATGGCCATGCTCAACCCGTCCGACTCGATCGTTGACTGGGTGCTCAAGACCGTTCCGACCATGGGCGCCGGCTGGTGCCCACCGGGCATGCTCGGCATCGGCATCGGCGGCACCGCCGAGAAAGCTGCGGTGATGGCCAAGGAAGTGTTGATGGAATCCATCGACATCCACGAGCTGAAAAAGCGCGGCCCCTCCAACCGTATCGAAGAGATGCGCCTGGAGCTGTTCGAGAAGGTCAACCAGTTGGGCATCGGCGCCCAGGGCCTCGGCGGCCTGACCACCGTGCTCGACGTGAAGATCATGGACTACCCGACCCACGCAGCCTCGCTGCCGGTGTGCATGATCCCCAACTGCGCCGCCACCCGTCACGCGCACTTCGTGCTCGACGGTTCGGGCCCGGCGTCGCTGGAAGCGCCACCGCTGGACGCCTACCCGGAAATCGTCTGGGAAGCCGGCCCGTCGGCCCGTCGCGTCAACCTCGACACCCTGACCCCGGAAGAAGTGCAGAGCTGGAAACCGGGCGAAACCGTGCTGCTCAACGGCAAGATGCTCACCGGCCGCGACGCGGCGCACAAGCGCATGGTCGAGATGCTGAACAAGGGTGAAACCCTGCCGGTAGACCTCAAGGGTCGCTTCATCTACTACGTCGGCCCGGTTGATCCGGTGCGCGAAGAAGTGGTTGGCCCGGCGGGCCCGACCACCGCCACGCGGATGGACAAGTTCACCCGTCAGATCCTCGAGCAAACCGGCCTGCTGGGCATGATCGGCAAATCCGAGCGCGGCCCGACTGCGATCGAAGCGATCAAGGACCACAAAGCCGTGTACCTGATGGCCGTCGGCGGCGCTGCTTACCTGGTGGCGCAAGCCATCAAGAAGTCGCGCGTTGTTGCCTTTGCCGAGCTGGGCATGGAAGCGATCTACGAGTTCGACGTGAAAGACATGCCGGTTACCGTTGCGGTGGATAGCAAAGGCGAATCCGTGCACATCACCGGTCCTGCCATCTGGCAGAAAAAGATCAGTGAAAGCCTGGCGGTAGAGGTGCAGTAAGTACCTCGCTGCAAGACTAAAGGCGACTGCGGCCCCATGGCCCAGTCGCCTTTTTTATGGCTGATACTTTTTGTTCAGTCGAATGCGGTCAAATGTGGGAGCGGGCTTGCTCGCGAAAGCGGTGGGTCAGCCAACTCATCTGCCACTGATACACCGCTTTCGCGAGCAAGCCCGCTCCCACATAAAGCGCGCTCGTCACAAGTCACGATGGTGCATGCTATGGTGCTCCCCCCTTACCGTGCCTGCCCCTCACCGTATGATCGTGATCCCTCGCCCCCTGCGCCTGACCTTCTACTCGCTGCTGATCATCGCCGGTGCGGTGCTGGCCGCTGCCCTGGCGACTCGCCATGCTGAACGCCAGGCCTTGGTGGATGACGCCGCCCGCGCCAATCAGCAACTCACGCTGTATGGCAACTCGCTGCACACCCTGATCGAACGCTACCGCGCCCTGCCCGCCGTGCTGGCCCTGGATTCGGAAATGATCAGCGCGCTGAAAAACCCGGTGGATGCCACGACCCAGGACGTGCTTAACCGCAAGCTGGAACGCATCAACGGCGCCGCGCAATCCTCGACGCTGGAATTGATGGACCGCACCGGGCTGGCTGTGGCCGCGAGCAACTGGAACCTGCCGAGCAGCTACGTGGGGCATAACTACGCGTTTCGGCCGTATTTCAGGCAGACCTTGAGCCAGGGCACCGGGCGTTTTTACGCGGTGGGCGTGACCACCGGCATTCCGGGTTACTTCCTCTCCAGCGCCGTGAATGATGAGAACGGGCAGTTTCTCGGCGCCATGGTCGTAAAGCTGGAATTCCCCGAGCTGGAGCGTGAATGGGCCCAAGGCAATGATTTGCTACTGGTGAGCGACGCCCGTGGCATCGTGTTTATCGCCAACCAACCCGGCTGGCGTTATCGCGCCTTGCGCCCGTTGTCCGACAGCGACCACGCCGAACTCAAGGCCACCCGGCAGTACGACAAAAAGCAGTTGCAGCCCTTGGAAGCCAACAGCCTGCAGCGCTTCGACGACAACAGTCATTTAATGCGCGTCAACGGCCCCGACGGCAATGCCAATTACATCTGGGAATCCTTGCCGTTGAAGGCCGAAGGCTGGACCTTGCACCTGCTGCGCAAACCGCAGTTCGCCTTTGAAGACCAACGCAACGCCGGCCTCGCAGCTGCCGGCTCCTGGCTGGCGCTGGTATTTCTGGTGCTGTTCCTGAGCCAGCGTTGGCGCCTCGCCCGCTTGCGCCAGCGCAGCCGCGAAGAGTTGGAACAGCTGGTAGAAGAGCGCACCCAAGCCCTGCGCACGGCTCAGGATGGTTTGGTGCAATCCGCCAAACTGGCCGCGCTAGGGCAGATGTCCGCCGCCCTTGCCCATGAAATCAACCAACCGCTGACCGCCCAGCGCATGCAACTGGCGACCTTGCGCCTGCTGCTGGACCACGGTCGTGTGGACGACGCCTATAAAGCACTCACGCCGCTGGACGAGATGCTCACGCGCATGGCCGCGCTCACCGGCCACCTCAAGACGTTCGCGCGCAAAAGCCCGAGCGGCCTGCGTGAAAAGCTCGACCTGGCGACGGTGGTCGACCAGTCCCTGCACCTGCTTGACGCGCGCCTGCGCGATGAAGCCATCGGCGTGATGCTGGACCTGAGCCGCCCGGCCCTGGTCCGCGGCGACGCTATCCGCCTGGAGCAGGTGCTGATCAACCTGCTGCGCAACGCCCTCGACGCCATGGCCGGCAAGCCGCGCAAACGCCTGGAAATCCGCCTGCATGCGGACGATCAGCTGTGGCAACTGACCGTCAGCGACAGCGGCGGCGGGATCGCCGAAGAACACCTCAACAGTGTGTTCGACCCCTTCTTCACCACCAAGCCGGTGGGCGACGGGCTCGGCTTGGGGCTGGCGGTGTCCTACGCTATCGTGCACGAATTGGGCGGGCGCCTGATCGCCAGCAACCGTGGCGATGGCGCGGTGTTTACCCTGACCTTGCCTATTGCGCTGGAGACGCCCGGCCTATGTTAAACGCGGTGATTGTGGTCGATGACGAAGCCAGTATTCGCACGGCTGTCGAACAATGGCTGAGCCTGTCGGGGTTTGAGGTGCAGCTGTTCAGCCGCGCCGAGGAGTGCCTGGCGGCGCTGCCGAAGGACTTTCCCGGGGTGATCCTGAGCGATGTGCGCATGCCGGGCCTGAGTGGCCTGGAGTTGCTGGCCGAAGTGCAACGCCGCGATGGCGACTTGCCGGTGATCCTGCTCACCGGCCATGGCGACGTGCCGATGGCTGTGGAGGCCATGCGCGACGGAGCCTACGACTTTTTGGAAAAACCCTTCAGCCCCGACGCCCTGCTCAACAGCCTGCGCCGTGCGCTGGACAAGCGCGGGCTGATCCTGGAAAACCGTCGCCTGCATCAACAGGCCGACCACCGTGCGCAGCTGGAATCCAGCTTGCTGGGCGTGTCCCGGGGTTTGCAGAACCTGCGTCGCCAGGTGCTGGACCTGGCGACCTTGCCGGTCAATGTGCTGATCCGGGGCGAAACCGGCAGCGGCAAGGAGTTGGTCGCGCGCTGCCTGCATGATTTCGGCCCACGGGCAAAGAAGCCCTTTGTGGCACTCAACTGCGCGGCGATTCCCGAGCAGTTGTTTGAGGCCGAGCTGTTCGGCCATGAAAGTGGCGCGTTTACCGGCGCCCAGGGCAAACGCATCGGCAAGCTGGAATACGCCCATGGCGGCACCCTGTTCCTCGATGAAATCGAAAGCATGCCGCTGGCTCAACAGGTGAAGTTACTGCGCGTATTGCAGGAACAGAAGCTGGAGCGGCTAGGCTCCAATCAAAGTATTCACGTGGATTTGCGCATCATCGCCGCGACCAAGCCGGATCTGCTGGAAGAAGCCCGCGCCGGACGGTTTCGCGAAGACCTGGCCTATCGCCTAAACGTCGCGCAACTGCGCCTGCCGCCGTTGCGCGAGCGCCGCGAAGATATTCCTCTGCTGTACGAGCACTTTGCCCACAGCGCCGCCGAGCGTTTGGGCCGCAGTGCCGAACCCTTGAGTGGCCCGCAACTGGGGCGCCTGCTCAGCCATGACTGGCCCGGCAATGTGCGTGAATTGGCCAACGTCGCCGAGCGTCAGGTGCTCGGCCTTGGCGAGCCGGAGCCGGAAGGCATTGAGGCCGGGCAATCGTTGGCGGCGCAGCAGGAAGCCTTTGAAGCGCATTGCCTGAAGGCTGCGTTGACTCGGCACAAGGGCGATATCAAGGCGGTGTTGGCAGAGTTGCAACTGCCGCGGCGTACCTTGAATGAAAAGATGCAGCGGCATGGGTTGGTGCGAGATTCGTTCCTCTAGGGCGAACCTCGCGTTGCCCGTGAGGACGCCATCGCGGGCAAGCCCGGCTCCCACATTTTTGATCTGTGAATACCTTCCAGTGTGGGAGCTGGCTTGCCCGCGATAGGGCCAGCAGCCATAAGCGGATTTCCGCTTACCGCCTGAAAATCATCAGCAATTTTCCGCTCAAAAATATCCTGAAACCCTTCTAAACCGGGCCTTCACCTACCTGGCACAGCTCCTGCTATAGCCCAGACCAGGCGGCGCTCGCGCACGCTCCACAAAAACAATTAGATGAAGGATCCTTCAATGGATAACTCCAATTCCCTGCCTCTGGGGTCGGCGGCTGCGCCGGCGAAAGAGCGCACGACTTCAAGCCGGATCAAATCGATTTTCAGTGGTTCGGTCGGCAACATGGTCGAGTGGTATGACTGGTACGTCTACGCCGCCTTCTCGCTGTACTTTGCCAAAGCCTTCTTCCCCAAAGGCGACACCACCGCCCAATTGCTCAACACCGCTGCGATCTTCGCAGTAGGCTTCCTGATGCGCCCGATCGGTGGCTGGCTGATGGGTTTGTACGCCGACAAGGTCGGACGCAAAAAAGCCCTGATGGCCTCGGTCTACCTGATGTGCTTCGGCTCGCTGCTGATTGCCCTGAGCCCAGGCTATGAAATGATCGGTATCGGCGCACCGATCCTGCTGGTGTTTGCCCGTCTGCTGCAGGGGCTATCGGTCGGCGGCGAATACGGCACCTCCGCCACCTACCTCAGCGAGATGGCGACCAAGGAACGCCGTGGTTTCTACTCCAGCTTCCAATACGTGACCCTGATTTCCGGCCAGCTCATCGCGCTGGCGGTACTGATCGTGCTGCAACAGGTTCTTACCACCGAGCAACTGTATGCCTGGGGCTGGCGTATCCCGTTTGCCATCGGCGCCCTGTGCGCAGTGGTCGCGCTGTACCTGCGTCGCGGCATGGAAGAAACCGAGTCGTTCACCAAGAAGGAAAAAGCCAAGGAAAGCGCCATGCGCACCTTGATGCGCCACCCCAAGGAATTGTTGACCGTGGTCGGCCTGACCATGGGCGGCACCCTGGCGTTCTACACCTACACCACTTACATGCAGAAATACCTGGTGAACACGGTCGGCATGAGCATCTCCGACTCCACCACCATTTCGGCAGCGACGCTGTTCCTGTTCATGTGCCTGCAACCCATCGTCGGCGGGCTGTCGGATAAAGTCGGCCGTCGTCCGATCCTGATTGCCTTCGGCATCCTCGGCACGCTGTTCACCGTGCCAATCCTCACCACCCTGCACACCATCCAGAGCTGGTGGGGTGCGTTCTTCCTGATCATGGCGGCGCTGATCATCGTCAGCGGCTACACCTCGATCAACGCCGTGGTGAAGGCCGAATTGTTCCCGACCGAAATCCGCGCGCTGGGCGTGGGCCTGCCATATGCCCTGACCGTGTCGATCTTCGGCGGCACCGCTGAATACATCGCGCTGTGGTTCAAGAGCATCGGCATGGAAACCGGTTACTACTGGTATGTGACGGCGTGTATCGCAGTGTCGCTGGTGGTCTACGTGACCATGAAAGACACCCGGAAACATTCGCGCATCACCACGGACTAAAAAATGCGGGAGCGGCGAACAGCCGCTCCCACATTGGATATGATGTGCTCCCCAGAATTGAGAGCAGAACCCGGCCATGTCTGACGATATCCATTTCTACGAACCCGCCAACGGCCACGGCCTGCCCCATGACCCGTTCAACGCCATCGTCGGCCCACGGCCGATTGGCTGGATTTCCACCCACGACAGCGAAGGCCGCCTGAACCTGGCGCCTTACAGCTTCTTCAACGCCTTCAACTACATTCCGCCGATCATTGGTTTTTCCAGCGTCGGACGCAAAGACAGCCTGAACAACATCGAACAGACCGGCGAGTTTGTGTGGAACCTGGCCACGCGCCCGTTGGCCGAGCAGATGAATCAGAGTTGCGCCGCAGTTTCACCGGACGTGAACGAGTTCGAGCTGTCCGGCCTGACGCCGGTGGCCTCGAAGATCGTGGGCGTGCCGCGAGTGGGCGAGAGCCCGGTGTCATTCGAATGCAAGGTGACGCAGATCATTCAGCTGCAACGTGCCGACAAGGAGTTGGTGCCGAGCTGGCTGGTGCTGGGCGAGGTGGTTGCGGTGCACATTGCCAAGTGGTTGCTCAAGGATGGCATCTACGATACCGCCGCCGCGGAGCCTATCTTGCGTGGCGGCGGGCCGGCGGATTATTTCCAGGTGGGGCCGGAGGCGCTGTTCAAGATGTATCGCCCTCGTTGATTGGAACACTGATCAACAAACACCCTAGACCCATGTGGGAGCCGGGCTTGCCCGCGATGAGGGTGGATCAGCCAACCTGTGTATTGACTGACACTGCGCTATCGCGGGCAAGCCCGGCTCCCACATTGGATCTTTGTTGATCACTCAGTTTTCGGCAGTTGCCCAGGTCAGTTGACCTTCTTCATCCACATCAACCAACCGCTCAAGTTGCAGCGTCGCGGCATCATCAGCGTCGGAAGCCGTCTTGAACGTCTGCCCATCCAGGATCTTGTGAAACTGCGGTGCGCCCATGCCGTCCAGTGCCTTGACGGCGACGGCGGCGCTGTAGCCACCTTCTCCAGGCACTACGGCGGAAACGGCTTCGTGGTGGGTAAATTGTTTACGTGCCATGTTGCAGGTCCTGGCCAATGGGAAAGTCGGCCATTCTAACCCTCAACCGGCGAGTTGCAGGTACTCACCGTAGGCTTTCACGGCAGAGGCATCGGTGAACGTCTGGAAGTCCATGCTGCGGATCACCATGTCATTCAACAGCTCGGTAAAGATCATCAGGGCCGGAGAATTGAAGTAGGCACTCATCGCCTGCTCGCTGCTCCAGAAACCCGAGACCAGCCATACATCGGGGTCGACCTGGGAATGCTGCAACGAGAATTGCAGACAACCCTGAGCCTGACGGCCCGGTTCAATCAAACTGCTCAAGCGTGCACCGAGTTCGGTGCTGCAACCGCTGCGTGCGCGGATAAAGGCCATATGGCTCGCGGGAATGGGGGTGGACATGTTCGACTCTCCCGTTGAGAAGTGATGCTCGGCAAGCACTGTGAGGGCGTGCTGCCACAGGATCAAAGATAACGGCGCGGACAGGGGCGCAGTTAGTCAATTCCTGCAGGCTTATTGCACAATCCTGCGAGAAGCGTAGATACGACGTTTGGCGGCCCGGATTTATTCCATGCCCATGTTCAGTGTTTCAGGCTGATGACAGGCGCCGCCCTTGCCTGATTCACGGCATGTCGCAGGATCAGGCAAGGATTGTGCAGAATCGACGTAACACTTTTTGAAAAGCTGCCGCTAAGCTGAACCCATCAAAGAAGCCTGCAGAGGTCGCCCCATGTCGTCGCCTGAACATAAACCGCTTCCCCTCGATGCCGAGATGGAAAAGCAGCGCGCCGAGCTGGCCAGCATCGTGCACCGCCACACCTGGGAAGACGGTTCCTACGGCACAGCGATCACCTCGCTGTACCTGAACCGCCACAACACCCCGCGCGATTTCATGCCGGTGCTGGTGGAGCCTGCGTTGTGCATCCTTGCCAGCGGCAGCAAGGAAGTGCGCCTGGCCGACGAGATCTTTGCCTACGATCCACTCAATTACCTGGTGTTCTCCGTGGCGATGCCGGTGGCCGGACGGATCCTCGAGGCCACACCGGAAGCGCCCAACCTGTCGGTGCGCATCAATATCGACCCGGCACAACTCACCGCGTTGATCGCCGAGGCAGGCCCGATGGGCGTGCCCTCGCGTCCGACCTCGCGGGGCATGTACGTCGACCGCATCGACGCCCAACTGCTCGACGCCGTGCTGCGCCTGGCGCGCCTGCTGGATACGCCCAAAGACGTCGCCATGCTGGCGCCGTTGATCAACCGCGAGATTCTCTACCGCCTGCTGCGTGGGCCGCAGGGCTATCGGCTGTATGAAATTGCCGTGACCAACAGTCAGAGCCATCGGGTCAGCCAGGCGATCAAATGGTTGAATGGCAATTACGAACAGCCGCTGCGCATTGATGATCTGGCCAAGGAAGTGAACCTCAGCGTCTCGACCTTGCACCACCGTTTCAAGGCGATCACGGCCATGAGCCCGTTGCAGTATCAGAAGCAGCTGCGCCTGCAGGAAGCGCGTCGGCTGATGATTGCCGAAGGGCTGGAAGCCTCGGCGGCGGGGTATCGGGTGGGGTATGAAAGCCCGTCGCAGTTCAGCCGGGAGTACAGCCGGTTGTTTGGGGCACCGCCGCTGCGCGACTTGGCCAGAATGCGCCAAAGCGTCTGACCCAACGCTGATCACAATGTGGGAGCTGGCTTGCCTGCGATTGCGGTGGGTCAGCTGGCAAATCTGCTGCTGATACACCGCTATCGCAGGCAAGCCAGCTTCCACATTGGTTCTGTGTGTGGTCAGTCCAGACCGCGGGGGAGTTGCAAGGTCACCCGTAGACCACCCTCACGCAAATTCTGCAAACTCACCTCACCACCATGACTGTGCGCAATATTGCGCGCAATCCCCAGCCCCAAGCCGTAACCCTGCTGCTGGCCAGCCAACCGGAAATGCGGTTCAAAGACCTGCTCCAGCCGCTGCTCCGGCACGCCCGGCCCCTCATCATCCACGTGCAGCACAAATTCCGCGCCGTCGTCTTCGATATGCAAATGGGCGTTTTGCCCATACTTCAAGGCATTGTCGATCAGGTTGCCGATGCAGCGCTTGAGCGCCAGCGGCTTGCCGGGGTAGGTGGTCAGCGCGCGGCCGTCCTGGGTGATGCGACCGTTACCGTTAGGGGCCAGGTAAGGCTCCACGAGGCAATCGAGCACGTGATTGAGGTCCACCGGCTCGATATTCTCGTGGATGTCGGTGTCTTTCACGCATTGCAGCGCGCCCTTCACCAATAACTCCAACTCGTCCAGGTCGCGGCCAAACTTGGTTTGCAGGTTCTCGTCTTCGAGCAATTCCACACGCAGGCGCAGACGGGTAATCGGCGTGCGCAAGTCGTGGGAAATCGCGCTGAACAACTGGCTGCGTTCAGTCAGGTAACGGCTGATGCGTTCGCGCATGGCGTTAAACGCGCGCCCCACTTCTACCACTTCGCTGCCGCCGCCTTCGGCTACCGGCTCCACGTCGGCGCCCAGGGACATGTCACGTGCGGCCCGTGCCAGACGCTTGAGCGGGCGGCTTTGCCAGTGCACCAGCAGGCCGATAAACAACAACAGGAAACCGCTGGTCAGCACGATAAACCACACCTGCTGCGATGGCAGGCCTTGTTCTTCAAGGCTGGTGTAGGGCTCGGGTAACAGCGAGGCGATGTACAGCCACTCGCCTTGGGCAAGCTGGATCTGAGTCACCAGCACCGGCGGGTTCACCGGTTCCAGCGTCAGCGCGTAATGCGCCCAGGAGCGCGGCAGTTCATCGAGCTTCAAGCCGGCATTGAAGATGCGCAGGTCTTCGGCGCTGACGAATTCCACCGAGATGTGCACATCGCTGCCCAGGGTCTGGCGCAGCACTTCATCCACCGCTTGCAGCACAGCTTCCTTGCGCGGGGTTTGCGGCAGAATCTGCATGTCCAGCGGGCGGTCGTTGAGGGTCACCACAAACCGCGTGCCACCCATGCTGCGCAACTGGTCCAGCACCAGCGGGCGATAAGCCACGGGCAACGAACGGAAATAACTCACGCTGGCGGTCATCGAATGCGCCAGGCTGCGGGCGCTGGTGACCAGCCCTTCAAGCTGAGTGGCGCGCAATTGCGAGACCCAGATCACGCTGGACAGCGCCTGGGCGAATAGCACCGCCAGCAGGGTCAACAGCAACATGCGCCCGAGCAGCGAACGCGGCACCGGGAAACGGCGGCGCTCGGTCAGAGGTTCAGTGGGCATTGCCGGCAACCACGCTGGCTGCCAGTTGATAACCACTGCCACGCACGGTGCGGATCAGCCGTGGAGGTTTTTCCGTATCGCGCAGGCGTTGGCGCAGGCGGCTGACGGCCATGTCGACGATACGGTCCAGCGGCATCAGGTCGCGGCCACGGGTGGCGTTGCCGATGGTGTCGCGGTCGAGAATTTGTTGTGGGTGGTCGAGAAACAGTTTGAGCAGGGCAAAGTCTGCGCCGGAAAGAATCACTTCTTCGCCGTCGATGTGAAACAGGCGGTGACTGATCATGTCCAGGCGCCATTCATCAAACACCCACACATCGCCGCCGCTGCTGCGTTCCTGGCCAAACTGGGCGCGGCGCAACAAGGCCTTGATTCGCGCCTGCAACTCGCGGGGGCTGAACGGTTTGCCGATGTAGTCATCGGCACCCAGCTCCAGGCCTATCACGCGGTCGGTTTCGTCGGAACTGGCGGTAAGCATGATGATCGGCACCTGCGCCTGGCGCGGGTGCTGGCGGATCCAGCGGCAGAGGCTGAAACCGTCTTCGTCCGGCAACATCACATCAAGGATGACCAGGTCGCACGGCGCCTCGTTCATGGCCTGGCGGAACCCCGCGCCATCCGACACACCCCGCACCTGAAAACCGGCACGGCTGAGGTAGGTTTGCAGCAATTCGCGGATTTCCTGGTCGTCGTCGACGAGGAGAATGGATTTACTGATTACGCTCACGGGGTCCTCCTTGTTGTTATGGCCAAGCTTAAGTCATCTGTTGCTCTTAAGGCCCTATCGCAGGCAAGCCAGCTCCCACACTTGACTGCATTCCAAGGTTGGAACCCGGTCAACTGTGGGAGCTGGCTTGCCTGCGATGAGGCCATAAGCCCCTACGCAAAAGCTTGTTCGAGTGCTACGCCCGCCCCGGTCAACCCGGAATACGGCGCGGTCACCAACCACACCGGAATGCCTTTGAAGTAGTCGCTCATGCAGCCTTTGTCGCTGAAGCTCTTGGCAAAACCGCTGTTGATAAAGAAGTCGGCAAACCTCGGAATCACACCCCCCACGATATACACACCACCGCGTCCACCGGTGGTCAGCACGTTGTTACCCGCCACCCGGCCCAGCCAGATGCTGAACTGGTTCAAGACTTCCATCGCCACCGGGTCGCCGGCCAAACCCGCAGCCGTGATGGCTTCGGGCGTGTCCAGCACCGGCTCGTGGCCGTCGACCGCGCAAATCGCGCGGTACACACGCGGCAAACCGCCACCACTCAACGCCGTCTCGGCGCTGACGTGACCGATCTCAGTGTAGATGTGTTGCCACAGCTGGGTTTCGCGCGGGCTGCTCAGCGGCAGGTCGACATGGCCGCCCTCCCCCGGCAGCGCAGCAAAACGGCCGCCCCCCAAATCCAGCAAGGTACCGACGCCAAGGCCGGTGCCCGGGCCGATCACCACCGCCGGGCGCAACGGTTCCGGCGTTCCTTCGCAGACCACACGGAATTCGTCGGGCTTGAGGCGCGTCATGCCCAGGGCCATGGCCGTGAAGTCATTGACCAACAGCAGTTCATCGACCTGCAGGGTTTTGCAGAACGCAGTCTTGCTCAGGCGCCAGTGATTGTTGGTGAATTTAAATTCATCGCCGCTCACCGGCCCGGCGACCGACAGGCACACCGCGCCAATGTCCCCGATTTCCAGGCCTTCTTCCTTGAGGTACACCTTGATGGCTTCCTCAGGGCTATGGTGATCCGCCGTGGCATGCACGCGGATCGAATGCAGTTCCTGATCCCGCCACAACGCAAAACGGGCGTTGGTACCACCAATATCACCGACCAGCGCAAGCTTCACTTAAGCGTCTCCAAGGCAGAGGTAAAGGCGCTGGCGCCCTGCTCTGCGGAGCTTGCGGCCAAGCGCATAAATGCAAACAGCTCGCGACCGGCCCCAACGTTATTGCCCAACAGGCCCGTGGCAGGCGTGCGCGCTGCAAATTCTTCGGCGTCCACCTTAAGCTCCAGGGTGCCCTTCACGCCATCGACGCGAATGATATCGCCATCTTTGACCCGTGCCAGCGGCCCGCCGCTCTGGGCTTCGGGGTTGACATGGATCGCGGCGGGGATCTTACCCGACGCGCCGGACATACGCCCGTCTGTTACCAGTGCAACTTTGAAACCACGGTCCTGCAACACGCCAAGGAACGGGGTCATTTTGTGCAATTCGGGCATGCCGTTGGAGCGCGGGCCCTGGAAGCGCATCACCGCGACAAAGTCTTTTTCCAGCTGACCGGCCTTGAACGCGTCGGCCAGGTCTTGCTGATCCTGGAACACCACCGCCGGTGCTTCAACAATCTGGTGCTCAGGCGCTACCGCCGAAACTTTCATCACACCCCGACCCAGGTTGCCTTCCATCACGCGCAAGCCGCCTTCCGGCGAGAACGCACGCGCCACGGGGCGCAGGATGGTTTCGTCGAGGCTTTCGATCGGGCCGTCGCGCCAGATCAGCTCGCCGTCGACCAGGAACGGCTCCTGGGTGTAACGGCTCAAACCTTTACCTGCCACGGTGTTGACGTCTTCGTGGAGCAAACCGGCTTCTAGCAGCTCGCGGATCAGGAACGACATGCCGCCCGCCGCCTGGAAGTGGTTGATGTCAGCTTTGCCGTTTGGATACACGTGGGACAGGGTCGGCACCACCTCGGAGAGATCGGCCATGTCCTGCCAGGTGAGGATGATGCCCGCCGACATGGCGATGGCCGGCATGTGCAGGGTGTGGTTGGTCGAGCCGCCGGTGGCGTTGAGCGCAACGATTGAGTTGACGATGGATTTCTCATCAACGATCTCGCCAATCGGCGTGAAGTCGCCGCTGGCCTTGGTCAGGCGCGTGACCTGGTGCGCGGCTTCGCGGGTCAGCGCGTCACGCAGCGGCGTGTACGGGTTGACGAACGAAGCGCCCGGCAAGTGCAGGCCCATCACTTCCATCAGCAGTTGGTTGGTGTTGGCGGTGCCGTAGAAGGTGCAGGTGCCGGGGCTGTGGTAGGACTTCATCTCCGATTCCAGCAGCTCTTCGCGGGTGGCCTTGCCTTCGGCGTAGCGCTGGCGCACGTCGGCTTTCTGTTTGTTGGAGATGCCCGAGGGCATTGGCCCGCCGGGTACGAAGATCATCGGCAGATGGCCGTAGCGCAGTGCGCCCATCATCAGGCCCGGGACGATCTTGTCGCAGATACCGAGCATCAGCGCAGCGTCGAACATGTTGTGGGACAGCGCTACCGCCGTGGACATGGCAATGACTTCACGGCTGAGCAGGCTCAGCTCCATGCCCGGCTCGCCTTGGGTTACGCCGTCGCACATGGCGGGGGTGCCGCCGGCGAACTGGCCGACCGAGCCGACTTCGCGCAGGGCTTTCTTGATTTGTTCAGGGAAGTGTTCGTAGGGCTGGTGCGCCGAGAGCATGTCGTTATATGACGAAACAATTGCCACGTTGGCGGCATTCATCATTCGCAGACTATTTTTATCTTCAGTGCCGCAACCGGCGACGCCGTGGGCAAAGTTGGCGCATTGCAGCTTACCGCGCATCGGACCGTCGCTGGCGGCGCCGCGAATGAGCGCAAGGTAAGCCTCGCGGGTTGCACGACTGCGGGCGATAAGCCGTTCGGTGACCTCAATAACGCGGGGATGCATGTGTAGAACTCCAGGCTAACGGATGTGGCGACCCTCGTTCCTGGGTTGATCAAACGCCCGCAGCGCATGGGATGGCAGGGTGTCGTTTGGATCATCGGACCAGTTGATTCAGGTCACTCGTTGTAGATTGAACAAAATATTGCCACTAAAAAGGCTTGTTTTCTATTTTTATGCGAATAATCTTGTAATTCTTACAACAAATCGACGACAGGCACTTTCCAATGACTCTTCGTATCGCAATCAATGGTTTTGGCCGTATCGGCCGTAATGTCCTGCGCGCACTGTATACCCAAGGCTACCGCCAGGATTTGCAGATCGTCGCCATCAACGATCTGGGCGACAGCTCGATCAATGCCCACCTGCTCAAATACGACACCGTACACGGCACTTTCGATGCAGAGGTTGCTCACGATCAGGAAGGCCTGACCGTCAATGGCGACCGGATTGCCGTCAGTGCCATTCGCAACCCGGCCGAACTGCCGTGGGCTGCGCACAAGATCGACGTGGTGTTCGAGTGCACCGGTCTGTTCACTGACCGTGACAAGGCTGCCGCCCATATTACCGCCGGCGCGCGCAAGGTGATCATCTCGGCCCCGGCCAAAGGCGCAGACGCCACCGTGGTGTACGGTGTGAACCATGACATTTTGCGTCAATCCCACCAGATCATCTCCAACGCGTCCTGCACCACCAACTGCCTGGCGCCCGTGGCTCAAGTGCTGCACCGTGAGCTGGGTATTGAAAGCGGCTTGATGACCACCATTCACGCCTACACCAACGACCAGAACCTGACCGACGTCTACCACACCGACCCGTACCGCGCGCGCTCGGCCACCCAGAACATGATCCCGAGCAAAACCGGCGCCGCCGAAGCGGTAGGCCTGGTGCTGCCGGAACTGGCAGGCAAGCTGACCGGCATGGCCGTGCGTGTGCCGGTGATCAACGTGTCGCTGGTCGACCTCACCGTAACACTGAAGAAAGAAGCCACGGCTGAGCAAGTCAACGCCTTGCTTAAAGAAGCCAGCCAGCACTCGAAAATCCTCGGTTACAACACCCTGCCGCTGGTTTCGAGCGACTTCAACCACAACCCGCTGTCGTCGATTTTTGACGCCAATCACACCAAAGTCAGTGGCAAATTGCTGAAAGTGCTGGCCTGGTATGACAACGAGTGGGGCTTCTCCAACCGGATGCTGGATAACTGCCTGGCGCTGTGCAACGCCGAATAAAGATCGGCCTTGCTCAGGAGTCGGCTTGTGTGGGAGCTGGCTTGCCTGCGATAGCATCACCTCGGTCTAACTGAAAGGCCAAGGTGCCTGTATCGCAGGCAAGCCAGCTCCCACACAGGCCCGGCCCTCACAGGGATCTTTACAGCATCTCAAAGTGCCACTTGCCATTTCAGTTGATGATAAGCATTATCATTAACTGCATCTCGGTCTGGTATCACTGTGAGCCAATCTCGCTTCAACCACGTCTTTCTCACCCAACGGGTGATTCTGCTACGCACCTTGCAGCGGATGGTGAATAACCACAGCACCGCCGAGGACCTGTTGCAGGAAACCTACCTGCGCGTTACCCGGGCCCTCAGCGAGCGGCCGATTGATCACCTCGAACCCTTCGTCTATCAAACCGCGCGTAACCTGGCGCTGGACCACCTGCGCTCGCGCAGGATTCAAGCGCGCACGCTGCAGGAAGATGTCCCGCTGGACGTCCTGCAAAGCGTCGCGGCCCCTATCAGCACCCCGGAAGATGCCACTCAGGCCGAGCAATTGCTCGAGCACCTGAGCGTCAGCCTCGGCCAGTTGAGCGCCCGCCAGCAGCAGATTTTCATCCTCAGCCGCCTGCACGGTTGCAGCTATCAGGAGATCGCCGATCAGCTGCAAGTGTCCTTGAGCACCGTGCAAAAGGAACTGAAATTGATCATGGCCATCTGTGTAGGTGTGGCCGAACGGCTGGATCAGCCTTAAGCTTCCCCGACAGATGTGTCGATCCAGGCTGTAGGAAAAATGAATAGAACGTGGCGAAGACCCGAGGCACACCGTGACGGACCCGAATAAACTGCGCCCCCATGAGCTGGCTCATGAGGTGCTGCAAGACACGGCCATGGACCAAGCCCTCGACTGGCTGATCGCATTGCAGTGCCCGCAGCCCGGGCAGCAGGCCGAATTCGATGCCTGGCTGGCCAGCGACCCGGCGCACGTTCACGCTTTCAGCAAAGCCCAGGCCGCGTGGGGTGGTGCACCGGTACACAGTGCCGCCGTAGCCCTGGCTGCGCCGCGCAAGCCGTCGCTTTTGCGCCGTATCAAACCGCATTGGAAACCTCTGGCCACCGCCGCCGTGCTAGTGATCGGCCTGTTCAGCTTCAGCAACCTGCCCGTACGCCTGCAAGCAGACCACCTCACCGTGGTCGGTGAACGTCAGCGCCTGCAATTGGACGATGGATCAAAGGTGTTGCTGAACACCAACTCGGCCTTCTCCAGCAGCATCAAGGATCACCAGCGCGTCGCCCGCCTGTACCAGGGCGAGGCGTTTTTTGAAGTCACGCCCAGCCGTGGCCTGCCGCTGGAGATCGACGCAGGCCCGGTCCGCGCCAGCGTGCGCGACACCGACTTCGCTGTGCGCTACCTCAATGGCGAAGCCCAGGTACAAGTGCAGCGCGGTGACGTGGACCTGAGCAACACCTTCGACGATGCCCGCGTACGCCTGAGCGCCGGCGAAAGCATCCGCATCGGCCCCAAAGGCTTCGGCCAACCCGCCAAGCTGGACGCCAGCAAAGACCTGGCCTGGGTCCAGGGCCGCCTGGTCTTCGAAAACTGCCCGATGAGCGAAGTGCTCGCCGAACTGCGCCGCTATTACCCGGGCTGGATCGTCAACACCAATGACACGCTCGCCAGCACCGCCGTTACCGGCAACTACCGCCTCGACCAACCGCTGGACGTGGTGCGCTCACTGGCCCACATCACCTCGGCCAAGCTCTCGGAATACCCGGCGCTGGTGATCTTGAACTAAATGAGAATTATTTTTACTCGATAGCCTTCGATGGTACGTCTCGTCTTAGCCAATGCAACTGATTCCTATTTGATTCAGTTCGCAACTATAAGATTCGTACTTCCGGAGCGCTCTCGATGTCCTCTCGTTTCAACCGCCGGTCTTCTTCGCCCGTTCTGTCCCTGCTGACCGCCGCCATCCTGTTGGCCAGCGCGCCAGCGATGGCCGCCACCGCCGCCGAGCCGGTCGCACGCAGCCACGGCAATTACACCTTCAGCATCGAGCAACAGCCGCTGGTGTCGGCGCTGAATGCCTTCTCCGGCGTGACCGGCTGGCAAGTCGGCCTGCCGGCAGAGCTGGGCCAGGGTGTGTCGTCCCCGGGCGTGCGGGGCGCGTTGTCGCCGGAAAAAGCCCTGGATCGGCTGTTGGTGGGGACCAACCTGAGCTATCGCAAACTGGGCAATAACAACATCGTCCTGGAAAAGCGCGCAGCGGGCAGCGTCCTCAACCTGCAACAGGTGACCATCAGCGCCACCCGCACCGAGCAGGATGTGGACAGCGTGCCGAGCACCGTCACCGTGCATGATCGCGAGGAACTGGACCGCCAGAACGTGAACACCATTCGCGAGCTGGTGCGTTACGAACCAAACGTTTCCGTCGGCGGCGCCGGCACCCGCGCCAGCAATGCGGGCTACAACATTCGCGGCATCGACGGCGACCGCATTCTGACCCAGGTCGACGGCGTGGAAGTGCCGGATAACTTCTTCAACGGCCCCTACGCCAAGACCCGGCGCAACTACGTCGACCCGGAAATCGTCAAGCGTGTGGAAATCCTCCGTGGTCCGGCCTCGGCCCTCTATGGCAGCAGCGCCATCGGCGGCGCCGTGAGCTACTTCACCCTCGACCCGGATGACATCATCAAGCCCGGCCAGGACTACGGCGCCCGCCTGAAAACCGGCTACAGCTCCGCCGACGACAGCTGGCTGACCTCCGGCACCGTCGCCGGCCGCGTGCAAGACGTCGACGGTTTGTTGCACCTGAGCCAGCGCAATGGCCACGAAATGGAAGCCTACGACGGCAACAACGCCACCGGCCTGGCCCGCACCGGCGCCAACCCGGAAGATGCGCGCACCACCAACGTACTGGCCAAACTGGGCTGGAACTACGGCGATGACAACCGCTTGGGCCTGACCTACGAGAAGTTCAAGGACGACCGCGACGTCAACCTGAAAAACGCCGTGGGCGGCCCGTTCACTGGCGGTCGCGGCTTCAACTTCTACCGCGCGCGTTCGGGTAACGACACCATCACCCGCGAACGTTTCGCCATCGAAAACCGTTTCGCCCTCGACTCGCCGATTGCCGATCAGATCAAGACCAGCCTCAACTACCAGATCGCCAAGACCGACCAGACCACCGCCGAAATCTATCAGCCATCGCGCCGTGTCTTGCGCACCCGGGACACGCTGTACGAAGAAAAACAGTGGGTATTCGACGCGCAGTTGGACAAAGCCTTCAGCATCGGCGAAACCGATCACCAGGTCACTTACGGCACTACGCTCAAGCAACAGAAAGTCACCGGCTCGCGCGAAGGTGCCGCTACTTGCCTGGCCGTCGGCAGTGGTTGCACCGCCATCGGCGCACCGAGCCCGTCGGCAAGCGACAGCGTGAAAAAGGCCAGCGACTTCCCGGACCCGACCATCAACACCTATTCGCTGTTCGCCCAGGACCAGATCGCCTGGGGCAAATGGACCTTCCTGCCGGCGGTGCGCTACGACTACACCCAGCTCAAGCCCAAACTGACCGAGGAGTTCCTCAACACGGTTGACCCGACGCGCATCTACGACCACAGCGATTCCGACAAGACCTGGCACCGCGTCACGCCAAAATTCGGCCTGACCTACGCGCTGACCGATAACTACACCTGGTTCGGCCAATACGCCGAAGGCTTCCGCACGCCGTCGGCCAAAGCCTTGTACGGTCGTTTTGAAAACCTGGATCAGGGCTACACCGTCGAGCCCAACCCGGACCTCAAACCGGAAACCAGCAAAGGCATTGAGACCGGCATTCGCGGCAACTTCGACGAAGGCTCGTTCGACATCGCTGTGTTCTACAACAAGTACCGTGACTTCATCGACGAGGACGCCTCGGTCGCCGGCGGCACCGTGCAGCAGTTCGAAGCCAACAACATCAAGCACGCCACCATCAAGGGCATCGAAGCCAAAGGCCGTCTGAACCTCGACGCATTCGGCGCGCCGCGAGGCCTGTATACCCAGGGTTCGGTGGGCTACACCTATGGCCGCAACGACGACAACGGCGAGCCGCTCAACAGCGTCAACCCGCTCAAAGGCGTGTTTGGCTTGGGTTACGACCAAGACAATTACGGCGGCCTGGTCAGCTGGACGCTGGTGAAAAAACAGAACCGTGTGGACAGCACCACCTTCCACGCCCCCGACGGCAGCACCAGTGCGCCGTTCAAGACCCCGGGCTTCGGCGTCGTCGACCTCACCGCCTTCTACAAGGTCACAAACGACGTCACCGTCAACGGCGGCGTCTACAACCTGACCGACAAGAAGTACTGGAACTGGGATGACGTGCGCAGCTACGACGGCGTGGGTGAAGCCGGTGTCACCGCGCCCGCCAACCTCGACCGCCTGACCCAACCGGGTCGCAACTTTGCGATCAACCTGATCTGGGATATCTGACCCTGCCCCCCTCACCTCGCCTGAATTTCACCGGCGAGGTGAGGATTTTTTACTGTGCCGCGTCTTCCTGTTCGTCTAGTTGATAACAGCTCTCTTTAGAGCCACAAGGCGCTACCCTTCTCAAGGACTTTTCCGATGACCGCTTCTCCTACCGCAGAACGCCCAAGCCTCCGCTCCCAGCGCCTGAACCAGATCACCCACGAGCCGCACACCAAGCTTGATGCGCTGGTCAAAGCCCACGCCCCGTTTGAAACCCAGGCCAATTTCGCCCGCTTCGTGGTCGCGCAGTACCTGTTCCAGTCTGAGCTGGTGGCGCTGTACAACGATGCCGAGCTGATAGCGATCGTGCCGGACCTGGCCGAACGTTGCCGCGCCGACGCCGCCAAACTGGACCTGGGCGACCTCGACACCGAAGTGCCTGAACCGGTCGCCGGCGCGGTGAAAAACCCGAGCAAGGCCGAGGCACTGGGCTGGCTGTTTGTGTCTGAAGGCTCCAAGCTGGGCGCCGCGTTCCTGATCAAGCGTGCCGTGGGCCTGGGCCTGAGCGAAACGTTTGGCGCGCGTCACCTGGGCGAACCGGCCGGTGGCCGTGCTGAAGGCTGGAAGCGTTTCACCCGTACACTCGACGGCCTGGTATTCAGTGCCGAAGAAGAGGCTGCTGTGGAAAAAGGTGCGATCGACGCGTTTGTGCGCTTCACCGTGCTGCTGGAACAGGCGTACGCTGACGCCCCTGAACCGGCGTAATCACCCGGTAAAAAATGGCTCCATGTGGGAGCTGGCTTGTGTGGGAGCTGGCTTGCCTGCGATAGCATCACCGCGGTGTAACTGATAACCGAGGCGCTTGCATCGCAGGCAAGCCAGCTCCCACAGGTTGACCCTGTTCCAATCTGACTTTTTGCTGCTCCTTGATTGCACAAAACCATGACCCGCCAAACCCAATCCCCCTCGAAAATCGCGCAGATCCTCTTCGGCCTGCTGGCCTATGTCAGCCTGGGTATCGGGCTCGTGGCGATTGTCATCCCGGGTTTGCCCACCACCGAATTCATCCTGCTCGCCGCCTGGGCCGCCACCAAAAGCTCGCCGCGCCTCAGCGCCTGGCTGGAAAACCACCGCCTCTTCGGGCCGATCCTGTTCAACTGGCGCAACGGCAAAATCATCGCGCGCCGCGCAAAAGTCAGCGCCACTGTCAGCATGCTGGTGTGTGCCGGTTTGATGCTGGTAATGCTTGATCACGGCTGGCCGATCTACCTGGCAATCGCCGGGATGAGCCTGGGCAACCTGTGGATCTGGTCACGCCCGGAACGCCTTGCAGCCCCCGTATAACGCTGCCCGTAGTCTTTTTCCTACCACTCATCGCCTGCCCCTCATGAAACAAATTGCTACGCCGATGTTCCGGACATAGCGCCGAATGGATTTGGCTCGCCCTGCTTGCATACCAACAAGTCCAATCGCGAGTGAACCTATGTTCGACACCCTCTCAATCCGCTTGAAAATCGTGCTGCTTTCCGGCCTTTGCCTGGTGGGTGTGATCGCGCTGATCATCAGCATCAACCTCTACGAAACAGACCAGAACGATCATCTGATCAGCGATTCAAGCTCGCGAATGCTCACCCACAGTGTGGAAAACCTGTTGCAAGCCAAGGCTGCCGAACAGGCGGTGCAGTTGCAGAAAACCTTCGGCGAGAACCTGACCGTCGTCACCGCCCTCGCAGACCAGGTCAAAGGGCTGCGGGACACCGCAGCCAAACGCGGGCTGGAAGCTGCGGCACTGCGTGAAGAACTTAACCAGAGCCTCAAGACCACCTTTGAACGCAACAGCAAGGTGCTGGGCATCTGGCTGTCGTTCGAACCCAATGGCCTGGACGGCAAGGACAGCGAATTCATCGACGACAAAGCCCGCGTCTCCAACGAAAAGGGCCGTTTCTCCAGCTACTGGAGCCGCGCCGCGGGCACCGGTTTGAACACCATCATGGTCGAAGACGACCTGACCAAAACCACCCCCAACCTCAGCGGTACGCCCTACAACATCTGGTACACCTGCCCTCGTGACACCCGCAGCGTTTGCCTGCTCGACCCGTACGCCGATGAAGTGGCCGGCAAATCGGTGCTGATGACCACGATTTCACTGCCCTTGATCGTGGACGGGAAAGTGATCGGTGTGGTCGGCGTTGACCTGGCCCTCAACACCCTGCAAGCGACGACAGACGCGGCAAAAAAGGAGCTGTTCGACGGCGCGGCACACTTGGAGATTTTGTCCAGCACGGGCCTGATTGCAGCCTACAGCGGTGAGCCGGAAAAGGTCGGCAAGAACCTGATCGACACCCTCGGCGCCGAAGGTAAAGAGATCGTGCAATTGCTCGCCAGCGGCACCTCCATGATCCGCGAACAGGACGACACCATTCGCGCCGTGTACCCGGTCAAGCCGATTGCCGATGCCAAATCCTGGGGCATCGTGATCAAACTGCCCAAGGCCGTGATGCTGGCGGACACAGTGAAGCTGCAAGGCGTACTCGATAAAGCCCAGGCCACCGGCACACTCAAGGCCTTGCTGGTCGGCGCCGCTGCCGCCCTGCTCGGCTTGCTGCTGATCTGGCTGACCGCAACCGGCGTCACCCGTCCGATCAATAACGTGGCGGCGATGCTGAAAAATATCGCCAGCGGCGAGGGCGACCTCACTCAACGCCTGGCCTACACCAAGAAAGACGAGCTGGGCGAACTGGTGAACTGGTTCAACCGCTTCCTCGACAAGCTGCAACCGACCATCGCGCAGATCAAGCAAAGCATTACCGAAGCACGCGGCACGGCGGATCAGTCGTCCGCCATCGCGCGCCAGACCAGCGAAGGCATGCAGGTGCAGTTCCGCGAAATCGATCAGGTGGCGACCGCGTCGAATGAAATGAGCGCCACCGCCCATGAGGTTGCCAACAGCGCCTCCAACGCGGCCAACGCGGCGCGCGGGGCGGATCAGTCGGCGCGTGAGGGCATGTCGATCATCGAGCAAAGCACCCGCGACATCACCACCCTCGCCGACGAAGTCAGCAAGGCCGTGACGGAAGTGGAAGCCCTGGCGGTGAACAGTGAGCAGATTGGCTCAGTGCTGGAAGTGATCCGCAGCATTGCCGAGCAGACCAACCTGCTGGCCCTCAACGCAGCCATCGAAGCAGCGCGCGCCGGGGAAAGCGGGCGCGGGTTTGCGGTGGTGGCCGACGAAGTACGTAACCTCGCAAAGCGCACTCAGGACTCAGTGGAAGAAATTCGCCAGGTGATCGAGCGCATCCAGAGCGGCACCCGTGGCGTGGTGGCCACCATGCATTCGAGCCAGCATCAGGCCCAGAGCAATGCCGGACAGATCCATCAAGCCGTGCAGGCCCTGGGCAAGATCAGCGACGCCGTGACGGTGATCAGCGACATGAACCTGCAAATCGCCAGCGCCGCCGAACAGCAAAGCGCGGTGGCCGAAGAGGTCAACCGCAATGTGTCGGCAATCCGTACCGTGACTGAAACCCTGACGGGCCAGGCCACCGAGTCGGCGGCGATCAGCAGCCAGTTGAATGCCTTGGCGACCCAGCAGATGAAGCTGATGGATCAGTTCAAGGTGTAAACCCACTCCTCCAGGCGCTGTAGATCCCCTGTGGGAGCCGGGCTTGTGTGGGAGCGGGCTTGCCCGCGATGGCGGTGGTCCAGTCACACACTCATTGACGGACAGACCGCTATCGCAGGCAAGCCAGCTCCCACAGAGAGCAGATTTGTGCCGGGTTACAGACCCGGCCAGGCCTGCACAAACGCCGCCACATCTTCTTTCGCCGCCACACGCGGCGGGTTCTGCGGCGTCCCCAAATAAAGGAAGCCAATCACTTCCTCACCCGCCGTCAGCCCCAGGCCCTTGGCAACATGAGCCGAGTAGGACAATTCACCCGTGCGCCACACCGCACCAATCCCTTGAGCGTACGCCGCCAGCAGAATGCCGTGCGCCGCACAGGCGGCCGCCAGCAACTGCTCGGATTTCGGCACCTTGAAGTGCTCTTGCAGACGGGCAATCACCACCACCACCAGCGGCGCGCGCAACGGGCCGTTCTGCGCCTTGTCGATAGCCGCTTGCGGCGCGTCGGCGTCCTGCAAACGCGCAGCTTCGGCCAGCAGCGTGCCCATCTGCTCACGGGCTGCACCTTCCACGGTAAGGAAACGCCACGGGCGCAACTGGCCGTGGTCAGGCGCGCGCATGGCGGCGGCGAACAGCACATCACGCTGCTCCTGGGTCGGCGCCGGTTCCAGCAAACGCGGTACGGAAACACGGTTGAGCAAAGCGTCGAGAGCCTGCATTGGCCACCTCCAGAGAAAAATGTGCGGCCATTCTAGCGGGAATGAATCGGATACCACCAAACGATAATTGCTCTTATTCAATCCGCCCCGCCCTGTTAGACTTTGCGGCCTTATTTTCAGCCGCCGTTCAGGAAACTCGATGTTCCGTTCGCTATTTCGCCTGTCTGCAGCATTGCTGGCCTTGAGCCTGGCTGCGTGCGACGACGCCCCGCGCTTCACCAAGGCAGAGCCGGGTGAATCACGGGCGGGCGGCGCGACCACGGTGAACAAGCGCGACCAGAACGCATTTTCCCTGCCCTCGGCCAACCTGGCGCCCACCCGCCGCCTGGACTTCAGCGTCGGCAACAGTTTCTTTCGCAGCCCCTGGGTGATTGCGCCGTCCACCACCACCGCGCGCGATGGCCTGGGCCCGCTGTTCAACACCAACGCCTGCCAGAATTGCCATATCAAGGACGGCCGTGGCCACCCGCCATTGCCAGACGCGCCGAACGCCGTGTCGATGCTGGTGCGTCTGTCTATCCCGGATACGCCAGCCTTTGCCAAACTTATCGAGCAGGTCGGCGTAGTGCCCGAGCCGGTCTACGGCGGGCAACTGCAAGACATGGCCGTGCCGGGCGTAGCGCCTGAGGGCAAAGTGCGGGTCGACTACACGCCGGTCAACGTGACCTTCAAGGACGGCACCGTCGTCGAGCTGCGCAAACCTGACCTGCAGATCACCCAGCTCGGCTACGGCCCGATGCATCCGGATACACTTTTTTCCGCGCGCATCGCCCCGCCGATGATCGGCCTGGGCTTGCTTGAAGCCATCAGCGATGCGGATATTCTGCGCAACACCGACCCGAAGACCGCCGATAAAGAAGCCCTCATCGGCCGTGCGAATCAGGTCTGGGATGACGCCCAACAAAAAACCGTCCTCGGGCGTTTCGGCTGGAAAGCCGGGCAACCCAACCTTAATCAACAAAATGTTCACGCGTTTTCTGGTGATATGGGCCTCACCACGTCCCTGAGACCCTTTGATGACTGCACCGACGCCCAAGTCGCCTGCAAACAGGCGCCCAACGGCAACGGCCCCGACGGCGAGCCGGAAGTCAGCGACAACATCCTGCGCCTGGTGCTGTTCTACACCCGCAACCTCGCCGTGCCGGCGCGCCGTGGCGTCAACACGCCGCAGGTGCTCGCCGGTAAAAACCTGTTCTATCAAGCGGGCTGCCAGGGTTGCCACAAGCCCTCGTTCACCACGGCTGCCAACGCGGCCGAACCCGAGTTGGCCAACCAGGTGATCCGCCCCTATAGCGACCTGCTGCTGCACGACATGGGCGATGGGCTGGCGGACCACCGCAGCGAATTCAAGGCCGGTGGCCGCGACTGGCGCACGCCGCCGTTGTGGGGCATCGGCCTGACGCAAACCGTCAGTGGCCACACCCAGCTTTTGCATGACGGCCGCGCCCGCAACCTGCTCGAAGCCGTGCTGTGGCACGGCGGCGAAGCGCAAACGGCGCAGCAGCATGTGTTGTCCTTTAATGCCGAGCAGCGCGCTGCGTTGCTGGCGTTCCTGAATTCTTTATAAGCGTTGCCACAATTACAGAAGGGAGCTCGACATGTTCCGTCCCAAGTTGTTGTTCACCAGCCTGGCCGCCCTCGCCCTCGGCGCGTGCTCGCCCCAGGACCCGCAAGCGGTGACCTCGGCGGCCATCGCCAAGCAAGTGATTCTGCCCACTTATAGCCGCTGGGTTGAAGCCGACCGTCAACTGGCGGTCAGTGCGCTGGCCTACTGCCAGGGCAAGGAGAGCCTGGACACTGCCCGCGCTGACTTCCTCCACGCGCAAAAAGCCTGGGCCGAGTTGCAACCGCTGCTGATCGGCCCACTGGCCGAGGGCAACCGTTCGTGGCAGGTGCAGTTCTGGCCGGACAAGAAAAACCTCGTGGGGCGCCAGGTCGAACAGCTTGTTACCGCCCAGCCGCAAATCGACGGTGCCGCACTGGCCAAGTCCAGCGTCGTGGTGCAAGGCCTGTCGGCCTACGAATACATCCTCTACGACGCCAAAACCGACGTCGCCGACGAAGCCCAGAAAGCCCGTTACTGCCCGCTGCTGGTGGCCATTGGCGAACGCCAGAAAACCCTGGCTGAAGAGATCCTGGCGAGCTGGAACAGCACCGACGGCATGCTCGCGCAGATGACCAAGTTTCCGAACCAGCGCTACGCCGATTCCCACGAAGCCATCGCTGATCTCCTGCGCGTGCAGGTAACGGCGCTGGATACCCTGAAGAAAAAGCTCGGCACGCCGATGGGCCGCCAGACCAAGGGCATCCCGCAGCCGTTCCAGGCCGACGCATGGCGCAGCCAGTCGTCCCTGCAAAGCCTGCAAGCCAGCCTCGCAGCGGCCCAGACCGTGTGGGTCGGCGTCGACAACAAAGGCCTGCGCGGCCTGTTGCCGGCCGAGCAAAAACCGTTGGCCGACAAAATCGACGCCGCCTACGCCGCGTCCCTGAAACTGTTTGCCAGCAACCAACGCACGTTGAACGAATTGCTGGCCGACGATGCCGGGCGCCAACAGCTCAACGACCTCTACGACAGCCTCAACGTGGTCCACCGCCTGCACGAAGGCGAGCTGGCCAAGGCGCTGGGCATCCAACTGGGCTTTAACGCCAACGACGGTGACTGATGATGCTCAGGCGACAGGCTTTGGCGGTTGGCAGCCTGCTGCTCAGCGCAATCACGCTGGGTGGCTGGACGCTGTTCAAACAGAAAGACAAGGGCCCGCTGCTGCTCTCGGCGCGGGATGATGCAGACGGCAAGCACTACGCCGTGGGCTATCGCCTGGACGGCAAACAGGTGTTTGCCACTCAGGTGGGCCAGCGCTGCCACGACATCATCAACCACCCGACGCTGCCGATTGCCCTGTTCGTCGCCCGTCGCCCGGGCACCGAAAGTTACCTGATTGACTTGCGTGATGGCGCGCTGCTGCAAACCATCACCTCCCACGCCAATCGCCACTTCTATGGCCACGCGGTGATTCACAAAAGCGGCGACTGGCTGTACGCCACCGAGAACGACACGTCCGACCCGGGCCGTGGCTTGCTCGGTGTGTATAAGTTCGAGGGCGAGCGGTTGGTGCACAGTGGGGAAATCTCCACCCACGGCATCGGGCCGCATCAGGTGTCGTGGATGCCCGATGGCGAAACCCTGGTGGTGGCCAATGGCGGCATTCGCACCGAGGCCGAAAGCCGGGTGGAGATGAACCTCAACGCCATGGAGCCGAGCCTGGTGCTGATGCACCGCGACGGCAGCCTGATCAGCAAGGAAACCCTGGGCCAACAGATGAACAGCGTGCGCCATATGGGCATTGCCAGCGATGGCACGATCCTCACGGGGCAGCAGTTCATGGGGCCGTCGCAGGAACGTTCCGAGTTGCTCGCGATCAAGCGGCCGGGGCAGACGTTTGTGGCGTTTCCCGTGGCAGACGAGCAGTTGCAGGCGATGGGGCATTACACAGCCAGTGTCGCGGTGCACAGTGAATTACGCCTGGTGGCGTTAACGGCGCCGCGGGGCAATCGGTTTTTTATCTGGGACATGGACAGCGGTGAGCTGCGCCTGGACGGACCTTTGCCCGATTGCGCCGGCGTGGGTGCGGTGGCGGATGGGTTCGTGGTGACGTCGGGTCAGGGGCGGTGCCGGTATTATGATTGTCGCCAGGCGCCGCTTATGGCCAAGCCGATGGAGTTGCCGGCAGGGTTTTGGGATAACCACCTGCATTTGGTTTGATGCGCTTTGGGTGTTGGAGGGGCATCAGCGTTTCTGCGGTAACGGCTGAAATAGGTTCTGCTCTTGCAGCGGATCACTTTAGGCAAAAGCCGCAGACAAATGGAGATCCAACTGTGGGAGCTGGCTTGCCTGCGATGCAGACACCTCGGTATATCAGACACACCCAGTTGATGCCATCGCAGGCAAGCCAGCTCCCACAAAAGCCAGCTTCCGCCCCGAACCTTGCTTTTGATCCAACCACTCAGGTCGGCTGTC
>NZ_MSDF01000051.1 GCF_002022275.1 Pseudomonas fluorescens
GCGAGGTGCCGAGTGTTGGGGCAAGAGCCCTTTTAGTTACTTTTGGGGCTCTTTTCCAAAAGTGACCCGCCGTAAGGGCGGAACCCATATCAGCCGTGACCGCAGCAACGGATATGCCCCCAGCAAACCACCACACAGGCCAAAAAAAAAGCCCCACAACCAAATGGGCCGCAGGGCTAAAAATTGGCTGGATGCGACCAACCAAAGGAGCTCTTCAAATCACTTGCTGCTAGCCACCACCGTGTCCGGCTGCCAGCCACCGCCCAACGCTTTGTAGATCGCCACGATCCCGCGATACAGATCCACTTCGGCCTGAGCCTGCGAATCCTCGGCGGCCAAACGCTCACGTTGCGCATCAAGCAGCACGAGGAAATCCACCGTCCCTTCGCGATAACGAATGGCCGCCAGATCAGCCGCCGCACGGCTGGACTCACTCTGACGAATCAACGAGACCAGACGCTGCTGGCGTTTGCCGTAATCACTGAAGGCATTCTCCGATTCTTCCAGGGCCAGCAATACCTGCTGCTCATAAGTCGCCAGAGCGCCATCGGCTTCTGCATTCGCGCCACGCAACCGCGCACGCACGCTGCCCAGGTCAAACGCAGCCCAGGTGATGCTTGGGCCCAGGGACCAGGCATTCGCCGCGGCGGAACCAATCTGCGAGCCGCGCCCGGCGGTAAAGCCGAGGAAGCCGCTCAGGCTCACCCGTGGGAACAGGTCGGCCTTGGCCACGCCGATACGCGCGGTGGCGGCGGCGAGTTTGCGTTCGGCACTGAGGATGTCCGGGCGCCGTTGCAGCAGTTGCCCCGGGTCGCCAATCGGCAACGCCTTGGCAATCGCCGGCAGGTCTTTCGGGCTCAGGTCCACGCTCAGCTTGTCGGGGCGCTGGCCGAGGAGGGTGGCGATGCGGTTACGCTCGCGCACTTGCTCGGCTTGCAGTTGCGGCACGCTGGCTTCAACCGCCGCCAAACGCGCGTCGGCACGTTCAACGTCGAGCTGATCGCCCACGCCTGCATCACGCAGGCTGACGGTGATGGTGCGCGATTCCTGCTGGTTCTTCAGGTTGTCCAAAGCGATGCGTTCGCGCAGTTGAGCGCCGCGCAGTTGACCGTAGGCGTCCACCAACTCGGCAATCATGGTGACTTGCAGTTGGTACAGGTCGGCTTCAGCCACCTGTTGGTCAGCGTCGCTGGCTTCCAGGTTGCGGCGGATGCGGCCGAACAAATCCACTTCCCAGGCCATGTCCAGGCCCAGGTCATAGCGCTCGCTGTTCACACGCTGAGTGGTCTGGCCAGGAATCTGACCTTTGCCCACGTCGCTGCTGACCCGGCTGGTGACGACCGGCATGATGTCGTTGGCTGCGTCATCACGGATGGCGCGTGCCGCCCGCAGACGGGCAAACGCCACACGCAGATCACGGTTACCGTCCAATGACTGGGTCACCAGGCTGTCGAGGGTAGGGTCCTCGAACTGCTGCCACCAGATGCCTTCGTATTTGGCGTGGTCGTAGCTTTTGGTGTCGGCGGCGGCCGTGATGTTGGCCGCCTCCAGCTTCTCGGTTTTGTAGTCCGGGCCTACGGCACAGGCGGCAAGCGCCAGTACCAGCAAGCTCGGCAGGAATACTTTCACGCTCATTGCTGTGTCTCCAGCTTCAAGGCCTTGGCCGCTTTGCGGGCTTCGCCGCGTTCCACATGGCGACGGATCAGTACGTAGAACACTGGCGTCAGCAACAGACCGAAGAAGGTCACACCGATCATCCCGGAGAACACCGCCACGCCCATGGCATGACGCATTTCGGCACCGGCACCGCTGGACAACACCAGTGGCACCACACCCATGATGAAGGCGAACGAGGTCATCAGGATCGGCCGCAGACGCAGACGGCAGGCTTCCAGCACCGCGGCGAGCGGGTCGAGGCCTTCCTGCTGTTTGTCTTTGGCAAACTCGACGATCAGAATCGCGTTCTTACAGGCCAGGCCCACCAGTACGATCAGGCCGATCTGGGTGAAGATGTTGTTGTCGCCGCCCGAGATGATCACCCCGGTAATGGCCGACAGCAGCGTCATCGGTACGATCAGGATCACCGCCAGTGGCAGGCTCCAACTTTCGTATTGGGCGGCGAGTACCAGGAACGCCAACAGTACGCAGAGCGGGAACACGAACAGCGCGGTGTTGCCCGAGAGGATTTGCTGATAAGTCAGGTCGGTCCACTCGTAGGTCATGCCGTTAGGCAGTTCGTCTTTCAGCAATTTTTCAATCGCGGCCTGGGCCTGGCCGGAGCTGTAGCCCGGTGCGGCGTTGCCGTTGATTTCAGCAGTGATGAAGCCGTTGTAGTGCATCACGCGGTCCGGGCCCGAGGTGTCGCTGACCTTGATAAAGGTCGCCAGCGGGATCATCTCGCCTTTGTTGTTACGCACTTTCAGTTGACCGATCTGGTCTTCATCCAGGCGGAACTGTTGCTCAGCCTGCACGTTGACCTGGTAAGTACGGCCAAAGCGGTTGAAGTCGTTGGCATACAACGAACCCAGGTAGATCTGCAGGGTGTCGAAGATGTCGCTGATCGCCACGCCGTGGGTCTTGGCCTTTTCGCGGTCGATGGCAGCATCGACCTGGGGCACGTTGACCGTGTAGCTGGTGAACAGGCCGAACAGTTCAGGCGTGGTGCGGCTCTTGGTGATGATGTTCTGCACTTCTTTGTACAGTTCGTCATAGCCCAGGTTGCCACGGTCTTCGATTTGCAGGCGGAACCCGCCGATCGTACCCAGGCCCTGTACCGGCGGCGGTGGGAAGATCGCCATGTAGGCTTCCTCGATGCTGCTGTACTTGCCGTTCAGCGCACCGGCAATCGCACCGGCCGACATGCTCGGGTCTTTACGCTCATCGAACGGCTTCAAAGTCACAAACACGATGCCGCTGTTCGGACTGTTGGTGAAACCGTTGATCGACAGGCCCGGGAACGCCACGGCGCTTTCCACGCCCGGCTGTTTCAGGGCGATGTCGGACATGCGCTTGATCACGTCTTCGGTACGGTCCAGGCTGGCGGCGTCCGGCAGTTGCGCGAAGGCCACCAGGTACTGCTTGTCCTGGGCCGGTACGAAACCGGTTGGCGTGTGGGCAAAGCCCAGCCAGGTCAGAACCATCAGGCCGGCGTACAGGAACAGCGCGATACCACTGCCGCGAATCACACGGCGTACGGTGCCGACATAACCATGGCTGGCCTTCTCGAAGAAGCGGTTGAACGGACGGAACAACCAGCCGCCAAAGACCGCGTCGAGCACTTTGGAGAAGCGGTCTTTCGGCGCGTCGTGGCCCTTGAGCAACACCGCCGCGAGGGCAGGGGACAAGGTCAGCGAGTTAAAGGCCGAGATCACTGTCGAGATCGCAATGGTCAAGGCGAACTGCTTATAGAACTGCCCGGTCAAACCACTGATAAACGCAGCCGGGATGAACACTGCACACAGCACCAGGGCCGTGGCGATGATCGGGCCGGTCACTTCGCTCATGGCCTTTTCAGTGGCCTGGAACGGTTCCAGACCCAGTTCGATGTTTCGCTCGACGTTCTCCACCACCACGATGGCGTCGTCCACCACGATACCGATGGCAAGTACCAGACCGAACAGCGACAGCGCGTTAAGCGAGAAGCCAAACAGGTGCATCACCGCAAACGTACCGATCAACGATACCGGCACCGCCACCAACGGAATGATCGAGGCGCGCCAGGTTTGCAGGAACAGAATCACCACCAGTACAACCAGGATCAGCGCTTCGAACAGGGTGTGAACCACCGCTTCGATGGAACCACGCACGAAGATGGTAGGGTCATAGACGATGCTGTAGTCCATGCCTTGCGGGAAGCCCTTTTTCAGCTCCTCCATCTTGCCGCGCACTTCGTTGGAGATCTCGATGGCGTTGGAGCCCGGGCGCTGGAAGATCGGGATTGCCACCGCCGGCTGGTTGTTAAGCAACGAACGCAGGGCATATTGGCTGGAACCCAGTTCTACCCGTGCGATGTCTCTCAAGCGCGTGATTTCACCGTTATCGCCTGCGCGAATGATGATGTTCTCGAACTCTTCCTCAGTGACCAAGCGGCCCTGAGTGTTCACCGACAACTGGAAGCTGGTGGCACTCGGTGCAGGTTGCGCACCCAGGGCACCGGCGGCCACTTGACGGTTCTGCTCGCGAATCGCGTTGACCACATCGGTAGCGGTCAGGTTGCGCGAAGCGGTTTTGTTCGGGTCCAGCCATACACGCAGGGAATAGTCGCCCATACCGAACAGTTGCACGTCACCCACACCGCCCAAACGTGCCAGCTCATCCTTCACGTTGAGCAAGGCGTAGTTGGACAGGTACAGCATGTCGTAGCGTTTGTCCGGGGAGGTCAAGTGCACCACCATGGTCAGGTCTGGCGAGGCCTTGTCCACGGTAATACCGATGCGCGTCACTTCCTCAGGCAGTTTTGGCTGAGTCCGCGTCACACGGTTCTGCACCTGCACCTGCGCGTTGTCCAGGTCAGTGCCCAGGGCGAAGGTAATAGTGAGGGTCAGCTTGCCATCGGCGGTCGACTGCGAAGACATGTACAGCATGTTTTCGACGCCGGTGATGGCTTGCTCCAAAGGGGCCGCCACGGTTTCACCGATGACTTTAGGGTTGGCGCCCGGGAAGTTGGCACGTACCACCACGGTCGGCGGTACCACTTCCGGGTATTCGCTGATCGGCAGTTGGAACAGCGAGATCGCACCGGCGATCAGGATCAACAGCGACAGCACCGCTGCGAAGATCGGACGCGAAATGAAGAACTTGGAAAAATTCATCTTGAGTTGTATCCCTTAACCGCGTGGAGTCGCAGCGCTGGCAAGCTTGGGCGCGGTTTTTTCCGGCGCCACTTGCTCCAGGTTGCTGGCTTCAAGCGCTTGTCGTTGTTGTGCCAAGGCGGCGAGGGTTTCCTTGCTGGCCATCGGGATGGTTTCCGGAGCAACCGGCGACCCCGGGCGAATGCGCTGCAAACCCTTCACGACGATGGTGTCGTCCTTGTTCAAACCGCTGCGCACGATGCGCAGGCCTTCGATCTTCGGCCCCAGTTCCACTGCGCGATAAGCTGGCTTGTCGCCTTCCATCACCAGCACGAATTTTTTGCCCAGGTCGGTGCCGACCGCTTCGTCGTTGATCAGCACGGCGGAGTAGGTGCCGCTGCCCACCAGCTTCAGGCGTGCATACAGGCCAGGGGTGTATTCGCCCTTGCTGTTATCAAACACGGCGCGACCACGAATAGTGCCGGTGGCCGGGTTGACCTGGTTGTCGACGAAGTTCATCTGGCCCAGGTGCGGGTTGCCGGTTTCATTCGACAGACCCAGGTACACCGGGGTGGTCGCACCACGACGGCCTTCACGCGCCAGTTCGGTGTATTTGAGGTACACGCGCTCATCGGCGTCGAAGTAGGCGTAGACCTTGTCGGTGGATACCACGCTGGTCAGGGGGGTGGTGTCGGCGGTCACCAGGTTGCCGGCGGTGATTTCGGCACGGCTGACACGGCCGCTGATCGGCGAAGTCACGCGGGTGAAGCTCAGGTTCAGTTTGGCCAGATCCAGTTGGGCCTGGATTCCGGCGACACCGGCGCGGGCTTCCTGGGCAGCCGTGGTGCGCGAGTCAGCCAATTCGGCGGAGATCGCGTTGCTCTGACGCAGGCGTTCGCCACGTTGCGCTTCGTTATCGCTACGGCTGGCGGCGGCTTTGGTTTGGGCAAGTTGGGCTTCAAGGCGGCGCACTTCAGCCTGGAACGGACGCGGGTCGATCTGGAACAGCAAGTCGCCTTTCTTCACCAGAGCGCCCTCGGTGAAGGCAACCTGATCGATCTGACCAGACACGCGCGGACGAATCTGCACGGTTTCCGGGGCTTCGAGGCGACCGGTGAATTCATCCCACTCGTTGACCGGTTGTTCGAGCACCTTGGCCACACTGATTTTCGCAGGGGGCATGGCGGCCGCTTGTTCCGGGGTCTTGCCGCATGCGCTCATCACCACCACGGCCAGAATCGCCAAGGGGAAGCGCAAATGTTTGAGTGACTGTTCCATGAGGTGCATCCGCCAATGTATTTGAGATGGGCGGATCATGCGCGGCGGGGTGCTATGTCACGAATCGAATGAAACAAAGGTAACTATCATTCGGAATGATATAAGCGCGGAGTTAGCCCTCTAGAATGCGGGTTTCGTTAGGGTGCTATCAATAGGCGTGATGGCAACACTCTATTGCGCAGGCTGCAAGGAACCCTGGCGGTATTCCGAGTGTCGGCTGCCGCGCCGACGTTAAACCTGAGCTCATAACCCCACATAACCGGGGAACTGGCTGAAACAGCCGGTTTAGAGAGCCGCGTCAGAACTGCGCAAAAAATGACTCGATTTGGCTGTGTATGTATTGCGATACAAAGCCGTACATTTAATTGACGCCATCAAAGCGCCACCCTATGATCGCCTGAAATTGATGGCGCAACGCCATGTAGAGGGATCTAGCGATGTGGCGTTTTGCACGTCGGACAAGGTTTAGTCTGCTGTCCGCTATTTTTTGCCTGGGTTCAGCGGGGTCTTGAAGAACTCCAGGGGTGGCTGATCCAGCGGATTATTTATGGTCAAGTCATAACGCCCGCGTGGGGCATTCGTAAGATTGCAATTGGCTCGATATAGAGGCGTGTTTTGCCGCGTTGAGGAATACACAGTTGTAGCGGCACGAAAATTATATATTTTTTATGAGATATCCGAATATTAAACTTAATGTATTTGCATGCGATTGACGTTGAAGGTGAAGGTATATGAGCTATTCAGACCTGCATTACGCAATGCAAGCTCAATATGGGCGGGCAATGAATGATATCGGCTTGATTCTGCCTCAGGCATTTGCGATGGCTTATGATGAAATGTATATTCATTTGACTGCCCAGGATAACAAAGTACAAGTGATGGCATTTACGGCTTTGTTCATCGTTGCTATTGAAGGCGGCATGCGTTTTGAGTTGAGCGATCCTTTCGTTCGTGATGTGATTGAAGAGCTTTCTGTTGCGTACTCCAAGTTACACTGTCTGACGCTTAATGAGGAAGTTAGTGAGGATGATGAGCTTATGCTTGGGCATGTCAAAGGAGTATTACATTGCCTGGAGAGTTGGATTTTAGTAGGGCGGATAAATAGATAGTTTGGGTGCTTTGTCTTTTAGCGGTAAGGCATGGATGTTGAGCTGTTTTCCATGTTATTAACCTCCGGAATTTTTTTCATACGTAGGTCACGTTTACAGTTTGAAATTGCTGACGATCTTTTGGATGAATATGGTGTTTGTCTCACATTCTGGCAGTTGTGGTTTAAAGACGGCGTGAAAAAAGTGGGTTATTTTATCTTTAATTATTAATGGCGTCAGAAATTTCTACTAATGGCATTGTGTGTTGTGGTCGGGGCGAAAAATAAATCTGTTCCCTTTTTCTTACCCTTGGCTAAAATTCCGCTGAGACCCTATATTGGGAATGCTACCAACGTGCTTGGCAATATGGCAAGCTCAGGGGTTTGGGCATTTATGGGGGTGAGTTGAATTGCTAGGAGCGAGTAAATGATTAAGCCCACGTCAAAATTACAAGCGTTTTTACTACTGTTTGTTTATTGCTTCTTGGTGTTCATGGTTGGGAGTGTTGTCGGTCTATTTTTAAAGGCAGTGATCGTTTACGTGAGAATTGATGTGTGGGCATTCGGCTGGAAAGACGTTTCAGGTGTTGTTGCCGGAGTTTTGATATATACAGGTTTTACCACCGTAGGAGTCTGGGTATTGTCTAGACTTGAGAAGCGTAATAAGCGCCAATCAGCTGAAGCAGATAATGGGGGGAAAGATAATGGAAAATAGAATGAAAGGAAGCGGTTTTGTCTTTGACCCTATAATTAAAAAGAGGACAGATTGGATTTTTGAAATATTTTTTTCTTTTGTTGATCGCGCTGAAAAAATTGTAGGTGTTCGTATCGATCATCGAAGTCGTGGGGTACCGAGGTTGGATGTCGAAAATAAATATGTCGCCTTTTTTTTGGGAGCCAAGAAGTGACTGGGCAAGGATCAAAAATCAAACTGTTTCTGCTGTTAGTGCTTTATTGCGTGGGTTTGTTTGTGTTTTTAGCGTTCTTCGGGACGTTTGCTGCGGTCGTTGTGCATTACTTTAAAAGTGGTGATTGGGAATTTACAAAAATTGATATTTTTCGTCTGGTTTTAGGCGCTTTGGCTTATGCCCTTCCTGTCGCTGTGGGGGTGTGGATATTGTATTTGCTCAAGGAACGTAAGCGCTGCAAAACACACACTGCCGAGGAGGATAGAAAGGACGGATAGTGGATGAAAATAGAAGGTTAAGGGGAGAAAAGGGACCGATCTATATTTCTAGTTAATGACGTCAAAAAATTCAGAGAACGGCCTTGTGTGTTGTGGTTGGGGCGAAAAATAAACCTGTCTCCCTTGTCCGTAAATGGAGTTAACGGCGAGCTTAGCAAGGTGGGAGATCGGGTGACCCGGCTATCCTTGTGCCAAGGGTTGCACTGACCCGACAAAGTTCTGATAGGTGAAAAATGTTTAACGAGTATGAGCTTTTTTTGGACTCTATTGGTTCAGAGAACTATTGGTCAGACGTGGGCATGGATATCGCCCGCGCCAAAGTTTTGGAGTTTGATAATTCGGACTGGATCAAGCTTGAGTCCGTACTTAATGTGAAGCCTGATGATTGGCAGATTCGATGCGCGGAATCTCTCAGTGACTCAAATGATGAGAGGGCTATAAATATTTTGTTGAAGTTGGCTAAGTCTGAAGATGAGTCCATCATCATTCATGCTATTGAGTCAATTGAGTCTATTTTTTCTGCCGGATGCTTTTTTGATTCGGCTCGGGTAGTGCTCGCATTAAACGAGGGGTTTGAGGGTTCAACACGGACTGTTAAGCTGATGGTTGCTACATTGATTAAGAAGATTAAGTAAAACGAAAAAAAGGTCGGCCCTTGAGGGGCGCCACAACGCTATTCTAGGCTCTACGCTTGGTGGCACGCCTCGTCACGCAGAGTCCTTTCTAGTGTTAAGAAAAAGACAGGTCAGGCCACGATTTAATTTGATTCTACCATTTCGCATTCTAATCGTGGTCTGACTCCAGTTTTTTTACGTAGAAGAAGCCTTGTGGTCAGTTAAATTTGAAAATACGCTTGACAACTCAGGGGGGGCGCGCCAACTCCGCAGGAGTTGGAATAATATTAAATGGGATTAATCGTATGATTGACTCTGTCACTGGAAAGCTTGTTGTGTTGTTTAATGATGATGAGTTTGGCCCCTATATACGATTGCGCTGTTATGAAGATGCGATGGGGCTGGAAGAATTATTTGATGGTGTATATCATATTCCATACTGGACCAGGAAAACTAAAGAACTGCTTGAGTCGGGTGGAAATGAGTATTACTTTGGCTGTGCTGTGGACGTTGCTAAGTTGCAAGCTATACTTGACTCTATTGATTTAAGTTGAAGTTGTTTTGTTGTGTGGGGTTTTTATGATTGATAAAATATCTGGGCAAAGAGTAATGGTCTGTATAGATGAAAAATATGGGCCTTTTATCCAGATCATTGAGGACGCTGAGCCTGCGTGGCTTGAGAAAATTTTGCAAGGTGAGCTTTATATTCCTTATTGGGTTGTAAAAAAGGCAGCAGCAGACTGTTCTATCGTTTTACAGTATCACTTTGGTTTTGCTGTCGATCCAGTTAAGCTGCAGAAGATTATTGATGGAATTGAATGTGCTCAGATTAAATCATAGAATTAAAGCTTTGATCTGATATTTTGGGCGCCGTACGAAGTTTTGAAGCGTCAATGGGGTCTGACCCTAAGGGATCTCTTTAGTTTTCCGGCGACAAAGGAAGGCTTGAAAGCATTTTTAAAGGGGATTGGGAAATCAAGATTCGTCGGTCTCTTGAGAAAAGGATGAAAGATATGGAAGCCTCAGGGCGAGGGTGCTTCTATGCGGAGGCTGAAGAGGGCCAGGTCCTGTTTTCTACTCGCCTGGAAGATGGGCAGTTAGATATTTATATGGGCGGTTTTGCTTTTGGGAAAGACAAACTAATGTCCAGGGTTTTCTTTGCGGATGTTTCCAGTATTGACAGTCACCTGAACGCAGAGCTGTTTTCGAATGCCGGCCGCTCAGGTGATTTGGATTTTTACGTTCCTTTAGATATCAGGCATGCATCATCTAGCATTTCGCTCTCTGTACCGTTCTTGTCTTACTCTAATGTTATAAATATTCTGGTTGAGTTCCGAGAAGAATGGATGAAACAAGCAACGCGTTCAGACTATGATTTTTAATGGTCGCCTTCACGCCTACCGAATATCCTGCACCGAAAACCCAAACCGACTCCTGAACCGCATCGAAAACCGCGACAACGCCCGATACCCGCACGCATCCGCAATCTGCGACACGCCCAGGTGCGTCGTCTGCAGCAACATCATCGCGTGGTGCATACGAATCTCCGTCAGCAACGCACTGAAGCTAACCCCTTCATCTGCCAGCCGACGGCGCAAGGTCGCTTCACTCACCGCTAATTCACGGCCAGCCAGCGCGGCGGTCCAGGGCTGTTCGGGTGACTTGGCCAAGAGTTGGGTCAAGCGTTCCGCAAGGCCTGGCGCAGAGGGCCGTGAGTAGACAATGCCGCGCTCCTGCAGCGCCAGGAGCAGGCCCAGTGCGCGGTGGGTGTGCTGGAGTTCCGAGACGTCTGGTGACTCAATGCCGCGAATGCAGAACTGCAGCGAATCGTTCAGCCCTTCATCCAGCGAAATTTGCTGGCAGACCTCGACTGTAGAGGCTGGCGCGAGCATATGGCCGTAACGCTGATGAAATTCGGTGAGCAGTGCCGGGGCAAACGTCAGGAACTGCGCGGTGTAGGGCGCGCCGTCATCGGCGAGGGTCTTTCGCACGTTGACCTGGGTGTTTTTGGCCACGGCCAGCAGGCTTCCGGCGTCTTCCAACATCCAGCGCCCGACGGCATTTTCCACGACCAACGCGCCACAGGTGACCACCAGCAATGTGGCTTCGAAAAAACGGAAGTCCCGCGCGTAATGCCCGCGCGTCAACTGCGGCCGCGCGAGGCTACACACGTCTTGAGGTTGCAGCAGCGCGCCGGATGGCAACCGCCATTGGGCACGCAGGTCGGGGAGCGGTTTAGTCAACGCTGAGCAGCTCGTCAGGGGCCAGGGTGTAAGTGCCGGTCAGGCTGGCCTGGGCAAGAATATGACCTTGCAGCGCAGCCAGCACGGCGGCGCCATTGAGTGCACCTTGTACCTCCAGGTGCGCAACGTCCAGTGCATACAGCGTGAAAATGTAGTGATGCAGACGTTCGTCGTTCCACGGTGGGCAGGGGCCGTCGTAGCCGAAATAGTCACCGGCCATGTGTGGGTCGCCGGCGAACCACAGGCTGTAGTCGTTCAAGCCATGGCGCAGGCCACCGATGGTTTGCGGGCCGCTTTTGCCATGGGCGGTGATGCTTGCGCTGTGGCTGCCGGCGGTTATTTCACGGGCTCCGGCGGGGATGTCCAGCAGTAGCCAGTGGTAAAAGTCCACGCGCGGCAGGTCGAGGGCCACGCGTTTGCCTTCCTGATTGACGTCGTCGCCGACGCTGGGTACGTCCGGGTCGTGGCACACCAGCGCGAATGACTGAGTGCCTGGCGGCACGTCAACCCAGGCCAGGTGGGGGTTGCGATTGCTCGAGAGCGCGTAGTGATGGGCTGCATCGGGAACGGCGAAGGCGTATTCGCCCGGGATGGCCGTGTTGTCGGCGAAGGCGTGGCTGCTCAGTTTCATGGTCGAGCCTGGTGGGGGAGTGAGCGCTTATTCTAGGGTGAGGGCCGATGTGCATTTTGACCCAGCCAGTCAAAAAACCTACCGATACGCTCAATCACGCTTCGCGTATCACCATTGGCTGCCTATGACGGATCTTTGAACGAAAGGTGTACTTGTTAGATGGCATACTGCCGCGCGTGAATCGACGAGATCTTAAAAATATATGAAGCCCTATGTGCAGATCGCAATCAGGACGAAGTCTGAAACCAGTGGTTGGGGCGTTGGAGAGGCGCTCCTTGCGACGTTAAGCCGGGATGGGGGGTTACTTGTTCCGGAGCAGGTGTCGCACAACGCGGATAAATTCGTCGAGTCATTCATGGGCGTAGCCGCGACTGAGGCGTGGTGGGCTTCCAAGGCAATCCTACGAGTAGATGGCGTATCGTCTGACTTCCACCAGGATTTCGCCTGGCGGAGAAAGACGACGATCAAAAGCACCGGGAGCGTTGTTCACACGATGCGAAATGCCAGGGGGCGAGTGGTTCCAGGCTCAGTCCGCCTCCACTCGGCCATTAGCGAGAGAGTCGATTGGTATTCGCTCTTCAAGGCATGGTGTGAAGTTTTTCCCCCTCAGCTTGGAATGCTGCACCTTTTCAGTAAACCCGAACTCGGCCCTGGTACGAAAAACAATAGTTTTCAAATCGGCTCATTCAGAGCGGCTTTGAATCCGGTCGTGCCGGATATGGGGTGGGCCATGGTCTACGGCGATGAATTTGCTGGAGAGGTCGATGCTGAGCGGATTGCTGCATCAGGCTTTCCCATTGAAAAACTGAATAATGGGTATCTTGTAAGGGTTACAGAAAATATTCGGGACGTGGCAAGTGACTTTGCACTGTTCTCAAAGCGCCGGGCCGAGCTTAAGAGTCTGTTTCGAGAAGATTTTTTCTTTAATGAAAATGAGCCATCGGCTGATTGATCGCTCCCGCGCTCCAGCGTGGAATGATCGCAATGACCCCAGCAGCCAAGGGAGGCAGGTAATGAGCAGTGATCGGGAAGCATTGGAGAAAATCCTGGGCGGCGCCATTGAACAGCGTGGGCAGCGTGCCGTACCAGGCTTGAGTCCTGTTGAGGGCGTAGAGTTTGTTTACTACGAGGATGATGGAAAGAGTAAGGCAAAGAAGCAGTTCAACGCCCTCCTCGACGCGGCAGGTGTGATAAGGGCCACCAGCGGTGGGGTTGTTTCTGACAGTTGCAGCATTCATCTGCCGGATGGCCTTCAGTTCCATGCTCTCTCTTTCCATGGTGATCTAGAGGGCTGGCGCGAGGCTGTTGAGACTGGAGCAAAGGCCCGTGGTTTGCTCCTTGCCCGAATCGACGGTGACCAGTTTGTTGTGTCCGATGGGCGCTCGATTGCCCTGTCAGATTGTCAGGTGGAATTCCCTTAAGGCTGTTTGTGATCCGCTGGAATCCGTCGCTTCCTAGGGCCATGACTGGCACTCAGTGGGAACAGATCGATAAAGCGATCGAATACGGGCGCAGCAAGGGCGTTACCGTAAAAATCACCGTGGTGCATTAAGATGAATGATGTAGTGAAAACGGCCTGGGCGGATGCAGGCATGAACAACGAGCTTGTGTATGTCAAGACTTACTCCGGCTATCGATCCAGCCGAGCAGACCCGTTGGGGGTCGAGCATCACGCCAGTCCGGATATCAGTGATCAGGCACTGGGTGAGGCTGTATTGGACGCATTGGCTCATAGCCGCTTTGTGCTTCCCAAGCCGCGCAAGGATGTGTGGATTCACCCTGAGGCTACGTTTGATCGGGACCTGTACGACAACACTTTGACCGTTCAACGGTATAAGCAGTGGGTGGGCAATACGTTGGAGCGGTTTGGCTATAAGACGCGGCGTGCACTATTCAAAGACATGAAAAAGTGCAGTATCGAGCGTAGGGGAGGCCAGATAACGTTTCGTCCCAGTCATCATGAAAAACTGGAGTATTGGAGCGGTAAGGGTATCAGCGAAAGTTTGCATGTCACTGTTCCCTGTGAGAGCCCCCCTGCCGATATCGGTGCGGCCTTGCGCTTGGTATTTACCCGGTGTACGTGATGTGGCTCCACTGACCGTCGTTGACGGTCTATGGAGCGTTGTGGGAATAGCAGCGTATGACTCCGACAACGCCTAAAGACTGTCCGGATCCCCAAAAAACATCTGAATCCGCGACCGCAACCAACGCTCCCCCGGATCATTGTCCTGCGACCCACGCCAGGCCATATGCAATTCAAAGCTGCGCACCGGCAACGGTGGGTCTTCAGCCCGCAAGCCGCCCGCCGAGGTCAACGCGTCTGCCGCGTAGTCCGGCACGGTGGCCAGAATGTCAGTGCCTGCCAGCAGTGTGCCCAGCCCGTTGAACTGCGGCACAGCAAGCACCACGTGGCGTTTGCGGTCGAGTTTTTCCAGCTCTTCATCGATAAACCCGCTCAGGTCGCCGGCGAAAGACACCAGTGCGTGGGGGCGGGCGCAGAAGTCGTCAAGGCTTAATGAGCCCGGCACGCTGTCGGCCCGCAATAGTTTGGGCAGGCTGCGGCGCAGTACTTTGCGCTTGGCATTGGCCGGGAGGTCGGCGGTGTAGCTGACGCCGATGGAGATTTCGCCGGAGGCGAGCAAGCCGGGCATCAGGATGTAGTTGACACGTCGCACCACCAGTACGATGCCGGGGGCTTCGGCGCGCAGGCGTTTGAGCAATTGCGGCAGCAAGGCGAATTCGACGTCGTCGGACAGGCCGATACGGAATACCGCGGTGCTGGTGGCAGGGTCGAATTCGGCGGCGCGGCTCACGGCGGTGGAAATGGAGTCCAGGGCCGGCGAGAGCAGGGCGAAGATCTCCACAGCACGCGCGGATGGCTCCATGCTGCGCCCGGTGCGCACAAACAGTGGGTCATCGAACAGCCCGCGCAGGCGTGACAGGGCCGCGCTGATGGCCGGTTGGCCGAGGAACAGTTTCTCGGCGGCGCGGGTCACACTGCGCTCGTGCATCAAGGTTTCGAATACGATCAAGAGGTTAAGGTCGACACGACGCAGGTCGTTACGGTTCATCTTGTGTCCTGGAAGAGTCAGCAAACTTGACGAGAGCGGCCACGTAGAATCGATGACCAGCATGAATCTTACGGGGAAAGGCTGGTACTCTGCACAAGATAATTGAGTTTTCCTACGACACTTGAGGTCTATTCCTCAGTTGCGGAATCAATGACAGGCATGTCGACTATTAACGGCGACCGGTGGTCTTACCCGGAAAGCCCAGATAGAGTTCATGGCATTAGAGGTTACTTTGACGAGGTTTGCGATGTCCCGCACGATCCGTTTTCACAAGTTTGGTCCGGCCGAGGTGCTCAAGTGCGAAGAGCATGCAGCCGCGCAGCCTGCACCGGGCGAAGTGCAGGTGCGTGTCGATGCGATTGGCATCAGCTGGTACGACATTCTGTGGCGCCAGAACCTGGCGTCCTCCCATGCACGCTTGCCGTCTGGCCTTGGTCATGAGATGGCCGGGGTGGTGGTTGCCCTCGGTGACGGCGTGGATGATTTGGCAGTGGGCGATAAAGTGGCCAGTTTTCCGGCCGAGAGCCCCAATGATTACCCGGTGTATGGCGAACAGATCGTCTTGCCCCGTTCGGCCCTGACCCGTTACCCGGACGTCTTGAGCCCGATTGAAGCCAGCGTGCACTACACGCCGCTGCTGATTGCCTATTTTGCCTATGTGGACCTGGCGCGGGTCAAACCCGGCCAGTTTGCGCTGGTAACCGACGCCAGCCACTGTGCCGGACCGTCGTTTGTGCAACTGGGCAAGGCCTTGGGTGTGCGAGTGATTGCTGCAACCAAGGACAGCGCGGAACGCGAGTACCTGTTGTCCCTCGGCGCAGAAAAGGTCATCGTCACTGAAGAGCAGGACTTGCTGATGCAAATCAACAAGTTCACCGATAACCGCGGTGTTGACGTGGTGTTTGATGGCTTGGGTGGCCCGCAGATGTCGTTGCTCGGTGATGTACTGGCGCCGCGTGGCAGTCTGGTGCTTTACGGCCTGCAGGGTGGTAATCAGACCCCGTTCCCGGCGTGTGCAGCGTTTCAGAAGAACATTCAGTTCTTTGTTCACTGCATCGGCAACTTCACGGGCAAACCGGAACTGGGCATTATCCAGGATCAGGTGGCGCTGCAGCGTGCCTTGCGCGATATCAACCAGCTGACGGCAGACCGCGTGTTGGTTCCCCTGAAAACCACGGTGTTTCCGTTCAACCAGTTCGTGGAAGCGCACCGTTATATGGACGAATGCCCGTGCCGCGAGCGCGTTGCGTTGCAGGTTGAAGCTGTTTGACGTGTAGGAATATTCGTAAACGAGTATTCCCCAAGCCCGGCGTATGGGACAAATACGCCATTTGACAGGGCTTAACCCACGCACTGCCTGAGTCGGGCAACGGCCGTTTCGGCCAGCAAAAGATACCTTTCCCCTTGGCGCCGCCCTGAATCTCAGTGCGGCGTCTTTGCGTGTGCGCCACCGTTGCCTCGGCCGATGTTTATCTGAACTGGTTTTCGGCCAACTTCTGTGTCTGTTAATCAAGATTTCAGTCCTGATAATTGTGACTTCACTTTCATCTCAAGGACTGAGTAATGATTGAATCTCTGATAGTGCTGCGAGCGTTTCCGGCAACTTTCAATACGGCGTCTGCATGCCGTCGAGGGAACGGCTACTTTCAACAAAAGTTGAATTCGAGAGGTGTGCGAACCGTAAAGGCAGGTGCGTATTATTTGTCGGATAGTTCTTTTAATTTAGAGCTAAAGGGCTGTAGGAGGCCGTCGGAATATTCCTAGGCTCGCTGCAGGCAGCTGCCTGGGGCTTGGTGCTGGGGCTTTTGGCGCCGGGAAGCGCTGAAAGCAGTCAAGTCAGCAGCCCATGTCGGTTTGTTGCAGGGTGCTAGTGTTGTTTATCGGGACACTGTGCTTCTGCGACCTGTTTGCCGACGCAATACAACGAGCAAATACTTTTAACAGTTGCTTGAAACTGATATTACAACTCAGGTAGTCGAACGATGAGCGCTATTCACGAACAAGCGATGAATTATGTTTACCAGCAAGTTCTGCAACGTTTGCTTGGGTACTTCAATCGCGCAGAACGCACGGCACTTCAATTATTGATCCAGCGTATTGTTGTGGCCGCCGGAGGCACGGAGCAGGTGGGGGATTACAAGGTGCTGGTGGCGCATGGTGGCGGCGAAGTCAGCAGCTACACCCTCGCGATGTTGCGCGCTGCGCAGTTGACCATTGCCGGGCGGGCCCCCAGAACGTTCCAGCTGCGGGTTGCCACACTGCGCCACGCGGGTATGACCCAGGGCACACTCGACACGCTGCATCGCGGCTACGGCCGGCTGTTTTTCCATGATGACCCGCGGGTTGAGTTGTTGATGGTGGAAAATGACGAGGTGTTGCCCTTCAACCACCAGCGCCCGGCGTCTGCCTCCGGGCGTGAGACCAGCCAGCGCAACATGTTGATGGTGGGGCACCTGAGTTCGGGCGATATTCGCGCGACACTGTGTAACGACACCTACTTGACCCTCGGAGATTTCTTTCAGCGTGTCACCGCCTGGAACGGTGGCGTGCACGCGGTCGTCAGCGGTGATTCGGCGCGCAAGCAAGGCCAGTTCCTCTCCTGGCTGAAAAAAAGCGCTCAGGCGGCGGGCGCGCAGATGCCGACGAGCAAGCCCTCATCGCTCAACGGGGTGTTCGCGCGCATGTGCCAATGGAGCGAAGACGTCACCCGTGACCTGTTCGGCGAGCACTATGCACCCAAGCCGGATGCCAGCCCGGGCGGGCACCATCACTTGGCGTACATCGGTATAGCCGACCTGCTGGAGGGCAGCGACCGTACGCGTGGGCCGTTGTTGGCCGAGTTCATGGCCTACGCCCCGGACCCGCTGGGCTTTCATTTGAGCCACCCGGACTACGCCCTCGCGCCGCTGATGGCGCACCTGCGAGGTTTGCAAGCCGAATGCTTGCGGGCGTTGGAATATGAGGCGGGCGTCGAAGAGTTCCTCATGCAGGCGCAAACGTACCTGCGCCATCGCCAGGCGCCCGAAGCGCTGCTTTCCGAGGTGTCCAGTCGCGAAGGGCGGATTGCATCGGTCAGCCACGCCCAAGCGTTTTTCGGGCTGGATGAGGGGCAATTGATGTGCTTGTTGTTTTCGCCTTTCATCCATCACGGTGAACGGCTTGAAGGCTATTTGCGCCAGTGCCACCCGGGGATGTTGGTGGCTTTGCCTGAACTGCACAAAGTATTGCAGGGCAAACCCGCCGCCGAGATGTTGCAGCAGTGGGTGAGCGATGCCAGCGGGTTGCCGCTGCCTTTGCTCCAGCACCTGTATCGCAAGCGTCCGGTCACTCGCAACCCCGGTAGTGCAGCCAGCGAGCGTCGTGCGCAGACCGGCAAAATGGCCTTCCAGCTGTCCGGTCGATGACGCTGCGTGGTGAACGGCAGGCAGATTTCGCCTATCAAGCGGTGTATCGCTACATGGTCAACCTGATCAATGAAGTGAGCACCGATACTCGGGTGAAGCTGCCGTCCCTGCGCCAATTGTCGCTGCGCCTGAATGTTTCGATTTCCACCATCCAGTACGCCTACTCGCTGCTGGAGAAAGAGGGTCGGGTGTACTCGGTGGCAAAGTCGGGCTACTACGCCTGGCCGCTGGCTGGCAGCCAGGCGGTCGGGCAGGGCGGCGATTTGCTCGAACGCCTCTACGGTGCCGCGCGGCTCCCGGGCATGGTGGTACTCAGCGGCGATGAACCGGCGTTATTGGCGTCTTTGGACGCTACGCTGCTGCGATTGGAGCGGGACCTGGTGCGCCAGTACCCGCGTCAAGCGCAGCCCTGGACTCAACCTTGCGGTGTCTGGGAACTGCGCGCGGCGCTCGCGGCGCGCTACACCTCATCGCCCACGCGCTGCTGGCATGCGGACGACGTATATGTCGGCGCCGACCTGCGAGGCGTGCTGGATATTCTGATCGATGTGCTGGGCCTCAGGGGCACTACGATCATTGTCGAGTCCCCCTGTGACTGGCTGATCCTGCGGTTGTTGCAGAGCGCCGGGATACGCCTGATCGAACTGCCCTGGGCGCCTGACGCCAGTCTGGACCTGTCGGCGCTCGAGAGGGTGTTGCTGGACGAGCCGGTGCAACTGGTGCTGCTGTCATCCGCCGTGAGCCAGCCTTCGGGGGTTGCCATGTCGGTTCGCGACCGAATGGAGGTGGCGCACCTGCTGGACCAGCACGGTTGCTGGCTGCTCGAAAACGACACCTATGGCGAGCTGAGTTTCACGCCGCAAACGGCGGCACTGCGCGATCTGATGGACCCTGAACGCGTGATCGTATTTTCGTCTTTCGAAAAAGTGCTCGGCCCGGAAGCGCCCTATGGTTACGTGCTGTCCCGGCACTTGAGCGGCGAGTTGCAGCGCCAATTCCTGTTGCGCTCGTTTCGATTGTCCGCCATCCGCCAGCGCGCGATCGCCCGGCTGTATCACAGTGGGCGGATCGACCAGCATTTGCGCGCCTTGCGCCGTGTGCTGCACGAACAAGCGGTTGAGATGAGCCGTCGTCTGGATCTGCACCTCGGGGAGCAGGTCAATTACCGCATGCCGGCAGGCGGCGCCACCTTCTGGCTGGGCTCGACCCACGCGGTGGACATGCGCCAAGTGTTCCAGTGTTTGCTGGCCCGGCAGGTGGTGGTGGCGCCGGGCGAGCTGTTCAGCGTCGGCGGCCTGCATCACCAGCACCTTCGCGTGAGCAATAGCTTCCTGGAGGAGCCGGACATGGAGATCGCGCTGGCGGCCGTGGGCGAGGCACTGCGCCAGGCTCAGATGGCGTGAGTGTACGAAATTTCTCTTTGTGAAGTGGGATCGATACCGTCGCGCAGCAGTCGAACTCTCAGTAAACTGTCGTTTTTTCCAAACCCTTCTTTTCGAGGTTCATGCATGACAATCAGTCCTTTTGCGGGCAAGCCGGCGCCAGCTCAACTGCTGGTGGATATCCCGCGACTGGTCACGGCCTACTACACCGGCCAGCCTGATGCAGCGATCTCCACCCAACGCGTGGCCTTTGGTACTTCCGGGCACCGTGGCAGCTCGTTCGAGCTGAGCTTCAACGAATGGCACGTGCTGGCAATCAGCCAAGCCATCTGTCTGTACCGGGAAGCCCAAGGCATCAATGGCCCATTGTTTGTCGGCCTGGATACCCACGCGCTGTCCACACCCGCGGGCGCCAGCGCCCTGGAAGTGCTGGCCGCCAACGGCGTGCACGTGATGCTTGCAGAGGGCGATGAGTACACGCCGACCCCGGCCATTTCCCACGCCATCATCTGCTACAACCGTGGTCGCACCAGCGGCCTGGCGGACGGCATTGTCATCACGCCGTCGCATAACCCGCCCCAAAGCGGCGGCTACAAGTACAACCCGCCAAACGGCGGCCCGGCCGACACCCACGTGACCAAGTGGATCGAAGCCAAGGCGAACGAGCTGCTGGCCAACAAATTGGCCGGCGTCAAGCGCATCACCCACGCCCAGGCGCTCAAGGCCGACACCACGCATCGCCATGATTACCTCAACAGCTACGTGGCCGACCTGGTCAATGTGATTGACATGGACGCCATCCGCAGCGCCGACCTGCGCCTTGGTGTGGATCCGCTGGGCGGAGCAGGGGTGCGCTACTGGTCGGCGATTGCCGAGCACTACCGTTTGAACCTGGATGTGGTGAACACCGAAGTCGATTCGACGTTCCGTTTCATGAGCGTGGATTGGGACGGCCAGATCCGTATGGACCCATCCTCCAGCTACGCCATGCAAGGGTTGATCGGCCTCAAGGAGCGTTACGACGTGGCCTTCGCCTGCGACCCGGACCACGACCGTCACGGCATCGTCACGCCGTCCGGTGGCCTGCTGGCGCCGAATAACTACCTGGCCGTGTCCATTGACTACCTGTTCCAGAACCGTTCTGACTGGCGCGCCGATGCGGCCGTGGGCAAGACGGTGGTCAGCAGTGGCCTGATTGATCGCGTGGCGGCGCGTATCGGCCGTCGCCTGTACGAAGTGCCAGTGGGCTTCAAGTGGTTTGCCGATGGCTTGTTCGAAGGCTCGCTGGGCTTTGGCGGTGAAGAAAGCGCCGGAGCGTCGTTCCTGCGCAAGGACGGCAGCGTGTGGAGCACCGACAAGGACGGCTTGATTCCGGCCTTGCTCGCCGCTGAAATGACTTCACGCAAAGGCCAGGATCCAAGCCAGATCTACCGTGGCTTGACCGACGCCTTGGGCGAGCCCTTCGCGATTCGCGTCGACGCCAAAGCCACACCCGCGCAGAAAGCCTTGCTGGGCAAGCTGGCGCCTGAGCAGGTCACTAGCACCCAACTGGCCGGGGAGAGCATCCAGCAGATCCTCAGCCACGCGCCGGGCAACAACCAGGCAATTGGCGGCTTGAAAGTGATGACCGAAAACGGCTGGTTCGCAGCGCGACCTTCCGGCACCGAAGACATCTACAAGATCTACGCCGAAAGCTTTATTGGCGAAGATCACCTCAAGCAACTGGTGGAAGAGGCGCAAGTGCTGGTAGATGGCGCAATCAGCGCCAACTGACACTCAGCTGCAAATTGTGGCTTGCCTGCAATGTCTGTGGGCAGGCCACTTTCGAAGTGTGGGAGAGTTTGAGCTCCCACAGTTTGATTGGGGCAGGGCTGTGGATCAGGCCAGGTCGACCAACACGATCTCGCTGTCCTCAACCGCCATCACCCGCAACACCTGCTCATCCTCAACCGCCACACCGTCTCGCGCTTGCGCACGCAGACCATTGACCTCAATCACCCCGGTGGCCGGCACCAGATAGGCCCGGCGTCCGCTGTCCAGTCGATACTCGGCACTTTCCCCGGCTTTCAGGTTGGCGGCGACCAGGCGTGCATCCGCACGAATGCGCAGGCTTTCGCTGTCACCGGCCTTGCCGCTGGCCAAGGTCACAAACCCTTCGCGATCACCTTTTGGAAACGGTTTGGCCCCCCATGAAGGCGGCAGCCCGGCTTCGTTCGGAATAATCCAGATCTGAAAAATCTTGGTTGGCGTAGCTTCCAGGTTGTACTCACTGTGGGCAATCCCGGTGCCAGCGCTCATCACCTGCACATCGCCGGCTTCGGTGCGGCCCTTGTTACCCAGGTTGTCTGCATGGCTGATGGCGCCTTCACGCACGTAGGTGATGATCTCCATGTCACGGTGCGGATGCTGCGGGAAGCCGGTGCCGGGTGCGATGATGTCGTCGTTCCATACCCGCAGGTTGCCCCAGTGCATGCGCTTGGGGTCATGGTACTCGGCGAAAGAGAAATGATGATGGGCGTCAAGCCAGCCGTGGTGGGCGCCGCCCAGCGAAGTGAAAGGTCGAAGTTCAAGCATGGTCGTCTCCTGTGGATGGTGGCCATCATCCAGCAGTGCATGATCGATAAAAAGCGTAAAAAATGCTGGATTACTATCCATTAATTCGATTGATAAGTGGCGTTTTGACTTTCACTTCATCGCCTAACTGTATGACACAAAAGTAATTGGCTGGAACTCGGCGCCGATTCCGGCGACCATGGGGCATTCGCCAAAACCATCCTCATCGCTGGAGTCCGCGTGCCGCAACAAACGCCTGATTTGCCCCCCGAACTGCTCCCTCTGGCAGAAATGCCCCTGTTCAAACGCCTGGCCGCCCGCTTGTTCGGCCATGGCTTGACCCGTTTGCGTGCGCAGCACCGGTTTTCCTGGCTGCACGGGCAGGCCGACGGCTTCCGCAGCGGCCACGAGGCGGGCGTGGAGTATGGTTATCGCGAGGGCAAGGCGGACGGCATCGAGGAAGGCCGGCAGGTATTGCTGATCCGCGACTACCGTCCGGACGAGCACAAAGCACCGGGCGTAGATGACAGCCTGTTCGACGATTGGCGCCTGCCGCTGACCGCCGACGTCAAAAAACGCATGAAGGTGGATGTGGCGCGGCTGCTGCCGGCCCATGCACAGCCGAGCGCCGCGCAATGGAAGATGATCTTCAGCGATACGCCCTCGACCTCGGTGATTGCGGGCGCCGGTGCCGGTAAATCCACCTCTCTGGTGCTGCGCATTCTGCTGCTCACCCATTACCTGGGTTTTGAGCTGAGCTCGATGACCGTGGTGACGTTCACCCGTGAATCGCGCAAGGACTTCATCGACAAGCTCATGGAAATACTCGGTGTGTGGGGGCAACCCCTTGGCATCAAAGAGGCTCAGGCCGTGGTGCGGACCTTTCACTCGCGGATTCTGCCCATGGTGCGCAGCCTGCCAGGGTTCGAGCGGCTGCAAGCGTTTGAGAACCTCGGCAGCGGCGTCGAAGACGCCGACAGCAACCCGTTCGACCTGCGCATCAACGATGCCCAACGTCAGCAGATGAACGCCTGCTACCACCGGCTGCACAGCCAGCATGAACGTTTCCGTGAACTGATCGTGCCCCTGGCGCGCCATGGCCTGCAGCTCAAGGAGCTGGAGCGCGACCACCCGGACGTGCAAAAGCGCATGGCCGTGACCGAGCTGGCGGCCAAGCGCGACGACGAACTGTGTGACGTGATCGAAGACCTGTGGTTTCGCGCCGGTGCCTGGCCGATCAAAGGCATTGAGCCCAGTCGCCAGACCTTCGAAATCAATGGCGCACAATTTCACTGCCATGGCTATATCCCGGAGCTGGATGCCTGGGTAGTGCTGGGTTTTGATTCGCGGGAAAACGCCCAGATCAGCCGGCCGAACTCGAAACTGTCGGTGCGCGCAGAGTGGGCGGTAAAGCGTACCCTGTTTCAAGCTTTCTGCCGTAAGCCATTGATATGGATGGATAGTTACGATTCATCAAGGCGACTTACAAGCAGCCTGGCAGGCGATGCGGCAGCCGGGCCTGGTTTTGATTACAAGGTCAAGGGTGAGCTGGCTTCAGCGCCGTTACTGGACAGTTTCGTCATGGCTGCCGGGTTTATCGAAAACCTCGGCCTGGACGTACCGACCGCTGTGGGGCAGATGACTTTCGCCAAGGACGACCCGGATCGTTTTTATTTCGAAGCCTTGAGCATTTTCTGGAAGGCGCTGGAAGACCACTTGCTCGACCAGTCGCCGCCGATCATAACTTATAACCGCATGTTCTCGTTGTTCGGCGAAAACACCCCGGAAAACCTCAAATTGCTTAGCGATCCGTTGTTGCGCCCCATGTCGCACCTGATGATCGATGAGTTTCAGGACGTGTCGCCACAGATTGTCTCGTGGGTTCGCGCCAGCCTGCGCGAAATCCGTAGCCGCGGTCCGGCCATGCACGTCGGCCGGGGCGCGCAACGTTCCTCCTTGTTGTGTGTGGGGGATGACTGGCAGTCCATCTATGGCTGGCGCGGCAGTGCGCCCAAGTACTTCATGGAATTCAACAAGGAGTTTGTCTCGCCGAGCACTACCCGCGTGATGCTCGGTGAGAACTACCGCAGCCACCAGCACATTATTGATGCCGCCGAACATATCGTGCGCGCAGCCCCGGCAATCCCCGGCAAAAAAGCCAAGGCCTGCGGTGTACCGAAAGCGCTGGTGCCGGTCAAGGTGCTTGAGCGTGATGATGCAGCGCTGGGTCGCCAGCTGATGGAGCACTATCAGAGAGGTGATTCAGTGTTAATGCTGTATCGAAAAAGTAGCGATAAGCTACTGATTCAAGAGCATATTCAGTCCGTAGTTAATGTGGATTCTAGTTTGCCGTCGCACTCCAGAAGATTGAAACAGCTGACCTATCACAGTGCCAAGGGTCTGCAGGCGGACGCGGTTTTTCTGCTTGGCGATTGCCAGCATGTCACCAGTTCGCCTTACAAAAACCAGGTCTACCGCATGGCCGGCCTGGGTAATAGCGGCGACAGCGAGCCGTATGACACCGCGCAAAAAGACGAAGTGCTGCGCCTGGCCTATGTCGGTATCACTCGGGCCGTGAGCCATTGCTACTGGTATGTGGAAAAGCCGGAAGGCCAGGGCGTGAATGTGCCCCGGGCGTCGGAGCGGGTTGACGGCAATAAGGCGTTTTTTGATGATCAGCGCCGCTAGACGTCGAATCCAAGTTAACTGTGGGGGCAGGCTGTTGTGGGGGTAGGCTTTTGTGGGAGCTGGCTTGCCTGCGATGCAGACACCTCGGTGTATCAGCCTTACCGTGGTGATGCTATCGCAGGCAAGCCAGCTCCCACAGAGCCCGGTTCACACATTGGAGAGTTGTCGCCTGATAATTTGGGATCAGGCCCGCAACGACAGCGGCGGCACGAAACACTCCAATTCATCTTCCACGGCTTCAATGATCCGCTCCACATCCGCGGCATTCATCACGGTAGCGCAGGGAATGCCGGCAATGGCAATCAGCGTCTCGCCGCTGGCGCGGTCAAACAGGCGGGCGACCATACTGCCGGGGGCATCCATGCTCCCCTCAAAGCCCATTGGATGAAAATGCCAGCGCATCAGCTGGCAAGCGTTGGGGAACGTCACTTTGTTCATGTTGCCCACCTGTTTCATTGAGCGCTTCCTTTAGCTCGCGGCAGGGGCCAGACCTTCACTGGTCATGGCGTCGATACAGTCCAAAATAGCATTCGTTCGCACCCCCAAGGTGAGTTTTTTTGCTCCGTTCGGCAGTTCTTTTCGGATAGTTTGACGTGGGTCATGTCCTGTAAAAAACTAGGCGAAAGGCCACTAGTCAGAAGTGCCAATTGACCATTGAAGGCGCCGGTAAAATTCGGCAACCTCAACCGTTTATCCGCCCTGGAACCTCCTATGCCAGACATCGCCCCAGCCGATGATTGCCAACACTCCCAAGCCACCGGCGAGTTGGTTCTGCGACATCACTTGTGCTGGCGTCATCGCGACCTGGATGGCGTGATGTCCTACTACCACCCCGACATTCAATACCACGACTTTTTCCAGAACCGCGTGGTGGGTTACGCCGAGCTGCGTGAATACCTGCAAGCCAGCATGCCGCGTGGCGCCGACGAGGCGATCGAGCACACCGACCGCATTCGCGCCGACGGCGACACCGCGTTCATTCAGTACCGCATTACGCTGCGTGGCGGCCAGGGGCTGGTGTCGTTTCGTACCAGCGAAGCCATCACCGTGCGTGACGGGTTGATCTGGCGAGTCAATGAATACGCCTCGTTGGTACACGAACAGCCCGCTCAGGCGATGCGCCCGACGGTCAGCCGCCTCGGCCTGTCACCCCAGCAACTGGGGCATATGGCCAAGGATTTACAGCAGTATTTTGAGCTAAAGCAACCGTATCTCGACCCCGAACTGGACCTGCAACGCGTGGCCAGGGAGTGTGGTTACAGCCGCAACCAGATTTCCTACCTGTTGAACCAGGTACTGGGGCAAAGCTTCTACCGCTACGTCAACAGTGCCAGGCTCCAGCATTTGCTCGCTGCGCTGGAAACGGCGGCGCCGCCGATCAAAATCGATGATCTGGCCTTTGCCGCCGGTTTCAATTCACTGTCGGCGTTCTACAGCGCGTTTCGCCAGCACACCGGCCAATCGCCCAAAGCCTACGTCAAACAAATTTCCCTGCGTGCACGCGCGCAAGACAGCCCGTAACCCGGCGCTCTAGGATCGACCCTATCGAAATGAGGTAGGGGAGCTTGGCATGCCGGCATGGCGCAACATCAGTTTATGGATGGACCAGTTGGACGATCCGCTGATCGCGCGACCGTCGCTGGAACATGACCTGGACGTCAACGTGGCCATTATCGGGGCTGGCTACACCGGCCTGTGGACCGCCTACTATCTGAAACGCCAGGCGCCCGAGCTGAAAATCGCGATTATCGAAGCGCAGACTGCCGGTTTCGGCGCGTCGGGCCGTAACGGTGGCTGGTTGATGGGCAACTTGCTCGGCGAAGACCGTTTGCTGGCGGGCCTCAATCCTGAACAGCGCCGCGCCTCGTATGACTTGCTGCACGGCATTCCGGATGAAGTGGCCCGCGTGCTGGCCCGCGAAGGCATCGATTGCGACTACCGCAAAGGCGGCGCGCTGTATTGCGCCGCACGCTACCCCGAGCAGGAAGGCAGCCTGCGTCGCTACCTGGACAAACTTCACGCCCAAGGCCTCACCGACGATGACTACCGCTGGCTGAGCCCACAGCAATTGGCCGAACAGATTCGTATCGCCAAACCTTATGGCGGTATCTATGCACCCCATGTCGCGACCATTAACCCCGCCAAGTTGGTGCGTGGCCTGGCGCGGGTCGTGGAAACCATGGGTGTGGCGATCTACGAAAACAGCCCGGTCACCGCGTGGCAATCCGGCAGCCTGCGCACCGCCAAGGCCAGTGTGCGGGCAGCCTGGGTGGTGCCGGCAGTGGAGGGTTACGCCAACACCTTGCCGCCGCTTGGGCGCTATCAGTTGCCGGTGCAGAGCTTGATCGTCGCCACCGAGCCACTCGCCGCGAGCGTCTGGGATGAAATCGGCTTGAGTAACGGTCAGGCGTTTGGCGAAAGCAGCCGTCAGGTCACCTACGGCCAGCGCACGGCAGACAACCGCTTGGTGTTCGGCGCCCGCGGCGGATACCAGTTCGCCGGAAAACTGCGCCACAACTTCGATTTGACGGACAGCGAAGTGGAGCTGCGTCGCTACCTGTTCGGCGAACTCTTCCCACAGCTTAAAAAGGTCAGGATTACCCATTCCTGGGGCGGCAACCTTGGCATGTCGCGCAATTTCCGACCCCATATGCTCTGCGACCACAAAACCGGCATCGCGCTGTCCGGTGGTTATGGCGGGGAGGGCGTCGGTGCCACCAACCTGGGTGGCCGCACCTTGGCCGATCTGATCCTCGGCCTCGACACGCCTCTAACCACGCAACCCTGGGTGATCCGCCAGCGCGGCCTCGACGCGCTCAAGGCCTGGGAACCCGAACCGTGCCGCTGGCTGGGCTACAACGCGATCATTCGCAGTTTTGTCCATGAAGACCAGGTGTTGGCGAACCCCAACACCGCCCCTTGGCGCCGCAAATTGGCGACGAGCGTGGCCGGGTTCATGGAAGGCTTCATGCATTAATCCGTTTCACTCACACGGGAAAACCCATGAGCATCACTCAATTCAAAGACACGCTGAATGCCCACTTGCCGGACGCCTCACCGGTGGCCGTGCCTCTGGGCGAACCGGTGGCCGTGGCCTCGACCTTGAGCGTGGAGCGCTCCGACGGCGTCGAAACCGGCATCTGGGAATGCACCCCGGGCCGCTGGCGTCGGCAGATCAAATCCCAGGAGTTTTGCCACTTCATCAGCGGCCGCTGCACCTTCACCCCTGACAGCGGTGAAGTGGTTCACATAGAAGCTGGCGATGCACTGATGTTGCCAGCCAATAGCACCGGTATCTGGGATATCCAGGAAACCGTGCGCAAGACCTACGTACTGATTCTGTAACGCTTTGATCCTTGATCGCCTGCCATAAAAACAGCCCTAAAACCGCCAGGAAATCGAACCATGAAAGCCATTGCCCTGTTGCCCTTGATGTTGGTGGCCTCTATCAGCCAGGCCGCCGAGACGGTGAAGATCTACAACTGGTCGGACTACATCGCGCCGGACACCACCAAGAATTTCCAGAAAGAAACCGGCATCGGTTTCACCTATGACGTGTACGACAGCAACGAAACCCTCGACGGCAAGTTGATGACCGGTAAATCCGGTTACGACGTGGTGTTTCCGTCCAACCACTTCATGGCCCGGCAGATTCAGGGCGGTGCGCTGAAAAAGCTCGACAAGAGCCAGTTGCCGAACTGGAAAAACCTCAACCCGGTGCTGCTCAAGGCCCTGGAAAACAACGACCCGGGCAACGCCCACGGCTTCCCGTACCTGTGGGGCAGCACCGGCATCGGCTACAACATCGACAAGGTCAAGGCGGTGCTGGGCGACAACGCCCCTGTGGATTCGTGGGACCTGATCTTCAAACCCGAGAACATGGCCAAACTGCAGAAATGCGGCGTGGCGATCCTCGACAACGGCCCGGAACTGCTGCCGGCCGCGCTGAATTACCTGGGCCTGCCGCACCACAGCAAAAAGGCTGAAGACTACAAAAAAGCCGAAGACTTGCTGATGAAAGTGCGGCCTTACGTGGCGTACTTCCACTCCTCAAAATACACCGCTGACCTGGCCAATGGTGATATCTGCGTGGCCGTCGGTTTCTCCGGCGACATCCTGCAGGCCGAAAGCCGCGCCAAGGAAGCCAAGAACGGCGTGAACATTGGCTACAACATTCCCAAGGAAGGCGCCGCGATCTGGTTCGACATGGTCGCCATGCCCGCCGATGCACCGGATGAAAAGGCGGGCTATGCGTTCATGAACTACCTGTTGCGCCCGGAAGTGATGGCCAGCATTACCAACTACGTGCACTACGCCAACGGCAACAGTGCGGCCGACAGCCTGGTAGACCCGGCGATCAAGTCGGACACCAAGGTGTACCCGAGCCCGGAAATGATGGGCAAGCTGTTTGCGCTGGAGGCGATGCCGCTGAACATCGACCGGATTCGTACGCGGGTGTGGAACACCATTCGGACCGGCAAGTAGGCGTGATACAGCACCCATGTGGGAGCTGGCTTGCCTGCGATAGCGTCCCGTCAGTTGGCCTGGATGGTGACTGACGCTGCGCTATCGCGGGCAAGCCCGCTCCCACCTGTTTGACTGAGTGTGCACCAATAAGGGAGTGTGTCCCGGTAATAGGGGGCAAGTTTAATTATTAGTGTAAGTAGTGGCTCTTTAATGTTGCTAATGACACCGTGACAATATATTGGATCCATTATCTAAGTACGCCGCCTGGCAGAGGCGGCTTTAGCGCTATTTAATATTTAAATATGAGTGCGCGGAATTTTCTGCAGTAAACGCAATCACCCCCAACAAACGCTGCACGGCACTTCCTCAAGTTGAATCTACGTCACATTTTCATCGTTGAAATATTTGTAGACGAAAGATTTCAAGTTGTGTCAGTTTCGATACGCCTTCAAAAGAGGCGAGTGATAGGACGATCTCGCCCGCGAGGTTCCTATCGACCAAAGACTGATGCACTTGCAAACAAGGAAGTACGTTTATGTCAAAAGTAAAAGACAAAGCTATTGTATCTGCCGCGCAAGCCAGCACTGCTTACTCGCAAATCGATAGCTTTAGCCACCTGTACGACCGTGGCGGTAACCTCACGGTCAATGGCAAACCGTCCTGGACCGTGGACCAGGCAGCGGACCACCTGCTGCGTGATGGCGCCTCGTACAAAGACGTGAACCACAACGGCAAGATCGATCTGACCTACACCTTCCTCACCTCGGCTTCCACGGCAACCATGAACAAACATGGCATCTCCGGGTTCAGCCAGTTCAACGCCCAGCAGAAAGCACAGGCCGTACTGGCCATGCAATCCTGGTCGGATGTCGCCAACGTGAGCTTTACCGAAAGCGCCACGGGCGGTGACACGCACATGACCTTCGCCAACTACAGTGGTGGCCAGGCCGGTGCAGCAGCCTTCGCCTACCTGCCCGGCACCGGCGCAGGCTACGACGGCACTTCGTGGTACCTGACCAACAACAGCTACACGGTCAACAAAACGCCGGACGTGAACAACTATGGTCGGCAGACCCTGACCCACGAAATCGGCCACACCCTGGGCCTGGCGCACCCTGGCGACTACAACGCCGGGACCGGCAACCCAACCTATCAAGACGCGGACTATGGACAGGACACGCGTGGCTACAGCGTCATGAGTTACTGGAGTGAGAGCAACACCAACCAGAACTTCAGCAAAGGCGGCGTCGAGGCTTACGCTTCTGGCCCGCTGATCGACGACATTGCCGCGATCCAGAAGCTCTACGGCGCCAACTACAGCACCCGCGCCGGTGACACCACCTACGGGTTCAACTCCAACACCGGGCGTGATTTCTATAGCGCCACATCCAATGCCGACAAGCTGGTGTTTTCGGTATGGGACGGTGGCGGCAACGACACCCTGGACTTCTCCGGTTTCACCCAGAACCAGAAGATCAACCTCACTGAAGGTTCGTTCTCCGACGTTGGCGGCCTGGTGGGCAACGTGTCCATCGCCAAGGGCGTGACCGTCGAGAACGCGTTTGGTGGTGCGGGCAATGACCTGATCATCGGTAACAACGCAGCCAACCTCATCAAAGGCGGTGCCGGCAACGACATCATCTACGGCGGTGGCGGTGCAGACCAGCTGTGGGGCGGCGCGGGCAACGACACCTTCGTGTACGGCGCCAGCTCCGACTCCAAGCCGGGTGCAGCCGACAAGATCTTTGACTTCACCTCGGGTTCGGACAAGATCGACCTGTCCGGCATTACCAAAGGTGCAGGCCTGACCTTCGTCAATGCGTTCACCGGACATGCCGGCGATGCTGTGCTGAGCTATGCCTCGGGTACCAACCTGGGCACCTTGGCCGTCGACTTCTCGGGTCACGGCGTGGCGGATTTCCTCGTCACCACCGTTGGCCAGGCAGCCGTCAGCGACATCGTGGCGTGATGTAAAACGCGCGGCGCTCCGGCGCCGCGTTCCAGGACGGAGCTTTAAATGCCGCGTTTTTCCCATTTGATCGCCTGTGTGTTGCAGGTGTTGTTCGTGTCGGCAGGAGCCCAAGCAATGGCGAGCAGTCTCGTATTACCCAGCACCGCCCAACTGGCCGGGCACTGGGAGTTGAAGCAACAGGATCAGGTCTGCGCGCTGGACCTGCTGGAACAGGCCAACGGCCTGGCCGGTGATGTGGCGTGCGCCGAACAATGGCTGGGCGACAAACCCCTGAGCTGGTCGCCGACCCCCGACGGTATCTGGCTGATGAATGCCGAAGGCAGCGGGATCACCCATTTGAATCGCCAGAAAGAAGGCGAATACAAAGGGCGCACGCCGTCTGGCGCTGAAGTTGTGCTGCAACGAACTCCTTAATAAAAAGTTATAAGCATATAACTTGATTTATTAGTTGGCTGCCTCTTAATCAGGGGTTGGGGCAACTATTGCGCGTTATTCCTTCAGGGAAGATCAAACGATATGGCGAAGTCCCATGCGGTTGCGCCCTTGTTTCGGGCGTTGGGTGAATACAAGAGTATTTTGATCAGTGTCGGCTGCTTTACCGCATTGATTAACCTGTTGATGCTGGTGCCGTCGATTTACATGCTGCAAGTGTATGACCGCGTGCTGTCCTCCCAGAATGAAACAACACTGGTGATGTTGACGCTGATGGTGGTGGGCTTCTTTGCGTTTATCGGCACATTGGAAGTCGTGCGCAGTTTTATCGTGATTCGTATCGGCAGCCAGTTGGAGCGGCGTTTCAACTTGCGCGTGTACAAAGCCGCCTTCGAGCGCAACCTGCGCAGCGGTCAGGGGCACGCCGGGCAATCGTTGGGCGACCTGACCCATATTCGCCAATTCCTCACCGGGCCTGCGTTGTTCGCATTTTTCGACGCGCCGTGGTTTCCCATCTACCTGTTCGTGATTTTCCTGTTCAACGTATGGCTCGGCGTGTTGGCCACCGCGGGCGCGGTGCTGCTGATTGCACTGGCGTGCCTTAACGAATACCTGACCAAAAAGCCCTTGGGCGAGGCCAGCGGCTTTTCCCAGCAGTCCACCCAGTTGGCCACCAGCCATTTGCACAACGCCGAGACCATTCAGGCGATGGGCATGCTCGGCGCGCTGCGCAAACGCTGGTTTGCCGTGCATTCGCAGTTTCTCGGTTTGCAGAACAAGGCGAGTGATACCGGTTCGGTGATCACTTCGCTGAGTAAAAGCCTGCGCCTGTGCCTGCAGTCTCTGGTGTTGGGCTTGGGCGCGTTTCTGGTGATCAAGGGCGAAATCACCGCCGGGATGATGATTGCCGGTTCCATTCTGATGGGGCGCGTACTGAGCCCGATCGACCAGCTGATTGCCGTGTGGAAGCAGTGGAGTTCGGCCAAGTTGGCGTACCAGCGCCTCGACGAATTGCTGCGCGAGTTCCCGCCTGAAGTCGAGCAGATGGCCTTGCCGGCACCCAAGGGCTACGTGAGTTTCGAGCAGGTCAGCGCAGGCCCGCCGGGCAAGCGCGTGGCGACGTTGCATCAAGTGAGCTTCAACCTCGGGGCGGGCGAAGTGCTTGGCGTGCTGGGCGCGTCCGGCTCTGGCAAATCGACCCTGGCCCGTGTGCTGGTGGGGGTGTGGCCAACATTGGCGGGCACCGTACGGCTGGACGGCGCCGACATCCATCGCTGGGACCGCGACGACCTCGGCCCCCATATCGGCTATCTGCCCCAAGACATCGAATTGTTCAGCGGCAGCATCGCCGACAACATCGCGCGCTTTCGCGACGCAGACCCGGCGCTGGTCGTGCAGGCCGCGCAACAAGCTGGCGTGCACGAGCTGATTCTGCGCTTGCCCCAAGGCTACGACACCGTGCTGGGCGACAACGGCGGCGGCCTGTCGGGCGGCCAGAAACAACGAGTTGCCCTGGCCCGCGCGCTGTACGGCGGGCCGCGCCTGATCGTGCTGGATGAGCCCAATTCCAACCTCGACACCGTCGGCGAGGCCGCGTTGGCCAGCGCCATTGTGCAGATGAAAGCCCAGGGCAGCAGTGTGGTGCTGGTCACTCACCGCTCCTCGGCACTGGCCCAGGCCGACAAATTGCTGGTGTTGAACGATGGCCGTTTGCAGGCGTTCGGGCCAAGCCAGGAAGTGCTGCGCGCGTTGTCGGGCCAGCAGCAGGAAGCACCACGGGAAAAGGCCGGCGTGAGCCTTAGCCGTCAGTATTCAGCCGGAAGGAATCCAGGCGCATGAGCAGCCTTACTTTTGAACAGCGTGACGCCGGGTTTTTCGTAAAAATGGGCTGGTTGCTGACGATTGTCGGCGCTGGCGGCTTCTTCCTCTGGGCCAGCCTGGCGCCATTGGACCAAGGCATCCCGGTGCAGGGCACGGTGGTGGTGTCCGGCAAGCGCAAGGCCGTGCAAACCTTCAGCCCCGGTGTGGTCAGCCGGATTCTGGTGAAGGAGGGCGAACTGGTCAAACAAGGCCAGCCGCTGTTCCGCCTTGACCAGACCCAGAACCAGGCGGATGTGCAGTCCCTGCAAGCCCAATACCGCATGGCCTGGGCCAGCGTCGCGCGCTGGCAGAGTGAGCGGGATAACCACTCGGCGATTACCTTTCCTGCCCAACTGAGCGCCAATCCTGATCCGGCCCTGTCGCTGGTGCTGGAAGGCCAGCGCCAACTGTTCAGCAGCCGCCGCGAAGCCTTCGCCCGTGAACAGGCAGGCATTCGCGCGAACATCGACGGCGCCACCTCGCAATTGGGTGGCATGCGCCGCGCCCGCAGTGATTTGTCGAACCAGGCCCAATCCCTGCGTGATCAACTGGCCAACCTGCAACCCTTGGCCGACAACGGCTATATCCCGCGCAACCGCTTGCTCGATTACCAGCGCCAACTGTCCCAGGTGCAGCAGGACCTGGCGCAAAACGCTGGAGAGAGTGGCCGGGTGGAGCAGGGCATCCTTGAATCACGCCTGAAGTTGCAGCAGCACAGCGAGGAATATCAAAAGGAGGTGCGCAGCCAACTGGCCGACGCGCAACTGCGCAGCCTGACCCTGGAGCAGCAACTCACCTCGGCCGGGTTCGACCTGCAACACAGCGAAATCAACGCGCCAGCCGACGGCATTGCGGTCAACCTGGGCGTGCACACCGAAGGCGCCGTGGTGCGTGCCGGTGAAACTCTGCTGGAAATCGTGCCTCAGGGCACGCGCCTGGAAGTGGAAGGGCATCTGCCGGTGCACCTGGTGGACAAGGTCGGCACACATTTGCCGGTGGACATTCTGTTCACCGCCTTCAACCAGAGCCGCACCCCGCGTGTGCCGGGGGAGGTCAGCCTGATTTCCGCCGACCAGATGCTCGATGAAAAAACCGGCCAGCCGTATTACGTGCTGCGCACCACCGTCAGCGAGGACGCGCTGGCCAAACTCCATGGCCTGGTGATCAAGCCCGGCATGCCTGCCGAGATGTTCGTGCGCACCGGCGAGCGCTCCTTGCTCAATTACCTGTTCAAGCCGCTGCTCGATCGCGCCGGCTCCGCGTTGACTGAGGAATGAGCATGAAGTCAGTGTTCATTTCCCTGCTGTTGGCCTGTGGCAGTGCCCAGGCGGCCATGGGCCCGTTCGATGTGTATGAGCAAGCCTTGCGTAACGATCCGGTGTTTCTCGGCGCCATCAAGGAACGCGATGCGGGCCTGGAAAACCGCACCATCGGCCGCGCCGGCCTGTTGCCGCGGCTGTCTTACAACTACAACAAAGGCCGCAACAACTCCGAGGCGCATCTGCCGGACGGGCGCGGCGGCAGCTATCGCGACGACCGCAATTACAACAGCTACGGCTCGACCTTCAGCCTGCAACAGCCGCTGTTCGACTACGAAGCCTACGCCAACTACCGCAAAGGCGTGGCCCAGGCGCTGTTTGCCGATGAAAGTTTTCGCGACAAGAGCCAGGCGTTGCTGGTGCGGGTGTTGAGCTATTACACCCAGGCGCTGTTTGCCCAGGACCAGATCGACATCGCCCGCGCCAAAAAGAAGGCGTACGAGCAGCAATTCCAGCAAAACCAGCACTTGTTCCAGCAGGGTGAGGGCACGCGCACCGACATTCTGGAAGCCGAGTCGCGCTATGAGCTGGCCACCGCCGAAGAGATCCAGGCGCTGGATGAACAGGATGCGTCGTTGAGGGAGTTGGGCGCATTGATCGGCGTGCAGAGCGTCAACATCAACGACCTTGCGCCGCTGAATCAGAGCTTTGCCGCGTTCACCCTGACCCCGGCCAATTACGACACCTGGCACGAACTGGCGATCAGCAATAACCCGACCCTCGCATCCCAGCGTCAGGCCGTGGAAATAGCGCGGTATGAAGTCGAGCGTAACCGCTCCGGGCACTTGCCCAAAGTCACGGCCTACGCCAGTTCACGCAAGCAAGAGTCGGACAGCGGCAACACCTACAACCAGCGCTATGACACCAACACCATCGGCATCGAAGTCAGCTTGCCGCTGTATGCCGGTGGCGGCATTTCGGCATCTACCCGCCAGGCCAGCCGCGGCATGGAGCAGGCCGAGTACGAGCTGGAAGGCAAGACCCGCGAAACCCTGATCGAGCTGCGTCGCCAGTTCAGCGCGTGTCTGTCGGGTGTGAGCAAGCTGCGCGCCTACCAAAAGGCCCTGACCTCTGCCGAAGCGCTGGTGGTCTCGACCAAGCAAAGCATTCTCGGCGGCGAGCGGGTCAACCTCGACGCGCTGAACGCCGAGCAGCAGCTCTACAGCACGCGTCGCGACCTGGCGCAGGCGCGGTACGACTACCTGATGGCCTGGACCAAATTGCACTACTACGCGGGCAACTTGCGCGACACCGACCTGGCCAAGGTGGATGAGGCTTTCGGCCCGGTGAAATGAGCACGTATAAAAACAATAAGGATGGTTTAAATGATCACCGATTCACCACGTTTCAAACCCTTCACCGCAGGCTCGTTGCTGCTGTTGTCCGTTGCGGCACAGGCGGCATACACCGAGACCGGCCAGCCGGGTAACCCCGCCAGCTGGCGTTCTGCCGAGTTCCAGAGCGACTGGGGCCTGGGTCGCATGAAGGCGGATGAAGCCTACGCCGCCGGGATCACTGGCAGTGGTGTCAAAATCGGCGCGCTGGACTCGGGCTTTGATCCCACCCACCCGGAAGCCTCCAAAGAGCGTTTTCACGCGGTCACCGCCACCGGCACGTATGTTGATGGCAGCGCCTTCAGCACCACCGGTGCGCTCAACCCGAACAACGACTCCCACGGCACCCACGTCACCGGCACCATGGGCGCGGCGCGCGACGGCGTGGGCATGCACGGCGTTGCCTACAACGCGCAAGTCTATGTGGGCAATACCAACGCCAACGACAGCTTTCTGTTTGGCCCGACGCCAGACCCCAAGTATTTCAAAGCGGTGTACACCGCGCTGGTGGATTCCGGCGTGCGTGCGATCAACAACAGCTGGGGCAGCCAGCCGCCGAATGTCAGCTACCAGACCCTCGGCGACCTGCATGCGGCCTATGCGCAGCATTACAACAAGGGCACCTGGCTGGACGCGGCGGCGGATGTCGCCAAGGCGGGCGTCATCAACGTGTTCAGCGCCGGTAACAGTGGCTACGCCAACGCCAGCGTGCGTTCGGCACTGCCGTATTTTCAGCCGGAACTGGAGGGCCACTGGCTCGCGGTGTCGGGGCTGGACAAGGCCAATAACCAGAAATACAACAAGTGCGGCATCGCCAAGTACTGGTGCATTTCCACCCCCGGTGCGCTGATCAATAGCACCATTCCTGGCGGTGGCTATGGCGTGAAATCCGGCACCTCGATGTCGGCGCCGCATGCCACCGGCGCGTTGGCGCTGGTGATGGAGCGCTATCCGTACATGACCAACGAGCAGGCGTTGCAGGTGCTGTTGACCACCGCGACCCAGCTCGACGGCTCGATCACCCAGGCGCCGAATGCCATTGTCGGTTGGGGCGTGCCGGACCTGGGCCGCGCGATGCGGGGGCCTGGGCAATTGCTTGGCGCCATGAACGTGAATCTGGCCGCAGGGCAGGGCGATGTGTGGAGCAACGGCATCACCGATCAGGCCTTGATTCAGCGCCAGGCAGAGGACCGTGCCGAGCACACCGCGTGGCAACAAACGCTGATCGACAAGGGCTGGCAAAACGGCGTGGGCGCGACTGCCAGCCAGCAGGATCAAACCGACTACGCCGTCGGCACTGCGCGTGACTTGGCTGCCGCGAACCGCGTGTATGAAGGCAGCCTGATCAAATCCGGCGCTGGCAGTTTGGTGCTGAGCGGCGACAGCACCTATCGCGGTCCGACCACGGTCAACGGCGGCTTATTGGCCGTGAACGGCTCGCTCACCTCGGCGGTGACCGTGAACAACAGCGGTACGCTCGGTGGCTCCGGGCGCATTGCAGCGTTGTCGGTGAACAACGGTGGCACCGTGGCGCCGGGCAATTCCGTGGGCACCTTGCAGGTCGCAGGTGATGTAAACCTGGGCGCGGGCTCCACCTATGCCGTGGAACTGACCCCCACCAGCAGCGACCGCATTGTGGCAGGCGGCAAGGCGGTTCTGGGCGGGGGCACCGTGACCCTGGCGCTGGAAAACAGCCCTACCTTGCTCAGCCAGAGCCAGGCCCAAAGCCTGATCGGCCGGCAGTACAACATTCTGCAAGCGGCAGGCGGCGTTCAGGGGCAGTTCGGGCAAGTGTTGCCCGGCTATCTGTTCGTCGGCGGCACCCTCGACTATGCGGCCAATGGCGTGCAACTGGCGGTGGGGCGCAACGACACCGCCTTCGCCAGCGTCGCCGCCAACCGCAATCAGCGCGCTGTGGCCGCCGCCGCCGAGCAACTGGGCGCGGGCAACCCGGTGTACGAAAGCGTGCTGCAGTCGGATTCCATTGCCACCGCCAGGCAAGGTTTGCAGCAGCTCTCCGGCGAAATCTACCCGGCGGTGGGCGCGATGCTGATCAACGACAGCCTGCAATTGCGCGACGCCGTGGGCGAACGCTTGCGCCATGTGCCGGTGAATGGTGAAAGCAACCTGTGGCTCAAAGCCCTGGGGGCCTGGGGCAAGGCTGACAGCCGCAGCGAAACTTCGGGCTCCACCACTTCCATCGGTGGCCTGCTGGCCGGTGTGGACGGCGCGCTGGACGAGCAAACCCGCGTGGGTGTGGTCGCCGGCTACAGCGACAGCTCACTGAACATGGGCAGCGGCACGCACTCGTCGGCCTCCGTCGACAGCTATCACTTCGGCGCGTACGTCGGGCGTGAACTGGGCGACTGGCGCGTCAGCGTCGGCGGTGCCTACAGCTGGCATCGCGGCGATGTGAAACGTGACCTGCAATACGGTGACGTCAGCGGCAAGCAAAAAGCCAAGCTGGATGCGCGTACTGCCCAGCTGTTCACCGAGGCGGCCTATCGCATTCACCTGCAACCCCTGGCGCTGGAGCCGTTCGCCAACCTGGCCTATGTGCACCTGGACAGTGATTCGTTCCACGAAAAAGGCGATGCCGCTGCGCTGGAACGCGGCAGCGACCGACGTGATGCGGTGCTCAGCACCCTGGGTGTGCGTGCGCTGAAAACTTTGCCCTTGAATGACCATCAGCAACTGGAGCTTTCCGGTTCGCTGGGCTGGCAGCACAGCCTGACCGCTGTTGAGTCCGAGGAACACCTGGGGTTTGTCGCGGGCGGGCCGTCGTTTGCCGTGCGCAGTACGCCGTTGTTGCGTGACGCCGCGCTGGTGGGTGTGCAGGCCAGCCTGGCGCTGAGCCCGACCACGCGGGTGAACCTGGATTACAACGGGCAGTTGGGTGGCCGCGAGAAAACCCAGGGGGTGGGTTTGAGCCTGAACTGGCAGTTCTAAACAACACTGCTCATCAAAAAATGTGGGAGCTGGCTTGCCTGCGATAGCGGCGGGTCAGTGGTGAAGATGCTGGCTGACACACCGCTATCGCAGGCAAGCCAGCTCCCACATTGGATCGGCGGTGTTGGGTGGAGATGATTTTCAAATAAGTGCAATAAGAAAACTAAGGAAGGTCACCGTGAACAAACGCAAGTCAGGGTTAACTACCGCCACTCACACAGGCCCGGGCTACCCGCTCAAGGCTTTGAGCTGCGTGCCATACGGCGCGCTGCTGTGCTGCCTGGCAAGCCTGGGGACCGCCCAGGCCGCACCCTATGTGGAAACCGGCAAACTGGGCGACGCCGCCAGTTGGCGCAGCAACGAGTTCAAGGCCGATTGGGGCCTGGGCGCGGTGCATGCAGATGACGCCTACGCCGCCGGCTACACCGGCAAGGGCGTCAAGCTGGGTATCTTCGACCAGCCGGTGTACGCCCAGCACCCGGAATTCGCCAGCCCCGACAAAGTCGTGACAGTGGTCACCGAGGGCATTCGCCAATACACCGACCCGTACATTCCGGTGAAGGCGGGCGATGCGTTCCGCTATGACGGCACGCCGTCCAAGGATTCCAACGGCAAGCTGGGCAACCATGGCACCCACGTCGGCGGGATTGCCGCCGGTAACCGCGATGGCGGGCCGATGCATGGCGTGGCGTTCAATGCGCAAATCATCACGGCGGAAAACGGCGACCCGGGGCCGGAAGACGGGATCATCCTCGGCAACGACGGTGCGGTGTACAAAGCGGGTTGGGACGGGCTGGTCGCCAGCGGCGCGCGGATCATCAACAACAGCTGGGGCATCGGCATCGGCGATCAGTACGCCAAGGGCGGTCGCGATCCGGCGTTCCCGAACTTCACGGTGAATGAAGCGCAGGCCCAGTTCAACGTCATCCGGCCACTCCTCGGCACCCTCGCCGGCGGTGCTTATCAGGGAGCAATCGATGCGGCGCGCAGTGGCGTGCTGACCATCTTTGCGGCGGGTAACGACTACAACCTTAACAACCCGGATGCGATGTCGGGCCTGGCGTACTTTGTGCCGGAGATCGCGCCGAACTGGCTGTCGGTCGCGGCGTTGCAGCAGAACCCGAACACCGCGAGCCCTGATCCCTACGTGATCAGCACGTTCTCTACGCGCTGCGGTTATGCGGCGAGCTTTTGCGTGTCGGCGCCGGGCACCAAGATCTTCAGCTCGATCATCAACGGCACCGACCTGAGCAACTTGACCACCGACTGGGCCAACAAAAACGGCACGTCCATGGCGGCGCCCCACGTGGCCGGCGCGGCCGCCGTGCTGATGGAACGCTTTCCCTACATGAGCGGCGACCAGATCTCCACGCTGCTCAAAACAACCGCCACCGACCTCGGCGCGCCGGGCATCGATTCGCTGTACGGCTGGGGCATGATCAACCTGGGCAAGGCAGTGAATGGCCCGGGGATGTTCATCACCGCTGAAGATATCCCGGCCGAGTTTCGCATCGACGGCGCCTATGGCAGCGGGCAGTTTGTTGCGGACTTGCCAGGTGTCGGCGCCGTGGTGGACGCCGGCAAGCCGACTCAGCGCCTGTGCACCGACGTGCATTGCGGGCGCGACGTGTGGAGCAATGACATTTCCGGGCATGGCGGCCTGACCAAGCAAGGCATCGGCACGCTGGTGCTGACCGGCGCCAACACCTACAGCGGCCCCACGCTGGTCAACCAAGGCTTGCTGGCAATCAATGGCTCGGTCACTTCCGACGTCACTGTCAGCCAGAACGGCGTGGTGGGCGGTTCGGGGCGAATCGGTTCGTTGTCCGCAAAAAGCGGCGGTACCGTGGCGCCGGGCAACTCCATCGGCACGCTGAATGTGGCGGGCAACGTCACCTTTGATGCGGGCTCCACTTACGCGGTAGAGCTGTCGCAAACCAGCAGCGACCGCATCGTCGCAGGCGGCACCGCCACGCTCAACGGCGGCACCGTGACCCTGGCCCTGGAAAACAGCCCGACGCTGCTGACCAACGCCCAGGCGCAAAGCCTGATCGGCCGCCAGTACAACATCCTGCAAGCGGCGGGCGGCATTACCGGCAGCTTTGCTGCGGTAGTGCCCAATTACCTGTTTGTCGGCGGCACGCTGAACTACGCGCCGACCGGTGTGCAGCTGGATGTGGTGCGCACCAACAGTTTCGCCAGTGTCGCTACCACGCCGAACCAGCGCTCCGTGGCCGCCGCTGCCGAGCAATTGGGCGCGGGCAATGCGGTGTATGAAAGCCTGCTGCTGGCGCCGACGGCCGCTTCGGCACAAGGCGCGTTCCAGCAACTGTCCGGCGAAATCTACCCGGCGCTGCAGAGCGCGCTGGTCAACGACAGCCGCTACGTGCGCGAAGCCGTGGGCGAGCGTCTGCGCAACGGTGAGATGGGCGCGTCGAGCCAGACCGTCGACAGCCGTGGCAACGTATGGGTCAAGGCATTGGGGGCGTGGGGCAAGACGGACAGCCGCAGTGACACGGCGGGTTACACCACTTCAATCGGCGGCTTGCTCGCCGGTGTAGACGGTGCGCTCGATGAGTCAACGCGTATTGGCCTCGTGGCCGGCTACAGCGATACCTCGCTGAACATGGGCAGTGACACCCATAGCCGCGCTTCGGTGGACAGCTACCACTTTGGCGCATACGCGGGCCATGAAATCGGCGCCTGGCGTCTGAGCGGCGGCGCGACCTACAGCTGGCACCGCGCTGACGTGAAACGTGACCTGCAATACGGTGATGTCGCCGGCAAGCAGAAAGTCAAAACGGACGCGACCAGCACTCAGGTGTTCGGTGAAGCGGCATACCGCGTCAACCTGCAACCCCTGGCTCTGGAGCCGTTCGCCAACCTGGCTTACGTGCACCTGGACACCGATGGGTTCACCGAGAAGGGTGATGCCGCCGCGCTCAAGGGCCACGACGATACGCGCGACGTGGTGTTGAGCACCTTGGGTGTGCGTGCGTTGAAAACCTTCAACGTGAATGACCATCAGCAGCTTGAGGTGTCCGGCACCCTGGGCTGGCAGCACAACCTGAGCAGCACGGATTCGGAGCAGCACCTGGCGTTTGCCTCGGGCGGCCCGTCGTTTGCGGTGGAAAGTGCGCCGATGGTGCGCGATGCGGCGCTGGTCGGTGCGCGGGTGAGCCTGGCGCTGAGCAAGGATGCGCGGGTGAATTTTGACTACAACGGCTTGCTCGCCAGCAAGGACAAGGTGCATGGGGTGGGGTTGAGCCTGGACTGGGCGTTCTAAAAAAACTTTGTGTGGGAGCTGGGCTTCTGTGGGAGCTGGCTTGCCTGCGATGCAGGCGCCTCGGTGAGTCAGTCAGACCGAGGTGATGCCATCGCAGGCAAGCCAGCTCCCACACAAGCTCGGCCCTTAAACAGGCTAATGAGTATTTTCGCTTTCTCTACAAATCCAACAACAGAGAGGCACTACCATGGGTATCTTTGACTATAAAAACCTCGGGACCGAGGGCTCCAAAGCGTTGTTCGCCGATGCCATGGCGATCACGCTGTATTCCTACCACAACCTGGATAACGGCTTTGCCGTGGGCTACCAGCACAACGGCCTGGGGCTTGGTTTGCCGGCCACGCTGGTCGGGGCGCTACTGGGCAGCACTGACTCACAGGGTGTAATTCCCGGCATTCCCTGGAACCCCGACTCGGAAAAAGCCGCCCTAGAGGCGGTGCAGAAAGCCGGGTGGACGCCGATCAGCGCGAGTGCCCTGGGCTACGGCGGCAAGGTCGATGCTCGGGGGACCTTCTTCGGCGAAAAAGCCGGCTACACCACGGCGCAGGTCGAGGTGCTGGGCAAATACGATGACGCGGGCAAGCTGCTCGAAATCGGCATCGGCTTTCGCGGCACCTCGGGGCCACGGGAAACCCTGATCAGCGACTCCATCGGCGACCTGATCAGCGATCTGCTCGCCGCGCTGGGTCCCAAGGATTATGCGAAAAACTATTCCGGCGAAGCGTTTGGCGGCTTGCTCAAAAACGTCGCTGACTATGCCAGCGCGCATGGCTTGACCGGCAAGGACGTGGTGGTCAGCGGCCACAGCCTGGGCGGGCTGGCAGTCAACAGCATGGCGGACTTGAGCACCAATAAATGGTCGGGGTTCTACAAGGATTCCAACTACGTGGCCTATGCCTCGCCGACCCAGAGCAGTGGCGACAAGGTGCTGAATATCGGCTACGAGAACGACCCGGTGTTCCGCGCGCTGGACGGCTCATCGTTCAACCTGTCGTCGTTGGGCGTGCATGACAAACCCCACGAGTCAACCACCGACAATATCGTCAGCTTCAACGACCACTACGCCTCGTCGCTGTGGAATGTGCTACCGTTTTCCATCGTCAACCTGCCGACCTGGGTCTCGCATTTGCCCACCGGCTATGGCGATGGCATGACGCGCATCCTTGAATCAGGCTTCTACGACCAGATGAACCGCGACTCGACGGTGATCGTCGCCAACCTGTCCGACCCGGCGCGGGCCAACACCTGGGTGCAGGACCTCAACCGCAACGCCGAGGCGCACAAGGGCAACACCTTTATCATCGGCAGCAACGGCAACGACCTGATCCAGGGCGGCAAGGGCGCCGACTTTATCGAAGGCGGCAAGGGCAACGACACCATCCGCGACAACAGTGGGCATAACACTTTTCTGTTCAGCGGCCACTTCGGCAACGACCGCGTGATTGGCTACCAGACCAGCGACAAACTGGTGTTCAAGGACGTGGAAGGAAGCACCGACCTGCGTGACCACGCCAAAGTGGTCGGCGCCGATACGGTGCTCACGTTTGGCGCCGACTCGGTGACACTGGTGGGCGTCGGGCACGGCGGCCTGTGGGCGGATGGCATTTCCATCAGTTGATAAAACGCGCTGCCCTTACCAGCCGCGGTGCCAGTACGGGTGGGGGTAGCCATACCCATAGCCGTAATAATGATGCGGATAGTAGTAAGGTCGTGGCGCGTAGCCCCAATGCCCGTAATACACCGGCGGCGGCGGGGCTTTCACCACGACCACCCGGGGTGGCTGGCGAACGATGATGGTGTCGGCAAACGCCGGCGTGCTCGCCAACGCTGCCAGGGTCAAGGGAATCAGAAAAAGCGCGCGTAGTGTTTGGGGCATGCGTGCCATGGCTGTCGATCTCCGTGCTGCGCCCTCGAAGATGAAGGCGACTTGACGGTTAAACGGCGCAGCGCAGGGAATCCTTCGGTAAATAATTCTTCACTGAACAGGGCGACGGGATTACACCGGCTCAAACGTTCAATGACTAACCGCGAGATGTTTCGCGCGTCATGTGAGGAGCTGAGCATGTCCCGAATTCGATTGTTGCTGTGCGCCTTGTTGCTGCTGGGGCTCGGCGGGTGTGCGGTGTACCCGGCGTACCCAAGTCCATGCTGCTACCGGCCGTACTACCATTCTTACTACTACCATCCCTACTATCACCCGTATTACCACCCGTACTACCGGTATTGAACGCCATAAAAAAAGCCCCGCATTTGCGGGGCTTTTTTGTGGTTATTTTTCGCTGCGTACCGTCGCCACGTCGTCGGCTTTGACACGTATGTGCTTGCCGGCGATGTCGGTGAATTCGTAGAAACCGTCGACGGTTTTGGTTTTCGGCGAGTCCTTGGTCAAATACTGCGTGCCGTTTTGCAACGTCACCACGGTTTGCGTCGAGCAACCGGCCAATACCAGAAAAGTGAGTGCAACCAGCGGCAGACCCAAATTCTTCATGTTCATAACCCTTACCTTTAGCCCTGAAAAGTCCCGCGCCATGGGCTGCGAGTAGCAAATGTTACGCGATCAACATCCTCATCTGATCACTTTTATACGGAAAGTTGCGTGCGCCATTTATCTATTACCGATTGCAACAAGGCGTTTGCGACGGCACTCTGTATGCATAACCAGTATTTGATCAGCGCGCGACATGGCCAACCCCCTCGACGATCCCTTGTATTACCTGCATAACTTCCGCCAAGTGCTGCTGTGGTTGGGGCAGCGCTATGCCGATTTGCTCGACCCGGACGAATTGCAGTTTATTCAGCAATTTGACAGGTTGCCGCAGGCGTCCCAGGCACTTTTGGTGCGCATGGTGATGCGCAAGGGCGCGCATTTTCGGGCGAGCAAGCTCAATTACCTCGAGATCGGTTGCACCCACACCGCCGCGTTGGCGTTGGTGGAACAGGGCTGGGTCGATGACAGGGGCCTGCTCGCGTTTGAAGAGCTGTTCGCGCTGCTGCAAAAGGGCGAAATCCTCGGAACCTTCAAACCCTGGATCGACCAGCCCAAGGCCAAGAAGGCTGACTGGCGGGAGGCGCTGGCAGCGCAGTTCACCGAAACCCGCAGTTTTGCCCAATGGTGCCCGGACCTCAGCGATGCACTGTACAGCCTCACCGTAATGGATTTGTGCGATCGCCTGCGCCTGATGTTTTTCGGCAACCTTTACCAGGACTGGTCGGAATTCGTGCTGGCGGACCTGGGCATCTACACCTACGAAAAAGTCGAATTTTGCGCCGAGTCCCGTGGCCTGCGTAACCGTGAGGACGTGCACGGCTTTCTGTTCCTGCACGGGTGCCAGCAGGCCTATGAGGCGGGTGAAGCGCTGGAGGGGGTGCTGGCGCAAATCGCCACGTTGCACACCGACAATCCCTGGCTGGAAAAACGTCGCGCCAAGTTGTTGTTTCAGGTCGGGCAGTATTGCGAGCGCAGCGCCGAACTGGCTTTGGCCGAGCAGATTTACCGCCAATGTGCTTACCCCGGCGCACGCTCACGGCTGATCCGTGTTCTGGAACGCCAAGAGGATTACGCGCAGGCCATGGCCCTGGCGTGCGCCGCGCAACAGGCCCCGGAAAGCGCCGCCGAAGCGCAGCATGTGTTGCGCGTGCTGCCACGCCTGCGGCGTAAATTGGGCGAACCGGCGCTGCCCAAGGTCAAGCCCCGGGCCGTCACGCGCCTGGATCTGGCATTGGCGATCCCTGAGCCGCTGATGTCGGTGGAATACTGCGTTCAGGCCCACCTGAGCGAGCCGGATGCGCCAGTGCATTACGTCGAAAACGGGCTGATCAATTCACTGTTTGGCCTGCTGTGCTGGGAAGCGATTTTCGCGCCGTTGCCGGGTTCGTTTTTCCACCCGTTTCAGCGCGGGCCGGTGGATTTGCACAGTGAGGATTTCCACCAACGCCGCGCCGCATTGTTCACCGCGTGCTTTGAGCAACTGCAGGACGAACGCTACAAAACCACCATCCGCCAACGCTACGCAGACAAATGGGGCATTCAATCGCCGTTCGTGTTCTGGAACCTGCTAAGCGAGGAATTGCTCGAGCAAGCTCTGGAATGCCTGCCCGCCGACCATCTGCGCTACTGGTTTGAACGCTTGCTGCTGGACATTCGCGCCAACCGCGCCGGTATGCCGGACCTGATCCAGTTCTGGCCGGCGCAAAAAACCTACCGCATGATCGAGGTCAAGGGCCCCGGCGACCGTTTGCAGGACAACCAGCTGCGTTGGCTGGAGTTCTGCGGTGAGTACCAGATGCCGGTCACCGTGTGCTACGTGCGCTGGGCAGAAACCGCTTGAGTTACAGCGTGGCCGTGCGGGCGCTGTGTGAATTCACCGCCAAGGTCGGCGACCTCGATTTGCGTTTTACGCCGTCGCCCAGCGCTCAGGAAGGCATTGTCGGCCATCGCACCGTGGCTTCCCGGCGCAGCGCGCACTATCAAAATGAGGTGGCGCTGGAAGGCGAGTATCAGCAACTCAAGGTGCGGGGCAGGGCGGACGGCTACGATCCGGACAGCAATCGCCTGGAAGAAGTGAAAACCTATCGTGGCGACCTTGACGCCCAGCCCGCCAACCATCGCCAATTGCATTGGGCGCAGGTCAAGGTCTATGGCTGGTTGATGTGCCAGAAGCTGGGGCTCGCTGAAATCGACTTGGCGCTGGTGTACTTCGACATTGTCGGCGAAGGCGAAACCTTGCTTAACCAGCGTTTTCAGGCAGCGGATCTGGAGCTGTTCTTCAACCGTCAATGCGCGCTGTTTCTCGGCTGGGCCGAAAAGGAAATGCAGCACCGCGACGCGCGCAACAGGGCCGCACAAGGCTTGGCATTTCCCCATGCCGCGTTTCGCCCTGGCCAGCGCTCGTTGGCCGAGACGGTCTACAAGGCCGTCAGCACCGGCCGCTGCCTGATGGCCCAGGCGCCCACCGGCATCGGCAAGACCGTCGGCACGATCTTTCCGATGCTCAAGGCCCTGGCGCCCCAGCAGCTGGACAAAGTGTTCTTCCTCACCGCCAAGACACCTGGGCGCAAGTTGGCATTGGATGCCGCCCAGGTGCTGTACGACAGCAGCCCCGACTTGCCCCTGCGCGTGCTTGAACTAGTGGCGCGGGACAAGGCCTGTGAGCACCTGGACAAAGCCTGCCACGGTGATTCCTGCTCGTTGGCCAAAGGTTTTTACGACCGCCTGCCTGCCGCGCGCGTGGCTGCGTCAGAGGTGCGCCTGCTCGACCAACGCAACCTGCGCGAAGTGGCCCTGGCGCATGACGTATGCCCGTATTACCTGAGCCAGGAAATGGCGCGCTGGACCGACCTGGTCGTCGCCGACTACAACTATTATTTTGACTTTGGCGCCATGCTCTTTGGTCTCGCCCAGCTTAATCAGTGGCGCGCCGCCGTGCTGGTGGACGAGGCGCACAACCTGGTGGAACGCGCCCGTTCGATGTACAGCGCGAGCCTCGATCAATACAGCCTCAAGACCCTGCGCGACACGGCGCCCGAGCCGCTGAAGAAACCCCTGCAACGCTTGAACCGCGAATGGAATGCCCTGCACAAGGAGCAGGTCGCGCCGTATCAGGCCTACGCGACCCGGCCCGAAAAATTGCTCCAGGCCCTGAGCCTGTGCGCCAGCGCCATGGGCGACTATTTCAACGACCACCCCGAAGCCCTCAGCGGCGACCTGCAAGCCTTCTATTTCGAAGCGCTGCAATTTGCCAAGGTGGCCGAGCTGTTCAATGAGCACTTCATCTTCGATATCAGCAAACGCGAGTTCGGGGGCAAGCGCAGCGCTTCAACCCTGTGCCTGCGCAACGTGGTGCCCGCTGAATTTATCCGGCCCAGGTTGACCGCCGCGCGCAGCAGCGTGCTGTTTTCCGCCACCTTGAGCCCCCGCCATTACTACGCCGACTTGCTCGGCTTGCCGGCCGACACCGCATGGGTGGACGTAGAGTCACCCTTCAAGGCCGAGCAGTTGCAGGTGCGTATCGTCGATGAGATTTCCACGCGGTTCGTGCACCGCCAAGCGTCGCTGGAGCCCATCGTTGAACTGATCGCGCGGCAATTTGCACAACGGCCCGGCAACTACCTGGCGTTCTTCAGCAGCTTCGATTACCTGCAGCAGGTGGCGCAGTTGATGGCCGAGCGGCACCCGAATGTCACGCTGTGGTTGCAATCGCGCGGCATGGCCGAGGCCGAGCGGCAGGCCTTCCTCGATCAATTCACCCAGCACAGCCAGGGCATTGGCTTTGCCGTCCTCGGCGGCGCGTTTGGTGAGGGCATCGATCTTCCCGGCGCGCGCTTGATCGGAGCGTTTATTGCCACCTTGGGCTTGCCGCAACTGAACCCGGTGAATGAGCAGATGAAAGCGCGCATGGCCGCGATTTTCGGAGCGGGCTACGACTACACCTACCTGTATCCCGGCATTCAAAAAGTCGTGCAGGCGGCGGGGAGGGTGATCCGCAGCCAGCAGGACGAGGGCGTGGTGATGTTGATTGATGACCGCTTTGGCGAGGCCCGCGTCAGGCAATTGCTGCCGCGTTGGTGGGCGGTGGCCTGAGTCATTCCTGGCATCAATGATGCTGGCTGCGATGCACGCAATGCTGCACGCTGCGCAAAACCCTCAGAAAGGCCACGCCCATGAGCCCCCTGATTGAGCAACAGATTGCCGTCAACGGTATTGAGTTGTGCGTGCACATTGCTGGCCCTGAACACGGTAAACCGATATGGCTGCTGCATGGTTTTCCTGAGTGCTGGCACTCCTGGCGCGAGCAGATTCCTCCGCTGGTTGCCCGGGGTTATCGTGTGTTTGCCCCCGAAATGCGTGGCTATGGCCAATCGAGTTCACCCGCTGCAGTCGCCGATTACGATGTGCTGACCCTGTGTGCCGATATCCAGCAGGCCATGGATTATTTCGGCCATACACACGTGGTGATGGTCGGCCACGATTGGGGGGCCGTGATCGCCTGGCACCTGGCGTTGCTGGAATCTGAGCGTGTCACGCGCTTGATTGCGATGTCCGTCCCCTTCGCCGGGCGTGCCCGCAGGCCGGTGATCGAAATTATGCGTGAGCTGTACGCCGACCGGTTCAATTACATCCTGTATTTCCAGGAACCCGGTGTGGCCGAGGAGGAGTTGAACGCTGATATCGAACGCACGTTGCGGCTGTTCATGAGTGATCAGGACGTGTTTCTACAAAAGAAACCGCCCACCGCCACGTTGCTCGAAGGCGTTTCGGGGCCAGGGGCGTTGCCGGGTTGGTGCAGCCAGAAGGATCTGGACGTGTATGTGCACACCTTCACCGAACACGGCTTTCGCGGCCCGCTGAACTGGTACCGCAACTTCGAACGCAACTGGCAACGCACTGAATTTCTCGCTGGCCGCCAAGTGCTGCAACCCACGCTGTTCCTGATCGGCGACCGTGACCCGGTCGGCGTGTTTGAAGCGCACACGATCAAGCGCATGCCCGACTCAGTGCCGCAGTTGGAGCAGCATGTATTGGCCAACTGCGGCCACTGGATTCAGAACGAGCAAGGGCAGCAGGTCAACGCGCTGATGCTCGGGTTTCTAGGGAAAAGCTGAATGTCGCGCCATGCCCTGGGCGGTCCACCAACTGGATGCTGCGCCCGTGCAATTGCAGGATGCGGTGCACGATGCGCAGGCCCAGGCCGCCATCGCGGCGTGCGCCACCGATGGTGAAGGCACGCAGGAACAGGCCTTCGCGCAACTCGGCGTCGATGCCGGGGCCGCTGTCGCTGACCGTGACGCCTACGGCGTTTGCCTCCGGGGAGAGGATCACCTCGACTTCACCGTTGAGCGGCGTGTGGCGCAAGGCGTTGTCGAGCAGGTTGGTCAGCACCCGTTCGATCAGGCCCAGGTCCGCCAGCACGGTCGGCACCTGCGGCGGCAGGGTGGCGGTGAGGGTGATGCCACGGGCTTCGGCGGTCAGTTCGAATTTCTGGAAGATGTCCTGCACCAGATCCGGCAGCGAGAAGCCTTCGATCACCGGTTGCACAAAGCCGTGTTCCAGGCGCACCAGTTCCAGCAATGACTGGGCCAGGCCGCCGACTTTGCGGCTCTGGTCCAGCGCGATGCCGAGGTAACGGCGGCGCTCTTCCGGGGTCAGGCTGGCATCCTTGAGGGACAGGGTTTCCAGGTAACCATGCAGCGAAGCGAGGGGCGTGCGCAGGTCGTGGGAAATATTCGCGACCATTTCCCGGCGCTCCTGGTCCTGGTGGGTGATGGCCCGCCATTGTTCGCCGAGGCGGTTTTCCATCTGCACAAAGGCGTGGTCGAGCACGGCGATTTCATCGCTGCTGTCGAGTTCGGGGGCGTGGGTTTGCTGCGGTTTTGGCGCGCCATTGATGTCGAACTGGCCGACCTTGTCGGTCAACTGGCGCAAGGGGCGGGTGATCCAGGCAAAGGCAATCAGGCCAGCCATCAGGCACAGCAACGCCACCAGACCAATGGACCACAGGGCGATTTTCAGCGCCATGCCGGTGGCGTCCTTGGCGTCGTACACGTCATGCGCTTCGCCCAGCAGCACCACATACAGGAAACCGGTTTGCTGGCCGTTGGCCTTGAGCGGCGCAGCGCTGAACACCTTGCGCCCGTCGACGCTGCGCGGGTCATCACCGAGGATCGGCAACATGGCGCCGCTGAGGAAGCGCCGGACAGGCGCCAAATCAACATGATCACGCAACAAATGCCCGCTGGGCGCGGCATTGCCGACCACGAGGCCATTGATATCGAGCAGGTACACCTCGACGCTCGGGTTCACCAGCATCAACTGGCTGAACAGGTTGCGCACGGCATCGGGTTTGAGGCCGTCGGCGTCCATCAATTGGGTGTCACGGGCAATGTGCGCCGCCAGGTCGCGGGACAGGCCTTGTACCACTTCCAACTCGTGCATGTGGTTGGAGCGCACTTGCAGCCACGCCGAGGTACCGCTGCAAATCACCAGCAGTACGGCGAACACCACCGACAAGCGTTGGGTCAGGGTCAGCTTCATGGCGTGCTCTCGGCAAATTTGTAGCCACGGCCCCACACCGTGAGGATGCGCGCCGGGTTGGCCGGGTCGGCCTCGACCTTGGCACGCAGGCGGTTGATATGCGTGTTGACGGTGTGTTCGTAGCCTTCGTGGCTGTAACCCCACACGGCGTTGAGCAGGTCCATGCGTGAAAACACCTTGCCCGGCTGGCGAGCGAAGAAGTACAGCAAGTCGAATTCACGCGGCGTGAGGTCCAGGCGCTGGCCTTGCAGGGTGACGTCGCGGGTCAGCGGGTTGATGAACAGCTGGCCGAGGTCGAGGCTGCCGGCGTCCATTTTCAGGTTGCGCGCCATGGCATCCACCCGGCGCAGCAGGGCCTTGACCCGTGCCACCAGCTCCGGCATCGAGAACGGCTTGGCCAGGTAATCGTCGGCGCCGAGTTCCAGGCCGAGGATGCGGTGCAATTCGCTGGAGCGGGCGCTGGTGATGATGATCGGTGTGTAGCGTGTCATGGCGCGGGCACGCCGGCAGATTTCCAGGCCGTCGACGCCGGGCAGCATCAGGTCGAGGATCAACGCATCCCAGCCGCCCTGCTCCAGCAGGCGCAGGCCTTCGTTGCCGTCGGCGCTGTGCACCACCTCAAATTGCTCATCGCGCAGGTGCAGGCAGATCAAGTCGGCAATATGCGCATCGTCCTCAACCACCAGGACACGTTTTGGCTGATCCATGTAGAGAAACCTTCACTTGTAGTCCGCGCATTGTGCGGGTTTTGCAACAGTGTAGTTATCACGAATTGTTTAACTCTGCGTGAGGATTTCGCGACCGCCCGGAGTGCAGGATTAGCCCATCGCTAGCTTACTGGTAGCGGCGAGGAGCTTGTTGTGGCGAGCGGGCTTGCCCCGCGTTGGAGTGCGCAGCGCTCCCGCTTTTTTTGGGGCCGCTACGCAGCCCAACGCGGGGCAAGCCCGCTCGCCACAAAAGCACCGCTCGCCACAGAAGGTTCGCATCCAATTATGGGTTGAGGAGAAACATATGTACTCACGTCGACAAATGCTGCTGGCCGGTGGTGGCCTGGGTGTCGCCGTTCTGGCCGGTGGCCTGCTGAAACAAATCAACATGATCACCGAAGTCGAAGCCGCCGAAACTTTCGAGGTGACCCACACCGAAGCCCAGTGGCGCAGCCTGCTGACAGCCGAACAGTTCGACGTGTTGCGCGAAGAAGGCACCGAACGCCCCTACAGCAGCAAGCTGAATGATGAACACCGCACCGGCACCTTCGCCTGCGCCGGTTGCGCGTTGCCGCTGTTTTCCTCGGCCACCAAGTTCGACAGCCACACCGGCTGGCCAAGTTTCTGGCAACCGCTGGACAACGCGGTCGCCAGCCACACCGACACCTCCTATGGCGTGGTGCGCAAGGAAATTCACTGCCGCCGCTGTGGCGGTCATCAAGGGCACGTGTTTGACGACGGCCCGGCCCCTACCGGTCTGCGTTACTGCATGAATGGCGCCGCCATGACCTTCACGGCGGCTTAAGCCGATGTCTATCAATTTGTATAAGGGAAGATCCCATGTGGCTTCTGGTTCTCGCGTATCTGGGCGGCGTGCTGACAATTGTCAGCCCGTGCATCCTGCCTGTTCTGCCTTTTGTCTTCGCTCGCACCGGGCAGCCGTTTATGCGCAGTGGCTTGCCGCTCTTGGCGGGGATGGCGGTGACGTTCGCCCTGGTGGCCTCACTGGCGGCGGTGGGCGGCGGTTGGGTGGTGCAAGTCAATCAGTACGGGCGTTGGCTCGCGTTGCTGTGCGTTGCCCTGTTCGGACTCACGCTTTTGCTGCCGCAACTGTCGGAGCGCCTGACGCGGCCGCTGGTGGCCGCCGGCAGTCGCCTGTCGGAAGCCGCCGGGGCCGATGCCAAACCCCGTCCGGGCGCTTCGTTCCTGATCGGCGTGGCCACCGGTTTGCTGTGGGCGCCTTGCGCCGGGCCGATTCTCGGCTTGGTGTTGACCGGCGCCGCGCTGCAGGGCGCCAGTATCGGCACTACCTTGCTGTTGCTGGCCTACGCCGCCGGTGCTGCTACCTCCCTGGCCTTGGCGCTGCTGGTCGGCGGTAAAGTCTTTGGTTTCATGAAGAAGTCCCTCGGCGCCGGTGAATGGCTGCGTCGTGGGCTCGGCGCGTTGATGCTGGCCGGTGTGGCCGCCATCGCGTTGGGGCTGGACACCGGTGTGTTGTCGCGCTTGTCGACCGCGTCCACGGGTGGCCTGGAACAAAGCCTGGTCGATCACCTGAACGCCAAGCCTGAACCGAAGGGCGGGGCGATGATGGCGGGCGGTGCAATGATGGCGGCTGCCAACCACAGTGACTCGCTGCCGATTGAAGGCGCGTTGCCGTCGCTGGACGGCGCGGTGCAATGGCTCAACAGCCCACCGCTGACCGCCGAAGCGCTCAAGGGCAAAGTCGTGCTGGTGGATTTCTGGACCTACTCCTGCATCAACTGCCTGCGCACCTTGCCGTACGTCAAAGCCTGGGCCGAGAAGTACCACGATCAAGGCCTGGTAGTGATTGGTGTACACGCCCCGGAATTTGCCTTTGAACGCGACGTTAACAACGTCACCAAAGCCATGAAGGACCTGGGCATCACCTACCCGGTGGCGATCGACAACAACTACAAAATCTGGCGCGCCTTCAACAACCAATACTGGCCGGCGCATTACTTTGCCGATGCCAAGGGCCAGATCCGTTACCACCACTTTGGTGAAGGTGACTACGCCGAGTCCGAGCGGGTGATCCAGCAACTGCTGCGCGAAGCCGGGGCCAAAAACGTGGCGGGCGGTTTGATCGAGGCCGACGCCAAGGGCGTGCAACAGGCGCCGGACAGCAATGAAGTGCAATCGCCAGAAACCTACCTGGGCTTCCAGCGTGCCGAAAACTTCGTGACCACCGGCACCCTGGGTACCGACAAAGTGGTCAATTACCCGGCCGCCGGCAAGCTGGCCCTGAATAACTGGACCCTGGAAGGCCAATGGAATGTAGGCGGTCAGCAAGCCACCCTCGACCAGGCGGGTGGGCGCATCGTCTACCGCTTCCACGCCCGGGACCTGCACCTGGTGCTGGGCCCGGGCGCGGATGGCAAGCCGGTGCGCTTCAAAGTCAGCATCGACGGCCAGGCCCCAGGTGATGCCCACGGCACCGACGTAGCGCCGGATGGCACCGGCAGCGTGACCGAGCAGCGCTTGTACCAACTTGTTCGTCAGAGCGGCGCCGTGCAGGACCGCACCTTCAGCATCGAATTTTTAGACCCGAACGTCTCGGCCTACGCCTTCACCTTCGGCTGAATTGAAAACCCAATCACTGTGGGAGCTGGCTTGCCTGCGATAGCGCCGGGTCAGCCACTTCATCTGGCACTGATGCACCGCCATCGCAGGCAAGCCAGCTCCCACAGTTAACCGTGTTCTGGAGTGATAGTGATGAAACTACTCAAGTTTGTACCGGTGCTCGCTTTCGCTGCTTTTGTCGGCCAAAGCTCAGCATTTTCCTTTAGTGGCGCTGAAGACGCGGTGATGATCGCGCCGCCGGCACTCGACCTGCCCGCCGAATCCGGCAACCTGCAAACTGCGGTCTTTGCGGGCGGCTGCTTCTGGGGCGTGCAGGGTGTGTTCCAGCATGTTCAAGGCGTGAAAAATGCGGTCTCCGGCTATGACGGTGGCGCAGCGGGCACCGCGCAGTATGAGTCCGTCAGCGAAGGCGATACTGGCCACGCCGAGTCCGTGTCGGTGACTTACGATCCGAGCAAAGTCAGCTACGGCAAGCTCTTGCAGATCTACTTCTCCGTGGCCCACAACCCCACCGAGCTGAACCGCCAAGGCCCGGACAGCGGCACGCAGTACCGCTCGGAAATCTTCGCGCAGAACGCCGAACAGCAAAAAGTCGCCCAGGCCTACATTGCGCAGCTGGACGCCGCCAAAGCCTTCGACAAACCCATCGTCACCAAGGTCGAGACCGGCAAAGCGTTCTTCCCGGCAGAGTCCTACCACCAGGACTTCCTCACCGAGAACCCGTCTTACCCCTATATCGTGATCAACGACCTGCCAAAAGTCGCGCAGCTCAAAAAACTGTTCCCGGACCAATACCGCGCAGAGCCAGTCCTGGTGAAAAACCAATAACACCACTGTTGATCGTTCCCACGCTCCGCGTGGGAATGCCGCCCGGGACGCTCTGCGTCCGCTCTTAACGTCGCGACGCGGAGCGTCGCAGGATGCATTCCCACGCAGAGCGTGGGAACGATCATCAAGGTTTGACTTTGGTCAGGAAGGGCGCCAACCGTCGCCCCATTTCCTCACCCAACGCCTGCAAGCCGCTCAACGGCCGCACCATCACTTCAAACTCAACAATCTGCCCCTGTTCATTGAAGCGAATCATGTCGATGCCCTTCAACTGCTTCTCACCCACCCGCGCACTGAACTCCAACACCACATTCAGCCCGTCAGCACTGGCCAATTCACGGTGATAGGCAAAATCTTCAAACACCTTGATCACGGTATTGAGGATCATCGACACCACAGGCGCGCCAGGGTAGGGCGTGTGGGCCATGGGCGAGCGAAACACGGCATCGGGTGCCAACAGTTCGGGCAGGGCTTTCAGATCGCGATTGGCCAACATCGTGTGCCAACGCTGCAGCGTTTGGGCGGCGGCCGGGGCCAGGGTTAACTCGGGCATGCTCTGTACCTGTTCTTATGAGGGGAAGGCCTTTCACCTGCCCAACATAAGAGCGGTACAGAACACGGGTCAATCACCCGAATTGACAGATAAGTGACTGCACTGCACTCACACCACTTCCAGGTACGAGCTGTGAATTGCCCGCGCCAGTTCGCGCACGGTGTCGATAAAGTCCGTGAGGCGGCTGTGCAAGCCGTCTTCCAGAATTTCGTCGATGCCCGTGTAGCGCAGCCGCGCTTCGAACTCGGCCGCCAGACGCTGCGCGGTCCGGCCATAGCTGCCCGGCAAGTCCGCGAGGATATGACTCAGTTCCTCGATGCAGGCGTGCAACGAGCGCGGCACGTCACTGCGCAACAGCAACAGCTCGGACACCGAGCGCGCGTTCAGTGCGTTCGGGTACAGCTCGGTATACGCCTCGAACGACGACAATGCGCGCAGCAGGGCGCTCCACTGGTAATAACCACGCGCCGACAGGTCGCTGACTTCTTCCGACTCCTCGCCAAACATCTCGTAGCGCGCATCCAGCAAACGCAGGGTGTTATCCGCGCGCTCAACAAAGGTGCCCAGGCGAATAAACCGGTAGGCGTCATTGCGCATGATGGTGCCCGAGGTCGCCCCCCGGAACAGGTGTGAACGCTGCTTGACCCAGTCACAGAAGTGGCTGATGCCATGGCGTGCCAGGCCGCCGGCGGCGATGCTGCGCATTTCCAGCCAGGTGGCGTTGAGGTTTTCCCACATGTCGGCGGTGATGCGCCCGCGTACTGCGTGGGCATTGCCCCGGGCGGCGCGCAGGCAGTTGTAGATGCTGGCGGGGTTCTCTTCGTCGAGGGCGAAGAAGTGCAGCATGCGCTCGGCATCCAGTTGCTTGTGGCGCTCAAGGTAGCTCTCCAGGGTGCCGCTGCTGAGCAACGACATCGCCAGCTCATCCAGACCATCGCTGCGCCCGGCCTGCGGCATCAACGACAGCGAGTAACTGACTTCCAGCATGCGCGCCAGGTTTTCGGCGCGTTCCAGGTAACGGGACATCCAGTACAGATCTGCGGCGGTTCTACTCAACATACTCAGCCCTCCACCACCCAGGTGTCCTTGGTTCCGCCGCCTTGCGACGAGTTGACGATCAGCGAGCCTTCCTTCAGCGCCACGCGCGTCAGGCCGCCTGGCACCAGCCGGGTTTCCTTGCCGGAAAGCACGAAAGGGCGCAGGTCAATGTGGCGCGGCGCGATGCCGTTTTCGACAAAGGTGGGGCAGGTGGACAGGCTCAGGGTCGGTTGGGCGATGTAGGCGTGAGGCCGCGCCTTGATGCGTTGGCGGAAGTCTTCGATCTCGGCCGCAGTGGACGCCGGACCGACCAGCATGCCGTAGCCGCCGGAACCCTGGGTTTCCTTGACCACCAGTTCCGGCAGGTGCGCCAGTACGTGGGACAGCTCATCAGGTTTACGGCACTGGAAGGTCGGTACGTTCTGCAATACCGGTTCTTCGTCCAGGTAGAAACGGATCATCTCCGGCACATAGGGGTAGATGGATTTGTCATCCGCCACGCCGGTACCGATGGCATTGGCCAGCACCACATTGCCTGCGCAGTAGGCGGCGACCAGCCCGGGTACGCCCAGCATCGAGTCGGGGTTGAAGGCTTTGGGGTCGAGGAAGGCGTCGTCAATGCGCCGGTAAATCACGTCCACAGGCTTGGGGCCATCGGTGGTGCGCATGAACACCTTGAGGTCGTGCACGAACAGGTCGGCGCCTTCCACCAGTTCCACGCCCATTTCCCGGGCCAGGAACGCGTGTTCGAAGAACGCACTGTTGAAGCGCCCAGGCGTCAGCACCACCACGTTCGGGTTGTCGAGGCGGCTGGAGCTTTTCAGGGTCTTGAGCAGCAGGTTGGGGTAGTGGTCCACCGGCGCGATGCGCTGTTTGGCGAACACTTCGGGGAACAGGCGCATCATCATTTTGCGGTCTTCGAGCATGTAGCTCACGCCGCTGGGGGTGCGCAGGTTGTCTTCAAGCACGTAGTAGGTGCCGTCGCCGTCGCGCACCAGGTCTACCCCGGAGATATGCGAGTAGATGTCGCGGTGCAGGTCCAGGCCGACCATGGCCTTCTGGTAGCCCTCGTTGCCCAGCACCTGGTCAGCGGGAATGATCCCGGCCTTGATGATGCGCTGGTCGTGGTAGATGTCGGCGAGAAACATGTTCAGCGCATTCACGCGCTGGATGCAGCCGCGTTCAATCACGGCCCACTCACTGGCGGGGATGCTGCGCGGGATGATGTCGAAGGGGATCAGGCGCTCGGTGTCCTGTTCGTCGCCGTAGAGGGTGAAGGTGATCCCGGCGCGGTGAAACAGCAAATCGGCTTCGCGGCGCCGTTGGGCGAGCAATTCCGGCGGCGTGTTGGCCAGCCAGCGGGAGAAATCCTGATAGTGCGCACGGCATGCGCCGTCTGCGTCATTCATTTCATCAAAGAAAGATCGAGCCATTCCAGTACCTTGTCAGTGCCCAGCGTTGCATGGATGGCACTGCCGCTAAAAAAAACGCATTTTTTTATGAGCCCGTGGCGCAGGGTGCCACCGGGCCTGGTCCTAACTTTCTTATGGGGTCGGCTCTGGGTCGGGGGGTAACGAATGCTCCTGTTTGCGGGCAGATGAATGGATAAAGCAATGGTTGTGCCGGAACGGTAGCAGGCACGCTGAAAAACCCTTGTGGCGAGCGGGCTTGCTGTGGCGAGCTAGCTTGTGTGGCGAGCGGGCTTGCCCGCGTTGGGCTGCGCAGCGGCCCCAAAAAAAGCGGGAGCGCTGCGCACTCCAACGCGGGCAAGCCCGCTCGCCACACAAGCCAATTCAACACAGGAGGCCCGCTCGCCACAGGTGCGTGCTGTGTTCCAAATCGGTGCATGAACAAACTTGAACTTCACTCCACCGCGATTCTTCTAACGTGACTCGATCCCGTATGGAGCACCGTCGTGCCCAGAATCATCTCCCCCGACACCCCCGAGTCGGCTGTGAACGACCACAGCGAGCACACGGCCAAGATTTTTGGCTCGCCCAAAGACCGTCTCGACTTCTACCGCCGCGAAATCCAGTACGAAACCACCATCCTGGCCAACCGTACCGACGCTTACCTCACCGCCCAGTCCTTCCTGGTCATCGCCTTCGTTTCTGGCATGGGCAACCTCAACCCTGAATGGGGCAAGTTGTTCACGGTGGTGGTGCCGGTATTCCTCGCGGCGCTGGGGATTCTCAGTTCGTTGAACGCCTGGCCGGGCATCCGTGCGGCGTATGACATCATCGACCACTGGCATTTCAAGCAAAGTGAGTTGCTGCGCAGCGAACCGGTAATGGGCTTGGCGTATGACGAATCCCCGCTGTTTTCCGAAGTCGAGTCTTCGCACAAGGGCTATCGCAAGTCGCTGCTGTTCTCGGTGCGTACGCCCTGGATCTTCATGGTGTTCTGGGTGCTGCTCGGCGCCTACGCGTTTTACATCCAGGTGGATAACCCGGGTTCGTAAGCAATTGGAACTTCACGGCCCCGCGCGGGACCTTAACCTTACGCAGCACGCGTTTTCAGACACTGCGAAGAGGTGACCCATGAGCACAGACAACGATCCCCAAGTGAGCGGGCGCAACGACCCGGCGATCGACGGCGGTGAGCCGGCCCCCGGCACGGCTGCCGATGCGCCGAAAGACCCCACGCCTGCCGCCGACCCCAAGGCCAAGGAAAACGACTACAGTCCAGACTTCAAGCCTGAGCCTGAGGCCAAGCCTGAAACCGACGCGGATATCGATACCCAAGGTGGTTAGAGGAGACGGTCATGTCAAAAGAATTGGATGAAGAACTCAACGATCCGGGCAATGAAGACCCTGGATCGTTGATGGACGATGCCGAAGTGCCGCTCAATGATCTGGATGAGGCGGCCGACGTGGGTAATACCGAAAATCAGGACTGATCTGTCACCCTGGCACGTCGTTCATACCACGCCAGCATTGGCTGGGTACTCAACCCATGAACGACGATGCTCAGGGCGATCACCGACAAGGTGAGGTTCACCGCCACTGCACTGCTGGTGCCCATCAACCCGTGGTTGAGGGCGTAAAACAAGTAGTAAATGCTACCGATCCCGCGGATGCCGAACCAGCCCATCAACCCGCGTTGCTGCCGATTGATCAGGCTGCCCCACGGCATGGCGAACACGCTAATCGGGCGAATCACGCAAAACAGCAACGCCGCCACCGCCAATGCCCGCCAATCCCAATGACTGGCCAGGACAATCCCCAGCACAGTCACCAGAAAGACTTCCATCGAGCGCTCCACCAAACCGCCGAATGCGAGCATGTCGCCCATCATCACGCCCGCGGCAATTTGCGTATCCGCCAGTTGAGTGGTGTCGCCTTGCAAAGCGTTTTTCGGTTCGACTTCCAGATGGCCTACCACTGGCAATGCCAGGTGTTCGGACGGAATTTCGGCTTTGCCGCTGGACTTGAACTCGGCCTGGCGCAGGCCCAGCCCGGCGGCAAATACCGACAAAAACCCGTAACCACCCACGGCTTCCGCCACCACGTACGCCAGGGCAATCAGCGCCAGCGTCAGGTAGTCGTTGGGTGACAAGGTGCTGTCGGCATTGCTGATGCGCATCCGCAGCGTCACGCGCCCAATGCCCCGGCCCATCCAGTAGCCGATCAACAACCCGGCCGGCACGGCCCACAGCAGGTTTTTCAAGACCCAGCCGCCGAACCAGTCGCCGTCGAACCCGCCGTGCTGCATGAACAGCAGGGCGAAGATCACAAAGGGAAAGGCGGTGCCATCGTTCAGGCCGGCTTCACCGGACAGGCCAAAACGCAGCGCGTCGTAGTCCTGGGCGTTGTTGACCTGCACCAGCCCGGCCAGCACCGGGTCGGTCGGCGCGAGTATGGCGCCCACCAGCAGGGACACGCCCCACGACAACTCGAACAGGTAGTGCAACGCCAGACAGGTACCCAGAATGGTCACGAGCATTACTGGCCCGGCCATGCCGAATGCAATGCGCCAGGTCCGATGGCGCAAGGGCAGGCGCAGTTTCAAGCCGCTGACGAACAGCGAAAACAGCACCGCGACTTCGGTCAGGTGCTCCATCCAGCGCGCGGAACCTTTCATGTCCAGGTGCAGCAAGTCCACGCCCAACGGCCCGATGACCACCCCGAGCAACAGGCACACTGCTGAAGTGGTCACCGGCATCCAGCGTAAATAAGAAGAGGTCAGTGCGAGGGTCAGCAAGACAGCGCCGAGCACGGCCAACCATAGAATAAAAGTCATCGTGCGAGCACCGGGGCCGTGGTCTGTTCAGATTGGAGGACGACGGCCGGGCGCAGGTTCAATGTGATTTTATCGCTGTGGCGGTTTGCCTACACAGGTGCGGGCAGGGACCGGATACTGGACTCCAGGGCGCTGGAAGGCGTGAACACCATGTTGTAGCCCCCGCTTGTGGTTGAGTCCATAAACGCTTGAACGCCTTTTTGCTGGTCAGGGCCTAGCTTATAGACACTGGCGTTGCCTGCCGTGGCAGGCGTGACTTTGGTACCCCCTAGCGCATGGTCCAGCGCGTTGGAGTTGGAGTGATACAGGTATAACTGGCCATCAGGCGATTTTTGAATGTAGGCAACATGAGACATGTTGCCCTTGTTGTAACCCACTCGGTTAATAAACGTGACGACGCCTGACTCTGTGATATCGGCCGTGTTGAAGGTGCTTTTAAGTGTCTGCGGCTCAATCTTCAACACGCGCTTATAGTGCTGCGTTCCGCCACCTTTGAATTCGGGAAGGAGGCGGTTGTAGGCGGTCTGCGTGATTTTTTTGTCGGCTTGAGCGCTGCGTAATGCCGTGGCGTAACAAATGCTGAATTTCTCATCTTTACCAAGCGTGCGATGCATCGTATTGAGGTTGTCACTCAGTTCATCACTGGACAGCACCTTGGGTTTGAAATCCTTCAGCGCTGGCCCGTAGGGTTGACGGGTCGCCGGGTTGATGGCGTGCCAATTGCCCGTTCCCTCGTCAAGCCGGGCAACGATCGCGACGTCCTCCAGCGCATTGGCCGGTTTGATCACACCCTCGGCAATCCCCGGGGTTTTCACCAGTGCTACCGGGTCGATTTTGCCGAAGACGTTTTGCACGGTTGTCAAGCCATTGCGCGCGGTGGTTACTGCCTTGCGGCCGGTGTTTGCCACGCCGCGTGCCAGATCATCGATGCCACTCAATGGGTTGAGGCTGCCGATCGCCGCGCGTCCGACTATTTTGGCGCCATGGGCCAGTTTGCCAAACGCTGAAACACCGGCTTGCAAAGCCTTGGCACCCTTAGCCGCAGCACCCAGGCCTACCACAAAGCCAAAGACGTCCAGGGTGAGATCGATAATGCCTTCGCCGATGTTGCCGTTCGCAAAATTCTTGATCGCCGACCTCAAAGGAATCAGGTTGAGCATGAACTCATGGGCTTTTTTGTAGAACGGCACTTCGGTATCGAAGGTGGTACTTCCCAGGGCAAGTTCCCTCAACGACCGGATATTTATCTCTTTCATCATGGCGTCTGCAATATAGGCGCTTTTCGCGCTGCCGAAACTTTTCGGAGGGGCACGTCCCCAGCGCTTTTCCTCGGCTAACCCTTCAGCGTAGACGCCTGAGGGAACCACCTCTTGAAAACTCCTGCCCGGCTCGCGCACGCCCGTTGGATAGTCCCCAGGTTCGACGTCACCCAAGTCGGTACGCTTGATGATCTTGTTGTTTTTAAGATCTATTTCGTAGGTGTTTATGTTGCCGTCGACTTCAGTCTTCACCAGTAAGTTGCTGCCTTCGGAGGCTGGCCTGGATGTTTTGGTGCGACTGTAGGCTTCGTAGCTGTTTTTCCATTCTTTAAGAATTGTGATTTTCCCGAACTCAAGATTTTCCCGGTCTTTGAGTGGCAGCTTTGAAATCAGGTGCTTCACCTGTGTCGCCGAACTTTTTTCAGACTGCGCGCAAAAGTCTGTGAATGCGTTATCAAACAGGTTCGACAAGCGAGGTAGATCTTTGAGTTTTCCAAGCACCTCGCTGATGTTTATATCAGTGGATGAGGACACCCATTGGCTGGTCGTTGGAAGTGGCTTGAGCCGGCCCCTTACGCCGACAATCCGCCTTTGCACCGCCGGCGTGGAGCCGTACTGGCTGCGCCCATCCATGTAAAGGTCGAGCACCGAGTAGGGGCCGGGGAAATCTTGATGAGCGGGTTTCACGGTGATGCACTTTTTGTCGAAGAGTGCGAGGTCCATCTCCGGCAAGGCTTTTTTCAACTGTTCAATGGCAATCTCCCGCGCCTCCGGTACCGGCGTTTTCTGTGCGTTGCTGGCGCTTTGCAGCGCCTGGATCTGTTCGTTGTAAGCCTCGCGCACCGCGTTTAGCATTGAGTCATTCAGCGCATAGTCAAAACCATTGGCAGATCCCCAGTCCCTCAACGCATTGGCCTGCGCTGCATATTCGATCTCGCGCTCGCGCGCAGAGATAGGCGCTACATCCGCCGCCAGCATCACCTGGCCGTAACTCATCATTGCGGTTGCCCCAGGGGCTTGGGCTTCGATACGTTCTACGGCGGTGACAAAGCTCACCCAACTGTGAGAACCCGGGGTGACGGAGGAGGGGATGTCCTTCACGAGAAATTCCGGTGCCCGGCCGGACAGCAATACGTGGGCCTGAATATGCGCTTTTTCGATGCTGGAGGCCTTGCCGGCTTTCAGCAGGTGAGCGGCCAGGTCTTTGACGATGGTTGGCGCGCTCTTGCCGTCATTGGCGGTCGAGGAAAGCGGGTAACCGGCAACCCATTGTCTGGACTTCAACTTGAGGAGTGCCGGCGTTCCATTTACCTCGTCGTTCTGATCTGCACTCAACGCTGCGAGCAACCAGTCAGTGGCACTGCCTTTGACATTGCGCTGGTCGAATTTGGCTTGGATGGCTTTCCCCAATGCGTCGCCTTTGGGCGACTGGACCAATGCGTCGATCAACAGTCTCGGATTGTTCGCCTGCGCAGCGGAGATCGGTGAATGTTGCAGCAAGTATTCCAATACGTTTTTGAACGGGCTCAAGTCGATGTCACCGAACTTACCGTGGCGAATATCAGCGCGCAATTGGCGCTGGCTGGTCGAATCCAGCGGCATTGGCCAATCGAGAGCACCTTTGTAATTGCCATTGATCGGGCTCACTGCTTCTGGCCTCGACAAGGCAGTGGCCAGATTCTCCATTTCTGCCTGGTCTGCAGGTACATCCAGGTCATTGTCTTGCAGAAACTGATTGAGGCTAGTGTCGTTCCATTTATCCAGATGAAGCTGGCTGTAAGTGCTACCCGGAGCGATATTCACTTTATTGGTGTTCAGGTAGTGGGGGATCTGGCCGACGGTTCGGGTGCCCTCCTTCAGAAAGTTGATGAAGTACCGTAAAGACTGAGCAACGTCCTGGCGGATGCGCAGGTTTGCGATGTGCTTTTTTTGCTCTTCAAGCCTCTCTTCGCTGCGCGATTCGATCAAGGCTGAAAAGTGAGCGGGTTCGAGTACGGGGAAAGGCTCGCCCTGTTGAAGTTGCGCCGCGCGTTGCTGGGTTTGAGGGATAAAAAGACCCTCGTTTTCCCGGTAGAACCGCTGTACCAGCCACAAGGGTGCTGTTGTGCTGTGCTCGGTCAGCGCCGGTTTATAGCTACGAAAGGTAGACCCGCCGACGACTTTTGCTGCGGCAATGACCGGGCCGCAGACCTTTGACCACATTGGGTCATCCAGGCCACGCGCGTGCACACCGGGCCTGCCGAGATGGCGCTGGAATTCAAAGGTAACTTGCCCCGAGGTCGGGTTGATTTTAAGCGTTTGGGGATTGATACCCAGATGACGCATCCACTCGGCGACATTCGGCGACTCAAAGGCTTGCCCGAGCTGTGACCACCACTGACCAAACGTCGAACTCGACGGGATATTTTCGATCATCAGCGAGATGTCGTGGTTTACGACGCCGGTACTGCGAGCGAGTGCCTGGCCATACATAACTGCCAGCTCACGGTCTCCCTTCTCACGGGGAGGGAGGTCTGAGGGTTCCACCGTTGTTTCGCGTTTTTGCCGGTTGAGCGTTGGCTCGGCAGAATTCCTGGATGTTATGTACTGCAGGTTGGAGGGAGCGAGGGAAACAGACGGCATGATCAGTTCTCATCAGGGACGGAAAAGTTTTCGCCACGTGATGGCGTAAGACTCTGTGTCCAAACATCCTGAGACGATTCCCTCGGATTTGCGTTCAAACGTTTCCGGTTTTTACCGCCTGAGCCGCCAGCGCGCGCAGGCGAATCAAATCCACCAGTTGACGCAGCCCAGGCTGTGACTGGCGGCGGCTGGGGTAATACAGGCACAGCGGGGCACCGATGCAGGCCCAATCGGGCAAAACCTCTACCAGGCGTCCGTCCGCAAGCTCTTGCTGCACACGGTGTTGCAGGCAGTAGGCGATGCCTACACCTTGCAGCGCCGCGTCGACAATGGTCTGGGTGTCCGCCGCGCTGAAATGGCCGGGTGCATCAATGCGTTGTTGACGGGCGCCGTTACCCAATTCCCATTTGTAAGTGGTTTTATCGCCCAGATACATGCGCACGCAGGAGTGCTGCAGCAGGTCGGTGGGTATTTTCGGTGTGCCGGCACTTTCCAGATAGGACGGGGAGGCGACCATGACCCAGCGCAATTCACCGGTCAATGGCACAGCCACCATGTCCTGGGGCACGGTGGCGCCATAGCGGATACCGGCGTCGTAGCCTTCTGCGACGATATCGATCATGCGGTCTTCCACCATCACATCCAGGCGCAATTGCGGGTAGGCACGGGTGAATTCCCCCAGAATCGGCGAAACCAGCAGAACGGCCGCGTCCCTTGGCACATTAAGGCGCAGGCGGCCAATAGGTGCTTCGCGGTACAGCTCCAGGGTGTCGAGCCCGTCCTGGATCGTGGCGAAACCCAAAGTGAGCTTTTCAGCCAGCAGGCTGCCGGCGTCGGTGGGTTCCACGGCGCGGCTGGTGCGGTAGAGCAGTTTCACGCCCAGACGGGTTTCGAGGTTGCGCATGGTGTGGCTCAGCGCCGAGGTGGTCACCCCCAGTTCATGGGCGGCATGGCGAAAACTGCGGCGCCGGATAATCGCCATGAACACATTCAGGTCTGCCAATTCGGAACGATTGAACGCCGCCATTTCAAGCCTCTTTTGTAGGGGTTCGGTTGCATGGGGCGTTGAGCCCTATTCAACCTCGGATGATCTAGAGTAATTGCTTTTCTAAGCAATGTTGTAGGCAGAGGGTTTTTTTTATGAGTATCGAGACCATCCGGATCTCCGGCATCCAAAAAGCGGTTTCGCGGATTGCGCTCGGTACGTGGTCCATGGGCGGGCATCTGTGGGGTGGTGCGGATAACGAGCAGTCGATCCGGACCATTCGCCATGCGTTGAGCTGCGGCATCAACCTGATCGACACCGCGCCGGTGTATGGCCTGGGCCTGTCCGAAGAGTTGATCGGCAAGGCCCTGCGCGGGGTGCGCCACAGTGCGGTCATCGCCACCAAGGCCGGCCTGCAATGGGATGACGGCACCACCCGCCGCAATGCCACTGCCCAGCGCATTCGCAAGGAAGTTGAGGACTCCCTGCTGCGCCTGGAGACTGACTACATCGACCTGTACCAGATTCACTGGCCCGACCCGTTGGTGGCCCAGGAGGAAACCGCCGAGGCACTTGAGCGCCTGCGCCGCGAGGGCAAGATTCTCGCCGTCGGTGTGAGCAACTATTCCACCGTGCAAATGGACGATTTCAGCGCGCACACCGCACTCGCCACCGTGCAGCCGCCCTACAACCTGTTCGAGCGCGCTATCGACAGCGACATCCTCCCGTATGCCAAACAACACTCCCTTGTGGTACTGGCCTACGGCCCGCTGTGCCGGGGGTTACTGACCGGCAGCATGCACTCGGCCACCAGCTTTGCCGGTGATGACGTGCGCAAGCTTGACCCCAAATTCAAGGCGCCACGCTTCGAGCAATACCTGGCGGCGGTCACGGCGCTGGACATGTATGCCCGCGAGTGCCACGGCAAATCGGTGCTGGCGCTGGCTTTGCGCTGGGTGCTGGATCAGGGCCCGACCATCGCCCTGTGGGGCGCGCGTCGGCCGGAGCAATTGAAAGGCTATGAAGAAGCGTTTGGCTGGCATCTGACGGCCGATGATTTGACCCATATCGACCGGATCCTCGCCAGCACGATAAAAGATCCGATCGGGCCGGAATTTATGGCCCCCGCAAAACGTTAACCCTAGCGACAGGGATGTCAGCGATAAAAATAACTGACATTTCTGTACGTTGAGGTTTTTGCATGAAGCGCGGTGCCGTATTCACAATTGCGGGTGGTTTGCTCTGTGGGCTGGTGTTTGTCGGGGTCTGGAAGTGGCGGGGTAACCCCGACGCCCTGTGGCACATCGTCAGCCAGCAATGTGTGCCTGATCAGCAGCAGCGGCAAAACCCCAGCCCGTGCCTGGAGGTCGACTTGGACCGTGGCTACACGCTGTTCAAGGACCAGAACGGCCCCTTGCACGATCTGTTGATTCCCGTGGACAAAGTCAGCGGCATCGAGGACCCGGCACTCAGCCGGTATTTGCTGCCGCATTACTTCGCCCAGGCCTGGCGGCACCGCAATGTGTTGTCCGACGGCTTGAAAAAGCCGATTCCGGATCAGTTCGTCTCGGTGGCGATCAACTCTCGGTATGGCCGCAGCCAGAACCAGCTGCATGTGCATATCGCCTGCCTGAACCCGGACGTGTTCAACACCCTCACTCAGCAAAGCGCCGCCATTAATGAGCAGTGGCGTGTGCTGCCGACTCGACTGAACGGGCATACCTATGCCGCCCGCACACTCTCGGCGGCGGACGCCGATACGCTCGACCCGCTGGAAGTCTTGCGTGCATACGTGGATGCCAGAGCCGATGTCATGAGCGACTACGGCCTGCTGATGACGCCTCGCGCCGATGGCAGCCTGCTGTTGTTGACCACCCAGCTGTCGTTGACCGAACTGAACCTGGGTTCTGCCGGTGAGCTGCAGGACTATCGCTGTGACTTGATGAACCAGCTGTAAGCCTTCTTAACCTGACTTGGAACTACCTCCATGCGTTTGACTGTGTTGGCCTCGCTGTTCCTGTTCGCCGGTGGTGCCCAAGCGGCTACCCGCGAAGTCGTTCCGATCCACAGCGCGACCATGGCCAATGGTGACTTGCGCTACAGCGTCACTTTGAAGATCGGCGGCACTTCGGTGGAAACCCAGTTCGACACTGGCTCGGTGGGCTTGCGTGTACTGCCCGGCGTATTGAAACCCCAGGATGCGGTAGCGGGGAGCACGCCGGCGAGGATCCAGTACGGCAGCGGCGTACGCCTGAGCGGCACGCTGGCGACCGCCAACGTCAGCCTGGGCAATGTCACCGCGCAAGTGCCGATGCAGTTGGTGGACAGCATCAGTTGCAGTGACGCGCGGCCCAAATGCTCGGCCTCGAAGGTCGGCACCAAAGACTTCCTGATGGGCGGCAACCCCCTGCGCGGTGAAGGCTTCAAGGCGATCCTGGGCGTCGGCATGCTGCGCAATCCGGCGTCCAACCCGTTGGTGGCCATGGGCGGCCGCTGGCTGGTGGTATTGCCCCGGCCGGGGCAGAGCACAGGGCAGTTGATCATCAACCCCACGGCAGCGGAAACCCAGGGCTTGCGCACCATCAGCCTGCAGCGCATCCCGGTGAAGCCGGGAGATGCGAGCGCGTATTGGAAAGACCACGGCGTGCAGGGTTGCCTGCAACGTCTGGACACCCACCAGCAGGTCTGCGGCAACAGCATTCTGGACACGGGCGCGGCGGGGTTTCATATCTACGCGGATGCCTTGCAGCCCAACTGGCCCGTGGGCACGCCTGCGCATTTCAGCCTGACCCTGGGCGATGGCAGCCAGATGGGCCAGCACTTCAGGGTCGACAATCGTGGCGGGCGTTATGTGCGCTACATCACCGCGCAAGGCGAACATAACTTCCACGGGATCAATGCGGGCTTGCTGACCTACTTCGATAACGCGGTGCTCTATGACCAGGCGGCCGGGACCATCGGCCTGAAAGCGCGCTGATTCCAATCTGAAATGAGATAACGGTGGGAGCTGGCTTGTGTGGGAGCTGGCTTGCCTGCGATGCCGGCGACTCGGTCTATCAGGCAAGCCGGGGTGATGCCATCGCAGGCAAGCCAGCTCCCACATAAGTCCGGCTCCCACACCACAGTTGCGATAGGTAAATTTCATTCACGACCTGTTTGAGCGATAAACGACACCCCCTCAAACTTAGCCATTGAACGACTGTTCAGTTTGAACTATGTTGACCGCATCCACCCGCTTTCACGAGAGCGGGTTCGCGCTTTTTCTTCTTGAACGAGAGGCTCTGGCATGCGGTTTTCCCCCTTCGCCGAACGAATTGCAGGGCAGGGCGTCGCCGCCTGGGACATCCACCACGCCGCGTTTCATGCCGCAAGCCAGGGCGAAGACATCATCATCCTCAGCGTCGGCGACCCTGACTTCGCCACGCCCTCGTTCATCACCGATGCCGCCGTGAGCGCCTTGCGCGATGGCGACACCCATTACACCGAAATCCCGGGCCGCCCAGCGCTGCGCGAGGCGATCGCCGCCCGCTACAGCAAAACCCTGTCACGCCCGCTCAACGCCGACAACGTCATTACCGTGGCCGGTGCGCAAAACGCGCTGTTCGTCACCTCGCTGTGCCTGTTGCAGGCGGGTGATGAAGTGCTGGTGCTCGACCCGATGTACGTCACCTACGAAGCCACGCTCAAGGCCAGTGGCGCGACGCTGGTGCGCGTGCCGTGCTCGCCGGAATCGGGCTTTCGCCTGGATGCGCACTTGCTCGCCGCCGCCATCACACCGCGCACCCGGGCGATCTTCTTTTCCAACCCGAACAACCCGACCGGCGTGGTACTCAACCCACAAGAACTGCAAGCCATTGCCGACCTGGCCATCGCCCATGACCTGTGGGTGGTGGTGGATGAGGTCTACGAAAGCCTGGTGTTCGACGGTGACTACCACAGCCTCGCGGCGTTGCCGGGGATGGCTGAGCGCTGCATCGTCATCGGCAGCTTGTCCAAATCCCACGCGATGACGGGCTGGCGGATCGGCTGGATTGTCGCCGCGCCAGAGATGGTCGTACACGCCGAAACCCTGGTGCTGAGCATGCTTTATGGCTTGCCGGGTTTTGTCATGGAGGCGGCCACGGCAGCGGTGCTGGCCCATGATCAAGTGACGGTCGGCATGCGCGAAATCTACCGCCGCCGCCGTGATCTGGTGGTGGCGGGGCTCAGTGCTTGTCAGGGCATCAAGGTGCAAGCGCCGCAAGCGGGCATGTTTGTGCTGGTGGACATACGAGGCACCGGCCTGGGCTCGCTGGATTTTGCCTGGCGGTTGTTCCGCGAAGCCGGGGTTTCCGTATTGGACGCCGCCGCGTTCGGTGAACCGGCGCAGGGCTTTGTGCGGTTGTCCTTCACATTGGGCGAAGACCGCCTGGCCGAAGCCTGCCAGCGTATCGCCGCGTTTGTCGCCAAGCTGGCCGGCGAGCCTCGTCTCGCGCCGGCGCCCAGAATCGAAGTGGTGCAACCCGCCGAAGCGAGGAAGATGATCGAAGTCATCGACTTGCACAAACGCTTCGGCAATATCGAGGTGCTCAAGGGCATTTCCCTCACCGCCCACGAAGGCGAAGTAATCTCGCTGATCGGCGCCAGCGGTTCGGGCAAAAGCACTTTGCTGCGCTGCATCAACATGCTCGAAGTGCCCGACCAGGGCAGCATTCAGGTGGACGGTGAAAGCATCAAGCTCAACTACGGCCGCCCCGGCGCGCCACTGGTGGCGGACGCCAAGCAACTGGTGCGCATCCGCTCCACCCTGGGCATGGTGTTCCAGAACTTCAACCTGTGGCCGCACCGCACGGTGCTCGAAAATCTTATAGAAGCCCCCACTCAGGTACTCCGCGAAAGCCGTGCCGAGGCCATCGAGCGCGCCGAAGCCTTGCTCGACCGCGTCGGCCTTGCCGCCAAGCGCAACGAATACCCGGCGTTCCTTTCCGGTGGCCAGCAACAGCGCGTGGCGATTGCCCGTGCGCTGGCCATGCGTCCCAAAGTCATGTTGTTTGACGAACCCACCTCGGCGCTCGATCCGGAGCTGGTGGGCGAAGTACTGCGGGTGATCCGCTCGTTGGCCGAGGAAGGCCGCACCATGATTCTGGTGACCCATGAAATGGCATTTGCGCGGGATGTGTCGTCCAAAGTGGCTTTTTTGCACCAAGGCATGATCGAGGAAAGCGGCACGCCGGACTCGGTGTTTATCGACCCACGCAGTGAACGTTGCCGACAGTTCGTCAACGCGCATCAAACTCGCTAACTCCAAAAAAAGACGGGGCAAATCATGAAATCCAGAAGCATGGCAACGTGGTTGAGCAGTGCAGTATTGATGTTGGCCGCAGGTTTTGTGCAGGCGGCGGAAAAGCCCATTGTGTTTGCGGTAGCAGCGGAACCTTACCCGCCGTTTACCGTAAAAGGCGGCAATGGCCAGTGGTCCGGTTTTGAAGTGGACCTGATCCACAAGCTGTGTGAAGGCATGAAAGCCGAATGCCAGATCAAGGAAGTGGCGTGGGACGGCATCATCCCGTCGCTGCTGGCGAAGAAGATCGACGTGATTTTCTCTTCCATGTCGGTCACCGACGAGCGTGAAAAACAGATTGCCTTCAGCCGTGCTTATTACGACTCGCTGCTGGGCGTGGCCGGGCCCAAGGGCGCGACCGTGGACATTACGCCTGAAGGCCTCAAGGGCAAGTTGATTGGGGTGCAGATCTCAACCGTCAGCGCCAATTACCTGAAAAAGTATTACGAAAACATCGCTGACCTTAAGTACTACGACACCCAGGAATCGGCCAACGCCGACCTGATTGCCGGGCGCATCGACTACATGATGGCTGACGACACCGCCATCGCGATGATGGTCAAAACCCCGGAAGCCAGTGGCCTGGCCCACATCGCCAGCGTGCCGTATGACCCGATCATCGGCCGTGGCGTCGGCGCCGGCTTGCGCAAGGAAGACACCGCGCTCAAGGCCCGTCTGGACAAGGCCATCGGCGAGCTGTTGGTGAGCAAGGACTTTGACGACCTGTCCCAGCACTACTTCGGCGTGTCCGTGAGCCCGTGCAAGCGCGCTGACACCCCGGCGTATGTGAGCAAGGTCTGCGACAGCCCGTACCAGCAAATCGCCCAGCAGAGCCAATAATGTTCGACCTCTTAAGCTTCGGCGAGCAAGGGTGGGGCAACGCGCTGCTCAAAGGGTTATGGATGACCCTGCAAATCTCCGCCGGCTCGTTTGCGGTGGGTTTGCTGATCGGTCTGGTGGTGGCCTGCGCCAAGCTCAGTGCGCCACGCCCGATTGCCCTGCTGATGCGCGGCTACACCACGGTGTTTCGTGCGGTACCGGAACTGCTGCTGATTCTGCTGCTGTATTACGCAGGCTCCATGGGCCTCAACGCGTTGATGCTGTGGTTGGGGTTTGAGCAGGTCAACATCAGCGGGCCGCTGGTGGCGATTTTGGTGTTGGGGCTGGTGCAGGGCGCTTACGCGTCGGAGATTTTCCGCGCGGCGATCCTGGCGATTCCCCACGGCCAGATCGAAGCGGCGCGCGCCTTTGGCTTGAGCGGCGTTGGCCTGTTCCGCCGGGTGACCTTGCCGATCATGGCGCCGTACGCCCTGGCCGGCATGTCAAACCTGTGGATCAACCTGATCAAGGACAGCGCGCTGATCAGCGTGGTCGGCACCAACGAGCTGCTCTACACCGCCAAGCAGGCCGCGGGTTCGACCCGCCACTATTTGCTGTTCTACCTCACCGCCGCCGCCTTGTATTACCTGGTGACGCTGGCTTCCAACCACCTCTCCGGGCGCCTGGAGCGACGTATTCGTCGCTGGATGCCGGTTGTCGAGTGAGGGATTCATGCCCGATTGGATAAGTTACTACGCCGCGTTGATCGCCAAAGGCTTGCAGACCACCTTGTCGCTGCTGGCCATTTCGGCGGTGCTGGGCTTTGGCCTGGCGGTGCTGGTGGCACTGGCGCGCCTGTCCCGGCGCAAGTGGCTGGCCCGGGGCGCGCTGGCGTATACCAGTGTGCTGCGCGGGACGCCGCTGCTGATCCAGATCTATATTTTTTACTACGGCCTGGGCAGCTTGTTTGCGCAGTTCCCGATGATTCGCGGCAGCTTTTTGTGGCCGTTTCTGCGCGACGGTTATTGGTACATCGTGTTTGCGCTGGTGTTGTCGGTGGGCGCGTACGTCGGTGAAGTGATTCGCGGTGGCCTGCTGGCGGTGCCCAAGGGCGAAATGGAAGCCGCTTCGGCGTTTGGCATGACCGCGCGCCAGGCGCTGCTGCGGGTACGCTTGCCACGGGCGATGCGCCTGTTGCTGCCGACGCTGGCGGGGGAAACCGTGATGCTGCTCAAGTCCACTGCACTGGCCTCGACCATTGCCGTGGTCGACCTGCTTGGCGCAGCCAACGTGGTGCGCGCGCAAACCTTGCAGATTTATCAGCCGTTGCTGTTGGTGGCCGCTGTGTATCTGTGCCTAACGTTCCTGATTGAAGGCGTCTATGCGATTGCCGAACGACGCGGCACGCCGCTGCGCAGGTCGGCCGGATGAAACAGGATCGCGCGCTGCAAGGGATTGCCCTGTGCTCACTGGCCTACGCGTTTCTGGCCTTACAGGATGCGGCGATCAAATGGCTGGTGGCCGATTACTCGGTATTCACCATCCTGTTCTGGCGCAGCCTGGTGGTGGTCGGCGCGTGTGTGATCGCCGGGCGCATGGGCCTGCTGCGCCGGGCCTGGACCTCGGCCAGCCGCACGCTGCTGATCATTCGCGGGCTGTTGTCGTTGCTGGCGTGGCTGCTGTATTACACCGCCGCCAAGGACCTGACCCTGGCGGAAATGACCACCCTGTATTTCTCCGCGCCGATCATGGTGACCCTGCTCGCGGCGCTGATCCTCAAGGAGCGCGCCAGCCGGGGCCAGTGGGTCTCGTTGATCATCGGGTTTGTCGGCGTAGTGATCGCCTGTCGGCCGAGCAACATGGTCGACCCGTTGCCCATCGCCCTGACCCTGGCCGCCGCGTTGTGCTGGGCGTTTACCTATATCCAGCTGCGCCAGGTTGACCCCACCACCTCGGTGCTCGAACAAATGCTGATCACTAACGTGGTGTTTGTGGTGTGCATGGCGGTGACCCTGCCGTGGACCCACACACCGGCGCCGACACCGGCTTGGCTGGGCATGTTGGCGGCAGGGTTGGTTGGCGGTATCGGTCAGTTTTTGCTGTTTGCCAGTTTCCGTCGCGCCACGGCGACGCTACTGGCGCCGTTCGAGTACACCGGGCTGATCTGGGCGTTCATCTTGTCGAGCCTGATCTGGGGCACGCTGATGGACGTTTCATTGATCATCGGCGCGGTGCTGATTGCCGTGAGCGGCACGCTGGCCATGCTCAGCGCGCGCCACCCCGAATCACAAGACGTGGTCGGCGCCGAATGCTCCGTGACGCAGCCCTTGTACCCAGCAACGGCAGATGTGCAGCCCGTTGGCGGGGCTGAAGGTGCCGGGGTTGAGGCACCCCTCAAGCCAGAGCCCGTCGAGCATCGCCGATAGGCCGATGGCGGCGAGGTGGCTGTCGTGGATAACGAGGTTCTCGCTGCGGGCCAAGTCGTCGAGCAGTTGCTGGATCAGGGCCAGGTAGGCGCGGTAGCTGTTCTCGTGGGACTGGTTTACGTGGGGCGAGTGGCGGATCAGGCTCCAGAACACCACCCACACGCCGAGCAGGTCGGGGTCCATCACCCTTGGCGAAAACGAGGCACTGAGGAACGCATCCAGACGCGCTGCGGCGCCGTCGGCCAGTTCGACTTGCTGCCAAAGGGCGCTGGTCAATTCACTGGCGAGCTTGTGGTAGGTCTCGGCAATCAAGGCATCGATGGTGCCGAAGTGGTGGTTGAGCAAACCCACGGAGACCCCGGCCTCTGCCGCGATGCGCCGTACGGAAATACCCGCATGCCCGTCGCGGGCGAGGCTGGTCAGGGTGGCGGCAATCAGCAGGTCCCGGCGTTCATCGGGGTCGGCGCGGCGCAGTTTGGGAGGGTCGATGCTCACGGGAATGCCTTTGATAAAAGCCAGAGCGTCAAGATTAGTTGAACGTGTGTTCAATCTCTACAGATAAAATGATCGGAGGAGGGCAAGGCATGGCAAAAGACCTTTCGTGGCAGGTCACCGGCGACGCTGGCAATACGCTGAACATCGGTGCCTGGCGCTTTGACGGTAACGGTAACGGGCCCTCGGTTCACCTGCAGGCCGGTGTGCACGCTGACGAGATCGCCGGGATGCTGGTGCTGCACCAACTGCTGCCGCGCTTGCAGGCCTGCCAGGCGCAGGGCTTGCTGCGCGGCAGTGTCACCGTGGTGCCGCAAGCCAACCCGTTCGGCATCGGCCAGTTTCGCCAGGGCAAACTGCTCGGGCGGTTCCATGAAGCCACCGGGCAGAACTTCAACCGCGCCTTCGACCATTCCCTGGCCATGGAGCGCCCGGCGAGCAACCTCGCACAGTGGCAAAAACAGCTGGTGCAACTCGCCGCTGACGCGGACCTGGTGCTCGACCTGCACACCGACGATGAAGCCTTGCCCTACCTTTACATCCACCGCCGTTTCTGGCCGGAACAAGGCCTGGCACTGGCGGCGGCGTTGCAGGTGGACGTGGTGATCGTCTGGGACGAAGGCGGCGACGGCTCTTTCGAAGAAACCATCATCAATCACGGCGCCCCGCGCCTGGCCGCAACGATTGAACTGCGCGGGCAAGCAGACGTGAGCGACGCACTGGCGCAGCAGGACGCCGATGGCCTGTGGGCTTGGCTGTGCGTGAATGGAGTGATCGACGAAGTGGCGGTCATCAACGAATGGCAGGGCGACGTGGTGGACATGGGTTGCATGGAAACCATCCTTGCGCCCTGCGCCGGCGTGCTGGTGTTCGAGAAAGGCCTGGGTGATTACGTCGAAGAAGGCCAGCCATTCGCACGGATTATCGCGCGCCCCGGCGACCCGGATTCCGAAGTCATCCTGCACGCAGCGCAGACCGGCCGTATGGTCACCGGCCACCGCGAACGCCTCGCAGCACAGGGCTCGGTGGTGGCCAAATTCACCGGCACGCGTTTATCCGACAGCTACAGCGGCGGTGTGCTGGACCCTTGACGCAATGCGTCGTTGCGATCACTAAGGGCTAGCACTCAATAACTCGGTAGGTGCAGCTGCAGATGTGTGGGCGCGCGCGTTCTGTGTCCCCAGGAGGGTTCAACCTGGCAAGTTTGTAAATGAAGCCAGTTGCGATTGTTGGTTATTTCGAATAAGCCTAAAAAACTGTCATACCTGACAGATGTGCGGCGCCAGTCAATCACTCAAATTAAGTAGCGCAGCACGAAAGACGCGTGCTGTGACAGTGAGGCACATCGGCTGACTAATTGTCGCTCGTTCAAATTAAAGGGACTTTTTATGTATAAGATTGACACCACCAGCTATCGCTCTGTTAAAGGATTTAACAGTCGAATTCGATTTCTTGTACTGCACTATACAGCGTGCAACTTCATAGACTCTATAAACGCATTGACAGGCGGCACTGTGAGCGCACATTACTCGCTGCCAGATCCTACCGACCAAACCTACATTAACGCAGGGTTCACGGGTATGACCATTTTCAACCTGGTCGACGAAACACAACGGGCTTGGCATGCGGGCGTCAGCAGTTGGGCCGGACGCAGTAACCTTAACGACACGTCCATTGGGATCGAGATGGTTAATCTTGCCACCGACAATAAAGGTGTTTTTACATTTCCGCCTTATAACCCCGTACAGATTGATGCAGTGATAGAGCTATTACAAGCCATCCTGAACCGTTATCCCGATATCACACCTCCCCAAGTCCTCGGACACAGTGATATTTCAGCTGGCAGGAAATCTGACCCGGGTGCTGCATTTCCCTGGAAAGAACTTTATAAGGCTGGAGTTGGAGCATGGTATGACGAGGCAACAAAGCAAAACTACGAGGTGCAATTTGATAATCTCTTACCGACGCAAGCGAATGTCTTGGCGAATTTGAGTCGATACGGGTATGACGTGTCTGGAGCAAACGTTCAAAAGAACTACGAGAATCTGATACGAGCCTTTCAACTGCATTTTCGCGCTAAAACGTACGACGGCGTGCTGGACCCTGAAACAGCGGCCATTCTGTATGCGCTGGTCGAAAAGTACTTTCCATGAAATGAAGGAGTCTGGCGTTGGATAAACAGGGGTGGCCACAAGGTGGCTGCCCATTTTTATTTACCGTATCGCGAAGACGAGAACCGGTTCGGCATTTGCACACACACACGGCACCCGCGATCAAGTTCACCAATTGATCGATTTGAATAGTTTAGGCACCCCGTCGAGTGTCGGCAAAATCGCATCCGGCGTGTAATCCGCCAACAACTGACGCCCGGTGCCGCGGTCGATCCACACGCACCGAAAGCCGATATCCCGCGCCGCGGCATGATCCAGGTGCGGGCTCGCGCAAATATGCACCACCTGCTCAAGGCTCACGCCCAGTTGCTCATGCGCGTAGTCGAACAAGCGGCGATTGGGTTTGTAGGCGCCGGCCTGCTGCGCGGTAATCACGCGGTCGATATAGCCGCCCAGCTGCGCGACGTTGCCGGCAATTACGTCATCGTCCGTGTTGGAGACGATGCACAGCTTGTAACCCCAATCCTTTAACTGTTTGAGCGTGCCCACCACTTCGGGAAATGGCGGCATCGCGCTGATGCTGTCGGTCAGGGTCGCGCCGTCGTGTTCGTTGGCCGGCAGGCCGAGTTCCTTCAGCGCCAGTTGCAGCCCCAATCCCGCCAAGGTCCGAAAGCTGCGATGCGGCGGGGTTTGTTCCAGCGCGTGTTCGTGATGGTCGTAGACGCTGATCAGGGTATCCCGGTCGACCTGATGCTCGCCTTTTTCTTCAAGGATGCGGTCCACGGCTGCACGCAGGCCTTCGTCCCACTGGATCAGCGTGCCGTAGCAGTCGAAGGTCAGCCACAGCGGGCGAGGGGAGTTATCAAGCGACATGGGGCACCTGCAGGCAATGGTGGGGACAGAGAGAGCATAGGAAGTCTGGTGGTTAGTTGGAAATTAAATTAACCTCTTTTATACAGTTGATTTATCGATAAGCAGGACGCCCGCCATGTTTGATCTTGAACTGCTGCAAACCCTGGTCTGCGTGGTGGACGAAGGCAGCTTCACCCGCGCTGCCGAGCGCGTGCATCGCACCCAATCCACCGTGAGCCAACAGATTCGCAAGCTGGAAGAAAACGTCGGCCAGGCGTTGCTGGTACGTGATCGATCGGGCCAGCAGGTCAGCCCGACCGAACACGGCGAACTGTTGACCCACTACGCGCGCCGCCTGCTGAACCTGTCCCGGGAAGCGCGTGATGCCCTGAGCACCGAAGCCAGCGTGGTGCCTGTGCGCCTGGGCGTGCCTGAAGATTTCGACGCGACGCGCATGGCCTCGATGCTCTCTGAATTTGTGCGCGCCCGCCCCGAAGCGCGCCTGGAAACGGTCAGCGGCATGAGCACTGATCTGCGGCGTCAGCTGGACAACGGCGAGATCGACATCGCCCTGGTCAAGCGCGAAGCCGGCAGCGGCGAATGCCATGCCAGCTGGCCGGAGCCGCTGGTGTGGGTGTGCAGCGAAGGCCAGGACCTGAGCGCCGAAACCCTGCCGCTGGCGTTGTTTCCCCAAGGTTGCATCTATCGCCAGCGCGCCATTCGTACCTTGGACAAAGCCCGGCGCAGCTGGCGCGTCGCGTTTGGCAGCCATAGCCTCACGGGCATCCAGGCGGCGGTGACGTCCGGGTTGGGTATCAGCATCTTGCCCAACACGGCAGTATTGCCCAGCCACCGCATTTGCACGGAACTGCCGCCGGTACCGCCGTCCGAACTGGCGTTGATCAGCGGCGCGGAGCGCCTGAGTGCGACCCACCGCGGCTTGATCGAGTGCCTGCGCGAGGATCTTTCACGCTCCCTGTAGACGCTCCAGCAATAAGCGCTCGAGGGTGTCCACGGGCAAGGGGCGGCTGAACAGATAGCCCTGGATCTGATCGCAACCGGCCTCTTTCAAAAATGCCAGCTGCGCCTGGGTTTCCACGCCTTCGGCCACCGCACGCAAGCTGAGGCTGTGGGCCAACTCGATGATGGTGCGGGTGATCGCGGCGTCCTGCGGGTTGCTGGTGACTTCGCGGATAAACGCGATATCGATTTTAAGCGTGTCGATCGGAAAGCGTCGCAGGTAGGCCAGGCTCGAATAGCCGGTGCCGAAGTCGTCGATGGAAATCTTCACGCCCATGGCGCGCAGCCGCTGCAGGCTGGCAATGGTGTGCTGGGTGTTTTCCATCAGCGAGCCTTCGGTCAGTTCTACCTCCAGCCAGTGCGCCTCGACCCCGGTTTGCACGAGGATGCGCTCGATATCGGCAATCAGGTCGCCCTCGATCAATTGATGGCCGGAGACGTTCACCGAGACCTCAACGGCGCCGATCGCGCCGCGCTGCCATTCGGCAATCTGTTGGCACACGGTTTCGATGACCCAGCGGCCCACCTCGACAATCAGCCCGAGGCTCTCCAGCACCGGCACGAACACGGCGGGGGACACCGCGCCGTAGCCCGGGCGCTCCCAACGCAGCAGGGCTTCAAGCGCACAAATCTGCCCGCCCGCCAGTTCAATCTTGGGCTGGTAATGCACCGTAAAATCACGCTGCTCAACGGCCAGGCGCAGGGCCGTCTCCAGGTCATGGCGGGCCAGGTCATGCACGTTCATGCCGGCCATTGCGCCGGTTTTTTGCTGCAATTGCTGCTCCAGCATCAGGCTGTGGTTTTTCAGTTGATCGCCGCGAGCCTTGAGCCTGAGCAGGTTGCGCACCCGCAGCCATAATTCGACGCGCTCCACCGGCTTGCTGAGAAATTCCTCTGCGCCGGTTTCCAGCCCGCTGACGCGTGCGCTGGGCTCGCTGAGGGCCGAGAGCATGATGATCGGGATGTTTGCTGTGGTTTCGTCCTTCTTTAATTGGCTGGCGACTTCGTAGCCGTCCATGCCCGGCATCATGATGTCCAGCAGGATCAGGTCAGGTGGCTGTTGCGCCACCAGTTGCAGGGCTTCTTCGCCGCTGCTCGCACACAGAGTCTGGTAGCCCTCGTGTTGCAGCAGGGTTTCCAACAGTTTGCGAACCTGGGGTTCATCATCAACGATCAACAGCGTTGCGGGTTGGCTGGCCATGGAGAGGACTCATGTAAGAGGGCTGATGTTCGTATGCAGCAAGGTGTCGATCACCTGGTACAGCTCTTTGTAGCGCAGCGGCTTGATGATGTAGGCATCACAGCCGGCCAGCCGGGTTTTCTCGCGGTCTTCCTTCATGGCCATGGCCGTCAGGGCGATCACCGGGATGTGCGCCGTCAGCGGGTCCCTCTTGAGCAGTGAGGTGGCGGCCAGGCCGTCCATTCCCGGTAGCTGAATATCCATCAGGATCAGCGCCGGCTGCGCGTCCCGGGCCAAGGTCAGGCCGGTTTCGGCATCCGCGGCCCACAACACGCTGTGGCCCGCATTCACCAACAACAAGCGCGCCAGGCGCATGTTGGCTTCGTTGTCTTCGACGATCAGGATTTCGGCCATGAGGCCTCCACTGCACGGAGCAAGGGCAGCCACACGACAAACCGTGCGCCCTGGCCTTCACGACTGGCCACCGCCACGCTGCCGCCATGCAGGTCGGTGAGCTGCTTGACCATCGCCAGCCCAAGGCCCGTGCCTTCGAATTTGCGCGCCAGGCTGCTGTCGATCTGGCTGAACGCCTTGAACAGCTTGCCCATGTCGTCCCTGGCGATACCGATGCCGGTGTCGCTGACGCTTAACTCCAGAAACCGCTGATGCGTACTGGGTTGCAGGGCGAAGCTGTGGGCCGGCCAATCACCGCAAATCTGCCCGACCTGCTCGCGGTCCACTTCGCGCACAGCCAGTGTGACGCTGCTACCGTGTGCGCTGAATTTCACCGCGTTGGCCAGCAGGTTGTAGACGATTTGCTTGGTCTTGCGCAGGTCCAGTTCCAGGCAGCCGACGTCGTCTGTGTAGTCGAGCTTGAGCTGAATGCGTTGCAGCGCGGCTTTTTCGCGCACGATCAGCAAACTGTTGGCCAGCAGCCCGGCAAGCTCTGCGGGCTCCAGTTCCAGCTCCATCATGCCGGCCTCGACCTTGGACAGGTCGAGGATGTCGTTGATCAACGACAACAGGTGCTGGCCGCTGGTGAAGATGTCGCCGATGTATTCGCGCTGGGTGTCGCTCATGTCTCCGACCAGGCCATCTTTGAGCGCCTCGGAAAAACCGATCACCGCGTTCAGCGGCGTGCGCAGTTCATGGGACATGGTGGCGAGGAATTCGGACTTCATGTGGCTGGCGTGTTCCAGCTCGAGGTTTTTTTCTTCCAGGGCTCGCTCGAAGCCTTTGCGTTCGGCTTCCTCCTGTTTGCGCGCGGTGTTATCGGTGCCGATCAGCAAGTAGCCGATGATCATGTCATGGCGGTTGCGCAGGGCGGTCACCGACACCATCGCCGACAGCCGACTGCCGTCCTTGCGTATATAGGTCAGCTCGTAGATGTCCTCGATGCCGCGCGAGGCCTTGAACACCAGGGCTTCGAAGCCTGGAGTGATGGGCGTGTCCAGTTCTGCACTGAGGGCGGCGGCGCGAGTAATCAGCTCTGCGGGGTCTGAAATATCGGCGGGTGTGATGCGGTTCACCACATCGGCGGCGGCATAACCGAGCATGCGTTCGGCGCCGACATTGAAGATCTGGATCACGCCTTTTTCATCGGTGGCAATGCTTGAGAAGTACGCGCTGTTGAAGATCGCGTCTTGCAGGGCCCCGGTCTTGAGCAGGGTTTTCTGGCGTTTGAATTCGACTATTTTTTCAGCCCGCGATTGCGGTTCGGGCGGTTGGTCGGTTGAGCGTGTAGCCATCGCAAGATATCCGTGAACTTCAGGCCCGCCATCGTCAACAGAAGATGGCGCAGAGCATGCTCACAGAAGATCGCACAGAGGCGACGAGGAGGAGATGAGGTCTTTGGACAATAGCAGAGATTATGGCGTTTTGAGGGTTGAAAGCGTCCCCCCGGAAGCTTTCAGCCCTCAACCCAGAGCGGTCAGGCGTGGACGGCGCGTTGCGCGCGCAGGTGATCCAGGCTGAACGTGCCGGCGCCAAACACGGCGATTTGCAGGAAACCGCCGGTGATCGCGACGTTTTTCAGGAAGTTGATCAACTGGCCCTTGTCACCGAAGTGGTTGTGGAACAGCAACGCGGTCAGCAAGGTAAAGGCCGCCATCAACAGCGCCACCGGGCGCACGCGATAGCCCAGCAACAAGGCGGTGGCCAGCCCGAGCTCGACGATCAGCGCAATGCCGTAGGCGAGTGAAGGGAAGGGCGCGCCAGACGCAGCGATGTAGCTGATGGTCGCTTCGGGCGCCATCAGTTTGCCGATCCCGCTGAATAAAAACAGCGCGACCAGCAACGCACGGCCAAGTAGCAAGGTGAAGTTTTGGTTTGAGCTCATGGTGCGACCTGCAGGGTGGTGGGAGGAATTTTCAGCGGATCATTCACCCGCGCCGCTCGCTGTGGAAGGCGTATCTGTTTATTTACGCTATTTGATTTGGTTATACAGCCCTGCGCCTCTATCGAAGGCCAAACATGAAGGCGCCTTTTTCCGGGCACAACGCGCTTTTGGCTTTGGTCGCCAGGCCCCTGTCGCGCAGCTCGTTACAGACCTGCGCAATGTTTTTCGGCGTGACGTACAGGTTGTTGGAGAACCATGCGCGCTTGATCAGCGGCAGTTCTTCCATCGCGCCACCGGCCTTGAGCACGCGCAGCACGATGGTCGAGCAGCTCTTGCGCAGCATCTGGTAATTGGCGTTGGGTTTGCTGCGGATGTTGTACCACTCGGCCTGCATCGCCTGCATATTCAGCCCGGTAATGGTGTACACCACGTGCGGTTTGCAGCCCTCTGCGCGGATGTCCGACTCCAGGAACAAATTGCGTTCCTGCGGCTGCTTGCCGGTCATGGCCGCTCGACCCTCCGGCCACCAGCTCACATACGCGGTGTTGTATTGCTCGATAAACGCCCGGTCGCGATCACGTTCGCCTTCGTTGCGATAACGGTCATAGCGCACTTCGATCATTTTGCCGATCACGGGATCGCCGATGTACATCGCCGCATGGCCCACGTCGGCCCCATGGGGATACCAGATATAAACGACGACGCTTGAGGGTGAGGTCATGACGCATCCTGATGTCTTCCAGTGAATGCAGGAGAAACGGCTGGGCCGACGGGTTTATTCCGCTGTCTTTTAAAATTCATTTCATGAGCGTGCCGAATCTGCGGATTACTGGCTTGTGCGCTTGATGAAACGATTCATCAAGCGATAAACGGCATACGCAAGCGCTTGCGTAAGGAAATGTAACTGACTAGAGTCGGCGGCACTCGATTACAAAAATAATAAATCCAGGAGCTCATCCATGAGCCTTGAACCCTTGCTTGAGATGCAGGGCATCAGCAAAACCTTCAATGGTTTGCGCGTGCTCAAGAATGTCGGCCTGAAGGTCTACCCCGGTGAAATTCACGCCTTGATGGGGGAGAACGGCGCCGGCAAATCGACCTTGATGAAAATCCTCTCCGGCGCTTACCAGGCCGACCCTGGCGGTGAAATCCGCATCAGCGGCCAGCCTGTCGCCACCTTCGACCCCGCCACCGCCAAAGCCCTCGGCATCGCCGTGATCTATCAGGAACTGAGCCTGTGCCCGAACCTAAGCGTGGCCGAAAATATTTACCTGGGCCGTGAACTGCGGCGGGGCTGGACCATCGACCGCAAAGGCATGCAGGCCGGTTGCGTGGAAGTGCTGCAACGCCTGGGCGCCGAATTCAAACCTTCCACCTCGGTCAGCAGCTTGTCGATTGCCGAGCGCCAGTTGGTCGAAATCGCCCGCGCCCTGCACGGCCACGCGAAAATCCTGGTGATGGACGAGCCGACCACGCCGCTGTCTTCACGCGAGACGGACCGCCTGTTCGCGCTGATCAAACAACTGCGAGGCCAGGGCCTGGCGATTATCTACATCAGCCATCGCATGGCCGAGATCTACGAGTTGTCGGACCGGGTTTCGGTGCTGCGCGACGGCCAATACATCGGCGAACTGACCCGCGATGCGCTGTCGGCCGAAGTGCTGGTGAAAATGATGGTCGGCCGCGACCTCTCCGGTTTCTACAAGAAGGAACACGCCGCTTACAACCCCGGAGACGTGGTGATGCGCGTGCGTGACATGGCCGACGGCAAGCGTGTGCGCAACTGCAGTTTCGACCTGCACGCCGGTGAAGTGCTGGGCATTGCCGGGCTGGTCGGGGCCGGGCGTACGGAATTGGCGCGGCTGATCTTCGCCGCCGACCCACGCACCAGCGGCACCCTTGAAGTGGTCGGCAAGACCGTGACCCAATTGCGCACCCCGGCAGATGCTATCCGCGCGGGCGTGGTGTACCTCACCGAAGACCGTAAGGCTCAGGGCCTGTTCCTCGACATGAGCGTGGCGGACAACATCAACGTCTGCGCCTGCGTGCCGGACGCCCATGCCGGTGGCGTGCTCGACCGTGGCCACGCCTTGCAGCGCTCAAACGACGCCATCAAGTCGCTGTCGATTCGTGTGGCGTCGGGCAAGGTCAACGTCGGCGCGCTGTCCGGCGGCAATCAGCAGAAGGTCTTGCTGGCTCGCCTGCTGGAGGTCAAGCCGCACGTGCTGATACTCGACGAACCCACGCGGGGTGTGGACATCGGCTCCAAGTCCGAGATCTACCGCATCATCAATCAACTGGCGCTGGCCGGTGTCGGCATCGTGGTGATTTCCAGCGAGCTGCCGGAAATCATCGGTACCTGCGACCGTGTGCTGATCATGCGCGAAGGCCAGTTGGTGGCCGAAGTTGGCGGGGCGTCCGGCCACGTCATTTCCCAGGAACGTATTATTGACCTCGCCACCGGTGGCGATCAGGTGGTAGCCAATGGCTGAGTTGAACGTTGCAACAACAGGTAAAGCCGAGCGGGTTCGCGAGCTGATGCGCACGGTCGGCATGCTGCCGGTGCTGATCCTGTTGCTGGTGGGCTTTGCCCTGGCCAGCGAGAACTTCCTGACGGTACAGAACCTGTCGATCATCACCCAACAGGCCTCGGTCAACGTGGTGCTGGCGGCGGGCATGACCTTTGTGATCCTCACGGCGGGCATCGACCTGTCGGTGGGCGCGATTCTCGCGGCCTCGGCCGTGGTTGCCTTGCAGGCCTCGATGTCGCCGCAGTTCGGCATGTTCGGGATTGCTGCCGGCATCGGCTTTGGCCTGTTACTCGGCCTGGTAAACGGCGGCTTGATCGCGTTTATGCGCCTGCCGCCGTTTATCGTGACCCTGGGTGCGCTCACCGCCATGCGCGGGTTGGCGCGCTTGCTCGCCGATGACAAAACCGTGTTCAACCCCGACTTGCCGTTTGCATTTATCGGCAACGACTCGGTGCTCGGTGTGCCTTGGCTGGTGATCATTGCCGTGGCCGTGGTGGCACTGTCGTGGTTCATCCTGCGCCGTACGGTGATGGGCGTGCAGATCTATTCGGTGGGCGGCAACCCGGAAGCGGCGCGGCTGTCGGGGATCAAGGTGTGGAAGGTGTTGCTGTTCGTCTACGCCATGTCCGGTGCACTCGCCGGGCTCGGTGCGGTGATGAGCGCTTCGCGCCTGTTCGCCGCCAATGGCCTGCAACTCGGGCAATCCTATGAGCTGGATGCGATTGCGGCGGTGATCCTTGGCGGCACCAGTTTTACCGGCGGCGTCGGCACCATCGGCGGCACGCTGATTGGCGCGCTGATCATCGCGGTACTCACCAATGGCCTGGTGCTGCTGGGCGTATCGGATATCTGGCAGTACATCATCAAGGGCATCGTGATCATTGGCGCGGTGGCGCTGGATCGTTATCGCCAGTCCGGTGCGCGGACCTGAATTCACTCAAACAACAATCACAAGAGAGACCCGCATGAACGTCAAACGCCTGTTTCCCGTTATTGCCTTGGCTGCCCTGATGTCCCAAGCCGTCGAAGCCCGTGAACTCAAAGCCCTCGGCATCAGCATGGGCTCGCTCGGCAACCCGTATTTCGTGACCCTGGCCGACGGCGCCACAGCCCGGGCCAAGGAGCTGAACCCCAACGTCAAAGTGACCTCGGTGTCGGCTGACTATGACCTGAGCAAGCAGTTTTCGCAGATCGACAACTTCATCTCCTCCAAGGTCGACCTGATCCTGATCAACGCGGTTGACCCGTCTGCCATGGCCTCGGCGATCAAGAAAGCCCGCGATGCGGGGATTGTCGTAGTGGCCGTGGATGTGGACGCCAAAGGCGTCAACGCCACCGTGCAGACCGACAACGTCGAAGCCGGCAAACTGGCCTGCCAGTTCCTGGTGGACAAGCTCTCCGGCAAAGGCAATGTGATCATCCAGAACGGCCCGCAAGTCACCGCGGTGACCGACCGCGTCAAAGGCTGCAAGGCCGCGCTGGCCGCTGCACCGGACATCAAGGTGTTGTCCGATGATCAGGACGGCAAAGGCTCGCGCGAAGGCGGTTTGAACGTGATGCAGGGTTACCTCACGCGCTTCCCGAAAATCGACGGCCTGTTCGCGATCAACGACCCGCAAGCCATCGGCAGCGACCTGGCGGCCAAGCAGCTTAAACGCAGCGGCATCATCATCACCTCCGTGGACGGTGCGCCGGACATCGAGAACGCGCTGAAAACCGACACGCAAATTCAGGCCTCCGCCAGCCAGGACCCGTGGGCCATGGCGCAAACCGCCGTCAACGTGGGCAATGACATTCTCAATGACAAGGCCCCGGCCGAAGCGGTAACCCTGCTTACGCCAAAACTGATCACCCGTGACAACGTCGGGTCGTACAGCGGCTGGTCGAGCAAACATTGATCCACTGAAAGGGGAGCAGCGCTGTGGTCACCATGGATGACGTGGCAAGCCGAGCGGGGGTGTCGACATCGACGGTGTCCCATGTGTTGAACGGCACCCGCAAGGTCAGCCCCGATACGGTGCAGGCGGTACAGCGGGCGATTCAGGCGTTGGGGTACATCCCCAACACCCTGGCGCGCTCGCTGGCGCGTTCCAGCACCAGCACGATTGGCGTGGCGATTTCGGCGCTGTCCAACCACTACTTCAGCGAGACGGTGCACGCGATTGAAACCGAGTGCGCCAAGCACGGCTACATGATGCTGTTTGTCGACACCCACGACGACCCGGAGCAGGAGCTGCGGGTGGTCACGGCGCTGCATCACCGGCGTGTCGACGGAATTTTACTGGCACCGTCCACCGGCTCGCGGGCCCTGGAATATTTGCAGGCGAACGAGATGCCGACGGTGCTGGTGGATCGCATGATGAGCGATCAATTTGATCAGGTCGGGGTGGAGAACACCCTGTCCACGCAGGCGCTGATCACGCACTTGATTGAACACGGGCACCGCCGCATCGGGTTTATCGCCGGGCGCGCGGGGCTTGGGACGACCGATGAGCGCGTCGCGGGTTATCGCGCCGCGTTAGAGGTGGCTGGCGTGGATTTTGATCCGCAGTTGCTGGTCAACGGCGGCTCCAACAGCGAGCCGGCCCGGGCTGCAACTGCGCAATTGCTGGGGTTGCCGGTGCCACCGACGGCGATTATGGCGGGCAATAACCTGATGACGCTGGGCGCCATGCACGCTCTGCGTGATGCGCACATTGAGGTGCCAGGGCAGATGTCCCTGGTCGGTTTTGATGATTTTGACTGGGCGGATTTTTTCGTGCCGCGCCTGACCCTGATCGCCCAGCCGGTCAAGGCGCTGGGCGCTCGCGCGGTGCAGATGCTGTTGCAGCGCATGGCAACGCCAGACGCGCCGACTCAGAGCGTGCGCCTGACGCCGAGCCTGCAATGGCGTAATTCCTGTGGCTGTATCTGATTGGAACCACCCTCGTATGAGCAGTCCTGTTTCCCTCGGCATTGATCTGGGCACTTCTGAACTCAAGGCGATCCTGATGGACGCCGATGGCGTCGTGCTGGCCCACGCTGGCGTGCGCCTGAGCGTCTTGCGCCGTCACAGCGGCTGGTCCGAGCAAGCCCCTGAAGATTGGTGGCAAGCCTGTTTGCAGGCGCTGTCGGAGCTGCGTGGCCATGAAGCGTTTCGGCGGGTGGCCTGCATCGGTCTGTCCGGCCAAATGCACGGCGCGGTATTGCTGGGCGATGACAACCGTGTGTTATATCCGGCGATCCTGTGGGATGACTCGCGTGCCGTCGCCGAGGCCGAACAACTCGGCGCGGGCTTTGCCGAGGTGACCGGCAGCCTGCCCATGGCCGGGCTCACTGCGCCGAAACTCTTATGGTTGCAGCGACATGAACCTGAGGTGTTCAAGGCGATTGATTGCGTGCTGTCACCCAAGGACTACCTGCGTTTGCGCTTGAGCGGTGAGCGCATCAGCGAGATGTCGGACGCTGCCGGCACGCTGTGGCTGGATGTGGCACGCCGTGAATGGTTCACCCCGATGGTGCGCGCGACGGGCCTGACACCTGCGCAGATGCCGAGACTGGTGGAAGGCGGCGCGGCCAGTGGGCTTTTAACCGCGACCGGTTTGGGGTTGTCGCCCGAGGTCGTTATCGCCGGCGGCGGTGGGGATAACCCGGTGGCTGCGGTTGGCATCGGCGCGATCAACGCCGGTGACGGCTTTATCACCCTGGGCACCAGCGCCGCGATTGTCGCGATCACCGACCACGCCGCCGGCAACCCGGCGAGCGCCGTGCACAGTTTTTGCCATGCGCTGCCAGACCGCTGGTACACCATGGGCGCCATGCTGGCCGGTGCCAGTTGCTTGCGCTGGGTCACACGCCTGACCGGTACGGCGGATGAACAGACGCTGCTGGACCAAGTGCAAGCGCAATTGCCGATCGCACAGCCGGTGCCGCTGGATACGCCATTGTTTTTGCCCTACCTGGCCGGCGAGCGCACGCCCCACAACGATCCTTTGTTGCGCGGCGGGTTTATGAGCCTGGGGCATGACTGCACGCCGGCGATGCTCGGTTACGCGGTGATGGAGGGCGTAGGTTTTGGTTTGCTGGATGCCTTGCGCGCAGTGCAGTCAGCCGGTGCCAGCGTCGGCGCCTGCGCGTTGGTGGGCGGCGGCGCGCGCAGCGATTATTGGGCGCAGTTGCTGGCGAATATCCTGCAGCGGGAGATTTTTACGCTGCAAGGCAGTGAACTGAGCGCGTGCATTGGCGCGGCGAAGCTTGGGTTCCTGGCGATTGGGCAGGGTGCGCAATTGCTGCAAGCGGGCATGCCGGTAAAGGCGCGGTACTTGCCTGATGTCTCCCAGCAGGAGGTGCTGGAGATTCGTTATCGTAAATTCCAGGGTTTGTTAAACGCCGCGAAGGGACTGCACGGCTGAGCGCTTTTTGTGGCGAGCGGGCTTTCTGTGGCGAGCGGGCTTGCCCCGCGTTGGGCTGCGCAGCAGCCCCAAAATAGTCACCGCGTTTTTCCAGGCATATTTCATCGGCTGGTATGGGGCCGCTTCGCAGCCCAACGCGGGGCAAGCCCGCTCGCCACAGTGAGGTGAAATCACTCATCCGCCAACGGCGGCAACCGGCGTTTCACCGGAGTCTTCTTGACGATGGCGGTGTTGGTTTCGGCGTAGACATTCAGGCGGTCGAGCAGGGTGTCCAACTGTTCCATGGTGCGCACATGCAGGCGGGCGATAAAGCAGTCTTCGCCGGTGACCTTGTCGCACTCGGTGAACTGCGGGATGGCCTGGATCTGGCGTTCCACTTCCTGCAATTTGCCGGGTAATGGCCGAATGCGAACGATGGCTTGCAGCAGGTAACCGAAGTGTTTGGCGTCGATATCGACGGTGTAGTGGGTCAGTACGCCGCGTTCTTCGAGGCGGCGCAGGCGCTCGCCGACGCTGGGCGAGGACAGCCCGGTGAGCCCCGCCAGGGCTTTGAGGGACAGGCGCGAATCGTCCATCAGGGCGGCAATCAGTTGCTGGTCGATGGTGTCAATCATGGTGCCTGCCTAATAAGAAAAGGTGATTTCCAGGATTTGCCTTTTTTAGTCGCTGGAGCTGCTGCCAAACAGATTGCCATAATTGAGCCTCATTTGAGGAGCACTCATCGTGGACACATCTATCCGTCGCGGGTCGTGGGAAATGGTCGCCGCCATGCTGATCTCGGGCACCATCGGCTGGTTTGTGCTGGTGTCGGGCGTGTCGGTGATCGAGGTGGTGTTCTGGCGCTGTGTGATCGGCGGGCTGACGTTGCTGCTGGTGTGTGCCTGGTTGGGTTACCTGCGCCTGGATTTGCTGACGTGGGCCAAATTCGGTCTGGCGATGCTCAGCGGCGTGGCCATTGTCGGTAATTGGTTGTTGCTGTTCGAATCGTACTCCCATGCCTCGATCGCCATCAGCACGGCGGTTTATAACCTGCAGCCGTTCATGTTGGTGCTGTTGGCGGCGGTGTTTCTGGGTGAAAAAATCACTGTGCAAAAACTCGCGTGGTTGAGCGTGGCATTCCTCGGCATGTTGGCGATTGTCACCGCCCACGGTGAGGAGCAAAGCGGTGGCAGCGATTATCTGTCCGGTATTGCGCTGGCGTTGGGGGCGGCATTTTTGTATGCGATTGCTGCGCTGATCATCAAGCGTTTAAAGGAAGTGCCAGCCCATTTGATGGCGCTGATTCAAGTCGCCACCGGCGCGCTATTGCTGGCGCCGCTGGTGCCGTGGAACAGCCTGCCGGCCTCGACGCAGGCCTGGGCAGCACTGGCGACGCTGGGCGTGGTGCACACTGGTTTGATGTACGTATTGCTGTACGGCGCGATCCAGAAACTGCCGACGGCCATCACCGGGGCGCTGTCGTTTATCTACCCCATCGCCGCGATTTTCGTCGACTGGTTTGCCTTCGGCCACCGCCTGGGCTGGCTGCAATGGCTGGGCGTGGCGGCGATTCTGCTGGCAGCGGCAGGCTTGCAGCGCGGCTGGTGGTGGCGCGCGAAAGTATCGCTGCCACAGGTTTCATGAAGCGCCTGCGACGGCTTCGCTACTATTCGCCGCTATATATCAATGGTTATAGCGAGCGAGCCAATGCTGAGCAAAACCACGGGATGGCTACTCGGTAGCCTGCTGTTGAGCGCCGCGATGTCGGCCCACGCCGAGGGGCAAATTCATGTGACCTACGCCGGCTCCATGGGCGTGGTGATGGACAAGGCGCTGGGCCCGGCGTTTGCCGAGCGTGAGAAGGTGACGTATCAGGGGCAGGGTGAGGGCGCCTATGGTTTGGCGCGGCTGCTGGCGTCGAAAAAGTTGCAGGCGGATGTCTTCGTTTCAATCACGCCGGGGCCGATCGAGATTCTGCAAAAGGCCGGTCTGGCCGACCATGGGATTCCGGTTGCCAGTACTCGGATGGTCATTGCCTACAACCCCAAAAGCCGTTTCGCATCGCAACTGGCCAGCGGCACCTGGTGGCAAGTGCTGCAAACCCCCGGCCTGCGCTTTGGTCGTACCGATGCGGGCACTGATCCTCAAGGGCAAAACATCGTATTCACGATGAAACTCGCGGAAAAGTACTACAAACAACCGGGCCTGGCTCAACACATCCTCGGCGATGTGCAAAACCCGCAGCAGGTCTTCGGCGAAGGCGGCTTGCTGACCCGCCTGCAAGCCGGGCAAATCGATGCGGCCTCGGGCTACGAGAGCGCGACGATATCCGCCAAGCTGCCGTATGTTGCGCTGCCCGATGAAATCAACCTGAGCAACCCGGCCTTCGCGAAGGATTGGTACGACACCGTCGACCTGCAACTGCCTGATAAAAACGGCCAACCGCAGACCCTTAAACCACAACCCTTGGTGTTCTACGCCGTGGTGCTGAAAAACGCCGCGCATCCACAACAGGCTGAAGATTTTGTGAAGTTCTTGCAGTCGGCTGACGGCCAGCAGCTGTTTGAAGCCAATGGGTATGGCCAGCCGAAAGGCGGGGTGCTTTGAGCCGAGCGCTATGGCTGGGCTTGCCGGCGACAATCCTGTTGGCGATTCCCTTTGTTGCGCTGATGGGCGCCACAGACTGGATGCAGCTGCAGTTGGCTTACGGCGATGGCGCTGCGGTGGCGGTCTCGCTGGGCTTGAGCAGTGTGTCGACGCTATTGATCGTGCTGCTTGGCACACCGCTTGCCCTGTGGCTCGCGCGCAGTCAATCTGCATGGCGTGGCGCTTTGCAGGCGCTGCTGCTGGTGTCTCTGCTGACGCCGCCGCTGGCGATGGGCATTTTACTGGTCACCGCCTACGGCCCTTACGCCACCCTTGGCGAAACGCTGGGCCGACTGGGCATTACCCTGAGCAACAACCTGCCGGCGTTTATCCTCGCGCAGCTCTATGGGGGTTTGGCGTATTACATTCTCTGCGCCCGCACGGCGTTCGAGTCCGTACCGCGTTCGATAGTGGATGCGGCCAGAAGCCTGGGCTGCTCGCCAGCTGAAGTATTTCGTCGGGTGACCTTGCCCGTGACCCGACGCGCCTTGGCCAACGCATTGGCGATTGTCTGGGTGCGGGTGATTGGCGAGTTCGGGATTGTGATGGTATTTGCCTACTTTCCGCAGGGCATACCGGTGAAGTTGTTCGTCAACCTGCAAAACGAAGGCGTAGACAGTGTCTACGCCTTGTTGTGGTTGCTGCTGCTGGTGACCTTGCCGTTCCCGCTGTGGTGCCTGTCGGTACACCAGCGGGGTTCGGTCAGTGCATCCCGCGCGGGATGGTTTTGAGCAGGTCATCCGGGCTGATGTAACCAACCACGCTGCCAGGTTGCGGTAAACCCAGGATATGCCCCTTGATCTTGCCCACCACGTGCATTTCGCACGGCTTGCAGTCGAATTTCAGGGTCAGCACTTCATCACCGTGGATCAACTGCATCGGCGCCACCTTGGTTTTCACGCCCGTCACACCCTTGGCCTGTTTCGGGCACAGGTTGAACGAGAACCGCAGGCAGTGCTTGGTGATCATCACCGGCACTTCGCCGGTTTCTTCGTGAGCTTCAAAGGCCGCATCAATCAGCTTCACGCCGTGGCGATGGTAAAACTCGCGCGCCTTGGCGTTGTAGACGTTGGCAAGGAACGACAGGTGCGCTTCCGGGTACACCGGCGGCGGCGTGGTCTCGGCTTTACGCCCGCCACGTGGGTGAGCGGCAACACGGGCCGCGGTCAGCGCTTCGATCACTTCGCGGCGCAAGGCCTTGAGCTGTGAGTTGGGAATGAAGAACGCGTGCGGCGCGTCGAGCTGGATGTCAGTGGCGTGATACTCAGTGGTGCCGAGTTGGCCGAGCAGGTCGCGCAAAGTGTCCAGCGCCTGTTCCGGCTTGTTGGCCACGCCAAACGGGCCGGGCAGGGTGATGCTGGCGCTGATGCCTTCTTCGCTGGTGGCGGTGACTTCCAGCTGTTCTTCACGCAACCGTGCGGCCCAGGACAAGCCGATACGGCGCTCGGACGAAGTCTTGAGCAGCGCCTGTTGCCAGTTATGGTCCAGGTTGCGGTTCAGCGGATGGTTCGGGCGCAGTTGATGCAGGCCCGCCGGCATTTCATTCGGCTCGACGCGGTAGCGGTAGCGCTTCTCGCCGTCTTCTTCGAACTCGCCCTTGGGTTCGGCGATGTTGGCGCGAAAACCCACCACTTCGCGCTTGATCAGCACATTCAGGCCGTCGCCGTTGGACAGCGGCTCATGGGTGACCACCTGCAAGTCGCGCTTGCCGGCTTTCTCCACCACACCCACCGGCAGGCCGGTGAAGGTCGGGGTGTCGAAGGCGCCGATATCGATCTTGCGATCGGTGACGAAGTAGTCGGTGCTGCCGCGGTGGAAGGTTTTTTCCGGGTCCGGCAAGAAGAAGTGCGCGGTACGGCCGCTGGACGCACGGGCCAGGTCCGGGCGGTCTTCAAGCACGTCGTCAAGGCGCTGGCGGTAGTAGGCCGTGATGTTCTTCACATAGCCCATGTCCTTGTAGCGGCCTTCGATCTTGAACGAACGCACGCCCGCTTCGACAAGCGCGCGGATGTTGGCGCTCTGGTTGTTGTCTTTCATCGACAGCAGGTGTTTTTCAAAGGCCACGACGCGGCCCTGGTCGTCTTTGAGGGTATACGGCAGGCGGCACGCCTGGGAGCAGTCGCCACGGTTGGCGCTGCGGCCATTTTGCGCGTGGGAGATGTTGCACTGCCCGGAAAACGCCACGCACAGGGCGCCGTGGATGAAGAACTCGATGGCTGCCTCGGTTTCATCGGCGATGGCGCGGATTTCCTGCAGGTTCAGCTCACGGGCCAATACCAGCTGCGAGAAACCGGCCTGATCGAGAAACTTGGCGCGGTCGAGGGTGCGGATGTCGGTCTGGGTGCTGGCGTGCAGCTCGATGGGCGGAATATCCAGTTCCATCACGCCCAGGTCTTGCACGATCAACGCGTCAACGCCGGCGTCGTAGAGCTGATGGATCAGCTTGCGCGCGGGTTCCAGCTCGTTGTCATGCAGGATGGTGTTGATGGTGGTGAACACACGGGCGTGATAACGGCGCGCGAATTCGACCAATTGAGCGATTTCGCTCACCTCGTTACAGGCGTTATGGCGGGCGCCAAAGCTTGGGCCGCCAATGTAGATGGCGTCGGCGCCATGCAAGATAGCCTCGCGCGCGATGGCGACATCGCGGGCCGGGCTGAGCAATTCCAGGTGATGCTTGGGCAAGGACATAGTTTTTTTAGTCAGGCTTGTCACGGTTGAGGCGCGCATTGTAGCTGTGAAATGCTGGGCGGGCACCTACCGCAGGACAGCCGGGTCGCGCAGCCCGTGCGCTCGATACTTTCGGACTGAAAACCCAATCAACTGTGGGAGCGGGCTTGTGTGGGAGCCGGGCTTGCCCGCGATGCAGACACCTCGGTGTGTCAGTTGCACCGGGTGAGGCTATCGCAGGCAAGCCAGCTCCCACATTTGATCTGTATTGCGAGTGAGAACCTAGGCCTTCGCCGCCATCGCAGTGACTTCCACGCGCATGCCTTCGACTGCCAACGCAGCCACACCCACGGCCGCACGCACCGGCCAGGGCTTGGCGAAAAAGCGTTTGTAGACTTCGTTGAACGCCGCCCGATCAGCCATGTCGGTGAGGTAGATGGTCAGGTGCATCACCCGGTCCATGGAGCTGCCGGCTTTTTCCAGCGCGACCTTCAGCGCTTGCAGGGTGCATTCGCTTTGCAGGGTGATGTCGCCGAGCTCAAGACTGCCATCGGCGCGAGTTGGCACTTGGGTCGAAACCAGGATGCCGTTGAAGCCGATGACGTCGGAAGAGATGGAGTCGGCATCCGGATCGGGAGTGAAGGACAGGTCGTGATTGGCCATGGGCGCCTCGTGTTGGCAGGAACGGAAAAGCGCCCATGGTCCCCGAAAATTACTGCGACTGCCAGCGCTTGAACAGCACGCTGGCATTGACCCCGCCAAAGCCGAAGCCGTTGGACAGTGCGTATTCAATCGGCAAGTGCCGCGCTTTACCGCGCACCATGTCCAGCCCGTCTGCCAAGGCGTCCGGGTTTTCCAGGTTGAGCGTGACCGGCGCAACCTGATCGCGCAACGCAAGCACGGTGAAGATCGCTTCAATACCGCCCGCTGCACCCAACAAGTGGCCCGTCGCGGATTTGGTTGAGCTGATCGCCGGGCTGCCGCCGGCACCGAATACCGTCCTGATCGCCGCGAGCTCACCCTTGTCACCCACCGGGGTGGAGGTGGCGTGGGCATTCAGGTATTGGACCTGGGACGCTTCGATACCGGCCTGACGCAACGCCTGCATCATCGCCCGACGCGCGCCGTCACCGTCTTCAGGCCCTGCGGTCATGTGATAGGCATCAGCACTGGTGCCATAACCGACCAACTCGGCAATCGGCTGCGCGCCCCGAGCCAGAGCGTGTTCCAACGATTCAATCACCAGAATCCCGGCGCCTTCGCCCATGACGAAACCATCGCGGGCCTGATCGAAAGGACGCGAAGCCAGCTCAGGTGTTTCATTAAAGTCACTCGACAGCGCCCGCGCCGCCGCAAACCCGGCCAGGCTGACCCGGTGGATCGCCGCCTCGGCACCGCCGCACACGGCCACGTCGACTTCGCCGGCGCGAATCATCCGCGCGGCGTCGCCAATCGCCTGTACCCCGGCAGCACAGGCGGTCACCGGGGCGCCCAACGGGCCTTTCAAACCGTAGTTGATCGACACATGCCCGGCCGCCATGTTGCTCAGAAACGAGGGGATGGTGAAAGGTGACAAGCGCCGTGGGCCTTTGCTGTCGGTAGTGCGCACGGCCTCGGCAATCGCCGGAAAGCCGCCAACGCCCGAGGCGATGATGGTCGCGGTGCGTTCCTGTTGTTCGGGCGTAGTCGGCGCCCAGCCCGCTTGCTTCAGCGCTTCATCGGCTGCCGCCAGGGCGAATAAAATGAAGCGGTCCATTTTGCGCTGCTCTTTGGCGGCGAGCAGTCGATCCGGATCAAACCCGGCCTCCGGGTCTTGCTGTACATCCTGAACCTGGCCGCCAATGCTCACGGCCAAATCTCCGATCAATGCCTCAGGCAGGCGCCGAATCCCCGACTGCCCGTTCAGCAGGCGTTGCCAGGTGGCTTCCACACTCGCCCCCAGTGGCGTCAACGCGCCCATGCCTGTCACGACGATACGTTTACTCATGATCAATCGACTCCTGTTGCGTTGAGGGATACACACCTGTGGACGTCACTATCATCATGAAAGTAACATGGCGTCACGCAACTTTGTAATCACCCACAGGAACACTCATGCAACGCAAGTCCCTTACCAGCGACGAATGCCCCATCGCCCGCAGCCTCGAACGGGTTGGCGAATGGTGGAGCATGTTGATCATGCGCGACGCGTTGCAGGGCTTGCGCCGCTTCGATGAATTTTCCCGCAGCCTGGGCATTGCGCCGAACATGTTGACGCGGCGTCTGACGGCATTGGTGGAGGCAGGGATGCTTGAGCGCAGGCAGTACAGCGAACGCCCGCCGCGCTACGAATATGCGCCGACGCCCAAGGGCGAGGATTTTCGGATGGTGTTGATGGCATTGGTCGCGTTCGGCAACCGGCATTTCGCCGAGGAAGGCGCCAGCGTTGAACTGGTGGATCGCGAGACGGGCCGGCTTGTAAAGCCGATGCTGGCGAATGCCGAGGGGGAGGTTGTGGCGCTGGATCAGTGCAGGTTGCAGGCCGGTCCAGCCGCCAGCGCGGGAATGCGCCAGCGGCTGGAGTCAGTTACAGCAGAGTGAACGGGTAGTCGACGATCACCCGCAGCTCGTTCAGCTTGCCGTCACGCTGGTCGGCATTCGATGAAACCATGGCGTCGCGCACGCGAAACGACAGGTTTTTCGCCGGACCGCTTTGCAGCACGTATTTGGCTTCCACGTCCGTCTCATGGTGGTCGCCATCGGCACCGTAGTCACCGACATACGCGCTGTTGGCCGGGGTGTGGGTGCCGTTGATGTCCGAGCCATTGACGTAGCGGGTCATGAAGCTCAAGCCCGGCACGCCGTAGCTGGCCATGTTGAGGTCATAACGAATGCCCCAGGACTGCTCGCCCGGGCCGTTGAAGTCGCCCCACTGGATCGAGTTGGCCAGCAACACCGAATCGCCGCCTTCACCCGCGCCGTTGTCGCCGGTGCCGATGTAGTCAAACGGCGTGTCGCCGTGCACTTTCTGGAACGACAACGTCAGGGTGTGGGCCGCCAGGAAGGAGTAGGCCGCTGCCACCGAGTAGGTGGTGTTGTTGATCGCACCGGCTTTGGCGCTGCCGGTGTCGAGGGTGCGGTACAGGTTGCCGTCCAGTGCCAGCGACTGGTCATGGCCCAACGGCAGGACATAGTTGAGGTTGGTGTAGTACTGGCGCCAGATGTCTTCCAATTCACCGGCATACACCGTCGCACTCAGAGACGGCGTGAAGGTGTACTTGCCGCCGACGAAACTCGCGCTGTTGGCCGCCACGTTGGCGTAGGTCGCGTAGATATCGTGGTCATGGTTGCTGGTCATGCCGCTGTTGGTGCTGGTGAAGTGCCCGGCTTCCAGGTCCAGCCCGGCGATTTCGCTGCTGGTCAGGTCAAAACCGGTGGCGGTCTGCGGCAAAATGCGTGTGCCGCCGGTAGCGAAGACGGGGGCGGTGGGCTGCATGTCACCGAATTTGAGCTGGGTTTTGGAGATTTTGATCTTCACCGCAGCGCCGACTGAGCCGTAGCCATCTTTGGGGTCGCCATTGCGGTCGGTCGGCAGGTTGCCGGTGTTGTTGTCTTCGTGGGTAGCGTCGAGCTTCATTGCGCCGTAGGCGTAGGCATCCACGCCAAAACCGATGGTGCCCTGGGTGAAGCCCGAGGCGTAGTTGAGCATCGCGCCTTGAGTCCAGTCGCGGTTGTCGGCCTTGCCGCTTTGCCGGTCGCGGTCGAAATAATAATTGCGCAACAGCCCGGTGACGCTGCTGCCTTCGATAAAGCCTTTGGAATCCGCCTGGTCGGTGACCGAATCGGCGAAGGCCATTTGACTGATACCGGCGCACACCGCCAGCGTTAACAGGCTCCACTGTTTGATCATGTTTTTACTTCCCCGGAATAATTAACGCGCGCACAGAAACACCGCACTTTATTTGGATATTGCATAAGGTTTTATGGGCAGGGTTTGAAGTGAGGCGTAGCCGTTCTTATTGTAGTCGGCGTGTTTGCCGAAGCTGATTCTAAGCACAGTTTGCGCGGCCTGCAGCCATGAAACTGATTAAACTCGATTAATTAAACTTCACGTTTTTTAATCGGCCACAGGTGTAGCGTTGATGGGGTCTTAGCCGCTCTGCTTCGACAAAAACCTTTGGTTTGCCGCCGCAGGCTCTGCGGCGGATTTTTTTGCTTGTTAAACTAAAGTAACTAATTTTTAATAAATAAACATACTGCCCGAGTAGTGGCAGTGTGACTCTATTTATACCGATTATCCGCATGTAACAAGACTGTTGCACTTGCCATCCAATAATCCTTCTCCCACGCCGAAACAGGAGAAAGGTCATGCAGGTGAACCCGGTCGACAGCACGCCCAAAACGGGCAACAACCCTAACTGGAACGCAGCGGTGTCCAAAGCGGTGGACAATCAGGCTGGCGACAACAGTCTCGGCCCGGATACAAAGCGGCCTCAAGGTGACTTTCGCACCGCGCAGCAAATCATCGACGACAACCCCTTGCTGAAAAACCTGGGCAACCAGAGCGGCGTGAAAGACAAACTGCGTGAGCGCGTGGGTGATTTCGAGCACGACCCGGATGCCGCCTACCGTGCGAGCCGCGTGCTGGAGCACATCGAAAAACTCGACGAAAACGGCAAACCCACGGTTAAACGCGCAGAGCTCAATGACGCCGGCAATGGCAAGATCGACGGTTTCACCAAAGGCGGCGACGCGCGCCACGGCACCGAAGCCGGGCGCCTGCAGGACTTCGGCAAGTACGGCTGGGACACACTCAAGGGTGATTTGCCGGTCAGCAAACCCAAAACCCCGCCCAAGGGCGATGCGCCCTCCAATCACCTGCCATTGCCTGGCGAAGGGCGCCCGGTGGGTGACACGCGCAGCGCACAGCAAATCATCGACGACAACCCGCTGTTGAAGAACCTCGGCAACCAAAGTGGCGTGAAAGACAAACTGCGCGAGCGTGTCGGCGATTTCGAGCACGACCCGGACGCCGCCTGGCGCGCGGCACAGGTACTCAATTACGTGGAGAACTACGACGAAACCGGCAAGCACATTGACGGTGGCAACGTGGGCAATGGCCGCATCGACGGCTTCACCAAGGATGGCGAAGCACGCCACGGCACCGAAGCGGGGCGCCTGCAGGACTTCGGCAAATACGGTTATGACAACCTCAAGGGCCTGGACGGCAACAGCGCCGACGACCAGATCAAGGACCTCAACGCCAAGGCCACCGAAGAAGCCGTGAAGGCAGCCGGTGGCGATGCATCCAAGGTCGGCGCCGACTATTTCGTCAGTGGCAACAGCAGTGCCAGCGGCGCGGATAAAACCGCCGCAATCATCCAACTGTCCACCGGGCTGGCCAACTACAAGGCGGGTGCCGACGCCTTTGCCCACCAAGGGCCGGATGCGGCCAATGAGTGGGCCGGTGACGGCAAGTCGCCGGGCCAGCAGCGTGAAGATTTTATCAACGACGTGCAAAGCCGCATCGACAAACTCAGCAAGGACCCGGACGTCCAGCAGTTCCTCAATACCCAGGGCACCGAGCAGTTGCAGAAAACCGTGGCTGCCGACCCGGCCCTCAAAGCCGAGATGGAGCGTCGCCTCGAGGCTTCTTCCAGCACCGACGCGCTCGACAGCGCGTTTGCGGTCAAGGGCGCCAGCACCACAGATGCGCTGTCGAGCTTTATCAAATACCCGGATTTTTACGCCCAGGCCCTGGGCAAGCAGCCGGACTACAAAAAAGCCCTGGAAAACGCCCCGCAAGACATCAAGGACAAGGTCAAGGCCGAGTACGAGCGCATCACCTCCGGCAAGGAAATCAACGACCTGATCGCCAGCGGCGTGCCGGCGGACAAGGCGGTTATTCAGTCCGGGGTGAACAAGGCGGTCTACGACGCGGTGCTCGACGACAAAACCGTGCAGGCGGGCAGTGCCTCCTTCAACGACGCTGCCGCCAAACTGGGCCGCGAGGACTTGCTCAAGGGCCAGTCCATCGACGACTTTTACCGTGGCCTGGGCGTTACCGGCGCCAATGATCCGCGCCTTGAGCAGGTCATCAACGACAACATTGCCGCGTTCACCGCGCCCGGCGAAGCACCGCCAAAAACCGCTGATATCATCAGCGGTATTCGCGCGGTGGAAGACGCCATGCGCGGCGGAGCCAAGTTCGACGACGCGATCAAGAAAGTCCAAAGCACCTGGGGCGGCAAGCTGCCCGCCGGCGTCAGTGCAACGTACAAGGCCGGGGTGATGCACGGCGTCTCCGGCGTGTTGCTGGCCGGCGCCATCGGCACGCGGATTGCCAGCGGCAAAGGCGGCAGCACCGCGCAAACGGTGGGCCAGTCATTTCAGGCGGCCGGGCTGTTTATGGAAGGCGGCGCCAAGTTCGTCCAGGACCAGTTCGACCGCACCAAACAAGGCACTTACAAGTTTGATGCTCCCAAATTTGTGAAAGACGTGGAGAACGTCGGCAAGAGCCTCGGCGGCGTCGCAGGGAACGTGCTGGGTCTGGTGACCGGGGCGATTTCCGCAAAAAACTCGGCGCAGAGTGGCGACAAGGTTGCGGCAGGCTTCCAGGGCACCTTTGCGGGCCTCAATGGCCTGTCTGCCGTGGCCGGTGCTGTCGAAGTTGCCACCTATGTGGTGCCGCGCATTACCACCGTGGCGGCAGGCGTGGCCGAAGCCGCCGGTGTCATCGGTGGCGCCGCCGGTGCATTGGCCGGTGCCGTGGGCGGGATTGCGGCGGTGGGCGGGCTGATTTACGCGATCATTGCCGACATCAAGGCCGACAATGCGCGCGCCAAGCAGCAGCAAGACTGGTACAAGGGGCTCAGCGATCAATTCAAGGGGTTCGGCATCACGCCGCCACCGCTGGATGTGATCATCGCGCCGAAAAATGGCTATGTGGATGCGGGAAATCCGAGTGTCAACTACTGAGTGATAAACACCTGTGCCGGAACCCGGCACAGGTTTTCTTGCCGTCAGGCGCCTGCTACACCGTCGCCAACCATATCTTTCGGCACGATGATGCGGTCGTAATCCTGCTCGCTGATCTTGCCGGATTTCAGCGCGGCGGCTTTCAGGGTCGAGCCTGTCGCCTGGGCATCCTCGGCAATATGCGCCGCGTTCTGGTAGCCGATGACCGGCGACAAGGCCGTCACCAGCATCAGGTTGTTGTCCAGATAACTCTGGATCTTTTCGCGGTTCAGCTCCGTGCCTTCCACCGAATACGTGCGGAATTTCTCGCAGCCGTCGGCCAGGATGGTCGCCGAGTGCAGGAAGTTATTGATGATGATCGGGCGCATCGCATTCAGCTCGAAGTTGCCCTGGCTGCCCGCGAAAGCAATTGCCGTGTCGTCACCGATCACCTGGATCGAGATCATCACCATGGCTTCGCACTGGGTCGGGTTGACCTTGCCGGGCATGATCGAGGAGCCCGGCTCGTTGGCCGGCAGTTGCAACTCGCCAAAGCCGCAGCGCGGGCCGGAGGCGAGCCAGCGCATGTCGTTGGCGATCTTCATCAGTGCCACGGCGGCGCCACGCAAGGCCGCGCTGGCGCGGACCATGGCGTCCAGCGAGCCTTGTGCCATGAATTTGTTCGGCGCGGTGACGAAGGGCTTGCCGGTGAGTTCGGCAATTTTTGCCGCGATGTGTACTGAAAAACCGCTGGGTGCGTTCAAGCCGGTGCCGACGGCAGTGCCACCCAGCGCCAGTTCATAGAGCCCTTCACGGCTGTGTTCGATCTCGGCGCTGCAGCGGCGAATCTGCGCGGCCCAGCCGCTCCATTCCTGGCCCACCGACAGCGGTGTGGCGTCCTCCAGGTGCGTGCGGCCGACCTTGATCACGTCCATCCAGCCCTCGGCCTTTTTCTCGATGGTTTCGGCCAGCCGGTTCAGCTCCGGTACAAGCCGCTCATCGATCAGGGTCACGGCAGCAATGTGCATGGCGGTGGGGAAACTGTCGTTGGACGACTGGCCCATGTTCACGTCATCGTTCGGGCCCACAGGCTGCTGGCTGCCGAGGGTGCCGCCGAGCAACTGGATCGCACGGTTGGACAGCACTTCATTGACGTTCATGTTCGACTGGGTGCCCGAGCCGGTTTGCCACACGTAGAGCGGGAAGTGCTCATCCAGCTTACCGGCGATTGCTTCATCGGCAGCCTGCACAATGGCCTCGCTTTTCCATTGCGGCAGGCGCCCGGCGCTGGCGTTGACCAGTGCACAGGCTTTTTTCACCACGCCGTAGGCGTGATACACCGCCTTGGGCATGCGGTCATTGCCGATGGAAAAGTGCTGCAGCGAGCGCTGGGTCTGCGCGCCCCAGTATTTGTCGGCGGGCACATCGACGTTGCCCATGCTGTCGAATTCACTGCGGTTGCCGGTGGCATCAAGGCCGATTGGAATGTCTGTCATCTCTTAACCCTCAGATAAATGGCGTTCAGGTTGAATCGCCAGCGCGAGCAACAAGCCCACGGCAATGGCGGCGCTGACGATCACGGTGGTGATGGCCAGCGAGGTGGTGTCGGCGATCAACGCCAGCGGTGAATCGGCCCCCAGAGACATCAACTGCAAACCGCCGATACCGGCGCGAAACCCATAGGAACCGGGGATCAGCGCGACGATACCGGGGAAGGCAAATGCCACCGGTGGCACTCGAAAACGCGAGGCAGCGAGCAACGCCACCAAGCCCGCAGCAAACGCACCCAGCAGCGATGCGCAGGCCAGGTCCAGCCCGAGGTGTTGCGCCACCGTGCGAGTGCCGTGCGCCGCCATGCCGCAGAGCACGCACACCCACAGCACACGCCAGGGCACATTGAAAAACAGCGCGTAACCCAAGGCGGCAGTGGCGGCAAACAGCACGTCCTGGCCCAGCGCCAGCGAGCCTGGCCCAGTGCCCACCGGCAGGCTGTCGCCGGCAGAGGCGGCCGCGACAAACAGCGCAAAGCTGATCACCAGTACCGTCATCGCTCCCGTGGCAATGCGCGCCAAGCCATTGCCGGGGTGGCCACTGACCAGATCGCGTACGCCATTGATCAGCGGCACACCGGGCACCAGAATCATCCCGGCCGCCGTGAGGCACAGCACCGGCGAAGCGCCCGGAAACGCGCGCAACACCAGGATGCTGCCCACGCCGCTGAGCAACGCGGTGATAAACACGGTCGCCACGCCATTGAGCGAATAACGGCCCATCAACCGCCGCAGCACGACGCTGAGCAAACCCGCCATAAATGCCGCGAGCACCACCGACCACTGCGCGCCGAACAGGCGTGCCAGCGAGGCTGCGGTTATGGCAATGCCCAGCGTCATGACCAGTGGGGAATGCTCCGGTCGCGCCTGCTCCACGGCATCCAGTTGCGCATCGATTGCCTGCGCTTTCAGGGTGCCCAGGCAAATGCCGTCGACCACCTGTTGCAGCGCCATCAACGTGCCCATGTCCACCGTCATTGCGCTCAGCGCATGCCCCACTTTGGTCTGGAACTGTGCTTCGGAGCCCACCGTGACCAGCAGCGCCTCAGCCGTCACCATGACCTGCACCGGGTGGCCCAGTGCGCGGGCCACGTCGGTGAGGATGCGTTGTGTGTGAGGGGTGTCGGCGCCGTGGGTCAGCAGGATTCGCCCGATGCGCGCCGTCAGATGGGCCACGCGTTCGAGTGACGCCTCAGACATTCTGCAAGCCCAGTACCGGCGCCGTGTCGGCGCGGGAGGTGCGGCAAGCATCGCCATCGGTTTTCAAATCCATGCCATAGGTGGGAATGATGGCCTGCAAGCGTGGCAGCCACGCCTGGGGCGTGAGCTTGTCGGCAAAGCATTTTTGCAGCACTTGCAGCGAGATATGCGCGGCGGTGGACGCGCCCGGTGAAGCTCCGAGCAGGGCCACGATGGATTTGTCCTGCGCGGCAATCAGTTCGGTGCCGAATACCAGTTGGCCGCCGCCATGGCCGGTCGGTTTGATGATCTGTACGCGCTGGCCGGCTACGGCTTCTTTCCAGTCGGCCTGGGTGGCGTTGGGGAAGAACTCCTTGAGCGAGGCGAAGCGCTCATCGGCAGTCTGGGTGACCTGGCTGATCAGGTACTTTTCCAGGTCCCAGCTGTGCACGGCCACGTCCAGCATGGGCGCAAGGTTGGCCGGGCGGATCGACTTGAACAAGTCCAGGTAGGAGCCGGATTTGAGAAACTTGCTGGAGAACCCGGCATACGGCCCGAACAACATTGAACGTTTACCGCCGATAATGCGCGTGTCCAGGTGCGGCACCGACATCGGCGGCGAACCATGGGGCGCCTTGCCATAGACCTTGGCCTGGTGACACGCGGCGACTTCTGCCACATCACAGCGCAGCCAGATGCCGCTGACGGGGAAGCCCGCGTAGCCGTGGCCCTCGGGAATACCGGACTTCTGCAACAGCTCGATGGACGCACCGCCAGCACCGATAAACACGAATTTGGCCTTTGTGATTTGCGCAGTGCCGGTCGCCAGGTCTTTCACCTTGACCAACCACTGGCCATCGTCACTGCGGCTCAGGTCAACGACTTGATGCTGGTACTGCACGGTAAAACCAGGCTGCCTGGCCAGTTGGGCGACCAGCAAGTGGGTGAGGGCGCCATAATCCACGTCGGAACCGGTGATCATGCGCGTGGCGGCGACAATTTCCTTGGGGTCACGGCCTTCCATGACCAAGGGCGCCCAGCCGGCGATGACGTGCGGGTCTTCGCTGTATTCCATGCCGTGGTAGCAATGGTGGGCCGACATGGCCTGAAAGCGCTTGCGCAGGAAGTCGCGGTTCTCTTCGCCGGTCACAAAACTCATGTGCGGGCAGGCATGAATAAACGCGGCGGGGTCGGCGATCGCGCCTTTGCGAACCAGGTAGGTCCAGAGCTGGCGGGAAATGTCGAATTCCACGTTCACTTCCAGCGCGTTGGCGATATCCACCGTGCCGTCGGGTTTGAGCGGCGTGTAGTTCAGCTCACAGTTGGCCGCATGGCCGGTACCGGCGTTGTTCCAGCCATCGGAGCTTTCCTGGGCGCAATCGTTCAGCGCCTCGTACATCGCGATCTCAAGGCCGGGTTCCAGCTCCTTGAGCAGGGTACCAACGGTGGCGCTCATGATGCCGGCGCCGATCAGGAGTACATCAGCCGTGCGGGAAACGTTTGCTTGGGACATGGGGGTTACCTTCAGTAGGAAAGTCAGGCGTTGGCTTTGAACAGCGGGGCGGCATCCGGCGCGAGAATCGCGTAGGCGCGCAGCCACGGCTCGTCATCCACCAGTTGCCAGCTGTGGCCGCTGCCGACGGTGTCTTCGGCCAGCAAAATGTCACCCGGGGTGATGGAAAAGGTGTCGCCGCTGCGGGTCTTGAACAGCAGGGAACCGCGCAGGGTGATGACGAATTGGCGGGTTGGCGCGGTGTGAGGATCGAACGCACCGCCCGCGCGGGTTTCACGAAAGGAAATGGATGAGGTGGCCGCCATGGCACTCAACACATCGCCGCGCTCTCCCTTGGGAAGATCGATAATGCCTTCTTCAAAAACTGAATCGCCTTGCGCGTTAGTCCAGATACGTACACATCGGATCATCGATTAATCTCGCTTGCGTAGAAATGAGTGGGAACTTTTAAGACGTATCGATGCGAATAAATATGCACGCCTTCGTATGGCTGAATATTTAGTCGAAGTCCTTGATGGTCGGGCTGAAACGCCCGTTTTTCCTGAAAGCAAGTGAAATAATGTAATGCTTTTACAAACAATAGGGTGTCGCTTTAAGTGTCGTCAAGCACATCTTTTTCGATACCGAGGCTATTCAGTTAACGTTCAGATATATAACGTTCCAGTGATGTAATACGTCTATACAACCGGGTGGGTAGCTAACTTGAAAGAGTGTTCACTTTTTAACAAAAGTTGAATTAAAGCTCGCTGTATAATCATTACCGGGTACGACGTACGGGCCGCGCTTTTATTCCCGAATGCTTGGTACAGTAGGGTGAAACCCACACGGCGCTACCCTGACCGAAACGGAAGAAGCCTCCATGAACTCCACACTGCTTGACGCGGTTAGCCGATACGTCGAGGCCAATGCCGATGCAACCGGTGTGGCCCAAACGCCCGTTCCGGGTTTGACCACGATTCGTTCGACAGCGCCCAGCGGCTTGATCCATTCGATGCCCAACCCGTTGATCTGCCTGGTACTGCAAGGCACCAAACAAGTGACCCTGGGCACTGAGACTTTCACCTTTCAGGCCGGGGACTCATTGCTGATCACTGCCGATGTGCCGACGGTGAGCCAGATCACCCAGGCCAGCCCTGAGGCGCCATACCTGTCGATCGTGCTGGACCTGGCCCCGGAGGTGATTGCCGAACTGTCATTGCAGATGAAACTGCAAACCACGTCGGCCGCAATGCCGGTGAAAGCGGCTGAGCGCACCGACGCTGAGGTGGCGGATGCGGCGCTGCGGTTGATGCGCATCCTGGATTTCCCGGCGTCCGGGCCGGTTCTGCACGCACAGCTGGTGCGTGAGTTGCATTACTGGTTGTTGGCCGGGCGCCATGGCGCGGCGATTCGTCAGCTTGGCTGTGTTGAAGGTCAGGCCCAGCGAGTGGCCCAGGCAGTGGCCGTGCTGCGGGCCGAGTACAAGCGGCCATTGCCGGTTGAGCAACTGGCGGCTACCGCCGGCATGAGCCCGTCATCGTTCCACCGGCATTTTCGCGCGGTCACTTCTTTGTCGCCCCTGCAATTCCAGAAAAACCTGCGCTTGATTGAGGCCCGACGAATGATGCTGGCCGAAGGCGCTTCGGCGAGCAGCGCGGCGTTCAATGTCGGGTATGAAAGCGTCTCGCAATTCAACCGTGAATACGCACGCATGTTTGGTTTGCCACCGATCAAGGACGTCGAAGCCGTCAAGGGCTGGGCCAAAGCGTCCGCCTGACTCATCAACTTTTGTGGCGAGCGGGCTTCTATGGTGAACCGGCTCGCCACAGGAGCCCGCTTGCCACAACAAGCCCGCTTGCCAAAGGGGGCCGTCGCAAGCGCCCGCTTACACAGTTGGGCGGATTGGGCAAACAACCTCCAGTTTCCGGCAACGCTCTTTGGCGGGCGGCTTCCTATCATGGCCTCACACCCACTGAGGAGTTTTGCCATGACCCAGATCGCTATCGTCACCGGCGCCAGCCGTGGCCTCGGCCGCAACACCGCCTTGAGCATTGCCCGCCATGGCGGGGATGTGATCATTACCTACCAGCGCCGTGCCGAAGACGCACTGGCCGTGGTCGCCGACATCCAGGCCCTGGGCCGCAAAGCGGTGGCCTTGCAACTCGATACCGGCGATGTGACAGGCTTCGAGGCGTTCGCCACCGCCTTGCGCTCGGTGCTGCGCGATACCTGGCAGCGTGACAGCTTTGACCACCTGGTGAACAACGCTGGCCATGGCGACCACGCGCTGATCGACCAGACGACCGAAGCGCAGTTCGACGGGCTGGTGAACGTACACTTCAAGGGTGTGTATTTCCTGACTCAGGCCCTGCTGCCGCTGATTGCCGACGGTGGGCGTATCGTCAACCTGTCGAGCGGGCTCACCCGCGTGTCCTTCCCGGGCTACGCTGCTTATGCCGCGGTGAAGGCGGCGGTTGAAGTGTTGTCGATCTACATGGCCAAGGAATTCGGCAGCCGCGCGATTGCCGTCAACACCGTGGCGCCCGGCGCGATCGAGACGGATTTTGGCGGCGGCGCGGTACGCGACAACCCCGAAGTGAACAAGATCTTTGCCGACATGACTGCCCTGGGACGCGCCGGTGTGCCAGACGATATCGGCCCGATGATCGCCAACTTGCTGTCCGAAGACAACCGCTGGGTCAACGCGCAACGTATTGAAGTGTCCGGCGGCCAGGGCATCTGAACGAATATCCCCCATGACTCAAGGATGCTGTAGCCATCTCGTCTGGAGCATGTTCAGTGGCCTTGAATGTACTCAACACCGGCCTGCGGCTCACGGTGTGGAACCGTGGACCACAGGCTGCACATCGGACGCAGCGGCCTTCGGCGCACGCATCAAAAACGGACCGAACGTAGCCAGCAACCCCAGCATGATCAACGGGAAAAACATCAGTTTGCCCAGGCCGAAGTTGCTGACAATGAGGGTGATCAGCGCCGGCCCCACCAGCATGCCGGAAAAGCCGATGCCGTTGACGATGCCGATATTGCGCCCCGCTTGGGCGGGGTCGCGGCGCCCGGCGGCTGAAATCATCAGCGGGGCGATGCAGGACAAGCCGAGGCCGAACAGCGCAAAGCCAAAAATACCGGTGACTGCCGAGTGACCGGCCAGGGTGATGATCATGCCCAGCACGCACACCACGCCGCAGCCGAACACCACCTGAGCATTACCGAACGCGGCCGCGAGGCGATCGCCAAACAAACGTCCGATAAAGGCGGCGCCCACAAAGAGGGACACCGCCATGCCTGCGGTGGACGTGCCGGTGGCGAACTCGCGGCGAATGTATTCCTGGCCCCAGTCGGCAATCGCGTTTTCGCCCATCATGCTGCCGAGCAACAGGGTGCCGAAGGCGATCATCACCAGCAGGGTCTTGGTGGCAGAGGCTTTGGCGGTTTCATTCGTTGCTGGCGCGTGGGCCTGCCAGTCTTCGAGCCCGGCGTCGGGCACATCGTGCTTGCCAAGCAACCAGCGGCTGAACACGCAGCCCAGCACAAACATCGCCAGGCCGAGCACGCTGTAAGGCACCAAAACGCTGTCGGTGTAATGCCCCGTCAGCCAGCTGCAGACCATCCCCAGCAAAAAACCGCCCAGGGAATAGAACGCGTGGAAGCTGGACATGATCGAGCGCCGGTAAAACCGCTCGACTTGCACGCCGTGGGCGTTCAGCGCCGTGTCCAGCGCCCCGCGCAACAGGCCGAGGGCGACGCCGAAACACAAGGCAAACCAGAAACCCTCGGCGAAACCCAGCGGGATAATCGACAGCGGATAGGCGAGGGCGCCCACCGTAATCACCGGCCTGGCGCCAAAGGTGTCAAGCAGGCGGCCGACCAGCAAGGCACCTGCGGCGGAACCGACGCCAACGCCGAGGGCGATCAGGCCGAACTCGGCATCCCCCAATTCGCCTCCCAGCCCCAGTTGGCTTCTGAACACACTGACGCCAGTGGACCAGATGTACATCATCGCGCCGATCATCATGAAACCAAGAAAGGTCGCGATACGTGCTTTGCGAATACGCGGGGGAATCGGTGTTTTCCGGACGTTGTTTATCACGCTGCTGGGTCCCTTTTATTGTTGTTGGGGGGTGATGCTTGATGATGAGTTATACGTATAACTCTTCCAAAATAACACTCTCATCCGATGAGCTGTCAATCCGCTAAAACGCACGGTATGGATTCGGTAATTATTTTGAGTTATACGTATAACCTGAATTGTACAAGCACCGAGGATTGCCGTGTCGTCTCAAGCATTGCTGTTGCCCCGTTCTACCCCGGATATGGTTGCCTATCGACTGACCTTCCTGATGTCCGGCCTGTGCATGGGCGCCTGGGCGCCGCTCGTGCCCTATGCGCGCAGCCGCGCGGGGGTTGATGACGGTGCATTGGGCCTGTTGCTGCTGTGTCTGGGGCTGGGCTCCTTGGTGATGATGCCGCTGGCGGGCATCTTGAATGCCCGCAAGGGTTGCCGCTTTACCATGCACGTGGGGATTGCGCTGGTGCTGCTGAGCTTGCCGGTGCTGTGTACCACCCATTCGTTCGTCGGCTTGATGCTGGCGTTGACGGTGTTCGGCGCCGGGTGCGGTGCGGTGGACGTGACCATGAATGTTCAGGGCGTGATGGTCGAGCGCGCCACGCGGCGTTCGTTGATGTCGGGCTTTCATGGCCTGTTCAGCCTGGGCACGATTGTCAGTGCGGGCGGGATCACTGCCTTGCTCTGGTCTGGCGCCACGCCCTTGCTGGCGGCCAGCGCGGTGATGGCCGCGCTGGCGGCGTTTGTGCTCACTTACGGTCGGCAGATGCTCGGCCGCAGCGGCGAAGAAGGCAGCCCGATTTTTGTGCGACCCACCGGCAAAGTCCTGGTGCTGGGCGTGCTGTGTCTGTTTGCCTTTCTGGCGGAAGGCGCGATTCTGGACTGGAGCGCGGTGTTCCTGACCGAAGTGCGCGGCGTCGAACATTCGATTGCTGGCCTCGGTTATGCCGCATTTGCCGTCATGATGGCGCTGGGACGCCTGAGTGGCGACCGCATCCTGCAAAAGCTCGGTGCACGAACCGTACTGATCGGCGGCGGGCTGATTGTGGTGTTCGGCTTTCTGGTGGTGGTGCTCGCGCCCAACTGGCTGATCAACCTCGTGGGGTTTGCAGTCATCGGCATCGGTTTGGCCAACATCGCCCCGGTGTACCTGTCGCTGGCCGGCGCGCAACGCACGATGCCGGGAGAACTGGCGATTGCCGCCGCGACCAGCCTGGGTTACCTCGGCATTTTGATGGGCCCGGCGGTGATCGGGCTGTTCGCCCATGCAACGAATTTATCCTGGGCGCTGCTGGCGGTGGCCTCGTTGATGATTGCGGTCATGTTCAGTGCCACACGGCTGGTTCCGAAGGTTTCCCCGCAACAGGTACACTGAGCGCATTGTTTTTTCACGGACCTCGTCTGAGGTGTTCAAAAAGATCGGGAAACACGCGATGGCAGCCGTATCAATGAAAGACGTTGCACTGGCGGCAGGGGTGTCACAGCCTGCAGTGTCTTATGCCTATAACCGCCCCTCCAAACTGTCCCCGGCCCAGCGTGAGCATATCCTTGAGGTAGCCGCGTCACTGGGCTACCCAGGCCCCAATGTGCTGGGGCGCAGCCTGCGCTCGGGCAAGATCGGCGCGATCGGGCTGATGATGATGGACAAGCTGTCCCTGGCCTTCGCTGACCCTTGCACCATCGCGCTGTTGCGCGGCATCAGCGAGGTGGGTGAGCTGGAGAACGTCGCGCTGACCCTGTTTCCGCTCAACAACAACCGCCTGGTCGGCCGCGCCCAGGCCGCCAGCCACAGCAGCCTGGCCCTGCGTGGCCTGGTGGACGGCTTGATCATCTCGACCTTGCCCGATGACCATCCGGCCGTGCTGGCAGTGGTCAAGCAGAACCTGCCGTTTGTGGTGATCGATTCTCCACTGGTGGAAAATTCGTTTTTTGTCGGGATCGACGACCGCGCCGCTGCCCGTGCACAGGTGCAGCACCTGCTCGACCTGGGCCACCGCAAGATCGGCGTGATTATCGACCGTCTCAACCCCGACGGGTATCGCGGCCCTATCGACAAGCAGCGTTTCAAGAACGCCAGCGAACGCATCGTGCGCGAGCGCCTGACCGGCTACGTGGAAGCGGCGAATGCCGCAGGCCTGGCTTTCGAGGATTTGAGTGTGATTGAGGCGGGCGGGCTGGACTCCACCTCCGGGCAAACGGCGGCCTTCACCTTGCTGACCTCCAACGAGGTCACCGCGGTGGTGGCGTGCTCGGACGTGATGGCGATTGCCTGCATGAAAACCGCCCATGCGCTGAATCGCAACGTGCCGCAGACCCTTTCGGTGATTGGTTTTGACGACATTCCCGAGGCCGTACAACTGGGCCTGACCACCATCGCTCAGCCGATGGTCGAGAAGGGCGTGTATGCCGCGCGGCTACTGACCGACCAGCTCAATGCGCCGGCGGACGCACCGCTGGCGCCCGAGCAGAAAATCTTCGCGACCAAGCTGGTGGTGCGCACCTCGACTCAAGCCCTGGCCCCCACAGAGGCTTGACTCGGCCTTTCCTGTGGCGAGGGAGCTTGCCCCGGCTCTTTGTTTAAAAAGCCTGGGACTGCTACGCAGTCCAGCGGGAGCAAGCTCCCTCGCCACAGGTTACTTTTCGCTCTTGCTGCTTCTTAACTGACTGGCTCGCGTTTGAAGTGTGCCGCCACGCGCAAGGCATTGGCGGCAATGGTCAGCGCCGGGTTGACCGCCGCCGAGGAAGGAAAGAACGAGCTGTCCACCACCCACACATTGTCCAGGTCATGCAGCTTGCAGTTAAGGTCCAGCACGCTGCTGGCCGGGTCGCTGCCCATCACAGCGGTGCCGCATTGGTGCGAGTTGGTGGCGATGCCCATGCGCGCTTTCAGGATCAGCGGGTAGCCGGCCTTGCGCAGCACTTCACTGGTTTTGCTGACCAGGCCCTCATGGGCCTTGAGGTTGTTGGGCGTCCACTGCACCTTGATCGCCCCGCGTGCCTTGTCATAGGTGACGCGGTTGTCCACCACCGGCAAGTCCTCGGAAGTCAGGTACAGGTCGACGCTGTGGTCGGTGATGTAGCGTGAAGCAAACCTGGGCAGCCAGGGGCGCATGGCACTGATCATCGGCTCGCGGATTTTGCCGAGCATCTGCACATTTCCCAAGGGAAACGCGTTGTGTGGACCACTGCCGTACCAATCATTGATGGCCAGGGTTTTCTGGAAGGTCACGGTGTTCTTGCGCCGAGGGTCCACGGCCAGCATGAAGGTGCTGTTGTGCACCATGTAATTGCGCCCCAATTGGCCTGAGCTGTTGCCCAAACCGTCCGGGTGCTCAGGGCTGGAGGACTTGAACAACAGCGCGGCACTGTTCACCGCGCCGCATGCGAGCACGAAGCGTTTGGCACGCAGGGTGATGTCGCGCCCGTCCAGTTGGCCGTGGGCCTCGGTGACCGTGCGGCCATCGCTAACCAAGCGCTGCACAGTGGTTCGCGTGAGCAGGCGGACATTGCCGAGCAGGGCAGGTCGCAGCGCCGAGACTTCGGCGTCGGCCTTGGCGTCGACCAGGCAGGGGTAGCCATCGCAGGTTGAACACAGCACGCACTCACCGCCGTCGCCATAGTCCACCGCAGCCGGCATCACGAACGGTGTAAGCCCTGCGAGTCGCATGCTCTGGGCCAGCGGGGCCAGCGCCGGGTCATGGGCCAGCGCCGGTTGCGGGTAGGGGCCGGAGCGCCAGGGTTCGCTGGGGTCCACGCCGGCTTCGCCATGCACCCGGTAGAGTTTCTCGGCCTCGGCATACCAGGGCTCGAATTCGGCATAGCTGATCGGCCATGCCGGGGAAACGCCCTCGGCATGCCTGATTTCGCCAAAGTCCGCCTCGCGAAACCGCGGCAGCATGGCGCCATAGAATTTGGTATTGCCGCCGACGTAATAGAACACGCCGGGAGAAAATGCCTGGTTATTGTGGTCCAGCCAGGCTTCGGCGTTGCGGTAACGGCCTCGGCCAAAGACGGCTTCGGCGCTCCAGTTCTGGATTTCTCGCGGCAGGAAGTCGCCGCGTTCAACGATGACGATATCCAGCCCGCTGTCGCGCAGGGCGTGGGCGAACGTTGAGCCGCCCATGCCCGAGCCGATAATCACCACGTCACAATGGATAGTGCCATCTGCATCAGGTGTCACCACGTCGAGGGCGCGGGGCGCCCTCGGGTGTGGTGTCAGCTCTGCATGATGCGAAATCAATGCATCACTCATGTTGAGCTGCTCCAGCGCTTACAGGTGTTGTTCGGAGTTGCGGATTTGCCAGTATTCATCCTGGCGTTCGTCAGTGATGTATTCCGGGATCGGGAAGTCCCACCAGCCCGGCACCCACGGGCCTGCCGCGTCGCGGTCGGTCGGCACTTCGATCAGCACCGGCACGTTCAGGTCCAGGGCTTCCTGCAGGATGGGTTCGAGGTCTTCCGGGCGCTCGACACGGTAGGATTTCAAGCCGAAGGCCTCGCCCACTGCTTTGAAGTCCGGGCTGTACGGCGTGCCGTCCGGGTGGTTGAACTCGGTGCCGATATGGCGGCTGGTCTGCTTGCGCTGGCCACCGCGAATCGACATGTAGCCTGCGTTGTTCTGGATCAGGAATACCACCGGAATATTGTTGGTCACACAGATCGCGATTTCCTGGGAGGTCATCAGGAAGTCACCGTCACCCAGGATGCACACCACCGGTTGGTTCGGCGCGGCGAGCTTGGCGCCGATGGCTGCCGGTACCGCCCAGCCCATCGACGAGAACCCGCCGGAGGTCAGGTGCGTGCGTGGGGTGTAGACCGGGAAGGTCTGCTTGACCGCACCCTGGGTATTGCCCGAGCCGACCACCACGATCGTGTCGCGCGGGAAGACCTTGCGCAGTGCACCCAATGGGCGTTGCGAGGTGAACGGGAAACGGTCGGAGTCGCGGCGGCCCGCCAGTTTGCTTTCCCATTCGTCCTGATAACCGCGCAGGTCGCTCAAGTAGGCTTCGCGGTCGACGCTGTGGCCTTTCAGGCCTTCGACGATGGCGGCCAGGGCGTGCTTGGCGTCGGCGCAGATGCCCACGGTTACCGGGTAGTTCTTGCCGATCTCGTGGGGGTCGATGTCGATGTGGATCAGCTTCGACGGCGGGATCGCAAACGTCACGCCCTTGGCGTAGCTGGACGAGGACCAGTCGGTAAAACGGCAACCCACGGCGATGATCACGTCGGCGGTGGACGCGACTTTATTGCCGCACAGGGTGCCCGTCTGGCCAACGCTGCCGGCGAACAACGGGTGATCTTCCGGGAAGCCGCTTTTGCCGTTCCAGGTGGTCACCACCGGAATTTTCCAGGCTTCGGCCAAGGCAAAAATCTCGGCACTGGCTTCACCGGTGATCACGCCGCCGCCAATCACCAATACTGGGCGCTGGCTGGCTTTGAGTTCTTCCACCGCGCGCGCCGTGGCGGCCGGGTCCGGGAAACTTTTGCCGATCGGCGTGCGTTCTTCCAGGGCGTGCAGCGTAACTTCAGCCGCTTCGGCCTGCACATCCATGGGAATTTCCAGGTGCACAGGGCCCGGGCGACCGGTGACCATGGCGCTCCAGGCGCGGTGCATCATGAATGGCAGCTCTTCCACACGGGTTGCGACCCAGTGGCGCTTGGTCACGGCTTCGGCGATTTTCGGGAAGTCGTTATCGGTGTAGCGCTCAAGCTCTTGCAGCAAGCCGTGGCCACGCATGTGGGTGGGCGGCCCGCCGGTGATCAGCATCAGGCTGGTGGAGTCGGTGAACGCCGTGGCCATGCCGATCACGGTGTTGGCCGCGCCAGCGCCGATGGACGTGACCGCCGCCATCGGCTTGCCGCTGACCCGGTAGTAGCCGTCGGCAAGGTGCACCGCGCTTTGTTCATGGAATACCTGAATGAACTTGAGCTTCGAGTCTTCCTCAAGGAAGGCATCGGTGAGTGTCCAGATACCGTGGCCGGGGATGCCGGCGACGTATTCCACACCGTAATTTTTCAGGGTTTGCGCCACGATCTGGCTGCCGGTCAATTTGGTCATGACAGGACTCCTTGGGTTGAAGAAACAGAAGCGGTTGCACGCCCGCGCGTGGCCCAGTTCAGGCCTTGCTTGGTCAGGCGCCGGATATTCGGGTCGGCCAGGTTGCTGGTGTCATGCCCGATCGAGTGATAGAACACGCGGCCTTCGCCCCAATTGCGCACCCAGGCCACCGGGCTGCGATGGCCGTTGAGCCAGGGGAAGGGGTTGCCGTCAAAAGTGGTTTCCGCCAGCACGTGGATGTTCGGGTCGACCTGCATGTAGTACTGCTCGGAACGCACCTCGAAATCCTCGACGCCCTGGGTGACCTCATGCTCACGGTCGATGAAGTTGACCTGATAAGGGTGGGGAAACCCTTCGCCCATCGGGTGCTCCAGAAACGAGCCGCCCAGCACCCAGTGGTACTTGAGGCTGGCGCGGAACGCAGCGCCCGCGCCATGCCAACCGACCAGGCCGGTGCCGCTTTCGACCGCTTCGAGCAGGCGGTTTTCCTGGGAGGCGGTGAGGGTTTCGGTGGTGACGGCGTTGTTCCAGCCGATCACGATCAGGTCATAGCCGGTCAAGTCCCTGTCCAGCGTGAAGATGTCGGTGGACTCCTCGACGTCGAACGCCAGTTCCTGGAAAACCGTGCGCGCCCACGCTGCGATTTCATAGGGGTAATGGCCGGGCCAGCCACCGAACAGATACAAGACTCGACTCACGGTTGTTCACCTCTTTACGTTGGGTGTGATTATTAGGTTATACGTATAACCGTCTTTTTAAGCTAACACTCCGCCGAATCAAGTCAATGCCTGCTGGCGCGTTTCTTAGGCGATTTTTGAGGGTTATATCAGTCGGTTATACGAATAACGTTTGGTGCTGACACGAGTGCTTCAGCGGTGCGTCTGCGCTGCGTCAGGGTGCGTCACCTATCGGGCGGCTGCGAAATTGTCCGGGGCAGGGCGGTAGGAAAAGATGGTGGTGAATGCTGGGGGCATGTCGCGTGCCCTCTGGAACCACCTGGAGCTCATTGATGATTCGTTATCTGAAAACAAGTAAGCCGGTCGACGCCCAGGCCGAGATCGCTGCCCAAGTCCGCGAGACGGTTGAGCAGATCATTGCCAACGTCGCGCGCAACGGTGATGCCGCGGTGCGTGAGTACTCAAGCCGGTTTGATCACTGGTCGCCGGAGTCTTTTCGGCTGACGGACGCGCAAATTGCTGCGTGTGTGGCCAGCCTGTCCGAGCAGGAATTGGGCGATATCAAGTTCGCCCAGGCTCAGGTGCGCCGGTTTGCCGAGGTGCAGAAGGCGTCGATGCATGATGTGGAGGTGGAAACCTTGCCGGGGGTGATCCTTGGCCATCGCAATATTCCAGTGAACTCTGTGGCGTGCTACATCCCGGGCGGCAAGTACCCGCTGCTGGCGTCGGCGCACATGAGCGTGCTGACCGCCAAGGTGGCGGGGGTAAAACGCGTGGTGGCCGCTGCGCCGCCGTTCGATGGCAAACCGCATCCTGCGATCGTGACGGCCATGTACCTGGCCGGTGCCGATGAGATCTATTGCCTGGGTGGCGTGCAGGCGATCGCCGCGTTTGCCTTGGGCACCGACACGTTCAAGCCGGTGGACATGATCGTCGGCCCCGGCAATGCCTACGTGGCGGAAGCCAAACGCCAACTGTTCGGCAAGATCGGCATCGACCTGATTGCCGGGCCGACTGAAACCCTGGTCATCGCCGATGACAGCAGCGACGTCGAAATCATTGCCGCCGACTTGCTCGGCCAGGCCGAACACGGCGTGAACTCGCCGGCGGTGTTCCTGACCAACAGCGCGGCGCTGGCGGAGAACCTGCCGGCGGAAATCGAGCGTCAACTGGCGATTCTGTCCACCGCGCCGGTCGCCTCGGTGGCCTGGCGTGATTACGGGGAAATTATCCTGTGCGACACCGTGGATGAGTTGGTGCAGGAAGCGGATCGCATTGCCTCCGAGCATGTGCAGGTGATGACCCGTGATCCGCTGTACTTTCTCGAACACATGACCAACTACGGCGCGCTGTTCCTCGGTGAACGCACCAACGTTTCGTATGGCGACAAGGTCATCGGCACCAACCATACGTTGCCGACCACGGGCACGGCGCGTTACACCGGCGGGTTGTGGGTGGGCAAGTTCATCAAGACCTGCACTTATCAGCGTGTGCTGACGGATGAGGCTTCGGTGCTGGTGGGTGAGTACTGCTCGCGGTTGTGTGGCATGGAGGGGTTTGCGGGGCACAAGGAGCAGGCGGATATTCGGATTCGGCGTTACTCGAAGTCTGTTTGAGGATGTAGTTGGGGTTGAGCGGTGGGGGTGGGGTTGTTTGTGAGGGTGGGGTGTCAGTCGCGGGGTTGGGGGGCTG
>NZ_MSDF01000054.1 GCF_002022275.1 Pseudomonas fluorescens
ACCCGCTGTAAGAGCGGAACCGATATCAGCCGTTACCCAAATAACGGATATGTACACAACCAAACCGCCATCGCAGGCAAGCCAGCTCCCACATAAAATCGGTTCCCCCCAGAAAGCTACTCAGCATACGCCCACGTCATCCGAAACGACGCCCCACCCCACTCCGAATCCAGCACCTCCACCCTCCCGCCATGCCATTGACTAACCCGCTGCACCAACGCCAAACCCAAGCCAAACCCCCCGGTACGCCGATCCCGACTGGCATCAAGCCGCATAAACGGCTCGAAAATCTTCGTACGCCCATCCAGCGGCACACCGGGCCCATCGTCACTCACACGCACTTCATAACCGCTGCCAAACTTGACCAACGACACTTCCACCCGACGCTCTGCATAGCGAATGGCATTACGCAGCAGGTTGATCACAGCCCGCGCCATAAACCGCGGTTCAATCCGGATGAAATCAACCTCACAGGTACGCAACGACAACTGTATCCCCGCCGCCTCGGCCTCCAGGGCCACACTGCCGATCACACTGTCGAGCCAACTGTGGGCCTCAATATTTTCCCGGGTAACCTGAGTCGCCCCACGTTCCAGACTGGCATAGGTCAACAACTCGGAAACCATCTCCTCCAGCTCCCCAAGATCAGCGTACATGTCGGCAATCAGTTCGCGACTCTTACGCGGGTCAGCCTGTTGCTTGAGCTGATCAAGCTCAAACGACAACCGCGCAATCGGCGTGCGCAATTCATGCGAAACCGCATTAGTCAGCTCGCGCTGATTGGCGATCAGGCTTTCAATGCGCTCGGCCATCTGGTTGAAGTGCCCCGCCAGCTCACGCACGGTCGAACGGCGTGGCAGCAGGATGCGCGAACCGAGGTCGTTGTCGCCAAAGCGCTGCGCAGCCAGGCGGATATGCTCCAGGTCACGCCAGTGGGGGCGCACCCAGAAATACAGGACGATCGCCAGGCTCACACCCAGGAAACTATAGGCCCACAGGTACAACCATTTGGGTTCTTCAGGCAGCTTGATGTCCAGCAGTTGCGGGCCGTCATCAATGGTGGTGATGAACTCCATAAAGTCGCCGCGCACCACCAGTTGGCCATTGGCGAGAAACCGCTGCTCACGCGCGGTGAGTGCCAGGGTATCGCGCTGCACCAACTTCAGGCGCAACCCATAATGGGTTTGAAGCTCCGCCAGCCGCGCCTCCCGGGCGGCCCCCTGCACAGGCCGTAGTTGCTCCACCACGCCATAAGCCGGGCCCCGCAGTGCTTCGCGGTTATACACTTCGTTGGCTTCGGGAAGCAGCTCGTCGAAGGTGTAGTTGACCAACCAGATCGCGCCCGCCAACCCCAGCGCCAGGATCACATACAGGCGCAAAAACAGCCGCAGCATCTAGACCTCCCACGCAAACGGGTTGAACAGGTAGCCCTTGCCCCAGATGGTCTTGATGCACACCGGCTCGCGCGGGTTGTCATTGAGCTTGGCGCGCAGCTTGCTGATATACACATCGACGCTGCGGTTGAGCCCGTCGAAGGCGATACCGCGCATGCGGTTGAGGATATCGTCGCGGGACAGAATGTTTCCGGAGTTACTGGCCAGCAGCCACAACAGTTCGAACTCCATGGTGGTCAGGTCAATCTTTTCACCGCCGAGGCTGACCACCCGGCAACTGCGATCAATCGACAAACGGCCAAACTCCAGGAAATCGCGCACCGTGGGCTCGGGCACCTGACGGCGTTGCAGCGCACGCAAACGCGCGAGCAGCACCGGCGGCTTGATGGGTTTGATCACGTAGTCGTCAGCGCCGGACTCCAGGCCCAGAATGTGGTCCAGGTCGTCTTCCTTGGCGGTCAGAATGACGATGGGTGTATCCGACACATTACGAATCTCACGGCACACGTGCAGGCCGCTCTGGCCCGGCAACATCAAGTCGAGCACAACGATCTTCGGCTTGAAGTCGAGAAACACCGCCAAGGCCTCGTCGCCCCGGTGCACCACGCGCACCTCGAAACCGTGTTGCGACAAGAAATGTGCGATCAGCCCTGCCAGCTTTTCATCGTCCTCAACGAGCAGGACCTTGCCCAGACCCAGGTTTTCCATAAATTCTCAGTGTGGAGGCTCGAATTGAAGTGCTAGCATTATAGTCAGCATGACTCCCCCCCCGCGCATAAGCCTCGCACGGCCTGACAAAAGCTTCATGCTTTTAAGAGTTTTTAACAATTAAACTGAAATGTTTAACGCCTTTCACTGAGGAGATGCGATGCGCAAAGATTACCTGGCCTTCTTCGTTTCACTGTTCATGTCGCGGCTCGCGGATCAGATACTGCTGTTTATCGTGCCGCTGGTGGTGTTTCAGACCACCAATAGTGTGTCCTGGGCCGGGTTGGCGTTTTTTGTGGAGTCGCTGCCGCGCTATCTGGCGTTCCCGATATGCGGGGCATTGTGCGACCGGATTTCACCGGTGCGCATCCTGCATATCAGCCAGATTTACAGGGCGCTGGTCTGTGTGGTGGCCGTGGCCTTATACGGAATGTTCGACGGTATTTACTGGCTGGTGATCCTGTCAGCAATATGTGGGGTGTTGACTACCCAAGGCATCATGGCGCGGGAAGTGCTGATGCCACATGTATTCAAGGACTACAGCTACGCCAAAACCTTGTCTTACTCGCAGATTGCCGACCAGAGCGGTCTGGTACTCGGGCCGCTGGTAGCGGCACTGATGCTGGAGGTATGGGCTTGGCACTGGGTGGTGATCGGGGTCGCCGGGCTGTTTGTACTGGCTGATGTTGCGATGCGAATCTGGCAGAGCAGCACTACGGACAATCTCGAAATCCACCCGCACAAAAAAGGCCCCTTGTTGCAACCGCTGCTTATCGCATTCACGCACATCGCCAGGCTGAACGAACTCAAACGCATCATTGTACTGGCCGTCGGGATCAACCTGCTCTATGGCGTGATCATGGCCACGTCCGCCGCAATGGTCACTGGCCAATACGCCGAGAGCAAAGACTCGTACGCCCTGCTGCAAACCGCCAGCGCATTGGTGACTATTTCCATCCTGTTTTACCTGGCGCGCTCCAAGTTGACCCTGAAACTGATGGGTGGTCTGTCGTATACGATGATGACACTGGGTGCGCTGATCATGGCCATCAGCCCGACTTTTTGGGGTTATACCCTGGGCTTTCTGGTGATGTTCGGTTTTGAGAAGATGTTCAGCGTGTACATGCGCAGCACACGCCAGCGCGTGATTCCGGTGAAGGATTTCGGCAAGACCGTGGGCGTGATCACCTTGCTCAACAACCTGGCCCAACCGCTGGCCGGGCTGATGATTGCGCTGCTGGCGGCGCCTTTGGGCACGCAGACGGTCATCCTGCTGCTCACTGGGATCACCGCGCTGCTCGGCGTAGCGGTGGCCTCAGGCTGGTACGCCACTGTGGAAGCGGAACTCGAGGTCGGGTGATTCGATCAGTTCCTGTTCGGCCACCCTCACCCGCTCGATCACCTGGGCGATGTCCTTGGCGTCACCATACTGGTACGCCAACTTCAAATACCCCTGGAAGTGCCGCGCTTCGCTTTTCAGCAAGCCGAAGTAGAACTTGCCGAGTTCTTCGTCCAAATGCGGCACCAGCGCTTCGAAACGCTCGCAACTGCGCGCTTCGATAAACGCGCCAACCACCAGCGTATCCACCAGTTTGACCGGTTCATGGGTGCGCACTACTTTGCGCAGACCCGAGGCATATCGCCCGGCGTGCAGTTGACGCAGCTCGACCTTGCGCTTTTTCATCAGGCGCATGACCTGTTCGTGGTGCACCAGCTCTTCACGGGCCAGGCGCGACATCATGCTGATCAGGTCGACATGGCCGTGGTACTTGGCCATCAGGCTCATCGCGGTGCTGGCGGCTTTGAATTCGCAGTTTTTGTGGTCGATCAGCAGGGTGTCCTGATCGGCCAGCGCGGCCTGGACCCAGGCGTCAGGGGTGCGGCAGCCGAGGAATTCGTGGATTTCGGGCAGGTTCATCGGGCTCACGGTCAAAAGCATCACAAAAGGGCGCCGATTATACCGACCGCGCCGCAGACCACCAGCCACCGGCCTTGATGTGTATCAACATGACGTGCGCCCGTGAGCAACTATAGTTGTTCAACGCCCCGTCTTTATCTGGAGAACCCGAACATGCAAGCCATTCGCAGCATTTTGGTGGTGATCGAGCCCGAGCATGCGGAAAGCCTGGCCTTAAAGCGCGCCAAGCTGATCGCCGGGGTCACCGGCGCGCATCTGCATTTGCTGGTCTGCGATAAAAAGCATGAACACTCGGCGCTGCTCAGCCTGCTCAAGTCGGGCTTGCAGGAGGACGGCTACAGCGTAACCACCGAGCAGGCGTGGAATGACAGCCTGCATGAAACCATCATCGACGTGCAGCTGGCCGAAGGCTGTGGGCTGGTAGTCAAGCAACACTTCCCCGACAGCCCGCTGAAAAAGGCCTTGCTGACCCCGGCGGACTGGAAACTGCTGCGCTACTGCCCTACCCCCGTGCTGCTGGTGAAAACCGCCACGCCCTGGGCGGGCAAGGTGGTGCTGGCGGCGATTGATGTGGGCAATACCGACAGCGAACACCAGGCGCTGCACAACACCATCATCGACCATGGGTTCGACATTGCGCGGCTGGCCAAGGCGCAATTGCACGTGATCAGCGCGCATCCTTCACCGATGCTGTCAGCGGCGGACCCGACCTTCCAGCTCAAGGAAACCATCGAGGCGCGCTATCGCGAGCAGTGCAAGGCGTTTCAGGCGGAGTTCGATGTGGATGACGCCCACCTGCACATCGAGGAAGGCCCGGCGGATGTGTTGATTCCGTTTGCGGCGCATAAATGGCAGGCGGCGGTGACGATTATTGGAACCGTGGCGCGTACGGGGATTTCCGGGGCGTTGATCGGGAATACGGCGGAGGTGGTGCTAGACGCTGTTGAGGGTGACGTGCTGGTGCTTAAGCCGGAGGCGTTGATGGATCATCTGCAAGAGCTGGCCACCAAGGCATGAGAACAACGCAGATCAACATGTGGGAGCGGGCTTGCTCGCGAAGAGGGGGTGCCAGCCACTGAATTAATTGACTGACCCACCGCTTTCGCGAGCAAGCCCGCTCCCACATTTGTTTGTGTTGTCAGTCAGACAATGCATCGCGCAAGAACCCCGGCGCGATATAGCGCTGGTAATGCGCCTCGGACAAAATAAAAAACTCCCGATCAATCGCATCACGCAAATCCGGCAATGCCCAATCGCGAAACTCCGGCAACAGCACCATGCCATAGGCCTCCAGATTGGAAATCACCCGCGCGCCCCGGGCGATCAGCTGGTAGGCCCAGCAGTACTCGGACTGGTGCGGCACAAAACGAATTTTGCGCTGCTCAAGCTGCCCGCGCAGGGTCTTGGGGTCGAAAACTTCCAGCTTGCCCGTCATCACCTGCACCAACAGCTGCTCAAGCCTGAGCCACACCGCGCGTTTTTCTTCTTCGTTATAGCCATTCCACTGGATCACTTCGTGGTGGAAGCGCTTGCAGCCGCGGCACACGAGATCGCCGTAAACCGTGGAGCACAGGCCGACGCAGGGGGTCTTGATGGTGTGGTTGGACATGGCAGGCAACACGCAAATCAGCAAAACAGTGCCTCATGTTAGCCCTTTGTCTAACCTTCATCACCCTGCAAACTTGGCGAGGCAACTTACCTTTAGAATTTTTTTGCCGTAGAATCATCCGGCCTTGTAAGGCGCCAATAGTCCATTGGAAGCTGTTTTCAAAGCGTCACGAGCACAGTCGTTCCTTCAGAGCGGTGTTGGCGACGGTTATTTACCCGGTAAATAGCCAGCGCCAACCCTCATCAGCTCCGCTCTGCAGGCGTAAAACTTTGAAAGCAGCTTCTGTGAGAAATGCCGGCAGCGCTGGCTTTGCGGCCCAAAAAGCCCCCGAGCGCATGCGTGCCGATCATTTCTGGATGAGCGTCCCGTGGGACCACTGATGAGGGTAATAACTGTGCTTGAAGCCTACCGCAAACATATCGAAGAGCGCGCAGCACTGGGTATCGTTCCCCAGCCGCTTAACGCCGAACAAACCGCAGGCCTGGTCGAGCTGCTGAAAAATCCCCCGGCTGGCGAAGAAGAATTCCTCGTTGACCTGATCACCAACCGCATTCCACCAGGCGTTGACGAGGCTGCCTACGTCAAGGCCGGTTTCCTGTCTGCCCTGGCCAAGGGCGAAGCCACTTCCCCCCTGATCGACAAAAAGCGCGCTGTTGAACTGCTTGGCACCATGCAAGGCGGCTACAACATCGTGACCCTGGTCGAGCTGCTGGACGACGCCACGCTGGCGCCGGTTGCTGCCGCCCAACTCAAGCACACCCTGCTGATGTTCGATGCGTTCCACGACGTCGCCGAAAAAGCCCGCAACGGCAACGAACACGCCAAAGGCGTGATCCAGTCCTGGGCTGACGGCGAGTGGTTCCGCAACCGCCCAACCCTGGCCGACAAGATCAGCCTGCGCGTGTTCAAGGTTACCGGCGAAACCAACACCGACGACCTGTCCCCTGCTCCCGATGCCTGGTCCCGCCCGGACATCCCGCTGCACGCCCTGGCCATGCTGAAAATGGCGCGTGAAGGCATCGTGCCGGACGAGCAAGGCAAAACCGGCCCGATGAAGCAGATCGAAGAGATGCGCGCCCATGGCTTCCCGATCGCCTACGTCGGCGACGTGGTCGGTACCGGTTCTTCGCGTAAATCGGCCACCAACTCCGTGCTGTGGTTCTTCGGCGACGACGTGCCTTACGTGCCGAACAAGCGCGCAGGCGGCTTCTGCTTCGGCAGCAAGATCGCTCCAATCTTCTACAACACCATGGAAGATGCCGGCGCACTGCCAATCGAGTTCGACGTCACCGACATGAACATGGGCGACGTGATCGACCTGTACCCGCATGCCGGCAAAGTCTGCAAACACGGTACCGACGAAGTCATCACCACCTTCGAAATGAAGACCCCGGTGTTGTTGGACGAAGTTCGCGCCGGCGGCCGTATTCCGCTGATCATCGGTCGCGGTCTGACCGACAAGGCACGTGCTGAACTGGGCCTGGGCCCAACCGACCTGTTCAAGTTGCCTGAAGCCCCTGTCGACACCGGCAAGGGTTTCACCCTGGCACAGAAAATGGTCGGCAAGGCCTGCGGTCTGCCAGAAGGCAAAGGCGTTCGTCCTGGCACCTACTGCGAGCCAAAGATGACCACCGTGGGTTCTCAGGACACCACCGGTCCAATGACCCGTGACGAACTGAAAGACCTGGCGTGCCTGGGCTTCTCGACCGATCTGGTGATGCAGTCCTTCTGCCACACCGCGGCCTATCCTAAGCCGATCGACGTGACCACCCACCACACCCTGCCTGATTTCATCATGACCCGTGGCGGTATATCGCTGCGTCCAGGCGACGGCATCATCCACAGCTGGCTGAACCGCATGCTGCTGCCGGACACCGTCGGTACCGGTGGTGACTCCCACACCCGTTTCCCGATGGGCATCTCGTTCCCGGCCGGTTCCGGTCTGGTCGCGTTCGCCGCAGCCACTGGCGTTATGCCACTGGACATGCCGGAATCGATCCTGGTGCGCTTCAAAGGCAAAATGAAACCTGGCATCACCCTGCGTGACCTGGTTCATGCCATTCCTTACTACGCGATCCAGTCGGGCTTGCTGACGGTCGAGAAGAAAGGCAAGAAGAACGCCTTCTCCGGCCGCATCCTGGAAATCGAAGGCCTGAACGACCTGACGCTGGAACAGGCTTTCGAGCTGTCCGACGCCTCGGCTGAACGTTCTGCTGCCGGTTGCACCATCAAGCTGTCGAAAGCGTCGATCACCGAGTACCTGAACTCCAACATCACCCTGCTGCGCTGGATGATCGGTGAAGGTTACGGCGACCCGCGTACTCTGGAACGTCGCGCCCAAGCGATGGAAGCCTGGGTCAAGAACCCTGAGCTGATGGAAGCCGATGCCGACGCCGAATACGCCGAAATCATCGAGATCGACCTGGCCGACATCAACGAGCCGATCCTCTGCGCACCAAACGACCCGGACGATGCCCGTCTGTTGTCCAGCGTTGCCGGCGAGAAGATTGACGAAGTGTTCATCGGTTCGTGCATGACCAACATTGGTCACTTCCGCGCTGCCGGTAAACTGCTGGAGCAGGTCAAGGGTCAGCTGCCAACCCGTCTGTGGCTGTCGCCGCCGACCAAAATGGACGCTCACCAACTGACCGAAGAAGGCTACTACGGCATCTACGGTAAGGCTGGCGCACGCATGGAAATGCCGGGCTGCTCGCTGTGCATGGGTAACCAGGCACGTGTAGAGCCGAATTCGACCGTTGTGTCGACGTCGACCCGTAACTTCCCGAACCGCCTGGGTGACGGCGCGAACGTCTACCTGGCCTCGGCTGAGCTGGCGGCTGTTGCTTCCACGCTGGGTCGCCTGCCGACGGTTGAAGAGTACATGGGTTACGCAGCGAAACTGGACACCATGGCCAGTGACGTTTACCGCTACCTGAACTTCGACCAGATCGCCGAGTTCCGCAAAATCGCAGCAAGCGCCAACATCCCGGTGATTCAAGCCTAAGGTGTTGATGCAATAAAAAAACGCCGCGTATCTCACGATACGCGGCGTTTTTTTATGCCAGGAATACGGTATCAGCAACACCACAAAACAAATGTGGGAGCGGGCTTGCCTGCGATAGCGGTAGTTCAATCACCCTCTTTAGTGACTGATACACCGCTATCGCAGGCAAGCCAGCTCCCACAGTTTTGATCGCGGCAGACCTTACCCAATCAGCGAATACACCAACGCTGTAATCGCCACCAAGCCAACAGCCGTCACAAACACATTGGACGCCTGCCCACGGTATTTGGCCATGGCCGGCACCTTGCGGATCGCGTACATCGGCATCAGGAACAGGATCGATGCGATCACCGGGCCGCCCAGGGTCTCGATCATGCCGAGAATGCTCGGATTAAGCGTGGCGACCAGCCAGCACACCACCAGCATGAACGCAGCGGTCATGCGATCCAGGGACTTGGCCCCCGGACGGCGACCGGTCTTCAGCACCAGGCCTTTAAGGCCTTCGCTGGCGCCGATGTAGTGACCCAGGAACGACTTGGCAATCGCCACAAACGCAATCAACGGTGCGGCGAAGGCGATGGTCGGGTTGTCGAAGTGGTTGGCCAGGTACGACAGGATCGACAGGTTCTGCGCCTTCGCCTCTGCCAACTGCGCCGGCGACAGAGTCAGCACACAGCTGAACACAAAGAACAGCACCATCACCACCATCAGCAGGTGCGCGCGGGACAGGATCTGCGAGCTGCGCTCATCGGCGTTTGCGCCGTACTGGCGCTTCTGGTCAACCGCAAAAGCCGAAATGATCGGCGAATGGTTGAACGAGAACACCATCACCGGAATCGCCAGCCACAGCGTGCTCAGCAATGCTGACGGCGCCGGCACCTCACGCGCGGTGCTGAGAATGCCACCGTTCCAGTGCGGGATCAGGTACACCGCCAGAAACAGCAAAGCGACGATAAACGGATACACCATCAGGCTCATGGCCTTGACGATCACTCTCTCACCGCAACGCACCACGGCCAGCAGGCCAAGGATCAGCACAAACGCCAGGATCGCCCGTGGCGGCGGCAGGATGTGCAGTTGGTGTTCCATAAAGCTGCCGACGGTGTTGGTCAGCGCCACGCTATAGATCAGCAGGATGGGGAAGATCGCGAAGAAGTACAGCAAGGTGATCAGCGCGCCGGCCTTGATACCAAAATGCTCTTCGACCACATCGGTAATGTCGGAGCCTTCCCGGCCGGACAGTACGAAACGGGTCAGGCCACGGTGGGCAAAGAACGTCATCGGAAACGCCAGCAGCGCCAGGATCACCAGCGGCCAAAAGCCCCCGAGGCCCGCGTTGATGGGCAAAAACAAGGTACCGGCGCCAATGGCGGTGCCGAACAAGCCAAGCATCCAGGTGGTGTCCTGGCGGCTCCAGCTTGTGAGGGTTGCAGGTGTCGTCTCATAGCGTTCGTCGACGCTATTGGCCTGATCATTCATCCGGTCGGATCTCCGCATTGACATGGCCGGGGCGAGTCAGAAAACCTGACAGGCAGCGCCCCAGCCATAGAAGGGGCCGGATTGTCCGGGATTCTTCTGAATAAGCAAAGACTTAGCTGAGGAACGGTTGCCCGGTGCAGAGGGTCAAGGACACTCAAAAGCAGCGATTTCCATAGGTTTTCAGAATTTTTCCGGGACTTTTTCGACGAGCTTCAACAGCCCAGCGATGAGCCTTTGAAAAATACTGCGTGCAGACGTGAGTGATCGTCAGAAATGAAATCAATAACAATAGAATTGAGGACAAAGCGCGTATCAAACTATTCCGCCCGTGTCCAAAATTGCAGTTTAAGGCTGTGTCTAAGTTAAACGTTGCGCTCAAGACTTTGCAGATCGCGACAGTACGGATTGAAGAACATCATAATAGCGAGCAGCTAATTTTCCTGGAGTTTGCATATATCAGCGACTCGGCAAGAACGTGAAGATAATTTTACTGTGAATATGCATTTACTGGACTATCAATATCACTCAAGTTTTAGTGTGTTTTTTAAGTCTATTTTCATTTCGAATCTGGAGTATCACCACAATGACCTCCCAGGCATCCTCAAATCAGCTTGCTGAGCTATCTTCAGCACTGCAAGACTCCGGTTGTGAAATCCTGCCTAACGACTATTTCTCCAGTGTGGAAACTCGTGGCAGGAACAGTGCACATGTTGCACATCCTGGGTTGATTGTGCGCTGCGCTTCGCCGAAAACGCTGCAGCTTGCATGGGATATGGCGCGAGCGCAGGAGCTACCCGTTTGCATCCATAGTACCGGCCGGGACTGGAGGGGGCGCTCTTTGAAGGACAACAGTGTCGTGCTCGATTTATCCGCAATGAACGCAATTAAAATCGACGTCGATGCGCTTGAGGTATCGATTGAAGGAGGGGTCACCACGTCGCAACTGAATAACTTCCTCCGCGACTACGACCTGGTCACGGTGATTGGCAACGAAGGCTCAGTGGGTATGGCCGGCTTTCTGATGGGGGGCGGCTACGGCCCACTGATGATGCGTTACGGTTTGGGTTGTGACAATTTGATCGCGGCAGACATCTTGTTACCCAATGGCGAAAAAGTGTTCTGCGACGATAACCACGAGCCGCAGCTTTTCTGGGCGATTCGGGGCGGTGGCGGTAATTTTGGTGTGCTGGTTAGTGCGCGCTTGCGCCTGTATGCACCGCCAGCGCTGTATTCAGGATCGGTCGTATTCCCATGGAAAGATGCAGCGGCAGCGCTCGAGTGTTATGAGCAGGCGATGCATTGCGCGTCGGAGGCGCTTTTCGGCTCAGTGGCGATGGTGGTCGGGCCCGCCGGAAAGCCGATATTAGTCGTCTCACTGATCTGGACGGCAGGACTTGAGCAAGGCATACGGGCATTTGAAGATCTGGCCGCGGTGGGCGACCCGATAAACGCCAAAGCCGGTCTTATCAACCCAACGGATGTACTCGCGCTCACCGACGGAAAACTACCGGCCGGACGTGGTTATGAAGTCGGCACAGGCTGGTTTGATAGACTATCGACGTCAACCATCAGCACCCTGATCGCGGCATTTGACGCCCGCAGCTCCGATTTGAGCTCGATCATCATTCATCATTGCCATGGAGTTGCAACCGCCGTCGCGCCGAACGCTACGGCTTTTGGCATGCGCAAACCGCATTTCACCGCGCTGATCTATGGCAGTTGGCTGCCTGACTCCGGAGACGGAAAGGTACACAGCGCCTGGGTGAACACGCTGAACGCTGCGCTTTCTACAACGGCGTTACCGGGCGGCTACGCGAATTTATTGCCCGACGGCGCAGAGGAGCAAATCGCCCATGCCTATGGCGAGAACGGCATTCAGCTTGCGCAGCTAAAGAGACGGTTTGATCCAAGCGGAGTTCTAGCCGCGATACCGCTTCCAAAATGATTGCCATTTTTTTGAACAATGAAATTCAGGAATGAGGCAGCGCCGTCGATTTCACATGGTCATTCAGCGTTCAGTGTGCCAACCAATACTGAAAACCTTCGGCGGTTTCAGCGGGCTGTAGCGCAACACGAATAATACATTCCCGAACAAATCTATTTTAGAATGGCCCTCATTCCTGTACTTTCGAGCAGTGCCCGCCTTTACCTCTGAGAGCCCCGCCATGCCTCGCGTTTCCCGCAAACAAGCCGAACTCAATCGCGAAATCATCGTCGAGGCCGCTACGCATTTGTTTCGCGAGCGCGGGCTGCACGGTATCAGCCTGTCAGATGTGATGGCTGCCGCCGGGCTGACCCATGGTGGCTTCTACGGGCACTTTGCGTCCAAGGAAGCACTGGCCACCGAGGCGTGCCAGAAGGCGTTCGAGCAATCAAACCTTGGCTGGCAGGAAAAAATCAGCGCCAGTACTGACCAACGGGCTGCGCGCGAAGCCATCCTGCGCCCGTATTTTTTGGCCTCTCACCGCGATAACCCTGGCGATGGCTGCCCGATTTCGGCATTCACCCCGGACATGTGCCATGAACCCGCCGACACAGCCTTGCAACACGCGTTCATCGACGGCGTAGAGCAATCGCTGGATGTTTTTGCGCAACTTCAGGATGACGACCGCCAGGCCTTGCTCGCCAAGTACGCGATGATGATCGGGGCACTGACCCTTGCTCGAGCGACACGAGGAAATGCTTTATCGGATGAGTTTCTTGAAGCCGCGCGAAATACGCTGTTGCCCGAGCATAAGCCCGCCGCAGCCGTTGACAGCAAAACGAAAGCCACCGCATGATCCGGCCATGAACCTTATTCAGAGTCACCTCACCCGCACCACCACGACCGCCTGCGGCGGGTCGGGTGGTTGCCGTGGGTGCTTGAACTAGATACACCCCCGGAATAACCCAAGGCCCCGCCAGCAATGGACGGGGCCTTTTTATTGCTCCGCCACCTGGCAATCACAAGGAGCAACACCATGAGCGCAGCCCTGCTGATCATCGATATGCAAATCGGCCTGTTTGATGGCCCGGACAAGCCGTTCGAACGCGAACGTGTACTGGAAACCATCAACACGCTTATCCAGCGCACTCGCAAGGCCGACGCACCGATCTTCGTCGCCCGCCATACCGGCCCGGCAGGCTCGCCAATCGAAGCAGGCAGCCCGCTCTGGCAGCTATGGCCCGGGCTGGATGTCGACACAGCTCGCGACCATCTGTTCAATAAAACCCGGCCGAGTTGTTTCCTGGGCACTGATCTGGCGCAGCAACTGGCAGCAGCGCACGTCAATGAGCTGGTGGTTGTCGGGATGAAAACCCAGTTTTGTGTCGACACAACATGCCGCGTGGCGGTGGAGCTAGGGTTCTCAGTGGTATTGCCGGAAGACGCCCATACCTGCATGGACACTCCGGCACTGAAGGCTGAGGCGATCATTGAGCATCACAACGCCACACTGGCCGGGGCGTTTGTGAAGCGTGTGAAAGCGCTGGACGTCTGGCGCTGATACGCTCAAAAAGCAGAGGTTTCGATATTCGCATCGCGCAGTTCGCTTTTTATAGCGTTCTGCGCCATATCCAGTTTTTCGACCAGCTCGGCAGTCTCGTGGGCAGTCAGTGCAATAACCGGCCGGTCCCAATCGAAGTTCTTGATGACATTGATGTGAAACCCGCCCGTTGCATCAAACTCCGGATACCAACCGACGTCCAGCAACAGTCCTCCGGCGAATTCTACCTGGAGCATATCTTCCTTCAACAGGTCGGCCTGCTCCGCTACCGCGATATCCTGCAAGTGCGACAGATCGTCATGAGTAACGGTCCCACCTGTAAAATTCAACGAAATCAATTTGTTAACCTCCTGAATTCCTGTTCGGAAATTGGATGACCATGAACAGCGCCGGCACTGGTCTCTACACGAACCCAACAACTGAGCTTACCTTGGCTGGCGCCTATGCAATGCGGGAACTCCATCACTTTCCAGGGTCTTGCGTTAGTCGTCTGCATGCCATTTTTACAGGCCTCTCTTTCAAGCTTTTCAATAGCGATGCCTGGCCTGTACTTGGCAGGGCCATTAAGCGTACTGGCTATTACAGTTCGCCAGGGTGTAAGTGTTGATGGGCTGTGTTTGTAACCGTACGGCGTCCATTCGATCTCTTCATGCGTGGCAGGAACAAGCATCCATGTCGTCTCTGCTGGAGGGAAAGTCGACAAAATATGGCTCAGTAAATCGAGCCTGGACGGACGGTACGGAAATTCAGAATGGCCTTACGAAAGAAGAAAATTTTCTACCCGAACAAAACGCTCCATCTTACAAATCCCGCATACTCCTCCTCTCAAACCCTTCAGGAAGAGCCTCCCGATGTCCACCACTGTTCTGGTCCTGGTTGAAACCATCAACGAATACCTGCAAATCATCGAGAGCAATGACTTTCATGTGATTCTGGCGCCAACGCCTGCTGAACGTGCGCAGGCGATCAAGGCGCACGGCGGGCAGATCAAGGCCGTGCTGACGCGTGGGCCACTGGGCCTGTATGCGGAGGAAATCGCCGCGTTGCCGCTGCTGGAGATCATCTGCGTGATCGGCGCCGGCTATGAGCATGTGGACCTGCAGGCGGCGAGCAACCGTGGGATTGTGGTGACCAACGGCGCCGGGGTGAACGCACCGTCGGTGGCTGATCACGCCATGGCGTTGCTGCTGTCGCTGGTGCGCGGTATTCCTCAGACCGACGCCGCCGTGCGCCGCAGCGAGTGGCCGAAGGTGATGCGTCCGTCCCTGGGCGGCAAGCAGTTGGGCATTCTCGGGCTGGGTGCGGTAGGCATGGAAATCGCCAAACGCGCGTCGCTCGGGTTTGGCATGGAGGTGAGTTATCACAACCGCCAACCCCGTGATGACGTGGAGTACACCTACTGCGCAACGGCCGTGGAACTGGCACGCACCTCGGACTTCCTGATCCTGGCCACGCCCGGCGGCGCGAGTACCCGGCACCTGATCGATCGCCACGCGCTGGACGCGCTGGGGCCGCACGGCTTCCTCGTCAACATCGGACGCGGCAGCGTGGTGGTGACCGCCGACCTGGTGGCGGCACTCGAGCAACGACGTATCGGCGGCGCGGCATTGGATGTTTTCGACGATGAGCCCAAAGTGCCCGATGCACTGAAAAAACTCAGCAATACCGTGCTCACCTCCCATGTGGCCGGGCTGTCGCCGGAAGCGGCTCATGACACCGTGCAGCGTGTGGCCGACAACCTGGTGGAGTATTTCGCCGGTCGTCCGGTGCTGACGCCAGTAGCGTTGCCGCCACGCAATCCGTAACGATCAGCCGACGCCGGGGGTGCTCAGGACGTCGGAGCATGGCCTGGCGAACGTCGGAATCGGCGCCCACCTGCCCTGCCGCGCCGCCCTGGTGATTTGAGCACATCAGGCCCGCTGATCATCCTGCAACACGCTAACCTATAAAGCCGCCCCGACCTTGTCGCGTGGCGGCTGTGCGCATTAGATTAGCCAATAGTCCAAGGCCTTTAGAATAAGCAGAAGGGATAAGCATGGCGCTTAACGACCAATCCACCCAGATTCGCCCCGGCGAAGAACTGGACGCCAACCTGATCGACCCTTACCTCAAGGCCCATATTCCGGGCCTCAACGGCACGCCAAAGATCAGCCAGTTTCCCGGCGGTGCGTCGAACCTGACCTACCTGCTGGAATACCCGGGCCAGGAGTTCGTGCTGCGTCGCCCGCCGTTTGGCCATAAAGCCAAATCCGCCCACGACATGGGCCGCGAATACCGCATTTTGAATCAGCTCAAAGACGGCTTTCCGTATTGCCCCAAGGCTTACGTGCATTGCACCGATGAGTCGGTGATCGGCGCCGAGTTTTACGTGATGGAGCGGGTCAACGGCATCATCCTGCGTTCCGACATGCCCGCCGAACTCGGCCTGGACGCCAGCAAGACACAAACACTGTGCAAAAGCTTTATCGACAGGCTCGTTGAGCTGCATCAGGTGGACTACGCCGCGTGCGGCCTGGCGGACCTCGGCAAGCCGCAAGGCTATGTGCAACGCCAGATTCGCGGCTGGAGCGAGCGCTACGAAAAAGCCCTGACGCCGGATGCGCCGAGCTGGGAAGCCGTGCGTGCCTGGCTGAACGACAAGATGCCCGCCGATCACCCGACCACCAGCCTGGTGCACAACGACTACCGCTTCGACAACGTGATCCTCGACCCGCATAACCCGATGCAAATCATCGGCGTGCTGGACTGGGAGCTGACCACCCTCGGCGACCCGCTGATGGACCTAGGCAACACCCTCGCCTACTGGATCGAGGCCGCCGACCCGGCGCCGGTACAACTGATGCGCCGCCAGCCGAGCAACGCGCCGGGCATGCTTACCCGTCGTGAATTTGTCGACTACTACGCCGAACGCGCGGGCATTCAGATCGACAATTTCGATTTCTACTACACCTACGGCCTGTTCCGCCTGGCCGGCATCGTGCAGCAGATCTACTACCGTTTTTTCCACGGCCAGACCCAGGATAAACGCTTTGCGCAGTTCATCCACATGAACAAGCTGCTGGAGCAAATGAGCCTGAACGTCATCAGCAAATCAGCCCTCTGACTAAAAGCACAAGGAACCTTCATGTCCAAGACCCACCTGTTTGACCTCGACGGCAAAATCGCATTTGTCTCCGGTGCCAGCCGTGGTATCGGTGAAGCCATCGCCAAGTTGCTGGCCCAGCAAGGCGCCCATGTGATTGTGTCCAGCCGCAAGCTCGAAGGCTGCCAGCACGTGGCCGACGCGATCATCGCCGACGGCGGCAAGGCCACTGCGGTGGCGTGCCATATCGGCGAAATGGAGCAGATCACTCAGGTGTTCGCCGGTATTCGCGAGCAGTTCGGCCGCCTGGACATCCTGGTCAACAACGCCGCGACCAACCCGCAATTCTGCAACGTACTGGACACCGACCTCGGTGCCTTCCAGAAGACTGTCGATGTAAACATTCGCGGCTACTTCTTCATGTCGGTGGAAGCCGGCAAGCTGATGCGCGACAACGGCGGCGGCAGCATCATCAACGTGGCCTCCATCAACGGCATCTCGCCGGGTGTGTTCCAGGGCATCTATTCGGTGACCAAGGCCGCCGTGATCAACATGACCAAAGTGTTCGCCAAGGAATGCTCAGCGTTCGGCATTCGTTGCAACGCCTTGCTGCCAGGCCTGACGGACACCAAGTTCGCTTCGGCGCTGGTCAAGAACGACGCGATCCTGAAAATGGCCCTGGCGCAGATCCCGCTCAAACGCGTGGCCGACCCGAGCGAAATGGCCGGCGCAGTGCTGTTCCTGGCCAGCGATGCGTCCAGTTACACCACCGGTGTGTCGCTGAATGTGGACGGCGGTTTCCTGTCCTGACAATACAAAAACAGGTGGGAGCGGGCTTGCCCGCGATAGCGATGTATCAGTGCCTGGTGTATTGGCTGACACACCCTCATCGCGGGCAAGCCCGCTCCCACAGTTCAAGCGTTGGGTGGTTGCTGCCGAAAGCTCACCGCCAGGCGGTTCCAGCCACTGATGCTGGACACCGCCATGGTCAGGTCGACCAACTCCTGCTCGCTGAACTCTATGCGCACCGCCGCGAAGAGTTCATCCGGCACACCGGAAGTCGGCAGCATCGCCACCGACTCACTCCAGGCTAACGCGGCCTTCTCCCGCGCATTGAAAAACGGCGAGTCACGCCACACACACAGCGCAAACAGGCGTCGCTCGGTCTCCCCGCGCTGGCGCGCCGCCATCGAGTGCATGTCGGTACAAAACCCGCAGCCATTGAGCTGCGAGACGCGAATCTTGATCAGCTCCAGCAAAGGTTTTTCAATCGACAGACCAAAGGTCGCAGCCTCCAGCATCAACATGCCCTTGAGCGCTTGCGGTGAGGCGGTGTAGTAATCCAGACGGGCTTCCATGGGCGATTCTCGGGCGACAGGTGCGATGACAACACAGCCTAGAGCCCGGGCGGCATAAGCCCTATAACCAATCGAGCGGTTTATCGAGAGACCATTTTGAGCACGCCCTGCGAGCGAGTAACCTTGGCGCAGCTAAACGTATCAGGATGAGACATGGAACTGCACGTGGTGATCAAAGGCCGCAAGGACCTGGCCGAACAACTCTACCAACAGCTGCGTGAGGCCATTGGCTCCGGGCGCCTGGCCGCCGGCGCCCAACTGCCGCCCAGCCGCCTGCTTGCCGAACAACTGGGGGTGTCGCGCAAGACCGTCTCCGACACCTACGCCACCCTGACTTACGAAGGCCTGCTGGTGGGCAAGACCGGCCGCGGTACCTTCGTCAACGCCCACGCGCCCCAGGCCGAGCGCCTGCAAACGGCCACTGACCTGGCCTGCGCCGCCAACCTGGCGAAATGGGCTGCGTTGCCCACACCCATGCGCCACCCCACGCGCGACAGCACCCTGCGGTATGAATTTATTGGCGGCGCCACCTCGCGCCATCAGTTCCCCCAGGATGAATGGCGGCGCTGCACCCAGGACGCGTTGCGCCGCATCGCCCAGAACAGCGGCTTTTACAGCCAACCTGAAGGGTTACCGGCATTGCGCGAGGCCATCGCCGGGCATATCGCCTTTTCCCGAGGGGTCAAATGCCGCGCTGACGGCATCGTCGTCACCAATGGCGCCCAGCAGGCGCTGGACCTGATCGCCCGTGTCGTACTCGAAGCGGGCAGCACGGTGGCCATGGAAGACCCCGGCTACAGCCCCGCGCGCCAGCTGTTCGTGGCGATGGGCGCGCAGGTGGTGGGTGTGCCGGTCGATGACGAAGGCATCCAGGTCGATCACATCCCTGAGGGCACCCGGCTGATCTATGTCACGCCGTCCCATCAGTTCCCGCTCGGCATGCCCATGAGCCTGCCACGCCGCGACGCCTTGCTGGCGCGCGCTTTCGAGCTGGGCGCAATCATCATCGAGGACGACTACGACAGCGAATTCCGCTACGAAGGCCGCCCCACCGACTCCCTGCAAAGCATGGACACCCGGGGCGTGGTGACCTACGTCGGGACCTTCTCGAAAACCTTGCTGCCCGAGCTGCGCCTGGGTTACGCCGTGCTGCCACCGGCCATTTATGGCGCGGTGCTCAAAGCCAAGCAACTAACCGATCAGCACAGCTCCACCCTGCCGCAATGGGCGCTGGCCAAGTTCATCAGCGAGGGGTATCTGCTTAAACATATTCGCCGCTGCCACACGGTCTATGCCGGTCGGCGCGAGCGAATCCTGCAGCGTCTGGCGGGCGACTTATCGCCATGGTTCGACGCCGTGCCTACCGTAGCCGGGTTCCACTTGGCGGCTCTGTGCAAGGTGCCAGTGAATATCCCGTTGCTGATGGAACTGGCCCGTCAGGTGGAGGTGGGGCTGTACCCGGTGGACGGGTTCTTTCATGACACGCCGGTAAGGTCAGGCCTGATTATTGGGTTTGGCGCGATCGAGTTGCTCGACATCGACCCGGCGCTGGACAGGGTGCGCGACATTCTCGAGCAGATTGGCTAGGTGGTTTTCCGGCGAATTGGACATTGGTCGGGCCGGCGCTCGGGCGTAGGGTGAAGCGGTCTCGAACTGCTCGGAAACCTCATGATGAAACGACTGCTCGCCACCACGCTGATGCTCGCCTCCCTCAGCGCCTTCGCCCATGAACCGGTGTACAACCAGGAATCGATCAAGGTGCTGCAAGAACACGCCCTGACCAATGTGCCCGGCAAGAAGACCCTCATGCTCACCGTGGACTACGCCCCCGGGCAGGCCACCGTACCCCATAGCCATACCGGCACTGCCGTGGCGTATGTGCTGGAAGGCGCGATTACTTCACGGGTGAATGACGAAAAAGCCAAAACCTACCAGGTCGGCGAATCCTTCTACGAACCCGCCGGTTCGCGCCACTTTGAATCGAGCAATGCCAGCCAGACCAAGCCCGCGAAGTTGCTGGTGGTGATGGTGCTGGATGACAAGGCTGAGGTGCTCACGCCCCTGCCCAAGTAATCACCCACACTGCAAATCTCATGTGGGAGCTGGCTTGCCTGCGATAGCGGTACATCAGTCAAAGATAGGTCAGCTGACCTACCGCTATCGCAGGCAAGCCAGCTCCCACAGTTTTAACTGAGTTCAGCCTGGAACTCAGGGGCGCTTGAACTCGCGGCGCAGGCGCTCGATTTGAGCGCGACAAGCACAGCCTTCCAGATGATCATTCACCATCCCCAACGCCTGCATCAGCGCATACATCGTCGTCGGCCCCACATACGTCCAGCCACGCTTCTTCAAGGCCTTCGACAACCGCACAGACGCCGGTGAAGTCGGGTTACCCGTCCAGTACGCCATATCCACCACCGCCGGGCGCTCTGCATCATCGGGCTCAAATGCCCACAGCCAACGGGCCAGCGAGCCGGTCTCATCCACCAGTTCACACGCCCTGCGCGCATTGTTGATGGTCGATACGATCTTCGCGCGGTTGCGCACAATCCCCGGATCCTGCATCAACCGCTCGATATCCGCCTCGCCGTACTTCGCCACCTTGCGAAAATCAAAGCCCTCAAACGCCACCCGAAACTGCTCACGCTTGCGCAGGATAGTGATCCACGCCATGCCCGCCTGAAAACCTTCCAGGCAAATCTTCTCGTACAGCGCCTTATCGTCCGCCACCGGCACACCCCATTCGTGGTCGTGGTAGCGCGGGTACTCCACTGCGGCCGTGCGCCAGGTACAAAACGTTTGCCCTGATTCGTCGGTGGTCAATCCTGCTGTGTCCATCCATCACCTCGCGTAACAAGCGGCGGATGATAAGCGAAAAAATTTGTGCCCCGCCAACCGCTCAAGCATCGGCCTTCACGACCAACTGGTCAGACCGGGACCTGTCAACCGACGAATATTTACTTGTGATTTCAAAAAACCCGAGCGTAGACTGGCCGCGCACTGGACTTACCGGTAAGACCACAACAATTAAGCCCTGGAACCACCAGGGCACCGAATAGAGATCCCTCCCATGCTCAGATGGTGCTCGCGCTCGATTTTCCTCCAAGTCGTGATTGGCCTGATGCTCGGCATCGCCTGCGGCCTGGCCCTTCCCGAATTCTCCTCGCAACTCAAACCCCTGGGTGACGGCTTTATCAAGCTGATCAAAATGCTGATTGGCCTGATCGTGTTCTGCGTGGTGGTCAGCGGCATTTCCGGCGCGGGCGACTTGAAAAAAGTCGGGCGCATCGGCCTCAAGTCGGTCATCTACTTTGAAGTGCTCACCACTGTGGCCTTGGTGATTGGCCTGATCATGGCCTTCAGCACCGGCATCGGCCAAGGCGCGAATATTCACCTGGAGCAATTGTCGTCCGCCGGGCTCAATGAGCTGGCCGACAAGGGCCAGCACATCCGCGGCACCAGCCAGTTCCTGATGGAGCTGATCCCCAACTCGGTGATCGGCGCCTTCGCCGACAACAACGTGCTGCAAGTGCTGCTGTTCTCGGTGCTGTTCGGCAGCGCGCTGAACCTAGTGGGCGAAGCGGCGTCGGGGATCTCGCGGCTGATCAACGAACTGAGCCATGTGATTTTTCGCATCATGGGCATGATCGTGCGCCTGGCGCCGATTGGCGTGTTTGGTGCGATCGCCTTTACCACCAGCACCTACGGCCTGGACTCGCTGCAACACCTGGGCAGCCTCGTGGGCTTGTTCTACCTGACGTGCTTCGCCTTTGTCGGGCTGGTGCTCGGCTTGGTGATGCGCCTGTCGGGCCTGCGCATGCTGCCGTTGCTCAAGTACCTGCGCGAAGAGCTGCTGATCGTGATGGGCACCGCCTCCTCCGACGCCGTGCTGCCCCAGATCATGCGTAAGCTGGAACACCTTGGCATCGGCAGCTCCACCGTGGGCCTGGTGATTCCGACGGGGTATTCGTTCAACCTCGACGGTTTCTCCATCTACCTGACGCTGGCCATCGTGTTTATTGCCAACGCCACCGGCACGCCGCTGTCGATGACCGATTTGCTGACCATCCTGCTGGTGTCGCTGATCACTTCCAAAGGCGCCCACGGCATTCCAGGTTCCGCACTGGTGATTCTGGCGGCCACGCTCACAGCCATCCCGGCGATTCCGGTGGTGGGCCTGGTGCTGGTGTTGGCCGTGGACTGGTTCATGGGCATCGGCCGTGCGTTGACTAACCTGATCGGCAACTGCGTCGCGACTGTGGCGATTGCTCGCTGGGAAAAAGACATCGATATCCAGCGTGCCAACAAGGTCCTCGACGGCCAGCAAGGCTATGCGTTCCAGGCCAAGAAGCCGGTGCTGCCGGCGCATCAGGAGTTCTAACGCGCTCCCGAGAACACCACCTGTCAATGTGGGAGCTGGCTTGCCTGCGATTGCGGCAGGTCAGCCAACTCATCTGTATCTGATATACCGCAATCGCAGGCAAGCCAGCTCCCACATTGGGACGTCACACGATTCACTACCGTATTTGCAACACCAAGGAGACGTAGACGTGATCAGCACCTCAACCGTCGTTAATTCAGTGGTACAAAAACTGCGCGCCGCCTTGGCAAAGGGTCAGTGGCGCCGGGGCGAAATGCTCCCTGGCCAGCGCGAACTCGCCGAACAAATGGGCATAAGCCGCCCAAGCCTGCGCGAAGCCGTGATCGTGCTCGAAACCCTCGGCCTGGTGCGCTCCATGCCCGGCAAGGGCGTGGTGGTCCTCGAAACCAGCGTCAGCGAACCGCACGCCAGCGACGCCGTGGCCGACGCCAGCCTCGAAGACATCCTGCAACTGCGCTACACCCTGGAACCCTTCATTGTCGGCCTGGTGGCCCAGACCATCAGCAGCAAGGAAGTCGGCCAACTGCGCCTGACCCTCATGGACATGCGCGAAGCCCTCGACGCGGAGGACGCCGAAGCCGGCATGAACGCCTATATCGGCTTCCACGAAGAACTGTTCGCACTCACCTCCAACCCGATCTTCCAGAACGTGGTGCAACAAACCAGCAACGCCCTCAAGCAGAGCGCCCAGGTGCTGCGCAACTCTCCCGAGCATCTGGCCGAACGCCTGCAGGAAAACGAAGCCGTGGTGCGCGCCATCCGCAACAAGAACAGCGCCCTGGCCAGCGCCGAAATGCGCCGGCATATCCTTCAGGAAGGCTTGCGCATGGGCATTCGCTTGAACATCCCGGACGACCATCTGGGCAGCTGACTTTTTGGAGACAGGCCATGACCGCTCACGCCCTGCAACGCAATTCTGTCGTCGCCACCCTGCCCGCGATGCGCCTGGTGGCCGGTAAAAAGCCGTCGGTGGATGACATTTACCCGCGCTTGTTCGACGCCATTCTCGAACAGCGTATCGCGCCATCCAGCCGCTTTACCGAGGAGAGCCTGGGTGAAACCTTTGGGGTGAGCCGCAGCGTGATTCGTCGGGTACTGGCCAAACTGTCCCACCAACAAGTGATTATCCTGCGCCCTAACCAGCGCGCCCAAGTGGCCGCACCGGATGCCTTGCAGACGCGGCAGATTCTCGAAGCGCGACGGATGACCGAAATGACCGTGGTGCAACTGGCCTGCGCCCATGCCACGGCGGCGCAGATCCGCCAATTGCGCGAGCTGATCGGCCGCGAGCGTGACTGCATCGAGCGTGATCAGCGGGGGCCGGCGATTCGGTTGTCGGGGGAGTTTCATCTGCAATTGGCCGCGATTGCAGGGAATGGACCGCTGGCACAATTCCTCAACAGCCTGGTGCCGTTGACGTCGTTGGTCATTGCCCAGTTTGAAGCGAAAGCCTGCACCTATTGCGCCTGGCAAGAGCATATGGCGATCGTTGAGGCGGTCGAGCAAAGGGACTCAGCCACCGCAACAGCACTGATGACCAGACACCTGGATCACCTGGAAAGCAAATTGCTGAAACACCACTGATCCCCCGCCAAATGAAGATCAAAATGCGGGAGCTGGCTTGCCTGCTCCCACACCAGCGCTAAAGCGGACTACCGTAGATACGGCGTAATCGCGATCAAATTGCGTATTTACTGACAGAGTACGCCAGCTAAAATTTTCACAATGCGGGCCTTTCAGAAAACCTCGCACACGGATGAACACCTCAATGCATGCCCTGGCCTTTACCCTGACAGCGGCTCTTTTCGCTCCATTTGCACTGGCGGGCAACGAGTCGATAGACACTCAAATCATCACCCCAGCACGCCCGGTATGGTTGCTTGAGCGGCCCTACCCGGACGGCCCGATGCTGACAGCCCGTACTTTTGGTGACAGCGCTTACGGCGACTTCCATACCAACGCCAACCTGGAAATAAGCTGTCACCCGCAGAATCCGGCGGCCAGTCTTACACTGCAGGTCTCGCCACAATCTCTGGGCTTCGACAGTGACCCATTTGAAGGCAAAGATGCCCCTGCAAATGGCCCATTGCGTATTATCAGCGGAACACGCACTGCCATCGAACTGCCAGCAAATGGCGTTTGGACTTATGGCGGGGCTTTCCAGGTCGGTACGATCTTCGCGATCAGCGCCTCTGTCCCGCGAGATGAATTAGCCTACTGGGCCAGCGATGCCTCACGCGGGCAAACCCTGACACTTTTGTTAGCGCCCGCCACTGAGGGCGCGAAGCCGCTGAAAGCATCGTTCACATTGCCGGCAAACAACAATGGGCTGAAAACAGCCATCCTGCCTTGCCTGGGTCCTGACGGCACGACTACACGCTAAAGTTTGAGATCGCACACCCTGTGGGAGCTGGCTTGCCTGCGATAGCGGTGGCTCAGCAATAGAGAGACGCTGTTGAACAAGGGGACGTGGCACACACCGTGAACCTGATAACTCAGCACCTGAATCATCTGACTCATCGACTGGCGCGCTGACAAAAGCCCCACCCCCTAGATATGTAGCGCTTATGATCCAGACAGTTTCCATAACCTGTGTTTGCACTAATAAAGTGCCTCATCACAGGTAACCACCATGTACGTCGACTCTAATACCCTGCCAGCGCTGTTCGCACTGCTCACACAGCTGAAGGCGCAGAAAAACTTACTGGGCGAGACCATTAGCGCTTCACTTGACCAACTGAATGAAACAGCAACAGAGACCGGTTTTGAACTGTTCTCACTTGAGTACTACGACAGAGCCGAGCTGTGCCTGACCATAGCGGCCGCGCAAGGTAACGCTGACGCACAGTACGCCATGGCAACCTGTGTCACCCGCAGGGATGGTGGTTTTCGCGTAGCGTCTGAAGAAACCCGCAAATGGCTCAGCTTGGCAGCCGTGCAGAACCATATTCCATCGTTAATGCGATTGGGTGATGCTGACTCCCTGGAAAAAGCCAATGAGCTGCTCCAGCCAAAGGCCACCGCGGGTGACACTCAGGCCATGCGGCTACTGTTCGAACTCAGCAAAGATGTGAACTGGCTGACTATGGCCGTCGCACAGGGCGATCACGCAGCAGAGTTCCAACTCGCCCAAGCCTATCGCGACACACCAGGGTTGATTCCCAACCCTGTGGAGCGCCGCGCACGGGTCGAAGAACTCCTGCAGAGAGCGGCCGACGGCGGCGACCTGCAGGCGCTGGCTGAGCGTGTATTTTCCGCAAACTCCACCGCCACCGTCCTGGAAAAACAACAACGGCTGGTGCAGTTCGCAGGGTCAGGGCAATTGGATGCGCTCCTGGAATATGGGTATGCGCTCGCCGGCATGCCGCGTAATGGCGAAGAGATGTCTAATTTTGCACAGCGGCATCGTTCGGCGCCGCGTACGTATGGGCTTGAAAGAGATTTCGGCAAAGCCTATGCCGTGCTGGGCTTGGTACTGACCATCATGCCCGCCGACCCAAGTGCTGAAATACTGAGACAAGACATGGACGCCATTTGGCATCAGATGACGCCACAACAGTATGCGGCCAGCGGTGCCACCAGGCTCGAAATGCAGTCCAACATTCCCAGGGTGTTCAAGACAATCGCGCCTGTGATCCTTGTGGGTCGGCCGATCTGATCACTGAGATTCACCGTTTCCGATAGCCCATAAAAAATCCCCGCATCGTTCAATGCGGGGATTTTTTGTTTTCAACAACCGGTCAGGGGTTTACAACACCGACTGACCGCTCAACGCCAGGTCGAGCAACTCACGGTTGGCCACCGCGTACATGGCGTAGTCCGTGCCAACTGCTGCACGAATTTCCACCATCATCGAGACCCAACGATCCGCCATGTCTTTGTGCTGCTCAAGCCACAGGGCCACACGGGCTTCCATGTCTTGTGGCGCGTCGGCCATTTGCAGTACAGAGATGGTGATCGCCCGTTGCTGCCAGTCCACGTCATCACGGAAGGCTTCGCGGGCCTGGGCCTGCCAGTTGTTGGCCACCGGCAGATCGCTGATCTGCTGCAGGTACCACGGCAAGTCCAGGGCGCTGCCGACGGCGAAGTAGGCCTTGGCCACTTCGGCGGCGTCATGCCCGGTCACGTCGGCGGCTTCGATGATTGGCAGCAAGGTGTACAGGTGGGTAGTCCCTGCAACCATGCGAGCCAACAACTCAGGCACACCGGCTTCGGTGTATTTGCCGTAGCGGTTCTGCCAGCCTTCGCGGGTCGGGCCTTCCAGCAGTTCGTCGAGCTTGAGGCCCAACGCCGCCAGGTGTGGACCGAAGTGCGCGGTGTCACGGCCAGCGTCCTGCTCGTTGCGACGGCTGCGCAGGAACCAGCGTGTAGCACGGCGGCCCAGGCGCATCAGCTCGTCCATCAGCTCCAGCTGCACGTCAGCAGACACCTGGTGGTCCAGGGCTTCGATCTGACGGAACCAGTGCGGGAGGTGGAAGATGTCACGCACGATCACGTAAGCGCCCGCCACGTTCGCCGGGCTCATGCCGGTCGACTCTTTGAGCCGTTGAACGAAGGTGATGCCCATGTGGTTGACCAGATCGTTGGCGATCTGGGTGCTGACAATCTCACGCTTCAGGCGGTGACGACGCATCGCTTCGCCGAACTTGGCGACCAGGCTCGGCGGGAACGCGGTTTCCATGTCACGGGTCAGGTAGTCGTCATCCGGCACCAGCGACTTGAGCAGCGCTTCCTTGAGGTCGATCTTGCTGTAGGAGATCAGCACCGACAGCTCCGGACGGGTCAAGCCCTTGCCGGTCGCGGCGCGCTCGGTGAGCTGCTCCTCGGTCGGCAGGTACTCGATGGCGCGGTCCAGCTTGCCACGGCCTTCCAGGTCGCTCATCAGGCGCTTGTACTCGGCAGCACGCTCGTAGGCACGGCGCGCGGCCAAGGACAGGGCCTGGGTCTGCTTGTAGTTGTTGCCCAACACCAGGTTGCCGACTTCGTCGGTCATGCTCGCCAGCAACTGGTTGCGCTGCTTGTCGGTCATGTCACCGGCCTGCACCACTTCGTTGAGCAGGATCTTGATGTTCACTTCGTGGTCGGAGCAGTCCACACCACCGGCGTTGTCGATGAAGTCGGTGTTGGAACCGCCACCGTTCAGGCCGAATTCCACACGACCCAGCTGGGTCATGCCGAGGTTACCGCCCTCGCCCACCACCTTGCAGCGCAACTCGTTGCCATTGACGCGCAATGCGTCGTTGGCCTTGTCGCCCACGTCGGCATGGCTTTCAGTGCTGGCCTTGACGTAGGTACCGATACCGCCGTTCCACAACAGATCCACCGGCGCCTTGAGCAAGGCGTTCAGCAGTTCGGTCGGGGTCAGCTTGTCGGCCGAGATGTCGAAGCGTTCTTTCATTTGTGGCGAGATGGCAATGCTCTTCGCGCTGCGCGAGAAGATACCGCCGCCTTCGGACATGATGCTGGTGTCGTAATCCGTCCAGGCCGAACGTGGCAGGTCGAACAGACGCTGACGTTCAGCGAAGCTGTTTGCCGGGGTCGGGTTTGGATCGATGAAGATGTGCAGGTGGTTGAAGGCCGCGACCAGTTGCAGCTTGTCGGACATCAACAAACCGTTACCAAACACGTCACCGGCCATGTCTCCCACGCCGACGACGGTGATGCTGTCTTCCTGCACATTGATGCCACGCTCACGGAAGTGACGCTGCACACCGACCCACGCGCCCTTGGCGGTGATGCCCATTTTCTTGTGGTCGTAACCGGCGGAACCACCGGAGGCGAACGCATCACCCAGCCAGAAGCCGTAGTCGATCGCGATGCCGTTGGCGATGTCGGAGAAGGTCGCAGTGCCCTTGTCCGCAGCCACCACCAGGTACGGGTCATCGTTGTCGTGACGCACCACGTTCAATGGCGGCACCAGCGCGCCGTCTTTCAGGTTGTCGGTGATGTCCAACAGGCCGGAAATGAAGATGCGGTAGCAGGCGATGCCCTCGGCCGCGATTTCATCACGGGTGCCGCCCAATGGCAGGCGACGCGGCAGGAAGCCGCCCTTGGCGCCCACCGGCACGATGACCGAGTTCTTCACCTGCTGGGCTTTTACCAGGCCCAACACTTCGGTACGGAAGTCTTCTTCACGGTCGGACCAGCGCAGGCCGCCACGGGCCACGTTGCCAAAGCGTAAATGCACGCCTTCAACACGCGGCGAATAGACGAAGATTTCAAACTTCGGCACCGGCTTCGGCAGCTCGGGAATCGCGTGCGGGTTGAACTTGAAGCTGAAGTACGACTTGTTCTGGCCGTTGGCGTCAGTCTGGTAGAAGTTGGTGCGCAGCGTGGCCTTGATCAGGTCCAGGTAGCGACGCAGGATGCGGTCTTCGTTGAGCACCTGAACGTCGTCCAGGGCCGTGAGAATCGCTTGCTCCAGACGTTGCTGCTTGTCTTCCAGGTCGTCGGCGGTGAGCTTGCGCGCCAGGTAGAAGCGGGTTTTGAACAACCGGGTCAACTCGCGGGCGATATCGGTGTGGTTGTTCAGGGTGGTGGCGATGTAACCCAGGTCAAAGCCCAGGCGGATCTGCTTCAGATAACGCGCGTATGCACGCAGCAGCGCGACGTCGCGCCACGGCAGCCCGGCGGTCAGTACCAGGCGGTTGAACGCATCGTTCTCGGCGTCGCCATGCACGATGTGCACGAACGCATCCTGCAGGGTGTCGTTGAGCTGCTGAATGTCCAGGTTCACGCCTTCAGCGGCGATGAACGCAAAGTCATGGATCCAGAACTCACGGCCATTGGCGTGACGCAGGCGATACGGGAACTCGCCCAGCACACGCAGGCCGAGGTTTTCCAGAATCGGCAACACGTCAGACAGCGCCAGCGGGGTGTCGGCGTGGTAGAGCTTGCAATGCAGCTCCCGCTGATCCGAGCCCTGCCCCATCGGCTGATAGAAACTCATCACCAGCGGGTTGGCTTCGGTCAGGCTGTTGAGGTGCTGCATGTCGACCACGGCCGAATGCGCGGCGAAACGCTCGCGGTAGCCGGCCGGGAAGCCTTTCGGGAAGTCCGCCAGCACGTTGGTGCCATGGGCTTCGCCGAAGCTTTCGACGACGAGGCTGGAGTAGTCGTCCTGCCAGCTGCGGCACGCCTGCACCACTTCTTTTTCCAGCTGCAGCGGGTCGATGTCCAGGCGGTTTTTCGGATCAACCCGCAGAATCAGCTGCACACGGGCCAGCACGGACTCGGAGAAGAAGGTCCAGAACTCGCAATCCGAGGCTTTCAGGCGATCCATCAGCACTTGCTGGATCTTCTGACGCACTTCGGTGGAATAGATGTCGCGCGGCACGTAGGCCAGGCAGTAGCAGAAGCGGCCGTACGGGTCTTTGCGCAGGAACACGCGGATCTTGTTGCGTTCCTGGATCTGCACAATCGACATCACGGTGCTGAACAGCTCGTCGACCGGGGTCTGGAACAGGTCATCACGTGGCAGCACTTCAACCACTTGAGCCAGCTCTTTGCCCAGGTGAGCCTTGGGCTGGAAGCCGGAGCGGCGTTCGATTTCCGCGACCTTGCGGCGGATGTAAGGAATCACCCGCACGCTCTCGCCATACACCGAGGAGGTGTAGAGGCCCATGAAACGGTGTTCCTTGATGACTTTGCCGTCGGCGCTGATCTCGCGGATCGACACATAGTCCGGGTACGCCGGGCGGTGCACGCGGCTTGGGTGCGCAGCCTTGGCGAACGACAGCACAACCGGCTCGTTGAGGTAGGCAACAGCGTAGTCTTCGATGCGCAGGTCTTCGGCGGTCAGGCCGGCGCGCAGCAGTTTGGTCAGGCCGAGGAAGGAGCTGGCGTCATATTCGATATGACCGCCGTCCGCCGCGTCACGTACCACAAACTCTTCATAGCCGAGGAAGGTGAAGTGGTTGCCCACCAGCCATTCGAGGAAGTTCTTGATTTCGGCCTTTTCTTCGCCATCAATCACGAACTGGCTGGCGTCGATGCCGGCCAGCAAGTCCTGGACCTTGGCCTTCATCGGTTCGAAATCGGCCACGGCCACACGCACTTCGCCCAGCACCTGCTCAAGCTCTTTGCTCAGTACGTTCAATTCGGCGGCGTTGGCGCAGCGGTCGATTTCCAGGTACATCAGCGATTCTTGCTGAATATCTTCGCCCTGGGTGCCTTTCGGCAGGATTTCCAGCAGCTCGCCCTTCTTGCCACGGCGCACGCTGAGCACGGTGGTTTGCAGGGTATGAATGCTGTAGCCGCGACGGTTCAGCTCGGTACGTACCGAGTCCACCAGGAAGGGCAAGTCATGGTGCAACACTTCGACCGCGGTGTGGGTCGACTGCCAGCCATGACGTTCGTAATCGGGGTTGTAGACCCGCACTTGCGGTTGGGTGTGATCAAAGCGCTCAAGCAGGCGCCAGGCAGACAAGGTGCAACCGGCCAGGTCGGAAAGGCGACGTTGGGTCAGTTCGTCCAGGGAGATAATGCCGAAAAATTGCTCAGCGAACAGCGCCACTTGTGGCAGTGCCTGTTCACTGATGTGCTGCGCCAGTGCCGCTTGCAGTTGATGCTGGAAGTCGGCCTTGCTGGCTGCGGTGAAGAACGCCATCTGTGGTACTCCGCTTGGGCTTGTTATTGATGAAAGCGTCGCGTGTTATCCCCTTGCGGGGAGACCGTCAGCTCTGTTCGCCAGTGAAGATAAAAGCACAATAGCGAATCACAGTGACAGGTGGGTGAAGCTGGAAGAGACAGTCAGGTCACATACAACTTCCACGGGATGCGCACCTTGCCGGGTGACGGTACGACGGGCAGGTCAGACGCTCGGCACAGGGCACATCCGTTGCGCAGCTTAACGAGTGTAGGAAGACAGCTGCTTGCGACGCTGCGACATATTCGGTCATCGGTACGCAGGCTGGAGGTTGCGATTGGCGCAACCCGAAATTTCCCGACATGAAATCGGCAATTTTCACGCTTCCGAGTACCAGAAATGACCGATACAGCCCGTCAGGTCATGCATTGGGTCTGACACAGGAAGCAGCACAAAATTCGCCGCGATGGCACAATTGCCCGCATTACGCCCTACCCCAGACAGGATTCCCCATGCTGCAACTGAACACTGACGCACTGATGGCAACCCCGTGCGATGACGAAGAAGACAACATGGCCATGCTCTGCTGCCACGGAAAGAACGGCGAGATGTTCATGCTCACCCGTTACCCGGATGAAGAGGAAGTGGAGCTGACCTGGGATTACGAACCTTCGACCCTCGACGGGCTGAAAGTGACGCTGGGCGATACCACGCTGCTGGTGGAGCTGGCTGCCGGCGATGCCGATGCGCTGGGCGGCAAGGACCAATTGCAGATCACCCACAGCACCGCTGCGTCGGATTTGGCTGAAGTGGAAGAAACCCTGCAGAACATTCTCAAAGGCACCGGTACCTTTAACCGGATCTGAATGCGCCGAAGATCAAATGTGGGAGCTGGCTTGTGTGGGAGCTGGCTTGCCTGCGATGCTGGCGACTCGGTCCCTCAGATGGACCCAGTTGATGCCATCGCAGGCAAGCCAGCTCCCACATAAACAGCGCAAACCTCAGCACCATTTGAGCTAAACACACAAAATTCCTACAAGTTTTCCCGAAATACCGCCCGCGCCGTTAGTCGCTGCACCCCGCGATGCATTAAAGTAAGCCCCCCAGGCCAGGCGTTTTTTTCTCGACGCCCGGCTCTTCTCTCCAGGAACCGTCATCGATGGAACATCGTGAAGCGCTGCTTGCGCTGCGAACCTTTCTTTCTACGCAGATTCTCGGCCAGGAAAAACTCATCGATCGGCTGTTGATCGCCCTGCTCGCTGACGGCCATATGTTGGTAGAAGGCGCGCCGGGCTTGGCCAAGACCAAAGCCATCAAAGAGCTCGCCGAAGGCATCGAAGCGCAGTTCCATCGCATTCAGTTCACCCCCGACCTGCTGCCCGCCGACATCACCGGCACCGAGATCTATCGCCCGGAAACCGGCAGTTTCGTGTTCCAGCAAGGCCCGATCTTCCACAACCTGGTATTGGCGGATGAAATCAACCGCGCCCCGGCCAAGGTGCAATCGGCGCTGCTCGAAGCCATGGCCGAGCGCCAGGTCAGCGTCGGGCGCAGCACTTACGACCTGTCGCCCCTGTTTCTGGTGATGGCCACGCAAAACCCCATCGAGCAGGAAGGCACCTACCCGCTGCCCGAAGCCCAGCTCGACCGTTTCCTGATGCACGTCAAAATCGGTTTTCCGGACGCTGCCGTCGAACGCCGCATCCTGCAACAAGCGCGGGGTGAAGCGCTCAACGGCGAAACCAAGCCCGAGCGCCGCGTCAGCCAGCAAGCCATCTTTGCCGCGCGCAAGGAAATCCTCGGCCTGTACATGGCCGACGCGGTAGAGGAATACCTCGTACAACTGGTCATGGCCACGCGCACCCCGGCCAAATTCGACCCGGAAATGGCCGAGTGGATTGCCTACGGCGCCAGCCCGCGCGGGTCCATCGCCCTCGACCGCTGCGCGCGTGCCCACGCCTGGCTGGCCGGTCGCGACTTTGTCAGCCCGGAAGATATCCAGGCGGTACTGTTCGACGTGTTGCGTCACCGCATCATTCTGTCGTTTGAAGCCGAAGCCGCCGGCATTGACCAGGACCGCGTGGTGCAACGCATTCTCGACGTCGTTGCCGTCGCTTGAACCCCATGAACGCCAGCGCAGGGATCCGCGTCACACTCAGCGAACTGATTGAGATGCGCCACCGCGTGCGCGAAGTGCAGCTGTTTTCCACGCCGAGCCAGCGCAGCCCGTTGATCGGTTTACACCACTCCAAGTTGCGTGGGCGCGGTGTGGATTTCGACCAGGTGCGCGTCTACCAGGCGGGCGACGATGTGCGCACCATCGACTGGCGGGTAACGGCGCGTACACAGGAGCCGCACACCAAGCTGTTTCATGAAGAACGCGAGCGGCCGATTTTCATTATGGTCGAGCAAAGCTGCCGGCTGTTTTTCGGTTCCGGGCAGATGTTCAAATCGGTGCTGGCGGCGCAGGCCGCCAGCCTGATCGGCTGGGCCGCATTGGGCCATAACGACCGCGTCGGCGGGCTGGTCTTTGGTGACAGCGAGCACTACGAAATCAAACCCCGGCGCAGCAAGCAAAGCCTGCTGCAACTGCTCAACCGGCTGGTGCGGGTCAACCAGAGCCTGAACACCGAAAGCCGCCCCGAAGCCGACGCCCTGGGCATGGCCCTGCGCCGTGGCCGTGAAGTGCTGCGCCCGGGCAGCCTGGTGATTGTGATTTGCGACGAGCGCGCGCTCACCGAAGGCGCCGAACAACAACTGAGCCTGCTGTCGCGGCATTGCGATTTGTTGCTGCTACCCATCTCCGACCCACTCGACCACGCCCTGCCCGCCGCCGGGCTACTGAGGTTCGCGCAAAGAGGCGCCCAACTGGAACTCGACACCCTCAATTTTGATTTGCGCCAGGCCTACAAAGCCCAGGCCGAAGCACGCATCGCCCGCTGGGAACTGCTCGCACAGAAGCTGCGGATTCTATTGATGCCGCTGAGTACCCAAAGCGAAATGGTCGAGCAACTGCGCGAATACCTCAACCCGCAACGCCCGGTCAAAAAGCAATGAGCAGCCTCGACCAACTGCAACCCCTGATCGCGCCGCCGTCGATCGGCTTCTGGCCGCCTGCGCCGGGCTGGTGGCTGTTGCTGCTGGTGATTCCGCTGCTCGGCTGGGGGCTGTGGTGGCTGCGCCGCTTTCTGCCCAAACGCCAACCGGTGGCCCGTGCCGAACAGCCGCTGGACCCCTTGCGCATCGCGGCGCTGGCCGAACTGGCGCTGATGCCCAAGCCCTACGATGGCGCCCCCGCCGGCGCCTGGCTGCAACAACTCAATGGTCTGCTCAAACGCCTGTGCCGCAACGACTACCCCTACAGCCAGAGCCACACCCTCAACGGCCGCAAATGGCTGGCGTTCCTCGACAACCGTTGCCCGGCCGCCGGGCTCACGCGCTGGATGGTGCTGGTGGAAGGTGCCTACAAGCCTGAATGCAAACTCGACGACAAGGCCATCGCTGGGCTGACTCAAGCCGTCGACACCTGGATTCGCAAACATGTTTGAGTTCGCCTGGCCGTGGATCTTCGCCCTGTTGCCCTTGCCCTGGTTGATGCGGCTGGTGTTGCCGGTGGCCGACAGCGGTGAACCCGCGCTTAAAGTCAGCTACCTCGCCGACCTTGAAGGCCTCGCCCGCCGCCGCGCCCGCGCCAACCTGCCGGGCTGGCGCCAGCAAGCGCCATTTGTGGTGCTGTGGTTGCTTTTACTCACCGCCGCCGCACGCCCGGAATGGCTGGGCGAACCCTTGCCGATCGCCGCCAGTGGCCGCGATCTGCTGGTGGCGGTGGACGTGTCCGGCTCCATGGATTTCCCAGACATGCACTGGCAGGACGACGACGTCAGCCGCCTGAGCCTGGTGCAGCACTTGCTCGGCGACTTCCTTGAAAGCCGCGAAGGCGACCGCGTGGGCCTGATCCTGTTTGGCAGCCAGGCCTACCTGCAAGCGCCGCTGACCTTCGACCGGCGCACCGTGCGCACCTGGCTGGATGAAGCGCGTATTGGCATCGCGGGCAAAAATACTGCGATTGGCGATGCCATAGGCTTGGCGCTCAAGCGCCTGCGCCAGCGTCCGGCGCAAAGCCGCGTGCTGATTCTGGTCACCGACGGCGCCAACAACGCCGGGCAAATTGACCCGCTGACCGCCGCGCGCCTGGCTGCCGAAGAAGGCGTGAAGATCTACCCGATCGGCATTGGCGCCGACCCGGAACAAACCGGTTCGCTGGGCATTCTCGGCGTCAACCCGAGCCTGGATCTGGACGAACCGGCACTCAAGGCCATCGCCGACGCCACCGGGGGCCGTTACTTCCGTGCCCGCGACGGCGACGAGCTGCAACAAATCCGCGAAACCCTCGACCAGCTCGAACCCGTGGCGCAGCAGCCAACCCAGGCCCGCCCGGCGCAAGCGCTGTACAGCGCGCCCCTGGCCCTGGCGCTGCTGTTGAGCATGTTGCTGGTGATCCAGGAGCGCTGGCCGAACAACGCTTTGCAACGCGCTTTCAACAAACTGACGTCCAAGGGGATTTTCCTGCAACAGCACCCTGAATGGCGCCAACGCCTCAAACGCCTGCGTTTGCGGAGGCGTCGATGATCGACCTGTGGCCGCACTTTTTCCGCCCCTGGTCGCTGTTGCTGCTGCCGCTGCTCGGCTGGCTGCTGTGGCACTTGTGGCACCGGCAAAAGCGCGCCGGGCGCTGGCAGATGATTCTGCCGCCGGCCTTTCATGCGGTGCTGCTCAGTGGCGGCAGCGGCCGCGAGAGCAAATCGCCGTGGGTGGTGCTGGGCATCGCCTGGCTGCTGGCCGTGCTGGCATTGCTCGGCCCCAGCTGGCAAAGGGTTGAACAGTCCAGCCAGAAACCGGCCGACCCGCTGGTGGTGCTGCTGGAGCTGACCCCGGAAATGCTCGCGACCGACAGCCCGCCCAATCGCCTGGAGCAGGCACGGCGCAAGCTGTACGACCTGCTGCAAGCACGCGACAGCGCGCCCACCGCCATCATCGTGTACGCGGGCAGCGCTCATACCCTTGTGCCGCTGTCGGACGACCTGGCGACCAGTCGCAACCTGCTGGAGGCCCTGCGCCCCTCGATCATGCCCGAGCCCGGCCATCGCGCTGACCTGGCGGTAGAAAAGGCCATGCACCTGCTCAAACAAGGCGGGCTGGGCCAGGGCCGGTTGTTGCTGGTCGGCTCCTCGCTGTCGAAACAGGAACGCCAGGGCATTCGCCTGCAACTGCAAGGCGCCCAGGCGCCGACCCTGTCGATCCTCGGCATTGGCAGCCGCGAAGGCACGCCGGTGACCCAGGAAAGCGGCGAGTTCCTCAAGGACGAGCAAGGCGCGATCCTCATTCCACGCCTCGACAGCCCGACGCTCAAGGCGTTTGCCAGCGAAATGGGTGGCCGTTACCGCGCCGCGCGCCTGGACGACAAGGACCTGCGCCAACTCAACCTGCTCGACGGCCCGCAAACCCTGCGCAACGACGGCCAACTGCTGCACCTCGACACCTGGGCCGACCAAGGCTATTGGCTGCTCCTGCCCCTGCTGCTGCTCGCCGCCTGCGCCGGGCGCCGCGGCTGGCTGTTTTGCCTGCCGCTGCTATTGCTCGGCGCACCGCAACCGAGCTATGCCTTTGAGCTTCAAGACCTGTGGCTACGCCCCGACCAACAGGGCCAATACCTGCTCAAGCACAAACGCCCCGCCGAGGCCGCCGAACACTTCGAAGACTCGCAATGGCAAGGCGTGGCGCTGTACGAGGCCGGCAACTATGCCGAAGCCATCAAACGCTTTGCCCAGGGCAATGACGCCTATTCCCACTACAATCGCGGCAATGCCCTGGCCAAGTCAGGCGAGCTGGAAGCGGCAGTCGACGCCTACGAGCAAGCGCTGGAAGCCCAGCCCGATCTGCAGCCGGCCTTGAAAAACAAGGCACTCGTGGAAAAAGTGATGCAGGAAAAGGCTGAGCCCGAACCGGCCAAGCCTGTCAAAAATGAGGATGACGAAACCACCCAACCCGGCCAAACTGCGCAACCGGGCGCGAGTGGGCAAAGCAATACGGGTGGCGAACAGTCCGCCCAGGGCCAGGGCGAAGCCGGCACCGGCGAGACCCAGACCGGCGCCACGCCCAAAGCTGGCGGTAACGAAGTGCCGGGCAGCGAGTTGGGCGATGAGCAAACCACCACGCCGCCTTTGCGCCCCGCCGATGCGAACATTGACGGCGAACACCGCCAGGCCCTGGAGCAATGGCTGCGGGAGATCCCGGACAACCCCGGCGAACTGCTGCGCCGCAAATTCTGGTACGAACAGCAACAACATCAGGACAAGACTCGATGAGCCGCCGCACCACCCTTCTGCTTCTGCTCGCGTTATCGGCAGGCCACGTCCAGGCGGCAAACCTGGTGGCCAGCGTCGACCGCAGCCGCCTCAATTCCGGGGAAACGGTAGAGCTCACGGTGGAGTCCAGCGACGTCACGCAGTTCGGCAAACCCGACCTGTCGCCACTGGATGCGCAATTTGAAGTCAGCGGCACGCGCCAGATCAACCAACTCACCACGCTGGGCGGCGATAACCACGCCACCACGCGCTGGATCATCACCCTGCTGCCCAAGGAAAACGGCACGGTGGTGATTCCGCCGCTGCAAGTGGGCGAGCTCAAGACCCAGCCGATCAGCCTGCAAGTGGTCGAAACCGCGAGCCAGAACACCAGCGCCGAGTTGGCGCCGGTGTTCATTGAAACCAGTCTCGACCAGAGCAGCGTGTACGTCCAGGCCCAGGCGCTGTTGACCGTGCGCGTGTATCACTCGGTGTCGCTGTACGACGACAGCAGCCTCACGCCCTTGCAGATTCCGGATGCGCGCATCGAGCAGTTGGGTGAATCGCGCACGTACGAGAAAGTCATCAACAGCATTCGCCATGGCGTGATCGAAACCCGCTACGCGATTTATCCGCAGCACAGCGGCGCCGTGGTGGTTCCGGCGCAGACCTTCAGCGCGACGCTGGTGGAATCGCGCCCGCCGCAGGAAAACACCCTGCAAGGCACTAAACCGGGCAAGTTGATTCACGTCAGCTCCGCCGAACTGCCGCTGACGGTCAAACCCAAGCCCGCGCTGTACCCTGCCGACGCGCCGTGGATACCCGCGCGCAGCCTGACGCTGACGGAGGCCTGGAACCCCGAGCCGGACCACGTGCAGGTCGGCGACTCGCTGACGCGCAGCCTCACGGTCAAGGCTGAGGGCCTGTCCAGCGCGCAACTGCCGGCGCTGCCCAGCAGCGACATCAATGGCCTGCGCCGCTACCCCGACCAACCGGTGCTCGGCAACCAGAACAACGACCGTGGCCTGATCGGCAGCCGCGAAGACCGCGAAGCGCTGGTGCCTACCCGTGCAGGCGCAGTGGAGCTGCCGGCGGTAGACGTGGTGTGGTGGAACACCCACGAAGACCACCTGGAACGTACCAGCCTGCCCGCGCGCACCCTGCAAGTGGCCACCAACCCGAGCCTGGTGGTGGACACGCCCGCCACGCCGACCGTCATCACCGCCCCGGACGATGACCGCCTGTGGCTGTGGCAACTGAGCACGCTGATCCTCGCCTGCACCACCCTGCTCGGCTTCGGCCTGTGGTGGCGCGCGCGCCGGCAGCCCGCCGTGCAACGCGCCGCGCAAACCGGCCCAAGCCCGCGTACGTTGCTCGACGACCTCAAGCGCGCTACGCAAGCCAACGACCCCCAAGCCACACGCCAGGCCCTTGATGCGTGGGCGCGGCAACAGCCGGAAACGTTGGCAGACATGGCAGCGCGCTTTGTGCCGCTGTCGGATGCACTGGATGGCCTCAACGGCGCGCTCTACAGCGAAGGTGGCCATTTCTGGCTGGGCGAAGACCTGTGGCGCGCGGTCAAAGCCATCCCCGTGGCCGAGCGCGAGCAAGACCCGGCGACCGACACCACCAGTTTGCCGCCGTTGTATCCCAAGTAACCGACTCTCTGCCCCCCCGCAAAACCCTGTGGGAGCTGGCTTGCCTGCGATGGCATCACCTCAGTTTGGCTGAAACACCGAGGTGCCTGCATCGCAGGCAAGCCAGCTCCCACAGAGGATCTCTATCGCCTGCTCGACATGCATTGTTAAAGGCCAGCAATCCCTATCCCTTTAATTTGCAGGAAGTTTCCTAGACAATCCCACGGCCTTGCGCCTGCTGACTTCACTGGCTAGCCTTCGCTCCGTCGCTGCATATCAGCGATCGGGTGTGAGATCCCGTTGAGTTTGTAGGCGCCACGAGCAACATGCTCTATGGCAGCTGTGTGCGGGCAGACTTCGGTCTGGCCGGGTGCGCCTACTCCTCCGGTATCTCACCCCGCACATAGCTGCCACCTTTTGACGTGTGAGATCGGCAAAAGAATGGCTCCAAACCCAGTAGGTACTTCCATGAATAAAATCGTCCCCGACCCACCACCCGCCTTCACCGTGCACCAAGACCTCAGCTTCGAAGACGCCCTGGCGCAAATCTGCGACCTGCTGCGCTGCGCCGCCGCTACCGCAGCCGGTACAACACAGGCGCTGACTGACGAGCAACGTCACCTGGCCGGCGCCACCGAACACCTGATCGACAACGCCAGACTCCTCGCCGACCGCGCACTGAACTGCCTGCACACCGCATAACCCCTGTGGGAGCTGGCTTGCCTGCGATGGCATCACCTCAGTTTGGCTGAAAGACCGAGGTGCTTGCATCGCAGGCAAGCCAGCTCCCACATTGGATTTGTGTTGTCTGGGGCACTGCATCCTCATTTATAGGTAAACTCCCCTCCTTTTCATCTTCTTCACGGAGTTCGCCTTGCGTCTGTTTCACACCTCCGACTGGCACCTTGGGCAAAACCTGCACGGCCAGGAACGCGACTTCGAACACGCCTGCTTTCTCGAATGGCTGCTGGGTCAATTAAAAGCCCACACGCCGGATGTGCTGCTGATCGCCGGCGATATCTTCGACACGGTCAACCCGCCGCTCAAGGCCCAGGAGCGCCTGTATGACTTCATCATCAGCGCCCACGAACAGAACCCGAAACTCACCATTGTAATGATCGCCGGCAACCACGACTCCGGCTCGCGTATCGAGCTGCCCGCGCCGTTGATGCGCCGCCTGCGCACCCATGCGCTGGGCCGCGTGCTGTGGCTGGACGACGGCCAACTGGATGCCGAACGTTTGCTGATCCCGCTGCCCGACGCCAAAGGCAAGATCGCCGCCTGGTGCCTGGCGCTGCCGTTTTTGCGCCCCGCCGAAGTCACCGGCGCCCATTTGGGCGACGACTATCTGCGCGGTATTGGCCAAGTGCATGAATGGCTGATTGCCGCCGCCAACGCCAAACGCAAAAAAGGCCAGGCGCTGATTGCCATCAGCCACGCGCACATGGCCGGTGGCTCGGTGTCGGAAGACTCCGAGCGCAGCCTGATCATCGGCAATGCCGAGGCGCTGCCCGCCAAGCTGTTCGATAGAACGGTCGCCTATGTGGCCCTCGGCCATTTGCACAAGCCGCAAAAGGTCAATGGCGAAGAGCGGATTCGCTACAGCGGGTCGCCGATTCCGCTGTCATTTTCCGAAATCGGCTACAAGCACCAGATTCTCGACGTGACGTTCCAGGGCGAACGACTGGTGGGCGTCGAACCGCTGTTGATTCCGCGCTCGGTCAACCTGCAGCGCCTGGACGCTGCGCCGCTGGCGGACATTCTCAAACAACTGGCCGACTTGCCCGATGTCGACCTGTTGGCCGAAACCCAACGCCACCCGTGGCTGGAAGTACGCGTGCGTCTGGACGAGCCCCAGCCCGACCTGCGCCAGCAAATCGAAAGCGCCCTGCAAGGCAAGGCGGTACGCTTGGTGCGCATCGCCGCCGAATACGCGGGCAAGCGCGGCAGCGAAGACGTCGACGCAGACCGCCTGATCGAACTCGACCAGCTCACGCCCCAGGAGCTGTTCAGCCGCGCCTGGCAAGACAGTTACGGCAGTGAAGTGGATGAACAGACCTTGAAGGACTTCGCCGTGCTGCTCCAGGAAGTGCAACAGGAGGAGGAACAGCCATGAAGATTCTCGCCATCCGCCTGAAAAACCTCGCCTCCCTCGCCGGCCCGTTTGAAATTGACTTTACCGCCGAGCCCTTGGCCAGTGCCGGGTTGTTCGCGATCACCGGCCCGACCGGTGCCGGTAAAAGCACCTTGCTCGACGCACTGTGCCTGGCCTTGTTTGGCAGCGTGCCGCGTTTGAGCGATACCGGCCAGGCCAAGATGCAGGACGCCGACAGTGACATTTCCATCGGTGACCCGCGCACGTTGCTGCGCCGTGGTACCGGCGGCGGTTATGCCGAGGTGGATTTCGTCGGCGTCAGCGGCCGTCGTTACCGTGCGCGCTGGGAGGCCAACCGCGCCCGCGACAAGGCCAGCGGCAAGTTGCAGAACAGCCGCCAAAGCTTGATGGACCTGGACAGCGACCAAGTGCTCGCCAGCCAGAAAACCGAATACAAGACCCAGCTGGAACTGGCCCTGGGCCTGAACTTCGAGCAGTTCACCCGCGCGGTATTGCTGGCGCAAAGCGAGTTCAGTGCGTTCCTCAAGGCCAACGATAACGAACGCAGCGAACTGCTGGAAAAGCTCACGGACACCGCGCTGTATACGCAGCTCGGTCGCCGCGCATTCGACAAGGCCAAAGAAGCCAGGGACGCCCACAAGCAACTGCAAGACCAGGCCACCGGCGTGGTGCCCCTGGCTGCCGAAGCCCGCGCCGAACTGGATCAACAACTGAGCGAAGCCCAGCAGCACTTCAAGGTTCAACAAGCGCAGCTCAAACAGTTGGAGCTGCAGCACACCTGGCTCAAGGAACTGCGCGAATGGCAGGAGCGCCAGCTCAGCGCCGTCGAACAGGTGCAACAGGCTCAGCAACACTGGGAAAGCCAAGGCCAGCAACGCCAGGACTTGAGCCGACTGGACCAATTGGCGCCACAGCGCCATCAGTTTGCACGGCAGACCGAACTGGGTACGTTACTGACGCCTCTTGCCGCGCAGATTCAGCAGCACCTTGAACAGCAAACGGCGCTGCACGTGCGCCAGGATCAGGCGCAACGGCAGCAATCAACGGCTCAGACGGCACTGGCCGACGCCCTGAAAAATCAGGCCGACGCCGTGCCATTGCTGCGCCAGGCCTTTGAAGAACAAAACACCCTCGCCCACCTGAACAAAGAACTGGCCAAGCGCAGCGAAGAGAAACAGCAACAAGCAACCGCCTGCACCGAAGGCCAGGCCTTGCTCAAAGGCTTGCAGGACAAGCAAACCGAGGTCGCCGAACGCCTGCAACGCCTGGCCGCCGAACTTGAACGCAGCGCCGACCTCGCGCCATTGAGCGACGCCTGGACCGCCTACCGCGATCGCCTGCAACAGCTGATGCTGATTGGCAATCGCCTGAACAAGGGCCAGGCCGAACTGCCGCAGCTGGAGCAGCGCGCAACCACGGCCGCCGAGCAATTTACGCAACAACGTGCTGCGCTGGATGTGCTGTATCAGGAAGCCGGCGCCGAGCCCCATGCCGTGGCCGAGCAAATTCAATTGCTCGCCAGCCTGCTGCAAGACAATCGCAAACAGCAGCGCGCATTTGAAGACCTGACGCGCCTGTGGGACAGCCAACAACAGCTTGATCAACAGGCCACCCTGCTCACACAAAAACTCGCCGACGCCCAGCAACAACGCGAACAACTCAACGTGAGCGGCCTGCAAACCAAAGCCGAACTGACGGTGGCCGAACAAACCCTGACGGTGACCAAGCAACTGCTGGAACGCCAACGCCTGGCGCGCAGTGCCAGCGTCGAAGAATTGCGCGAACAGTTGCAGGACGATCAGCCCTGCCCGGTGTGCGGCAGCCATGAGCACCCGTACCATCAGCCCGAAGCGCTTCTGCAAAGCCTGGGCCGTCACGACGAAAACGAAGAAGCCAGCGCACAGAAAGCCGTCGACACCCTCAAGGAAAAACTCACCGAGTTGCGCGGTGAAGTGGGCGGTTTGATTGCCCAGCAAAAAGAGTTTCTGCAACAGCAAGAGCAGTTGACGACTCAACAGCAGGGCCTGGCGCCCAGCCTGGACGCCCATCCGCTGTCTGCCTCGCTGTTCAATCAGGACGTCGCCAAGCGCAGCCCGTGGCTGGCGCAGCAACTCAGCCAACTGACGCAAAGCATCAGCCAGGACGAGCAACGCCAGGGTGCCCTGCTCAACCTGCAACAAAACGCCGGGCGTCTGCAGCAACAACTGCAGGCTGCCCAGGACGCCAGCGGGCAGGCGCGCCAATTGCTGGTAGACCAGCAACGCGAGCTGGCCAACGACCGCGAACGCCTCGACGAAGAACTCAACGCCTTCGCCAGCCTGTTGCCAGCCGAAACGCTGGACGGCTTGCGCAGCGACCCGGCCAACACCTTCATGAGGCTGGATCAGCAAGTCAGCCAACGCCGCGAGCAACTGGATCGTCAACGTGAAGAGCTGGAAGAACAGCAGCAACGCCAGCACATCCTCGACCGGGAACACGGCAATCAACAGCATCGCCAGCAACAGCTGGATGCCGCGCAACACGCCGTTACCGAACTGGCTGCGCAGCAACAGGCTGTACAGGAAAAACTCGGCACCTTGCTCGGTGACCACACCAGCGCCGAACACTGGCAGCAACAGCTCGATGTCGCCGTGGCGCAATCACGCCAGAGTGAAACCGACGCGAACCAGCAGTTGCAGGACATTCGCACCACGCTGATCCAGCTGGCCGCCGACCTCAAGGCCCAGCAGGAGCGCGAGCAGGCGTTGCACGAAGAGCAGCAGACCCTCGACACGCGCCTCAATGAATGGCGCGCCCAGCACCCAGAGCTGGATAACGCTGGGCTCAACCGTTTACTGGCCTTCGATGACGCGCAGGTCACAGAACTGCGCCAGCAGTTGCACAGCAGCGAAAAAGCCGTGGAGCAAGCCAGGGTTCTGCTGCAAGAGCGCGAGCAGCGCCTCGCCGAGCACCAGGCCCAACACAATGGTGGCCTGCAAGCCGAACAACTGGACAGCGAGCTCGCCGCGCTCACTCAGCAACTGGCCGAAGGGGAGAAACTCGTCATCGAGTTGCGCGCCCGCCAATCCGAAGACCAGCGCCGTCAGGACGCTAACCGCGCGCTGGCCGAGCAGATCACCCAGGCTTATGAAGAGTGGCAGCGCTGGGCACGCCTCAATGCGTTGATCGGCTCGGCCACCGGCGACACCTTCCGCAAGATCGCCCAGGCGTACAACCTTGACCTGTTGGTGCACCACGCCAATGTGCAACTGCGCCAACTGGTGCGCCGCTATCGCCTCAAACGCGGCGGCAGCATGCTCGGCCTGCTGGTGATGGACACGGAAATGGGTGATGAACTGCGCTCGGTGCATTCGTTGTCGGGTGGCGAGACGTTCCTGGTGTCGTTGGCGTTGGCCTTGGGCCTGGCGTCGATGGCGTCCAGCACCTTGAAAATCGAATCGCTGTTTATCGACGAAGGTTTCGGCAGCCTCGATCCGGAGTCGCTGCAACTGGCGATGGATGCTCTCGACGGGCTTCAAGCTCAAGGGCGCAAAGTGGCGGTGATTTCCCACGTGCAGGAAATGCACGAACGCATTCCGGTGCAAATCCAGGTCAAGCGTCAGGGCAATGGTTTGAGCACCCTGGAGGTGAAGTGAGCGAGGCGCTGCTGTATTCCTTCAGGCGCTGCCCATATGCGATGCGGGCGCGGTTGGCGCTGCGCTACTCAGGCGTGCCGGTGCAGATTGTCGAGGTTAGCCTCAGGGCCAAGCCGGCTGAAATGCTCGCGCTGTCGCCCAAGGGCACCGTGCCGGTGTTGAGCGTGGATGGCCGGGTGATTGAGGAAAGCCTGGAAATCATGCAATGGGCGCTGGCGCAGAACGATCCCGAGGATTGGCTGCTTGGCGGCGACCCTGCGGTGCTGACACTGATCGCCGAGAATGACCAGGGCTTCAAGTATCACTTGAATCGATACAAATACGCCGAACGCTACCCCGAGCAGCCGACGGAACATTATCGGGCCGAGGGCGAGGTGTTTTTGCAAAAGCTTGAAGGGTTGTTGGCCGAGCGGGATTACCTGTTGGCCAACCACCTGACCCTGGCGGATGCTGCACTGGCGCCCTTCGTGCGTCAGTATGCCCATGTGGATCGAGTGTGGTTTGCCGGTACTTCGTATAAGCGGTTACAGGTTTGGCTTGATCGCTTTCTGGAATCGCCACTGTTTAACGCGGTGATGGCGAAATCCTGATCCCAACACACTCTACTGTGGGAGCTGGCTTGCCTGCGATGCAGACAACTCGGCGTATCAGACTTTCCGAGTTGATTGCATCGCAGGCAAGCCAGCTCCCACAGTTGACCGTCGCTTGATTCAAGCTCACTGCTGGGTTTTGTGATCCAGTGCGGCGTAGAAGTTGGCGCTCTGTTGCAGGTATTTCTGGGTGTAGGCGCTGGTGCTCGATTTTTTGCTGGTGACATCCACGCTGGCGGCCGCTGGCAAGGCTACGGTGGCGGAAACAGCGGAAGCGGCGATGATGGAGAAAAGATTCAAGTTCATGTCAGTAACCCTTGTGTTCGTCTGGTTGGGTGGCCGGGGAAGGCCTTGGAACCAAACTTACGCCCGAGGGCTGAACCTTAGAAATGCTTTGAAACAGTAGCCGCTATTAATAGAATTAATAGAAAGGCTCAGGCCCCGCACTGCGGGGCCTGTGGCTTATTGACGCACCAGGAACTTGAGGTCGCTGGGGGCATCAATCGCCAATTTCTGCACGGTTTTACCCAGCAGGCCGGTTTTCGGGTCACGCTCAACCACCACAATTTCATTGCTTTTCTGGTTAGCGATCAGCAAAAACTTGCCGCTCGGGTCCAGGCTGAACTCGCGCGGATGGTCGCCCTCTACGGAACGGCGCTGCAACTCCTTGAGGTGCGCGGTGGCCGGGTCGATGCTGAACACCAGCATCTGGTTGGCGGTGCCGCGGTTGCTCACGTACAGAAACTTGCCGTCACTTGAAGCGTGCAGCGCGGCGCCGGCCTTGTCGGACACGGGCTGCCCTGCGGCAAACTCCACCAGCTGGGTTTGCGTGAGCTTGCCGTCGTTGTAGTCAAATACCGCGACCTGAGCGCTCATTTCAGTGGTTAACCAGGCGTGCTTGCCATCGGCACTAAACAACAAATGACGCGGACCGCTGCCAGGCGGCAGTTGAATGGACGCCGGGGTGGCCGGAGTCAATGGCAGCTCGTGGTTGGCCTTGGGGTCGTAGTGGTAAGCAAAGACCTTGTCGGCACCCAGGTCTTGAACAAACACGTACTTGCCATCCGGCGACGACACCACCGAATGCACATGGTTGGAGGCCTGACGCTCAGGGTTCACGCGGCTGGCCGGGTGGGCACTCAACTGCACCGGCGGCGACAGCTTGCCGCTGGCATCAACGGGCAACACCGCCAGGCTTCCGCCCGGATCTTCCAGCACCGAATAGTTGGCGACGAACAGGTAGCGCCCATCAGCGGCCAGGCTGGAATGGGTGGGTTCGTTGCCCAGGCTCTGCACCTGGTTGATCAAGGTGAGCTGATGATTCTGCGGGTCGATGCTGTAGCTGCTGACACGACCCACTGGATCTTTCTGACCCGGGCCGTTCTCATTGACTACAAACAGATGCTTCTGGTCCTTGGAAATCGTTAGCCACGACGGGTTGGCCGCCTTGGCCGCGAGTACCGGCTTGCCGCTGAACTGCCCGGTGCGGCTGTCGAATTGCAGGCGGTAGATACCTTCACTGGTGCCGGCGGTGTAGCTGCCCACCAACAGTTCATAAGTGTCAGCCGGTGCAGCCTGTACCGACATCGCACCGACACTGCCCGCCATCAGCAGGGGCCAGAATTTACGCATCATCATCCGCTTCGTCCTCGTCGTTATTGTTGCCGGTGAAAGCACTCAGGCAGATCAGGCGGTGCTCGCCCGAATCACCGGTAAGGGTCCAGCTTTGCAAGGTGTCGTCAAACTTGGCGGCCTGCACCTGTTCCAGGCTGAAGTTCCAGCGTTTTTCAGCACGGCCGTCCATGGCGGTGATCAGCAGCTTGTCTGCGCTGAGTTCGAAATCAAACGCGTGCAGCCCATCGATTTCAAGCATGTCGCTGGTGGAGAGGACGGTGGTCAGGGTGTCGGCAGTCATGGCAGTCAATCATCTACGGGAAAGCGCCAATGATAGCCCAGCACGGCCGGTGCAGCGCCGCTTTCAACAGGACTGACGCCATAAATACCCCGAAACAGACGCCTCAACCCCGCGTCGAACGCTGGATCAGGCCTGTTTGCGACCACGCTGCGAAACAGTTGATAACGCATTGCTGGTACCCATAAGCGGCCGGACAGGTATTTTTTGCGGCGTATGTTGTATCCCTCAAGCAAAGGAATCGCTTGCATGCTATCGGTAAGAACTACACAACGCCCCTTTGTCGTCTCCCTGCCGGACGACTCACCACCACCCGCTCAATCGCCAGCACTCGGTGCACCTGCTCAGCAACCGACTTCCCTGCCCCGAGCCATTCGGACCCAGCGCCAAAGCGGGCCTGCCAACACACCCGCAAAGGTGGTGGCTGAACACTTCGCTACTCGCCCCAGCGTGCGTTCAGTCGTCGCCGAACTACTGGCGCAAGCGCTTAAAGCTCAGTACCCGACGCTCGAAATCGACATTGCCAATACGTCGCTGGCCGTCCCTATCAGCGCCGACCCGCTCCAGTACGCATTGACCCCGCTGCTGGACCTGGCGCTGGAGCACTTGGCCTCAGGCGCCGAGCTGGATTTCACCGACCGACATGGCCTTCCGTGCAAATGGCTCGATACTGCGCATTACAGGCTGCTGAAAGTCACCGAAAGAGCTGGTCATCTCGTCATGCCCCTGGACATGCAAACCCTGGAATTGGCTATCCGCAATCTGCGCCCCTTGCTCAAGCCCGCATTTGCAGATGCGCTGAGCCACTATTGGGGGAACAACGCTTTTGCCTCCAGCGCGGCGCCGGTCAGCCATTGGTCATGGCTCGGTGATACGCTGCAAAACACGTTGCGCGTCGCGGCCCTCAAAGCACCCGACCTGGATGAGGTGCAGCGCCAGACGCTGGATCAGGTCACGCGCTACCCGGACCCGGCCGACCGAGCCCACATGGCGGGTGACTCGCCAGCCCACGTGTTCGTGGTGGAGTCCACATTGAGCAAGGCGGGGAAAACCGCTGCGGTCCTGAGCCCCGACCTGCTGATTACCCGACAAGTCGACGGCCGTCACGTGGTGCTGCACACGACCGCTGCTGGCGTGGTTACACCCTACGCCTCGCTTGAAGCGTTCGCGCAGGCCTGGGAGCGCCAGCTCGGCGAACACTTCGAGTTCGATCAACTGGTCTGGAGAAGAAATGAACCCGATGGCTCCATTTTTGCTACCCAGGCTGCCATTCTGCTTGACCGGCAACTGCAAAACCTCGAAGCGATCCAGCTACCGGCCACCACCAGCGTCGAGCAACTCGAGCAGCTGTTTTCCCAAGCCAGTGCCACCGCACCGTGGTTCAGCGGCGCCTTTGAGTCGCCACCGGCTGTGCTGGATGCACTCGCCAGCAAACTGCCCGGCTGGCTGAAAAAAGCCAGTGGCGCCGAGCGCCTCACCTATCAACAGCACACCCTGGAGTTGGCTGGCAGTCTTCAGCGCAACAAGGGCCGCACCTTCCTGACAGATATCCCGGATATACGCACCTACGCAGAACAGCAGTTGGATGCGCAATTGGCAACCAAAGGCTATCGCGCCAGAGACCTGGAAATCACGTTCAACGTGCCAGTCGGCACCCTCGACGGTGGCTACATTGAGCCGGTAAAAATGGGCCTGGTGGACATGGCCCTGCAGAACCTTGCCGGCTTGCCCAAAGGCGCGATGAAGATCCGCCTGCGCGGCGAGCCGGTGAATGATCCGAGCGTGGCGCAACAGCTCAAAGACCTCATCAGCCAGATCGACATTGGCCAACACTACCCGGCGTTGCTTGAAAAACATCTGCTGGGCGATAGCCCGCAAACTCGCGAACGCTTGACGCTGTTCAGCGATCAAGTGCCCATACAGCTCGTCATGCAGGCCATGGAGTTCAAGCTCAAAGGCGAAAATGGCCTCACCGCGCGAGGCTGCCAAATGATCGAGGCGGTGGTTCGAGCGGGAACCGCCCCCCGAACCGTTGACGGCGCAGGCATTACCGTTCGCCCTCTGGCATTCCTGCGCAAACCCGGCGCTGCACCCGACATCGTCGAGAATATGTATCTGATTGAGCCGAGTGCGCTGGAAAAAGGCCCGCATATCCTCTACCGACCCCAGCTTTCACCACCCCTGCAGGAATTTGCCAGCCGCGAAGCGCTACTGAATGCCATACAGCAACCGGGCCCATTGCAACAAAGCATCCTGGCCTGGTTGCCCGATGCAAAGACTCGCGCGGTGTATGGCAATGGCGGCTTCCACACACCCCATATCGCCCACTACAGCCTATTTAACGAGTTTGACGCCCCCGAAACCCCCAAACCGACCCAACTGGCCGGCGATGGCTACAGTGCCGCCACCCGGTTGCAGCAGGACCTGAACAACGGCGACCTGATGAAGCATCTGTTCAACGCCAATGCTCACAGCCTGGTCTCGCTCGCCAAAGGTCAATCCGCCTCCGACGCTGAAAGCCGCTGGGCGTCCCATAAAGAGCTGGGCTGGTTGTTGTTCAATACCTTGCTGCCGGTATTGCGTGGCCCCGCAGCCATGGTGGGTTGGCTGATGCAGATGGCGGCGGTCGACAACGATATAGAGCGCGCGAGCGATCCGAGTAACCCCGACCCCACGGCGGCAATGGTCGATCTGTTGGTAAACATGGGCACGTTGTTGAGTCACTCTTCGGCATCCGCAGTACCCGAACGTCCCGTGGGCACCCTGCCCTTTGCTCAGCGCCCGGAAGTGTCTCTACCGCTGACGCGCGCCGCTGAAGCTGTCGCTGACAGGGCGCCAGGTTCAATTCGAGAAGCGCCCCCGGCAACCGCTGACCAGTTCATTGATACCTCTACAAGCCCCTTCGACTTCGGGTTCAGCGCCTCGCGCGACCTGAGTGCCGCCCAACGCGCGCGCATTGCTTCATTTGCGGTGCGGACGCCTGCGCATCCAGGGGAGCCCATTGCCGGGGGAGCGACTCAAGGGTTGTTTTTGATTGGCGGCCATTTACATGTCCGAATTGAGCAACAGTGGTTTCGTGTTGCCCGGGATCCGGATGAGTTGTTCATCGTTGATGCGCAGGACAAAACCCGTAGTGGTCCGCCGATCCGTCGCGATGCACGAGGCCAATGGAGTTTTGATCTGGGCCCCAAGCTACGCGGCGGTATGCGTAAAGGAGCCATGGCCCGTACGGTCAGTAAAAACCTGCAAGACAAAGCGCTTAAAGACGCCGAGTACAAGCGCATCTTCCTGGATGGTTTCAATGCCTCGGAAGCTCACGGCAATGCCCTCAAGAAAATTGGCGAGACCCTGAGCAATTACGAAAGCGCCCAAAATAATCTGAGGAAACTTTGGGAGCTGAAAAACCGTCCCGCATCGGAGGGGCTTTTTGATGCTCGCTATGCCGACCAACTGCAAACAACCGAAACGCTCAAGGCAGCGGTCGATCAACAGCTGCTCGATATCGAGCCTTTGACCCAAGCTCTCATGGCCGCAAGCGGCAGAACCGTTGAAAGCATCAGGCCGAAGAAAGTCGCCGGGGTAGATGATCTGTCCGAGTACAAACAGAACCGGTCCATGGAATACCGGGGCATGCTGAGAGCCGCCGAAGATGTGGAGGATGCCCACCGCAGGTTGTTCAACATCAGTAACCAGTACGTTGCCAGCGGCGAACCCCTGCATCAGGTTGTACAAGCCGCCAGGGAGCGCTCCAGTACTGCATACGACGAAACGGTTAAGGCGTTCGAAACCACCTACCGCAACCGTGCAAACCTGGTTAAGGCCAAACAGGCCATCACCGATTTGTTTGAACAATGGAGAAACGACTCACCCTACGGAGTCAAGCAGGCCGAGCAATACATCAAGGATCGCTACACCATTGCGCCTGATATCGACTTGTTGTCGGCCAGGCTGAGTGTACTGACCAACCTCAAGGAGCTGAGTATCAATCGGTCCACCTCAAGCCGCGGACCCGATGTTGCGTTTTTCTCGAAACGCTTTGGCAACACCCCCATGGAGCCTGTGAACCAGGCCTTCCTCGACCAGCGCGAGTATCAAGGCTATACGCTTGAAGAGCGCAAGGCGACGCTGCAAACCATCATCACCACCTACCAACAGTCCTTGAGCGACGGGCTATACCTGGAGGAGACATGCCCCGCCCTGTTTCGCAGTGAATATCACGCGCTGTTTATCCAACGCTTGGGCGAGATCATCGCCGACGCGCAGGCTGACCTTGCTCAGGTGATTCGCGAAGAACAGCACTTGACTCCGCAAACGCCGACGCGCAAAGACCGGCGAGCCAGGCCGCACAATCAACGGGTATTCAAGACTCGTGACAAACAGACCCTGATCGGTACGCTGCGCCCCTCTGAGTCGGGGCGTAATGACATCATTGATGTACTGGACCCGACTACCGGAAAACGCCTCGCCAGCTACAGTGAACATCCGTCACAGCGCGAGTGGGTGGAGATAGTTGAAGGGCCCAAGGTTCAGGAACCTCGCCTGCCATCGCCCAAGTCACTGAGGGCCTACACCGCCGAAGCAGACACCCTTGTTGAGCAAGCGACCAGGCTTGAGGCAACGATTACCTACCAGAAACGCAAACTTGCTGACCCTGCACGCCGCGACACCGTCAACCCACTGGACTGGTACGACATGCTGCAAGCCCAGGCTGACAAACTGCGCGAGGTAGCCCGGCAAACCCTGGCCAACCATGGCGCCCAGGCGGAAACCGCCAACCTGGTCGCACGATGGAGATCGACAGCCGATGACCTGCAAAACAAGGCAATCCAGCACACCGCTGATGGCTATCGCGTGCAACCGCCCAAGCCGGAAAATGTCGATTTCCTGTGGCGCCATGGGTTAGTCGACATCAACCTGGTGAAGCGCGATGTGCCGACCAAAAGTGGCGATGTGTTCACCGAATATGCCGTGCGGGAAAAGGGCAAGGTCGACGTTCTGTGGTACGCACACTTCCACTACCCTGAAAAAGGCGCAGTGCGTAACACCTACACCGCCGCGCATTTGAAGATCGCGTCGCAACGCGCCAAGACCCAGAAAGACTTGATCAGAGAAGCCGGTAACAACCGTGTGGTGGAGCAGATCATTCGATCGCGGATTACGGCACCGCTGGATGAGAAATTGTTCCTGAAGCTGTAAGAAGTCCCCCCTGCAGGAACGTGGGAACACGCACCTGCAGGAGGCTCGGTCAGTGGGCAAACAACGAATTGCCCTTCTGCCCCGCCAGTTTTTCAGGCTTGATCAGGAACCGCGCCAGTGCCGGCAGCAGCCACAGCGCCCCGAACATGTTCCACAGCAGCATGAAGGTCAGCATCAGGCCCATGTCAGCCTGGAACTTGATGGCCGAGAAAATCCAGGTACACACGCCAATCGCCAGGCACAGGCCGGTGAACAGCACGGCTTTACCGGTGGATTTGAGCGTCTGGTAATAGGCCTCTTGCAGCGGCAAACCGGCGCGCAGGAAACTTTCCAGGCGGCTGTAGATGTAGATGCCGTAATCCACGCCAATCCCCACACCCAGCGCCACTACCGGCAGGGTCGCCACCTTGACGCCGATGCCCATGAACGCCATCAACGCGTTGCCCAGCACCGAGGTCAGTACCAGCGGCAGCACAATGCACAGAGTCGCCGCCCAGGAGCGGAAAGTGATCATGCACATGGTCGCCACGCACAGGTACACGAGGATCAGGATGGTCAGTTCCGATTCCTTGATCACCTCATTCGTCGCGGCTTCGATCCCGGCGTTACCGGCGGCGAGGATGAATTCCAGGCCGTCCTTGTTATTTTCCCTGGCGAAGTCCTGCACCGCATGCACCGCGCGGTCGAGGGTTTCGGCCTTGTGGTCATTGAGGAACACCAGCACCGGTGCCAGCGAGCAATTGTTGTTGTACAGGCCGTCGGCACGGGCGATGGAGTTGTTCAGCACATCGGGGTTGCGCGACAGGGTTTCCCATTTCAGGTTGCCTTCGTTCATGCCCTTGATCATCTGCTTGGACACGGTCACCAGCGAAATTGCTGACTGCACGCCCTCGGTGTTTTGCATCTTCCACATCAACTGGTCGATCGGCGCCATGGCTTCGTAACGCGAACAGCCTTCGGCTTTCGTCTTGACCATCACCACCAGCACGTCGGAGCTGGTGGAGTAGTTGCTGATGATGAAGTTGTTGTCTTTGTTGTAGCGCGAGTCCGGACGCAGTTCCGGCGCGCCCTGGTCGAGGTCGCCGATTTTCAGGTTCTGGCTGTACCAGAGGCCGCCACCAAAGGCGATCAGCGCCAAGGCAATCGAGACCGGTGCGACTTTCGGGCTGGCGAACTTGGACAACAGGCGCCAGAACGGGTGTTCGCGGTGCGCGTCTTTCTTGCTTTTGGCGATGGCACGCTTGCTGATGCCCACATAGGAGATGGCGACGGGCAGCAGGATCAGGTTGGTGAACACAATCACCGCCACGCCGATGGACGCGCCGATGGCCAGTTCGCGGATCACACCGATGTCGATGATCAGCAGCGTAATAAAGCCCACGGCATCGGCCAGGATCGCGATCATCCCCGGCAGGAACAGTTGCCGGAACGTGCGCCGCGCCGCCGTCAGCGCGTTATCGGCTTCACTGGACTGCAGCGCGATACCGTTGATCTTCTGCACACCGTGGGAAATACCGATGGCGAAAATCAGGAACGGCACCAGCATCGAATACGGATCGAGGCCGAAACCGAAAAAGTGCATCAGCCCCAGCTGCCAGATCACCGCCACCAATGTGGTGCTCAACACGGCGATGGTGCTGCGCAGGCAGTTGGTGAACCACAGCAGCAGAATCAGGGTGATGACAAAGGCAATGCCGAAGAACATCACCACCATGACCAGACCATCGATCAGGTCGCCGACCTTCTTGGCGAACCCGACAATGTGGATCTTGATGTTGGGGTTCTGTGCTTCGAACTTGTCACGAATCTTGTCTTCGAGTTCGTGGGAGAACTTGCGGTAGTCCAGCGCCAGCAACTTGCCCTGATCCTGCGGGTCCGGGTAGGACTCCAGCAGCGGGATATCCACGATGCTCGACTTGAAGTCGTTGGAGACCAAGCGCCCTACTTGCCCGGACTTGAGCACGTTGTTGCGCAGTTGATCGAGACTTTCCGGCGAGCCGTTGTAGCTTTGCGGGATGACTTCACCGCCGGCAAAACCTTCTTCGGTCACCTCGGTCCAGCGCACGCTGGGGCTCCACAGCGACTTGAGGCCTGAGCGGTCGACGCCGGAAATGTAGAACACCTCGTCGTTGATCTGACGCAGGGTCTCCATGTACTCCTTGCTGAAAATGTCGCCGTCCTTGGCTTCCACCGAAATGCGCACCGTGTTGCCCAGGTTCGCCAGGTCGTTGCGGTGTTCCATCATCTTTTCAATGAAGGGGTGCTTGAGGGGGATCATTTTTTCAAAGCTGGTGGACGGGCGAATCAACGTCGCCTGCCAAAACAGGAAAATGCTCACCAGCAGGCAGATGACGATCACTGCCGGGCGGTTATTGAAGATCAGGCGCTCAAGAAAGGTCGCTTTATCGTTGTGATGACTGCTCATTCTTTCCCCGCCTTCTTATTGTTTTGTCGGTTCGGCGCCGGTGGGCGCGGCAATACGAACGCCACCCTGCCCGGCCAGAATCAAGTTGCCATTGCCCGCCGAGGTCACCGCCGACAGCGAAATACGGTCGGGACGGTTGAACACGCTGAAAGTCTGGCCATCGTCGTGGCTGACCACCACGCTGCCGCCGTTGCCGACGACAACAATCGAACCGTCCTCCAGCAAGGTAGCGCCCGACAAGCCAAACTCCAGCGCTCCGCGCGCCGCGTTCAACTCAACTTGCTCCCAGGTCGTTCCAAAATCCGTGGAACGGTAAAGATTGCCGCGCAAACCATAGGCCAGCAGGGTGTGCGGCTGCGCCGTGCTGACGACGCCAAACAGCGATCCCTCATAGGGGCCTTCGATTTTTTCCCAGGTCTGGCCGTCATCGCTGGAGCGGAACATGCTGCCCTGTTCACCCACAATGAACAGGCCGGCGTCTTTGATGTGGGCGATGGCGTTGAGGTGAAACTGGTCTTCGTTGTCCAGGCGGTCGCTGACGTCTGCCCAGGTTTTGCCGCCGTCGGTGGTTTCGATCAGCGCACCGTAGGCGCCCACGGCCAGGCCGTGTTCGGCGTCCTTGAACCAGATGTCGAGCAATGGTGCTTCGCGCTTGAGGTCTTGATATTGCTGGGTCCAGGTGGCACCGCCGTCTGCGCTGGCAAGGATTTGCGCATCGTGGCCTACCGCCCAACCGTGTTTGTCATCGACAAAAAATACCGCCGTGAGCAACTGTCGGGTGGGGACTTTGGCTTGAGTCCAGGAACTGCCCTGGTCATCGGAATAGAGGATGTGCCCGCGATCGCCCACGGCCACCAGCCGAGCGCCTGCGTGGACGACATCGATCATCAGGCCTTTGGCGGCCTTGGGGGACTCAATCGCAAACGCAGGCGTTGCGACGGTATCGCTGGCTGCCAGCACAGGCATCGCCAACACGGCACCTGCCAGCAGCGAGAGCGCTGTGGCCAGCCACGCAACCCTGCGTGCGGCGCGCGGGCGGCAAACAACCCAACCCATGACAGGCTCACTCATAGACCTTTCTCCCCATTTATTATTGTTAGGTCGTCTTGCCATCCCGGGCCCTGAAACCTGCAATCTAGAGCGCCTGGAGGAAGCAGGGGCCATCCTATCGGGGTTTCGAATCGTCTGACAATCGGCGCTACGTTATCTTTTGTTAACTGACGGGCTTTCGTCACGGGCTGAATATAGCTGCATTCGTCAGGCTGATTGCGCCCACAGAAATGAATATTTGTTCCATCTATTGAAGTTAGGGAATTTTTATTCCATTAATAGCCTTCCTGAAAACAATAATCCAAAGGACCACGGCGATGCGTGAACTCGGAATCGGCTTGATCGGCACAGGCTTTATGGGGCGCGCCCATGCGCTGGCATTCAATAACGCTCGGGCGGTATTCGAACTGCCGGTTACCCTCAAGCTGGCTGCCCTGGCCGATGCCGACACCGAACGCGCACAGCGTTGCGCCACGGCCTGGGGGTTTGCCCAGGCCCATGGCGACTGGCAAGCGTTGATCAATGACCCGAAGGTCGACGTCGTCGCGATCACCACACCCAACCACTTGCACTACCCCATGGCGATGGCTGCCATCGCAGCGGGCAAGGCGGTGTACTGCGAAAAACCGCTGGCCGTCAGCCTGCAGCAAGCCGACGCCATGCGCCGCGCCGCGAGTGACGCAGGTGTGGTGACGCGGGTCGGCTACAACTATCAGCACAACCCGATGATCACGCTTGCCCGGCAGATGATTGCCAACGGCGAGCTGGGTGAAATCATCAGCTTCCAGGGTGAATTCAGTGAAGACTTTATGGCTGACCCGGCCTCGCCGTGGTCATGGCGCTGTGAAGTGGAACATGCCGGTGGTGCGCTGGCGGACCTGGGCAGCCACCTGCTGTCGATGGCGCGTTACCTGGTCGGTGATGTGGTCAGCGTGTGCGCCGACACCCAGACCGTGCATGCCCAGCGCCCCGCCATAAAGGGCAGCAACGACCTCAAACCCATCGCCGTGGATGACCAGGTACACGCCCTGCTGCGTTTTGCCAACGGCGCGCGCGGTACGGTGAGCAGCAGTTGGCTCAAGCACGGCTACAAGAACCATCTGAGTTTCGAAATCAGCGGCACGAAAGGCACCCTGGCCTTCGATCAGGAACGCTTGAATGAACTGCGTGTGTGCCGGGTCGGTCAGGACGGTTTCCAGCGCCTGCTCGCCGGCCCTGCCCTGCCGGGTTACGCGGCGTTCAGCCCGGCTGCGGGGCATCAGTTGGGGTACAACGAGCTGAAGACGCTGGAGGTGCAAGAGTTGATCATGGCGCTGGCGGGCCAGGGCGCAGACGGCACTGACTTCGAGGCGGCGTGGGCGGTGGAGCGGTTGGCGACGGCGATTCGTGTGGCGGCCAAAGAGGAGCGCTGGGTCCAAGTGGACGCTGTCTAACCCCCAACACTGACCCCTGTGGGAGCTGGCTTGCCTGCGATAGCGGTGGGTCAGCTGGCACATTTGTTACTGATGCACAGCTATCGCAGGCAAGCCAGCTCCCACAGGAAATGGTGTCGATTCTTAGCGCAGCGCCCGCCTCAGCACTTTGCCCACGGTGGTCTTGGGCAATTCCATCGTCCGAAACTCCACATACCTGGGCACCTTGTACCCCGTCAGGTATTCCCGGCAATGCGCAAGGAGTTGCTCCTGCGTCAGGTTCGGGTCCTTGCGCACGACGATGATCTTGACCTTCTCCCCCGTCACGCCATCTTCCACACCGATCGCCGCCACTTCCCCCACGCCCGGGTGCAACGCCACCACGTCCTCAATCTCGTTGGGGTACACGTTGAAACCCGAGACCAGAATCAGGTCTTTTTTGCGGTCTACCAGGCGGATATAGCCACGCTCGTCCATCACGCCGATATCCCCGGTCGACAACCAGCCCTCACGGTCCAGCACTTCAGCCGTTTCCTTGGGGCGTTTCCAGTAACCCTGCATCACCTGCGGGCCGCGCACTTGAAGCTCGCCCCTTTCACCGATATCGGCCAACTGGCCATCCTCGCGAATAAAGCGCACCCAGGTCGACGGCAACGGCACGCCGATGCTGCCGGTGAATTCCATCTCGCGCATGCGCGAGATGTCGATAGGGCTGATGCTCACCACCGGCGAGCACTCGGTCAGCCCGTAGCCTTCGATGATCGGCAGCCCGGTGACTTCTTTCCAGCGTTTGGCCACCGCAGTGTGGGTGGCCATACCCCCGGCTATTACCATGCGCAGGTCGGAAAAATCCCGCGCACAGAATTCCTTGTTCTCGAGCAAGCCGTTAAACAACGTGTTGACCCCGGCGATGCCGTTGAAACGCTCTTTGCGCAGGATCATCTGCACACGTTTCACGTCACGCGGGTTGGCAATCAGGATATTGCGCCCGCCCAGGCACATGAACATCAGGCAATTCACCGTCAAGGAAAAGATGTGGTACAGCGGCAGCAAGGTGACGTTGGTTTCCTGCTTGCCCTGGTCGAGTTGGTCGCCGACCCAGGCCTTGGCTTGCAGCAGGTTGGCGATGATATTGCGGTGACTGAGCATCACGCCCTTGGCGTCCCCCGTGGTGCCGCCGGTGTATTGCAAAAAGGCCAGGTCATCCAGGGCCATGGCCACCGGAAAGTGGTTCAGCGCCCGCCCCTGCTTGAGCACCTGATTGAAGCGCACGGCGCCGCGCAGGTTAAACGCAGGCACTTGTTTCTGCACACGGCGCAGGATGAAGTTCATCGCCGCACCTTTGAAGGTGCCGAGCAAATCGCCGATGGCTGCCACTACCACGCGCTTGACGCTGCTGCCGTCGATAACTTTTTCCAGGGTGTGGGCAAAGTTTTCGAAGATCACTACCGTTTCGGCTTCGCTGTCCTTGAGCAAATGCTTGAGCTCATGGGAGGTGTACAGCGGGTTGACGTTGACCACCACTGCACCGGCCAGAATCGTGCCGAGCAGGCAGATGGGATACTGCAGGCAGTTGGGCATCATCAGCGCGACTCGATCGCCCTTCTTCACGCCCTGGCCCTGCAGCCACGCGGCAAACGCGACGCCTTGCACCTGCCAATCGGCATAGGTCATTTCGGTGCCGATGCTGACATAGGCAACCCGGTCGCGGAACTTCTCCAGGTGCTCCAGGAACACCTCGCGCAACGACGGGTACGCCTCGATCCCGGCCTCAATGTCCGCCGGCACGCCAGGCAGGTAAGCGTTCAACCAGACCCGTTCGGTGTGTTCCAGGCTTACAGCGTTCATGGCAGTCTCCTTGTTGTTATTTTTTTTGGTCAGGCTATTTTTCGACGATAGCGGTAATGCCCAGCCCGCCCGCCGCACAGATCGAAATCAGGCCGCGCCCGCCGCCATTGGCGTGGATGATTTTGGCCAGCGCTGCGAGTTGCCGCCCGCCGGTAGCGGCGAAGGGGTGGCCGCAGCCGAGGGAGCCGCCGTTGACGTTCATTTTGGCGCGGTCGATGGGCCCCAACGGCGCGTCCAGGCCGAGACGGTCTCGGCAATAATCGGCGTCTTCCCAGGCCTTGAGCGTGCACAGCACTTGGGCGGCGAAGGCTTCGTGGATTTCAAAGAAGTCAAAATCGGCAAAGCTCAGGCCCTCACGCTTGAGCATGCGCGGCACGGCGTAGGCCGGCGCCATCAGCAGGCCTTCGGTGCCGTCGACAAAGTTAACCGCCGCCGTTTCGCCGGTACGCAGGTAGGCCAGCACCGGCCAACCGTGTTCGGCAGCCCATTCTTCACTGGCCAGCAGCACCACCGAGGCGCCGTCGGTCAAAGGGGTGGAGTTGCCCGCCGTGAGCGTGCCGTTTTGCCGGTCGTAAGCAGGCGACAGGCCCGCGAGCTTTTCCAGGCTGGCATCGCTGCGCAGGTTATTGTCGCGGGCCAGGCCGCGATGGGGGCTGATCAGGTCATCAAAGAACCCGCGTGTGTACGCCGCGTCCAGGCGCTGGTGGCTGGTGAGGGTCAGCTCGTCCTGGGCCAGCCGCTTGATCTGCCAGCGCTTGGCCATTTCTTCGCAATGCTCGCCCATGGACAACCCCGTGCGGGGCTCGCCGTTGCGCGGCAGCAACGGCTTGAAAAACATCGACGGGCGCACCTTCAACAAGGCCTTGAGTTTATCGCCCATGCCCTTGGCGCGATTGGCCGCGAGCAGGCTGTGGCGCAGGGCTTCATTGATGCCGATGGGCGCGTCGGAGGTGGTGTCGGCTCCGCCGGCAATGCCCACTTCGATCTGGCCGAGGGCGATTTTATTGGCCACCAGCAGCGCGGCTTCAAGGCCGGTGCCGCACGCCTGCTGTACGTCGTAAGCCGGTGTATCCGGGGACAAGGTGGTCGAGAGCAGTGACTCGCGCGCCAGGTTGAAATCCCGTGAATGCTTGATCACCGCACCCGCGGCAAACTCGCCCAGGCGCTGACCGTGCAGGTTGAAACGGCCGATCAGGCCCTGCAAGGCGGCCACCAGCAAATCCTGATTACTGTCGTGGGCGTACACCGTGTTGGAGCGGGCAAAGGGTATGCGGTTGCCGCCGATAATCGCCACGCGGCGGGTCGGGGCCGGGTTGAAGCTGTAGTCACTCATCGACAGGTCTCATTCCAGACAAACAGGCCGCGCATGTGCGGTTTATCACCGGCGACAGTGCGCACTTCGAATTCACGGCGCGGGCCGTTCGTGGGGTGGTTCCACAGGGTGACTTGGCCGGGGAGGAAAATTGGCAGTTTGAAATCGCAATGCGCTTCGGCCACCGCCAGCCCACCCGGCGATTGCCAGGCGGCCAGCGCACGGCCCAGGGTCCACATGCCATGGGCGATGGCGCGGCGAAAGCCAAATAGTTTTGCGCCGATCACTGAGGTGTGAATCGGGTTGAAGTCCCCCGATACCCTGGCAAACCGTCGGCCCAGGTCGGCTGGCAACACCCAGCGCTGAGTGCGCAACAGGCCTTCTTCTTGCAAGGGCAGCGTGTCATTCCACGCCTCTCCGGTCGGATTTTTTACGTCACGGCGCAGGTAAAGGCTGTCGCTTTCCCACGCCAGCGCGCCTGCGCTGTAGGCCCGAGTCGCAATACTCAGCGCCTGGCCCTTGGGATGCGCCACCCAACGCTCGCAAAACACTTCCAGACGCAGGGCCTGGCCCTCCTCCAGTCGCTGATGCTGACGAATGCGATTGGCCAGGTGCACCATGCCGCTGGCCGGGTACGGAAACGTCGGCCGGGTTAGCAGCATCAGGTGCAAGGGGAACGCCAGTACGTGCGGGTAGGACAACGGCACGCGCTGCTCGCGCCGAAACCCGCAGGCACGGCCATACGCCGCGATCCCGCTGGCCGACAGCTCCACGGCCGAGCGCACCAGGCGTTCCACCGGTAGCGAAGGCGCTGCGTCGAGCTTGGGTTTGCGTAAGCCGCGCACGCCGTCCAGCAGCAGCTGTGTGCGCGACGGTGGCGGGTCGATGATCTGCGTCACGTAGTCCATGGCTCAGGCTCCCAGCAGGCTTTGGCCGCACACGCGTACGACTTGGCCATTGACCCCGCCGGACGCAGGGTGCGCCAGCCAGGCGATGGTCTCGGCCACGTCGATCGGTTGGCCGCCCTGGGACAAGGAGTTCATGCGCCGCCCCGCTTCGCGAATCATCAGCGGAATTTTCGCGGTCATCTGGGTTTCGATAAACCCGGGCGCCACCGCGTTGACCGTGACCTGCTGCGCCGCTGCACGTGGCGCCAAGCCCTGCACCAGGCCGATCACACCGGCCTTGGACGTCGCGTAGTTGCTTTGCCCCAGGTTGCCGGCGATGCCGGAGATCGACGAGACGCACACAATGCGCCCACCGGGGTTCAGCCCTTGGCCTTCCAGCAATTCGCTGCTCAGGTGCAGCGGTGCTTGCAGATTCACGGCCAACACGCTGCGCCAGGCTGCTTCGGTCATCTTGGCGATGGTCTTGTCGCGGGTAATCCCGGCGTTGTGCACCACCACGTCGAAGGCGCCGTACTGGCTGACGTGTGTCAACAACAACGCGGCCGCGTCGGCGGCGGTGATGTCCAGCGGCAATGCCGACCCGCCGACGCTTGTTGCGGCTTGTTGCAATGCGTCGTGGGCTTGGGGCACGTCCACGCACACTACGTGGGCGCCGTCACGCGCCAACACCTGCGCAATTGCCAGGCCGATGCCACGGGACGCGCCGGTGACCAGCGCGCGGCGTCCGGCGAAGGGGGTTTCCCAGTTGATGGCGGTGTTGCCGTCCACCGGTTTTTCCAGGCGCACCACTTGCCCGGACACATAGGCCGAACGGCGCGACAGGAAAAAACGCAGGCTGCTGTCCAGCGCATCTTCGGCACCCGGCGCCACGTAAATCAATTGCACCGTAATGGCTCGGCGCAGTTCTTTGGCCAGCGAGCGCACCAGACCTTCAAGGGCGCGTTGCGCGATGGCTTGGGGCAAGTCCTTGCAATGCTCGGGGGCGGTGCCGAGGACCACCACGCGGCTGTGCTGGCCGAGGCGTTTGGCGTTGGCGTGGAAGAACACATACAGCTCGTCGAGCTGTTGCAGGTCGACCACGTCACTGGCGTCGAACACTGCGCCCTGCACCTTGACCGTGGACGGCGCCTTGAGGGTCGCCGGGGTGGCGGCGACCGTGTTAGTGGCGCTGAAAATCCGCTGCACCTGCGCGGCCAGGCGCCCTGCCCCGGCGAGGATCACCGGGTTGACCAGGCCTTGTTGGCCGCTGCGATGGCGTTGTAGCGGCAAGGGTTGCGGCAGGCCGATGGCCTGGGCCAAGCGGCGGCCCCAGGGGGAATTGACGAACGAGAGGTAGCTGTCACTCATAGACACAATCCTGCTGTGTAAACCCGATCAACTGTGGGAGCTGGCTTGCCTGCGATAGCGGTGTGTCAGGTAAACCGCTATCGCAGGCAAGCCAGCTCCCACATTGACTGTGTTTTACCTAGTTGACCGAGGCGTTTTCGCTTTGCGGGGTGCGACGTTTGGCGGTCGGTTCCAACGCTTGTTTGCGCTGCTGCAAAGCCTCCAGCAAACCAAAGTCCTGCGGGAAGTCATCGACCTGGATGCCATGGTCGGCGTATTCCACATAACGCCCGAGCACGCTGTCTTCGTCGTCGCTGATCAGGTCCAGCGCCCGCGCCTTGACGCGCCAGCCGGTAAAGGCCGTGGCGGAAATCGGCATTGGCTCGATCAGGCCTCCCTTGATCGCGGGCTTGAGCCGCGCCTCGATCAGCTCGACTTGCGGCAACAAACGGAAACCCAATTCGCCGTACGCCAGCTTGTCGATTTCGGCGCGCGGTATGTAGGAATTGGCCAACAAACGGTCACGTGTCTCGCCCGGGGTCTGCACCACTTCCGCTACCTGTGCCAACAGGCGATCCGAGGGTTTGCGCGAAGGGATACCGAACGGAAAACTCAAGCCACGCACCACCGCTGCGGCCGCTTTGGAGGGGTAGTTGTCGAGCACTTCAATCAAGGCTTCATAAGCCCGCAGCAAGGCGTCCTGGGCCGACCAGTGCACCAGGGGCAGGTCCGCCTGGGGCCGCCCGTCATCTTCAAAGCGCTTGAGCACGCAGGACAGGATGTACAGCTGCGACAGCATATCGCCCAGGCGCCCGGTGATACTTTCCTTGCGCTTGAGGGCACCGCCCAACACGCCCATGGACACGTCCGAGAGCAATGCCAGCACCACCGACAGCCGATTGGCCTGACGGTAGTAGGACGCCAGCGCCGGGTCGGTCTTGGCCGGTGCGGAAATCAGCCGCCCACCCGTCAGCGAATGCACCGCCGCGCGTACGGTGTTGGCCAGCACGAAACTCACGTGGCCGAACAGCGCACTGTCGAATGCTTCCAATGCCTTGCGCCGGTCAGGGTTGCGCGCCGCTTCCATCTCGCGGAACACATAGGGATGGCAGCGAATCAGGCCCTGGCCAAAGATGATCAGGCAGCGGGTCATGATGTTGGCGCCTTCCACCGTGATGGCGATGGGGCTTTGCTGATAAGCGCGGGCGAGGAAGTTGTTCGGGCCCATGCAGATGCCCTTGCCGGCGACGATGTCCATGCCGTCGTTGACGATAATCCGCGCGCGTTCGGTGACGTGGTACTTGGCAATGGCCGAGATCACGGACGGTTTTTCACCCGCGTCCAGGGACGCCACCGAGACCTTGCGCACTGCGTCGCAGGCATACAGATGCCCGGCCATGCGCGCCAGTGGCGCCTGCACGCCCTCGAACTTGCCGATCGGCAGGCCGAACTGTTTACGCATCGCCGCATACGCCGTCGTGCCGCGCACCGCCACCTTGCCCAGGCCGACGTTGGCCGAAGGCAGCGAAATCGCCCGCCCGGCGGCCAGGCATTCCATCAGCATGCGCCAGCCGTTGCCGACTTGTTCGCGGCCGCCAATCACCCATTCCAGTGGTATGAACACATCCTTGCCGGTGGTAGGACCGTTCTGAAACACAGCGTTCAACGGCCAGTGACGGCGGCCGCTGTTGACGCCGGGGTGCGAGGTCGGGATCAACGCGCAGGTGATCCCCAACGAACCGGGTGCACCCAGCAACCCCTCCGGGTCTTCTGCGCGAAACGCCAGGCCGAGCACCGTGGCAATCGGGCCCAGGGTGATGTAGCGCTTGTCCCACGTCACCTTGAAACCCAGCACTTCCTCGCCTTCATGCAGGCCTTTGCAGACGATGCCCAAGTCCGGAATCGCCCCGGCATCGGAGCCGGCGTAGGGGCTGGTCAGGGCAAAACACGGAATGTCTTCACCGCGCGCCAGCCGTGGCAGGTAGTAATTGCGCTGGGCATCGGTGCCGTAATGCAGCAGCAATTCCGCCGGGCCGAGGGAGTTGGGCACCATCACCGAAATCGCCGCCGCCGAGCAGCGCGTGGACAGCTTCATCACCACTTGCGAGTGCGCATAGTGAGAGAAGCCTTTGCCGCCGTATTGTTTGGGAATGATCATGCCGAGGAACCCGGCATCCTTGGTGTACTGCCAGCCTTCGGGGGACATGTCCTGCCAGATCTGGGTGGTTTCCCAGTCGTTGGCGATGTCGCACAGGGTTTCGACTTCGTTGTCGAGGAAGGCCTGCTCTTCGGCGCTGAGGCTCGCCGGTGCGGCTTGCAGCAGGCGTTGCCAGTCGGGTTTGCCGCTGAACAGTTCGGCGTCCCACCACACGGTGCCGGACTCGATGGCGGCGCGCTCGGTGTCGGACATTGCCGGCATGATGGTGCGAAACAGGGCCAATGCCTTGCTGCTCAATAGCGTGCGGCGCAAGGGTTTGATCGTCAGCAGCAGCGCGGGCAACACCACCAGTATCGCCGCGACGGTGGCGCCCAACCCGGCGACCACGTTAAACAGGTAGCCCACCGCAAGCCAGATCACGCCAGCGCCCAACCAAAGGGCCGCGACGGCTTGCCGATACGCCAGGGCAATCGCTGCTGCGAAACCCGCCAATAACCAGATAACCATGGGGATACCTCTACTCAATTCAGGGTACGGCCGACGCCTGGGCAAGCCGGAATGACTTGGAGCGTAAAACCACACTACAAACTTGAAAGCGTAAATTCAAATTTTGTTTTGAAATTTATATTTAATGCTTTGGCGAAAAAATCAACGGCTGAACACGTCAGCCTTTTGGATAAATGAGGAAGAAACTGCAAGGGCGCGCGTGGGCGAACCGTCGCCGGGGGCATCGGATAAAGAGCGTCAAGATGCACTTGCCGCCCTTATCCACGATGCTGCGTGAGTTACTTAGAACGCATAGGTTGCCGACACCGCAACGACGTCGCCCGAAGATTCGGCCTTGCCGTCCAGGCTCGCGCCACCCAACCGGTCGACGTTCTTGGTCTTGAGATTGACCTCCTGCACGAACTGATGGGAATACGCCAGGTCCAGCGTCAGGCCTGGAATGGCTTTAACGTCGTAACCCGCCCCCAGCGACAAGAAATAACGGTCACCGTCCGGTATCCGCGGGTCGCGAGTGGAGTTACGGGTTGGCGTCTGGTCGGAAGCAACACCGGCACGCAAAGTCAGTTCATCGGTGGCTTTAAAATCACCACCAATGGAGTACATCCAGGAATCCCGGTAGTTGTAGGGAATGGAAACGATAAGGTTGCCGTCAGACTTGAGCGTCAGGTCCTTGAAAGATGACCATTGAGTCCACACCGCACTCACGCCCAGGGTAAAGCGGTCATTGAACTGGTGTACCCAATCCAGGCCCGCAGTGGCCGGAATGTCCAGTTGAGTACTCGCGTTCGCGCCGTCCGGCATCAATTTAAGACCCGGGTAGGCCACTTCGGGAATGGTGCCGGTCCCGCCAAACGGGCTCGGTGCGGTCATCAACTGATAAGAGAATGCATCGGCGCGAATGTTGTACTTGCCCGTCATCTTGTTTTTGATTTTGGCGTGATAATTCAGGCCGAGGCTGTCTTGCTCAGTGGGTTTCCAGACTACCCCCGTGAACCAACCCACCGAAGTATTATCGACTTTGACTCGCATCAGCGCCGAACCCAGGCCTGCCGGGAACGGAATACCGCCCAATTCAGACTTGGAGTTGGCAGCGGACGCAAGCAAATCAATATTCTGGCTGACGAAGCCTTTACTGTGCTGAACAATCACCCCGGCCCCCAGGGAAAGATCATCACGCACCTTGAACGACAAGGACCCGGTCAACCCCACGGTCTCAATCTTGGTGTCCACTGCAAAGTCACGCAGCTTGGAGTTTTCATCCCAGGTTGTACGCATGCCTTGCGGTACCACTTGGGCCAGACCGAACGCAAAACGGTCACCCAGCGGCATCACCATGAACCCTGTTGGAAGCCAGGCCGTGAACCCACCCTGGCCACCGTCATTGTTGTTAACTTTGGCCAAGTCAGGGTCGAAAGTACCATCCGGGTTGAACGGTGTATTGGATACCGGATTACCCATGTAGTCATTAGCCTGGCCTTTATATTTGATCTTGATGCGCGCGTAATCCACGGTCATCTGAGCAACATTGTGGTCAACAAAGGCCATTGCAGCGGGGTTGTTGTATGCGGAACTCGGATCATTCTTGAACAAGGAGCCGCCGCCGAAGGCTCGCCCCCAGCCGGGTGCGCCATAGGTCGGTGTGGAAAAACCACCGGCCTGCACGGGCGCAGCCGCCATCAGCCCACCCATCAATGCCAAACCCAGTAAAGCCTGCACCTGTTGTTTTTTATTATTCATGAGGCACTCCTTATTGTTATCACACCGAGCCGGCCCCAGCCGCCTCGTCTTTCTGTTCGTTCGATAGGGGACGCATTTCAGGTTCTACCCAACCCAAGCCCTCAAGCACTGATGTTCTCAAGGGTTAATCGTGAGGCCAGGTGAAGGTTTGAAATTGAAGGTTGTCACCCTGCAGGTCGCATTAACCGTGTGGGGACTTGAAAGATTGAACGTGCTGTCAGCAGCACTCCACTGTGTGGTCAACACACTTGGGGTCAGGCAGCTGTCATAAGCGAACTTTTCGGTAAACCCGGAGAGCGTCGCGGTCGTTGAATTCGTTGGCACCAGTGTCCACGGCAAGTTCAGCGGGCCGGAAACACCGCACAGCGCATTGCCCATGAATGTGGCACTGGTGATGGTTGCGCTTGAGCCGTCCGGCGCGACATGGCCACTGAGGGTCATCGTGCAGGGAATCGGGGTCCAGGCGAGCAGCTTCACGGCTGTGGCGATTGAGCCTGAAGCGGTAAAAGCAGCACCTGCCGGGGCAAATGTCACAGCGTTCGCCATGCACGACGCAGCGCCCAGGATGGCCAACATCGAACCCCGGAGGGCTGTTTTCTTAACACTTTGCATTGTCATGTTCCCCAGACAATAAGTAGCGTGTCCGACCGGCTCCGCCGGTGGTGTTTCCTCAACGGGTGCCTCATGCGAGGCACCCGTCTTTCAACAGGTGATCAGCCCTTAAGGAGTCACGCGCTTATGGGTTAACTGTCAGCGTTGGGGCCACAACACTCAGGGAAACCACGGTGCAGTTGCCGCTCAGCGACTGATTGGCAGCCGACAAGGTCTTGGTGCCTGCCGCCCATGCCACGGCGATCGGGGTAGGACCGCAGTTGGTGGATGGGAGCGAGGTGATCTTGTAGCCGACGTTGGTCACGGTGCCCGCAGTAGCGCTGGAAGCCGTCAGCACCCAAGGCAGGTTGGTCAACGTAGGCAATGCGCACAGACCGCCACCGGTCAGCGAAGCGCCGTTGATAGAAGCCACGCCACCGCTAACGTTGCCGGTAAAGGTGATGCCGCAGGTCACGGCTGCACCGAAGGACGAAGGCGACTTCACGACGATGGTGCCGGGGTTGGTCGAGAACGGACCGTCTGGAGAGACGGAGGCAGCACTGGCCATCGAAGCGGCGCCAAAGCACAGAGCAAAAGAAGTTGCACAAACGAGGGTTTTCAAGCTTTTCATTGTTTTTCCTCACATGTAATGGCGAGTCTTTCGCCAGGGGTAATGGCCATGAACGAGAGGTCACGGTGAAACTGCAGAACTTCCCTTTCCAGCCAAATTTCAATACCTATACCGCTACAACATTCGGATTTCTTTATTCAACCACTTTGAAGTTTGGCGGCATCTTGATTGACACCGTCTTTATCTTGCAGTCTTCGCCGATGGGCACATTGACGGCTTCCAACTTGCCGGTGGCGTTATCCCACGTCCCGTCGGCGGTTGACGGGCCGCACTTGCCACCCAGGCCAAACGCGTGAACATCAACGCTGATCTTCGACATGGAACCGCTTTTTGTATCTTTGGCAACCAGTACCCACGGCAAGTTGATGGCTTCTACCCGGCTGCACTTGAGGCCGCCGTCGAATTCAACTTTGTCGACATTCACCGATGAACCATCGGGCGCTACGTTGCCGGCCACCTTGATGGTGCAGTCGGCGCTGATCAATGCACCCTTGGAAAAGCTGATCGGACCTTGGGCCGTGAACGCACTGCCCGCCGGCTCAATACGGGCGGCTTGGGCCTGTTGGTAAACAATCAGCCCGAGGGCAGCCAACAGGATATGCGCGGTGAACGTGGCAGGGCTTTGCATGGTGTACGTCCTTCCCTTGAAGTTATTGTTGTAGGGTCAAACAACTTTCTTGCAATAAAACCGTTAAATCATGGGCGATAACACCCTGCGCGGCAGATAAGCCACGAGAACGCTTACTTATATTTAATTCATGTCAAAACGGTTTGGCACTGTTGCTGTACTTCTCCAGATACTTCAAACGTTGTGACGGCTGAAGATTGGTCAGGCTGATATCACCGGCATAGTGATTGAGCACTCGATGATCCATCCGACGGCGCCATAAGTACGGTACATAAGCCCAAACAATCATGCTCGCATAACCATAAGGCAGTTGCGGTGACTCATCAAAGTGGCGCAACGATTGATAACTGCGGGTGGGGTTGGCGTGGTGATCGGAGTGACGTTGAAGTTGGAACAAAAAGATGTTGGTCACAATTCGATTGCTGTTCCACGAGTGCCGAGGCGAGCAACGCTCATAACGGCCATTGGGCAACTTTTGACGTTTAAGCCCGTAGTGTTCGACATAGTTCACCACTTCCAGCAGCGAGAACCCGTAGATACCCTGAATGATCAGGAACGGAATCACCGCCGCCCCCAGCCACACGATCATCGCGCCCCACAGCACCAGGCTGTACGTCCAGGCGCTGAGCACCGCGTTTTTCCAATGCAGAGCCGGCAAGCCGAGTTTGCGCAGGCGTTCGCGCTCCAGGTTCCAGGCCGACACCGCGCTGAACCACACCGAGCGCGGCAGGAATGCCCAGAAACTTTCACCCAGGCGCGAGCTCGCCGGGTCTTCCGGGGTGGCCACGCGTACGTGATGGCCGCGGTTGTGTTCGGTGTAGAAGTGCCCGTAGAACGTCGGCGCCAGGGTGACCTTGGCCAAGAACACTTCCAGCGGCTTGGGTTTGTGCCCCAGTTCGTGGGCGGTGTTGATCGCAATGCCGGTCGCGGCACCGGTGGACATCGCCATGCCCAGGTAGGTGAACCCGCTGATGCTGCCGTGCAGCTCGGTGCGGGCGGTGATGAAAGCGGCCGCCTTCGCCAGGCCGCTTGACGGGTCGAGGGTTGCCGTGGCGTTAAGCAGGCCGCCGCCGATGATCCAGTCGATGCCGCCGGCGGCAAGCCAGCCGGTGACGATCACGGAGGAGATGACAAACACCACGCCGGTGTAGACGATCCAGCGGTAGTAGCTTTGGGATTCAAGATTGCTGACGGCGGATTCGGGCGGGTTGCTGACGTCTTCGCCGAGCAGGCCGTCGATCAACGGGATCAAGCCGAAGATCACCAGTACGCCGACCCACCACAGTTGCTGCACACCCGTGGTGATCGCCAATGCGCCAGAGAGGAGCGGAGTGGCGAGGGGCATGATGCCGAGCCACCAGAGGTGACGCTTGCCGTCGGTCCAGACGTTCGCGGTTGCCAGGGTCTGACTCATGGCATCCTCCGCACACAGCGGGTTGGCAGGCAAACAAGGGAAGCGGTAAACAGGTTCAGGGAGCACTGACTGCCCCGAGAATTCAACCATGCGATAAAAGACGTTTTTTTCATTATTTTATTCGCTCTTAGGCACTGCAAAAATTGTTTCAAATTAGACATTGAAATAATTTTTTTAAATAAATAGCGCGGAATCGTTAGGTCGTCAACTAGTTTCTTGGTGGCTTTTTTACGTGACCGGGCAGTCTCTTTTTCAGCCGTTTGGTCAGGTGTCTAAAGCAGGCATTGACGCCGTTGAACCGCGAGTCGGGTCGCATAATTATTTACTTGCATGGGCAAAGGACGGGTGCAGCACCGTGGCGCTTTGCGTTGGCCGGACACGCTTGGCAACCTGCTCCACCACCGCGGCCACGCGCTCTGTCGCGGTGATCGGCAACATATGCCCGCGCCCCTCCACCACCTGCAGCTTCAGCCCCGGCACCTTGCTGGCCAGGGCCTGGCCATGTCTCTGGAAGTCGAGCACCTTGTCTTGGGCGCCGTAAATCAACCCGATCGGCAAGGTCAGTTGCGGGTAACGCTTGACCATGTCCGGCAGGTGATCGTTGACCGTGTTGATCTCGGTGGAGGCGGCGTAGAAGTTGTCAGGACGCATACCGAGCAAGCCGCCGCCGCGCGTGGCGAAGTCTGCAGGCGCGGCATCCGGGGCGAACACGCCCTTCACTACCGAGCCCTTGGTGAGCAGCCCGACGGGCAGGGTCAAGGTGTGTGATATCCAGCGCCGCAACCATGCCGGGCGCACCGCCAGTGACAGGAACACCAGCGGCAGCAGGCGTTGGGGATGGGTCAACGGCGCCACCAGGATCAAACCGGATACCGCATGCGGATGGTCAAGCGCCAGTGACAGCGCAATCGCCCCGCCGAGGGAATGCCCCAGCACCAGCGGTCTATCCAGGTCGAGCGTCTTGATAAAGCTGGCCACCTGACGAGCCTGGGCCGGCAGGTCGGCGGCTGTCCCGGAATGCCGGGTCGAATAGCCCGAGCCCGGACGGTCGAGGGTGATGACCCGAAAGCGCTCACGCAATTGGCCGGACAAGGCATACGTCAGGTTGCGACTGCTGCCCATCAGCCCATGAATCATGACCAGCGGCGGGCCTTTGCCCTCATCGACATAATGAAAGCGCTCGCCGTCCACCTCGACAAAGCGCCCGTTGATCGGAACGGTGGTTTCAATACGCCGTGTCATCAAGGCACTGAAGGCCCACAACACGACGCTCGCACCCACCACCACACCTGCAGCGACTACCCACTCGACAGCCATAGCTCGGTCCTCTGCTTCCCTGCTGCTGGCGACCCGACCGGAATTGGTAGAGGCCTCAGCCATCGTCCACACCCTGGACCTTAACGTCCTGCACACCGTGCTCGTCCGTCGGACAAGTCGCGTATGCGGAACAAGGCCCTAGCGTAGGCGATTTTTTCAGGTAGATTATTTAAAATCTTTTTTAAAATAAATAATTCATTTTTCCATTGCAATGGTGTTCTATCTAAAAGACACAACAAAAAAACAGGAGCACATCCGATGCCCGCGAAACGCTTACCCATGAGGCTCTGCCTATGACTGCCCCCAGCGATTCAATCGACATCGCCATCATCGGTTCAGGTTTTGCCGGCCTGTGTATGGCGATCAAACTCAAGGAAGCCGGGCTTACCGACTTCTTTATTGCCGAGCAGGCCGACACCCTCGGCGGCACCTGGCGCGACAACCACTACCCGGGTTGCGCGTGTGACGTGCAGTCCCATGTGTACTCGTTTTCGTTCGCGCCCAACCCGGACTGGACACGGCAATTCGCGCCGCAGGCGGAGATCCGCGCGTACCTCGAGACGTGCGCCGAGCGTTTTGAATTGGCGCCTTACCTGCGTTTCGGCATGGGCCTTGAGCGCGCGGTGTTTGATGAACAGCAGCAACGTTGGCAGTTAAGTTTCAGCGATGGCCGCCAAGTCAGCGCGCGGGTGCTGGTGTCGGGCATGGGCGGGTTGTCGCGCCCGGCGCTGCCGGATATTCCGGGGCTCGACAGCTTCAAGGGCAAGCGCTTCCACTCCCAGCAGTGGGACCACGCCTATTCGCTGAAGGGCAAACGCGTGGCGGTGATCGGCACCGGCGCCAGCGCCATTCAATTCGTGCCGCAGATTGCACCGCAAGTGGCGCACCTGGACCTGTTCCAGCGCACACCGCCGTGGATCATGCCCAAGCCGGACCGCGCGATTTCAGCGGTCGAACGCTGGTTCTTCAAACACCTGCCCTTCACCCAGCGCCTGGTGCGCGGCGCCTTTTACTGGGCGCTGGAAGGTCGCGTGATCGGCTTCGCGTTGCACCCGCGCCTGATGAAAATGGTGCAAAGCATTGCCACACGTCACCTGCACAAACAGGTGGCCCGTCCTACTCTGCGCAAGGCGCTCACGCCGGACTACACCATTGGCTGCAAACGCATACTGATCTCCAACGACTATTACCCGGCGCTGTCACGCAGCAATGTCGAGGTGGTGACCGACAAGGTCCTGCGCATCGAAGCCGATGGCGTGATCACCGCTGACGGCATCAAGCACCCGGCCGACTGCCTGATCTTCGGCACCGGCTTTCAGGCCACTGACCCCATGCCTCGCGATTGCATCATCGGCCGTGACGGGGTCGACCTGATGGACGCCTGGCGCGACGGCGCGCATGCCTATAAAGGCACCACGGTGCCGGGCTATCCGAACCTGTTCCTGATCGTCGGGCCGAACACCGGCCTGGGGCATAACTCGATGATTCTGATGATCGAGGCGCAGGTCACCTACATCCTTGATGCACTGAAGCAAATGCAGCAACGGCGCATCGCCAGCGTCGACGTCAAACCCGCAGTGGAACAGGCCTACAACACGCAATTGCAGGACCAGCTCAAGCGCACCATCTGGAACACCGGCGGCTGCCAAAGCTGGTACCTCGACCCGCGCACCGGCAAGAACACCACGCTGTGGCCGGGTTCCACCTGGGGTTTCAAGCGGGTGACCCGGCACTTTGCACTCAAGGACTATGTGGCCAGCCCGCTTGCGCTCAACCCCGCGCCCCGCCCGGTGGCGACGCCTCACTCCACCGCTGAAGGGAGCTTGTCATGAAGTCATTCAACGGCCGCGTGGCGGCGATTACCGGTGCGGCGTCCGGCATGGGCCGCGCCCTGGCCCTGGCGTTGGCGCGAGAAGGCTGCCACCTGGCCCTCGCAGACAAGAACAGCCAAGGGCTGGAGCACACTCGAGCGCTGATCAAGACCTCGACACTGTCGCCAGTCATGATCACCACCCAGGTGCTGGATGTGTCCGACCGCCAGGCCATGGAGGACTGGGCCGCGCGCTGTGTGGTGGATCACGGCGAGGTCAACCTGGTGTTCAACAATGCCGGGGTGGCGCTGTCGAGCACCGTCGAAGGTGTGGACTATGCCGACCTTGAATGGATAGTCGGCATCAACTTCTGGGGCGTGGTGCACGGCACCAAGGCGTTCCTGCCCCATTTGAAAGCCAGCGGCGACGGCCACATCATCAATACCTCCAGCGTATTTGGGCTGTTTGCCCAACCCGGCATGAGCGGCTACAACGCCACCAAATTCGCCGTGCGCGGCTTCACCGAATCCCTGCGCCAGGAACTCGACCTGCAACGCTGCGGCGTGTCCGCCACCTGCGTGCACCCCGGTGGCATTCGCACCGATATCTGCCGCAGCAGCCGCATCGACGCGAACATGACCGGCTTTTTGATCCAGAGCGAGCAACAGGCCCGCGCCGATTTTGAAAAGCTGTTTATCACCGATGCCGACACCGCCGCCAAAGTGATCCTGCAAGGCGTGCGCAAGAATAAACGCCGCGTATTGATCGGCCGCGATGCCTATTTTCTCGACGTGCTCGCGCGCGTTTTGCCGGCGGCCTATCAGGCGTTGGTGGTATTTGCCAGCAAACGTATGGCGCCCAAACACCGCACGCCGGTGTTTGAAACCAACGACGAACCCCGTCTCTGAACAGGAGTACGCACCATGTTGCCGATCCGTCGCGATATCCGTTTCGCCTTGCCTGCCGAGCACATCAAGGACTGGCACGAACAAGGCCCCTTCATCACCCACTTTTTCAACGCGTTGTCGTTGCTGTTTCCCCAGGGCGAGCTGTTTTTCATGGACAGCGTGCGCCACTATCGCCAACGCATCGATGACCCGGACCTGAAGAAAGAGATTCAGGGTTTCATCGGCCAGGAAGCCATGCACAGCCGCGAACACGTCGCTTACAACGACCTGCTGCAAGCCGCTGGTCTGCCCGCCCATACCCTGGACCGACGCCTCAAATTCATCCTCGACCTGCAGAAAAAACACCTGCCGCCAGCCTTCAACCTCGCGGTCACCATCGCCCTTGAGCATTACACGGCAATGCTTGCGGAAATTCTGCTCAGCGACCCCTCGCGATTTGGCAAATCCCTCAAGGGCTATCAACAAATGTGGTACTGGCATGCCCTGGAAGAAACCGAGCACAAAGCCGTGGCCTTCGATGTGTGGAATAGCGTGATCAAACCCGGGCCGGGGCGTTATCTGCTGCGCACCGGGACCATGCTGACCACCACCCTGTTCTTCTGGCTGGTGGTGTTTGACTTCCACCTGCGCCTGCTCATCGCCGATCGCAAGTCGGGTGGGCACGTGAAGGGGTTCTGGCGGACGCTCAAGTTTCTCTACGGCCCCAGGGGCGTGTTCCCGCGCATGCTGCGGCCGTGGTTGCACTACTTCAAGCCGGGTTTTCATCCGTGGGATCACGACAACCGCGCGCGCTTGGCGAGGATCGATGGTTTGGTCGAAGAGATCGAGCAGACCCGACGCGATTATGCCACTACCCAGGCCTAACCTTGCGTCTGTGCGCGCTCGCGCACGAAGCCTTGCACCTGATCGCCTGGCAGCGCCTTGCTGAAATACCAGCCCTGAATAAACAGCTCAGTGCCGGTATTCAGAAAGGCCAACTGCTCGGCGGTTTCCACACCCTCAACCACCACGCCCAGGTTCAGCGCCTCGCAAAAACGCAACATGCCGGTCAGTACCCGGGCGCCCTTGGGGTCGTGCTGAGCCACCACAAAACTGCGGTCGATCTTGATGAAGTCCACCGGAAACTGGTGCAGGTAACTCAATGCAGAAAACCCGGTGCCAAAATCATCGATATACACCTTGGCGCCAATCGCTTGCAGTTTCTGGATGGTCTGGCGCGTGGCTGGAACGTCGCTGACCAGCGCATCCTCGGTGATTTCCACCGACACTTGCCCATGGGCCTGCGCCAGAATTTCCACCAGGCGATCGCCGTGGGCGGCGTTCGTCAGGGTGGCACTGGAAATGTTGATCGTCATCGGCAGGGCAAAGCCGATTTTCTGCCATTTCTGATACTGGCGCACCGCCTGTGAAGCGACCCACACGTCCACGTCAGGCATCAACCGCGCCTGCGCCAGCCACTGCAGAAACTCCCAGGGCGAGTGCACGGTGCCCTGGTTGTCGCGCGCACGCATCAAGGCCTCGCAGCCGGTACACAGGCCGGTGCGTGTGGAGACTTGGGGCTGGAATTCGAGGTAAAACTCATAGTCGCAGATCTGCTGAATGTGGCTCAGCTCGATTGCCTGGCGGGCCAGGGTTCTGTGAGACGCCAGCACCGGGTCCAGCTCACGCAACCGGCCCTTCTCTTCGAGGCCGCGAAAGGTCATGTCCAGCGACTTGAGATACACCGTGCCGCCTTCGATGGACTGGCGATGAATCGCGCGCACATACGGCGCATACACCAAAGTCCCCAGCCCCAGCAGCGCCAGTTGCAGCACCACGGCAGCCAGGTCGCCATGGGTGCTGAGGTAGGCGTTGAGCAACACCGGCGCCGTAAACGGCACGCTGGCCACTGCGGGCGATACCCAACCCAGCTGGACCACCATGAGCGCAACCATCGCGTTAAACGCCGGCACCAGCAGAAACGGAATGAACAGCCGTGGGTTGAGGATGATCGGCAAGCCGAACAGCAAAACTTCGCTGACATTGAATAACGACAGCGGCAAACTGGCCATTGCCAGCAGTCGCATGGACTTGCTTCTGGAAAACAGCAGGATCGCCAGCAACAGGCACAACGCGCCGCCCGAGCCACCGATAAACGCAAAACACCCCAGCAAACCGCTGTTGAGCAGGTACTTGATCGGCTCACCTGCGGCCAGTGAAGCGCCGTTGAGCACCACGGCCTGATCCAGCACATCAAACAATGGCTGCATGGCATACACGCCATGAATCCCAAAGAACCACAGCAAAGAATTCATCAACGTTACAAACAAACCGCTGCCATAGGGCGATTGCAGCGCGTCCAGTACCTGGGGGCCCTGCAGGTGGGCCACATAGGGAATCTGCAAGAGTAACGACAACAGCACCACCAGACCTAGCGCAGTCAGCGCGCCGGGCACCACCATATTGATGGTACCGCGCAAGTTGTGACTGACCAGGTTTTCGTTGACCAGACGGGTCCATCTGAAACGGTGCAGCCAAGCGACTGCCGGCACGTTGATCAGGGGTGACGCAATGGCGATAAACAGCACGAATGTGGCTGACGCTCGCGGGTATTCACGCAAGACAAAGGTGGCCACCACCACGTGGGCCAGGCAAAGGAACGCCACGGGCAATTGTGGCAAGCGGTACTGGATTGCCAGCATGTAGCCGATTGAGGCCGCCACCAGCAGTGGTATCACCGAGCTGATCTGGTTATGCAAGCCAGAGAGGAACGCCACCACTGGCGGGTCAAAACCCAGCACCCTCGCGCACTCGGACAGGATCAGAAAACCGGCCGATACCAGCAAGCACGGCAGGATCCACAACAACCCTTCGCGGATGGCACGCAGCGACTCCGTACTGGCCAAGGCCGCCAAACGCTGAGTAAGGAAAAGTTTAAACAGCGTTTGCGCCATGACCCGCCCCTCTGCCCATCGCGATCTGCCCCTGATAGGCAGGCCCGAAAAACCCTCGGTAACGCTACACGTCCTGACGCCGGGAGCGAAAGACTTTTGCCGTAACACTTGTAATTATTCAGAAATAATTTTTCTCGCGCTATGCTTGTTGAATTCTGTACAGGAGCTCGACGTCAGGGAGACTCGCTCGATATGCGCGACAAGCTGTTAAACCCACTACCCCCGGTAATGTTCAACGCACTGCTGTGGTTGTGCGCGGTAACGATATTGCTCATGCTCAAAAACGTGATCACACCGCTCTTCGAGGTGATCGATGATGATTGGCTGGATTTGGACCTCGCGGTGGCACTGTGTGCCTACGTGCTATTGTTTTTGCTTGAGCCAATGCGAAACCGTATCAATCGCCGCTTACGCAAACGTAGTCGGCGCAAAGAGAATCGTCACAGGAGTTAACATTTGTCAGAACCCGGCGATAATCACCAACGCGCCCTGGACCGCTTCTTAAGCGAACACCCGGACGTGGCCACACAGTTGAACACGCTCAATCCCCTCGCGGCGCAGGCCAAGAAAGAAACCCTGGCGCAGTACCGCGCCGAACGCCTGCACGAAGCCTTCGAAGCCGAAGCGGAACGCCAGCATTTATTTGCCTGGGAGCTGACCCTCAAGTTGACGGCCGACTCGCCCGACGCGTTTGAAGCCCAACGCCTGGAAGTGCACAAGGAGGTCGCGCAGATGGCCGGGTTAAGCTGGGCTGAGTACTGCCAGTTACATGGGTTGGTCAGTTAAGTATTTGCTACAGGGACCAGAATCGCCGGTGCCCGCCCCACACCTCCGCCAGCTGCGCGACGCTGATATTTCGGCGCTGCGGGTCTACCGACAATGCCACTCGCAAGGCGTGCCAGCACTGCCTGGGCAGTTGCCGAGGGCGCGCGAGCTTTTGCGTGAGCTGACGATCCTCAAGGCGTTTTCCATAGGCCAGCGCGTAGAGCACGCACGCTGCGCCATACAGGTCGCAAGCGGCGGTCAAAACACCGCCGGCGAGTAGTTCCGGGGCGGCGTAAGCGGGTGTCCAGGCGTTAAAACGGTTACGGCTCAGGCTCGGCAAACCCGCCGTCACCTGCGCTTGCCCATGGCCCAAACCGAAATCGAACAAACGCACGCCCGCTTCGCCCACCATGATATTCGAGGGTTTGATATCACCGTGCAGCACCTGTTGCTGATGGATGTATGCCAGTGCCTCCAATAACTGCACAGCCATGGGTTGCAGCTCTCGCCAGGGCAATCCTTCAGGGCACTCCTGGAGCAACCTGTCGAGGGTGATACCGTGCATCAATTCCATGATGAAAAAAGCCGCCTGCCGGGGGGTGTCCACCTCGAATGAAAACGCTCGGACCACACGGGCGTGGCTCAGGCTGCGGGTCAAGGCAAACTCGCTGTACAGCAGCACATGCGCATCCGGGCACCCGGAAATCGCCTCGCCCAACAGCTTGACGGCCACCCAGGGGGTGGGCTCGCCAAATTGCTCGTGCAACAGATCTCGGGCGCGATACACCACCCCCATACCGCCCCGGCCCAACTCGCGTTCAAGCTGATAACGCCCCGCGAGCAAGGTGCACGGCGCCAGTCCGTCTCTCATGTCTTTACCACCACCGCAGTGAAATCATCCGGGGAAGGCCTGCATGACGCGCTCGCGAATAAACGGTCCAGCACCTGCACGGGTGATCCCTCGCTCAAACCTCTCCCCAGATCACCGTGGCTGAGTATTTGATAGAGCCCATCGGAGCACAACAGAAACACATCACCCGGGCGCGTGCTCAGCTCCAGCACTTCAAGGTGCAGCGACCGATGAGCACCGACCGCTCGGGTCAACGCCCTGGCAGCCGGGTGGGCCTGCGCCTGGACCGCACTCAAATGGCCCTCATCCATGAGCTGGCGCAACAGCGAATGATCCCGGGACAGCTGGTATCTGCCTCCATCGGCCAGGCAAACGCCATGGGCACAATCGGACCGTGCCGATATTCCAGTTGCTTCTCGCCCAGACGCAGGGTGGCGCGGCTGACCGACTGATCCAGGCTATAAGGCGCCAAGGTGAATCGCACAGACAACTCGTCTTGCTCCTCGGTGAAAAAACTTCGCCGGATGGTTTGAGCTTTCGTCAACTGATCCAACAGCGAACGGTTGATAGCCAGGCTATTGCCATCCAGACCACGCAGTTTGTAGCGGCTGCCATCGACGCCGACAAATGGCCGCAAATAGCCTTCAACAAAACGAGCCAGGACCCCTTGGGGCTTGAAGAACTCCTGAAAGTCGTTGAGGGCGACATCACTGGTTCCATGGGCGTTGAAGGGGTAGCGCTGGCGAATCGCCTTGGCGTAAACGCCATACACCTCACTCTGATAGCGCCCGTTGACATGCGTATACGCCCCCTCTAACAGGTGGCGCCAACTGTCATCAGCCAACCCTTCAAACCAGCCGGCGAGCGGCAGCGGTAAACGTGCGGCGGCATCACGCAGGTTGCCCAGTACATCCTGCTGCCCCTCCATCCGCCGTTTTACCCGTTGAAACGCCGCCTGCTCCGGCGAGCTCTCCCGATTCAGCGCCGTCAATTGCAGGTGCAACTCGTCCAGCAGGCGCAATGCCTGGGTCAATTCCACCCCGGGGTTTTGCTGCTCATCGAGCAACTGATGCAGGGGCTCGAAACGCCGTTGCAGCGCACGACGCGCGGAATCCGGAAACGCTGCCGCTTGCACCTCGACCGCCGCCGACTGCACCAACGCGCCCAGCTGAGACGCTTTTTCAGATGGCTCATGCGCCGGTAGCAGACGGGTGTTATCACGAATCAGCAGCAGTAATTGCATCAACGGCGAGCGGGCAGATGTCAGGTTCGCGAGCTGTTCGGCATCCTGCCTGAGGGTGTCGGTTGGCTGCAGGCTGATCCGGCCGAGTGCGGCACTCCAAGTATCGGCATACTCACTGAAATAGCGCTGTTGCAGCTCAGTCATCAGGCGGTGCAAATCCATCACGCTCAAGTCGCTTCCTTCGCCCATTACCCAGTTGTCCTGCGCGATCGCATTCACCAACCTGGGGCCTTGAGCTTCGAAATACTGCCAGTACCGTTTGGTGTAGAACCCCGGAACAGGTGGGTCAATCCCGGCGAAGACCTCGCCCTGCGCAAGCCGCAGTGGCTCAAGATTGCGTGATTGTTCGCGCAGCACCCGGTAAACCCCGTCGGCCAGTGACTCGCCTCGCAGCTCCTCCCGCGCCTTCGCCACCAACGCCTCATCAAGGGGTGCCACGAACGGTTGTTTGAGCAATCGCGCCAAATGTTCATTCAGACGTTTCTGCGCGGGCGCATCCCCCGCAAAACGTGCCGACCAGACAGTAGCCATATGCTGCGCCAGCCACCCGTTATCGCGACGCTCACGCAGATTGAGCATCAAGTAGGCACGCAGGTTATCCAGCAGGTGTTGACGCTCCCCAAGACTTGCGCGCACCTGGTCTTCGAGCTCGGCAGTGACCCGGCTCAGCAACGGCTGTTGCAGGGCGTGCTCATAGGCTCGGGACAGGACCGGGCGACTCGTTTCGCCCTGATACAGTCCGCCGCGCTCTGTAAAACTGACCTGTTGCGCCGGAGGAAATATCTGTGTCGCCGCCAGGCGCGCATCGAGCAAGGCCAGGAACGCCAAGGTCTGGTCAGCCCCCTCTGGCGCAGGTGACGGCTGGCTGACCAGCGCAGCCAATTGCGCCAAACGTTGCTCATTGACCGAATAACTGTGTGCCCATAGCCAGCCTGCCCCACCGACAATCAACGCTGCAGCCGCCACACGTAAACCCTGATGCCGACGGATGCGCTGCTGCTCCTGCGTTTGCAACCCGGCAAGATCAGCTTCTGCAAAGATGACCTGATTGAACAGCCCCTGGACAAAGTGACTGCGCCTGTCATCGGCACAGGTCAGGTAGAACCCGCGCAAACCATTGATGCGCTGATAACGGTGCGCGGAAAAAGCCGACTCGGCGAACAGGCACAAGCGCTCGCCGATTTGCGCCGCCTGTTGCGGAAAATCGAGCATCTGGCCACGTCGCTCGACATTGCGCTCCTGATGCAACCGCGTAATCAATTGCGCGCCAAGGCGCTGCAATAGCGTTTCGAAGGCTTGCCGTACCTGCGCGATATCAACGCTCGTCTCGCCGGCGTCAAAGCGTTGGCCCAACACGCTGTCATCGTCTTCCATCACAGCGGCATCGAAAAACTCACTAAACCCCGGCACCCTGTCGGCCTGGGTCAACACCAGATACACAGGAACATCCGCGCGCAATACCTGCCGGATCTCTTGCAGACGCGAATGCACCTGCCCCGCACGGTGTTGCAGGTCATGTTCGTTGTCGTTTAACAGCGTCTGCACCGACAACGTCAGCACCACGCCATTGAGCGGACGCGCTCGACGCCGCAGCCTCAGCAGGTTCAACAGCGTTGACCAGCCCACGCCGTCTACCGCAGGGTCCGGTTGCGTCAGGTAGCGCCCTGGCGTATCGATGAGTACACCCCCATCGGCGAAGTAAAACTCACAGTGAGCAGTGTCAGCCCCGGGCATCGCTTCAACTCGATCGAGCGGCGATTGCAAGCCGGCCGCCGCCAGCAGACGCGTCTTGCCACTGCCCTGTTCGCCGATCAACACGTACCAGGGCAGGTCGTTACGCCAACGCGCATTATGCGGCGCGTACCGTGGGCAGGTTTTCAATCGCTGAAGCGCTTCCTTGAAACGACCGCGCACGTGCCTCTGCTCGTCCGCTGCCCTCGCCGGTTGTTGATGATGTGCCTCGCCTTCAGGTGTGTTAAGCCCGACCGCACGGCGCGCGCCGACGACCACCATCGCCAGCCCCCACAGCAGAAACAGCACGCTGATAGTGACCAAGCGAGCCGTTGTGCCTTGCCAGAACCGAACGTCATCCACGGCCAGCAGCGGCCCGAGCCACCACACCAGCCCCGCGCTGGCCAGCACCCACAACAAGCTCCAGACCCATATCGTGCCCAGCACAGTGCCCGCCTTCTTGAAGAGTGCGTTCATTTATTGCTCCCAGCGTTTACAAGGGCGTCTGAGTCAGTTCCGACGCCGAAAATTGAAGGGGTTGCAGCGCATTCGCACGTTGCTCGCCCAGCTTCCAGGCAAACCCTGCGTACATCACCAGCACGCAAGTCAGTGCAAACACCGCGACCCAGGTGGCCGAGATGAAACGAAATCGCTTGCGACGCGCCCTAGCCGGCGGTGCAGCATCCAAGGGTGGATCTCCCCGTACCTGCCGGATCTGCCGGTGCAACCCATCACGAACGGCTTCAAGCTGCGACACACCTCGATCCATAACCCGGTATTGGCCTTCAAATCCAATGGCCAGGCACAGGTAGATCAGCTCCAGCATCACCAGATGCTTGACCGGGTCGCGGGAGAGTCGCTCCAACAGCTGGAAAACCTTCTCTCCGCCGAACGTTTCATTGTGAAAACGGCTCAGCAGGCTCATCTTCGACCAATCGCTGCGATTGCCCCACTCCGTCGTCAGTACCGCCTCATCAATGACGCTGCACATCACATAGCGCGCACAGATCACTTGGCTGCTCTCAACCCCTGACTGTAGGGCCCTGGCCTCAAACTGAGTGATGGCCGATGACAGCCGGGCGTTGACCGTGCTGATGCTTTCACGGCCTGAACTCCCTCTGAGCTGAACCACCTGGGACAACAACGTCCATGCCGCGACGACCAGGGGATTGGGGCCCATCTTGAAGCGATGTTCCTCTTGGGCACGGGCGGCATAGATCATCCGATCCTCAAGTTGCTCAAAGCGTGGCGGCGACGGGAAATCCGTGATCGGCGACTGCGTCGGCCCCCGCCCCTCGTGATCAAGCAAAACAGTTTTTTCGTCCAGCGGATATTCACTGTCCATCGTGTTCAGTTCCTGATAGCCCAGAAGTTGAGTTCAAGTGCTGCAAATTCACCGCTGACGTGAAAGGCAAAACCACCCGACTGCTCCAACTGCGTGATGTCTCGGGCAGTCAGGTCAAGCATGAAATACGTTTTTCCGGCGTGAAACGGGATCTGTCGCGGCGCCACAGGCAGTGGCTTGAGCTTGATACCCGCCAGATGCAGGTTGACCAGTTCGCGTATTCGCTCTACAGACCCGACCTTCAAATGTGTCGGCAGTCGATGGCGCAGTTCTTCCGAATCACACTGTGCAGCGGCCGCCAGAATGAAGGTGGCGGTACCCAGCAACTTCAAGTCACTCACCGGGCATACCAGCACGCCATATTGGCGTTGCTGCAGTGTCAGCTCGAGGGCGTGTTGCTCCAGCACCATCGACAGCACTGCACGAACGCCAGCCATCAACCCGCGAAAGCTTTCGCCCTGGTCGCCATGGCTGTAATGCACCTCCACTTGCGCCCGCCGGCTGTCGCTGGCAAAGGTTGATAACTCACCCAGTATCCCGAGCAATGCTTGAAACAACGCTTGCGGGCGAACCTGTGCCTGGCTCAAGTAGTGGCGCAATTCCAGTTCGGTGCGGTTGATCAGTTGCAGCATCAGCAAGTCGCCGATTTCCGAACTGGCCGCCGCCCCTTCTCCACGAACACGCGCAGCAATCGCATCGCCTCGACTGGCCAACAGGCTGATGACCTCCTTGAGACACGACGAAACGTACCCGCTGCCCTGAAGAAAGATGAACGTTGGCACGTAATCCATATCCAGGTTCACGCCGCCCTCTTCGGTCGAGTCCACCACCTGCGCTACCTTGAGTTTGACGAAGTGCTGGTCGCTGTGATGCTCTCCCAACAGCAGGCGCAGATCAGGTCGGCCGCAACTGATATGGCAGCGGGAGTCGATGCCGGCGTTCGAGTCTCCTACCTCGATGTCACAAGCCAGGTAACGCGCCTGGACATCCGGTTGGTCCTGGCGGCGAACCTCAATCTGATTACCGGTCGCCAACGGCAACGCCAGATAAATCGCCTGCTGCCCTGAATTGGCGGGCACTTGCAGGACCAGGGGTTCCATGGACCCGCCCAGTTCGAACAGGCTGCCATCCGGCAAAACACCGCTGGCCCTGTTGACCACGACCTTGCCGAACTTGAGGTTTTGCAAGTCGAGTTCCAGCGTCAGAAACCCCCATGCATCAGCACCCAGCAAGCGCGTTCGATTGAGTTGTTGATGGTAGTAACGGTCGTTGTGCTGCAAATGCTGGGGCCTTAGCAACATGCCCTCCTGCCAGATGACCTTGTGAACGTGCATATCACTCAGCCTCCATGACAGACGTGGGCGAAGCGTCACGAATACCCGTCTCGTCCAACATCAGCTCGGTGCGGGTCAACTGCCGGGATTCGACAGGAACGACCCATCGCCATTGAACGTTGGGGAGGTCTCGATAGGCGGCCAGCACCCCCACAAAACGCGTGTCAGGTCGCAGCCTGAGTTTGAGCGCTAATTGTTCGCCCGGACGCAGTTCAAGCTCTTCACTGCTCAACCAATCCTTGGGCAACGTTTGCTCCGCATGGGTGTACAGGCTGAAGAAATCAGCATTGTCAAAGGCCGCGGCATGTCGCAACTCCAACAAACGCACCACCACGGGAGAGGGGCGACCATGAAGGTCCGGGTTTACCTGCTCGCTGGCACTCAACACCACGTCCCATTTGGTCAATGTGGAGAAAGGCGAGAGATGACTGCAACCGCTCAACAGGCCGAGCGACAGCAACATGAGGGCAAGGGTGGTTCGATACATAAACATCATCCTGAAAAGTCGGCGTGCAGCGTTGAAATCAAACGAACCTGTTCCTCGTACGCCTTGGCGAAGTCTCCACCGCGCAAGGGATCGTTACAGGCACTGTCCGCGATGACGCGTCGGTAATGTCGTTGATAAGCCCGCCAGTGCCCGCCGCCGGTTGAAAACCATGGCTTCTTCTCCTGATAGTGAAAACACGTCAGCAGATGGTCAGGCGCAAAGGCCGTTCGTGTGGTGCGCACGCTACTGCGACACGCTGCCAGCAATGCCACCTGATGGGCTTGCAAGTCGCGCTGAACCTGCCTCACAGCCTGCTCGGCTGACAGCTGGCCCAGGCGATCCACCCCGAGCATCGCCGCTAATGCTGCATCGGTACCGGGACAATCTTTCAACGGGTTAAGGCTGTTGAGTCGGGCGTCGAAGAGCGGCAGATTGAGCTCCGTCTTTAGCTCTTCGCAGGTCCGCATGCTTTGTTGCAATCCCTCGACACCGAGGCGAAGCAGGCGCGCGACCTTGATTGCCAGCGCCTCTCTAGCGGATGAATCGCAGGCTTGCAGAGGGATACCCAGGGCAGCTGCAAATTGCGTCCAAAAGACCGCATCGACCGGCGACGTGGCAGCACAATCCCGCGAAGGGGCGTCCTGAACAGGTTCAGCCCTGCGAGGTAACACCGCGTGTTCTCTGTCGACTGCACGGTGGTCCAGGCAATGCTCGTGCTCAACGGCGGGTTCGCTTAAGGCGTCTAACTCCCGCGAAGCCATTTGGTGCCGCCGTTCACTGTCCATTAATTGAATGGGGTCCAACGCCAGAAACGCATCATCGGGTATCGAGTCATTCGCCCTGTAACCGTGCGCGGCATCAGGCCGCGCCAGCCCAACCAGGTGAGCGCGTATCACCAATGAACCCAACCGAAACTCGTCACCATCATCGATTAAACGCGCCTGCCCTTTACGCAGACGCTCGGCGCTGCCCACAACGCTGATACCGTTACTGCTGATATCCGTCAAAAAGTACTGCCCCTCACGGAAAGCGATCAGTCCATGGTGACTGGAGAGCAAGCGACTGCCGTCAGGAATGACCCAATCGCATCCTGCGCCACGACCAATCACCCCGCCTGCACGCTCAAACGTTTTACCGACCGATGTCAGGGAGCCCTCGTCCTCGGCGCCGCATACCTCAAGCTCAAGCTTCATGCTCTGTCCCCCTCTACTGGCCACGCGTGATCGGCCGCGACTCACCCAGTGGGCGGTAGTCAGCATCATCAAAGACATAGTTGGCGCTGCAACCACCCAATAAACACAACACAAGCAAAACGGCTTGCCACGGACGGTCAGGCATCGGGGTTCTCCTTTCGGTAATGTGGCTGCCCGAAAAATCGGAAGCAGACAGCGGTAATGGCAACATGCAAGGCCCGCATTCAGCGCTCGCCCTTGGCGTCGTCAAACGGGATCTTCAAACGCGCCAGACGGTAGAGCAGCGTGCGTCGTGCCACTCCCAGCTCACGCGCAGTACGGGTTCGATTACCGCGGTTCTTGTGCAAGCAATCAATCAGGAACACTCGCTCGACCCGTTCCAGGCGCTGGCGCAACGTGATATCAACCACAGCAGCGACGGGCATTGGCAGTGACAGGTGCACCGGCAGAATCACGTCTTCGTCACACATCAGCACCGCCCGCTCCACCAGGCATTTGAGTTCACGCACGTTGCCGGGAAAGGCATGGCTCGACAGTTGGTCAAGCGCACCGTGGGACCAGTCAATCGGCGGCCTGCCAAGTGACTCACAGGCCTTTTGCGCAAAATGCCGAGCGAGTTGCAGAACGTCGCCGTCACGCTCACGCAAAGCCGGTAGCTCGATAGGAAATTGAGCGAGTCGGTAATAAAGGTCTTCGCGAAAACTACCCTGCGCCACCATCGCACCCAGGTCGCGGTGAGTGGCGGCGATAATGCGCACGTCCACCTTATGCGCGGCACTCGCACCTAACGGACGCACTTCGCCTTCCTGCAGCACCCGTAGTAACTTGGCTTGCAACGACAACGGCATATCGCCGATCTCATCCAGCAGCAACGTCCCGCCATGCGCGGCATCGAACAGCCCCGCATAGTTGCGTTCAGCGCCGGTAAACGCGCCTTTGCGGTAGCCGAACAGCTCGCTCTCAAGCAGACCTTCCGGAAACGCTGCACAGTTCTGCACGACAAATGCCTGACTTTTGCGTGGCCCCGCCGCATGAATGGCCCTGGCCACGACTTCCTTGCCAGTACCTGTTTCGCCGCGTAACAGCACGGTGTACGGGGTATGCAAAACCTTGCCGATCAAGTGACACGTCTGCTCCATTGCAGCACTGCTGCCGATCAAGCCATAAGCCACAGTCTTCTTCTCGCCGCGCTGCGACGTGGTATCACCCGAGCCGCGCTGCAGACGCCGTAACAACAACAGTTGGTTCAACGCAAAACTGCCCAGATGGCCCAATGAGGTTGCATAGCCCTGCAACGACATCGGTCGGCCACTGGCACACAGAAGAACACCCGTAATCACCTTGAGACGGTTAAACAACGGCACACTCACTAACGAGCGCCAAGGCGTCCCGCATGTGGGCAGAAAACCGGTGTCATAAGGGCTGCGTGGCAAGTCCTCGAGACTCAGGGAGTGGCGTTGCGTCAATACGTATTGCAGCAATTGCGGGGTTGGCAACGCCTGGCCTGACACTTCACCAATCGGTGCCAACGCCTCTTGCAGGTGCTGGGCGACAAGGCAAAGCTCACCCGTCACCTCATCAAACAGGTACAACTGGCTGAGCTCACACCGGGTCAGTTGTGCCGCACCCGCAACACACAGTTCGGACAAGGTCGTCGCATCACATTCAAGGCTCAAGCGCGTGAAGCAATTGAGCAATGCATCGGCGTAAACCAGCGGTTCAGGCAAATGGCCAAACAATTGATCGGTCATTAGCTGAACCCGCAGATCGGTTGGTCATTGCCATCCAGACTTGCCTGGACCCGCGACAGTGACTCGCCCGCCGCCATCGCGTCGAGAAGGCGGTCCACCATCTGTGGCAACAAATGCCGCTCGATCCACTGATCGATATACCTCGCCCCGCTGTCACTGTGTGCGCAACGCTCGGCCATGTGCGCAACCAGTTCAGACGAGTAAGTGAACGCCAGTTTTCTCAGGCGTAGCCGGGCACCCAGGTTTTCCAGCTTGAGCGCCGTCACGTCGTGCAGCACTGGCCCCGCAATCGGGTAATAAGGCACTACACGCATGCGGGCCAACAATGCAGGTTTGAAATGAGCGCGCAGCTCAGGGTGAATGGCGTCTTGCAGCACCTGGGCCGCAGGTCTCAAGCCATCTGAACACAGCCCGTTGATGCAATCGCTGCCCAGGTTGGAAGTCATCAGGAGCAGCGTGTTGCGAAAGTCAATCTCACGACCTTCGCCATCATTCGCGCGCCCCTTGTCGAAGATTTGGTAAAACAGGTTCAACACCTCCGGATCGGCTTTCTCCACCTCATCAAGCAGCACCACTGAATAGGGGCGCTGACGCACGGCTTCCGTCAGAATTCCGCCCTCGCCATAACCGACGTAACCCGGCGGAGCGCCGATCAATCGCGACAGGGCATGTTTTTCCTGGTACTCCGACATGTTGATCGTGGTGATAAACCGCTCACCGCCATACAAAAGCTCCGCCAGGGCCAGGGCTGTTTCTGTTTTACCTACCCCACTGGGGCCCACCAGCAGAAACACGCCCACCGGTGCGTCGGCCTTATTGAGGCCGGCACCCGCAGATCCTTGGAGTGATCACGCAGCAGGCGCTCGCCCATTTCACTGACGTTTTTCCAGTCCGGCAGGCTCGCGCCATGAATTGATTGTGCCTTTCCCAGCTCGGACTCCAACGCTTCGTATTCGCTCGAAAATCGCATATCACAGCCAGCAAACTCCCCCGACGTGCAGGGCAGCCGTGCCAGTTCAAAGTAATAAGCGTAGAGCTTTTCTGAATAACTCATTCGGGACCGTACATAGCTTTTCAAGGCAAACAAACAATCTAAATTTATTTAGTACATACATTAGATCGCTATTTAAACGCTGCTCAGCACCAGACCAAGCCAACGAACCTTAGCCACTCGAAAAACAATCAGCAAGCGCCCGTTTCGCACTTAAGTAATTTCCTACAACCCCAGTAATTTCAGGCGTGCGCAGCAACTTGCACACTTAATTTTATACAATCAACCTTTCTTACCCACACACACCAATAGCCCCATATAAAAATACACATGAGCAACCTTCTGCGCACGCCCGCGCAACTTAAAACAATAAAACACCCTTTAAATCATCTGAACTTTATAAACAGCCCACCCCCATACAACTCGCCACCCCTTATTCCATTGGGCCTCGCCATTTCAGGCACGCTTCTTGTTATAGGCAATTGCCCGGACGGCACATTGGTCGTTCGGACTACCTACTTAATCAGGCAAGGAAACCACTCATGCCAACACCCGCGTACCTCTCGATCACCGGCGTCAAACAGGGTCTGATCACGGCAGGCACATTCACACAGGACTCGGTAGGCAACATTTATCAGGAAGGTCATGAGGATCAGATCCTGGTGCAGGCATTTGCCCATCAGGTGATCATTCCGCGCGATCCACAATCGGGCCAGCCAACCGGCCAACGGGTGCATAAACCGCTGATGATCAGCAAGGTATTCGACAAATCCTCGCCCTTGCTATTCAGCGCACTCACCTCCGGTGAAGAAGTGTCCTGCCGACTGGAATGGCTGCGCACCTCCTCCGCCGGCACCCAGGAGCACTACTTCACCATTGAACTGGAAGGTGCGACCATCGTGGACATTCAGTCGCGCATGCCTAACTGTCAGGACCCCGACAACGCGCACTTCACTCACTTGGAGGATGTGTATTTCACCTACCGCAAGATTATCTGGACCCACGAAGTGGCTGGCACTTCCGGTTCGGACGACTGGCGTAGCCCGGTAGCCGGTTAACCTCGACGGAAAAAGGAACGGTGGCCAGGGAAGGCGCCGTTCCTTCGGGCTGGCTACACCATCGACAGCGGGTGCTTGCGTTTGGGCGCGCCGAATACGCGGTCGATTGCGTCCAGATCGTGCTCATCGAGTGGCACGTTCACGGCGCGGGCATTGAGCCGCACGTGTTCGGGCGTAACGGCCTTGGGGATAGCAATCACGCCGTCCTGACGTAGAACCCAGGCAAGGGAGACCTGTGCGGGTGTGACGTCATGGCGACGGGCGATTTGTTTGAGCGTGGGGCTGGACAACAGCTCACCGCCTTGGGCGATCGGGCAATACGCCATCAACGGTAAATGGTGCTGTTGCCACCAGGGTAGCAGGTCAAATTCAATACCACGCTCCTCGATGTTGTAGAGCACCTGGTTAGTGGCGCAAGCCGGGGATGCGAGTTCCTGCAGGTCTGCGACGTCAAAATTGGAGACACCCCAACGGCCGATCTTGCCGGCTTCACGCAGACGCTCGAAGGCTTCGACGGTTTCTTCCAGAGGGTACTGGCCACGCCAGTGCAGCAAGTACAGGTCAATGTAGTCCGTGCCCAGGCGCTGGAGGCTGGCTTCACAAGCGCGCGGCACACCTTTGTGGCTGGCATTGTGCGGATACACCTTGCTGACGAGGAACACCTGGTCGCGCTTGCCGCGAATGGCTTCACCGACGATTTCTTCGGCGCCGCCTTCACCGTACATTTCGGCGGTATCGATCAAGGTCATGCCTTCGTCGATGCCCAGTTGCAACGCGGCGACTTCGGCGCGGCGCTGGTCCGGGTTTTCGCCCATGCGCCAGGTCCCCTGGCCGATAACGGGGACGGGAACGCCGGCCAGATCGATGGTACGCATGACAACCTCCTGATGAGTTCGCGGATTAACAGTGTGGCACTGACCGGACAAAAGGGTTCAATCGAAGTATGGTTAGGCTTTGCCAACTCGCCAGGAAGAACCTGCAATGCTGTTTGTCGTCATGCTCGGGGGCAAGCACCCACGGGCCAGAATTGAAGTTCACGATGTCGTGTTTGCGGTGGCCGATACGCTGCAAGGCACTTATGCGCAATTGCGCGACGGCTGGTTCGGCAGCCCCAAGGGCGTGCACATCGATTCGTGGATGATGGTCGATGGCCTCGACGGCTGGAAAGTCGAACTCAGCCATCTGGCGCCCCACGCAGACGCGCAGCGCTTGTACTTCATCAACCTCGGCGGCTATGAAGCCAACGCTTTTGGCGAGGCGCATCACTACCTGCTGGTGGTGGCCCGTAACAAGAGGGAAGCGACTCAAAAAGGTAAACAACAGATGCTGCGCAACTGGTCCCAACCCCACACCGATGGCGTGATGGATATCGACGATTGCCTGCCCATCGACCTGGTGGATGGCCGCTATATCCACCTGGTACAGGGGCCACACCGGTCCATCGTCCAGCAGAATGACTACATCGTACTGAACTGAACCCTACCCGAACGGGGTATGGCGCCCCTGCTCTACCTGCCTGACAGTGCAATCAGCCGCTCAGCCTGATAACAAGCACAAGAAAGGTGGGTCCCCATGCGTAAAACCCTTATCTCCCTGTTCAGCGCCGCACTGCTGGCGGCAGCCTCCTTGAGCCAGGCTGCCGACGATCCAGGCAATACGTTACGCATCTACAATTGGGCGGATTACATCGGCGACACCACCCTGGCCGACTTCGAGAAAGCCACGGGTATCAAGGTGGTCTACGACACTTACGATTCCTACGAAACCGTGCAGGGAAAACTGCTCTCCGGGCGCTCCGGCTATGACCTGGCGCTGCTGAATGCGTCCCTGGTGCCACTGCTGATCAAGGGAAAAGTGTTCCAGCCCCTGGATAAATCGCAGTTGCCCGACTGGAAAAACCTCGACCCCGTTGTACTCAAAAGCCTGGAAGCCCACGACCCCGGCGTCACCTACTCGGCGCCCTACACCTGGGGCAGCAACGGGGTGACCTACAACGTCGACATGATTAAGGCACGCATGCCGGATGCACCGATCGGCTCGCTGGCGATGATCTTCGACCCAAAAATCGTGTCGAAATTTGCCGACTGCGGGATCACGTTTATGGACTCGCCCACCGACATGATTCCCCTGGCCCTCACCTACCTCAAGCTGGACCCCAACAGCGTCGCCCCCAAAGACCTCAAGGCCGCGCAGGACGTGCTGATGGCCGTGCGCCCGTATATTCGCAAATTCGACTCCAGCGGCTTCATCAATGGCCTGGCCAATGGTGATTTGTGCCTGGCCACCACCTGGTCGGGGGATTACGCCACCTCCCAGGCACGGGCCACTGAGGCGGGAGCCAAGGTCAACCTGAACTACTTCATTCCAGAGGAAGGCTCGTTGATCTGGTTCGATAACTTCTACATCCCCGCCGACGCCCCCCATGTGGCCAACGCCCACAGGTTCATCGAGTTTTTGCTGCAGCCCAGCACCATGGCCGGCGTCAGCAACACCATCCATTACGCCAACAGCAACCTGGCTTCCAAACCCTTGGTTAACGCCGATATCCGCAACAACCCGGCCATCTACCCGGACGCGGCGACGATGCAGCGCTTGTTTACTCAAAAGAGCCAACCCCAAGCCGCCGTGCGCCTGATCACCCGTACGTGGAATGCCGTGAAAACCGGCAAGTAATCCCTGCCATTGAAGGTAAACGCCATGACCCTGCCAAATCCCGCTTTCTTCGCCCAGTTCGACCACGACAAGCTCGACGCCGCCGACAAAGCTCACTACATGCACGGCTTCCATATGTTCGACGAGCACCGAGAACAGGGTTCGCTGAATATTGCGGTAGGCAACGGCGCCTACATCTACGACACCCACGGCAACCGCTACCTCGACGCGGTGGGTGGCATGTGGTGTACGAATATCGGCCTGGGCCGTGAAGAAATGGCCGATGCCATCGCCAACCAGGTGCGTCAGCTGGCCTACTCCAATCCGTTCTGCGACATGGCCAACGTCACCGCTATCGAACTGTGCGCCAAGCTTGCCAGCCTGGCCCCCGGCGACCTGGATCATGTGTTCCTCACCACCGGCGGTTCGACCGCCGTGGACACCGCGTACCGGCTGGTGCAGTTCTACCAGAACAGCCGTGGCAAAACGGCCAAGAAGCACATCATCTCGCGCTTCAGTGCGTACCACGGCTCGACGTTCCTGACGATGTCGATCGGCAACAAGGCCGCCGACCGCGCCCCCGAATTCGATTTCATGAGCGACCTGTTCCACCACATTTCCTGCCCCAACTACTACCGGGCGCCCGAGGGGATGAGCGAGGCGGACTTCCTCGACTTTCTGGTGAACGAGTTTGAAGACAAAGTACTCACCCTCGGCGCCGATAACGTGGCTGCATTCTTTGCCGAACCGATCATGGGCTCTGGCGGCGTGATCATTCCGCCAAAGGGTTACCACCGGCGCATGTGGGAGATCTGCCAACGCTATGACCTGCTGTATGTCGCCGACGAAGTGGTGACCTCGTTCGGGCGCCTGGGCGCGTTCTTTGCCTCCGAAGAGGTCTTCGGCATGCAGCCCGACATCATCACCACCGCCAAAGGCCTGACCTCCGGTTACCTGCCGCTGGGCGCGTGCATTTTCTCCGAGCGCATCTGGCAGGTGATCGGCGAGCCGGGCAAAGGCCGCTGCTTTACTCACGGTTTCACCTACAGCGGCCACCCGGTAAGTTGTGTGGCGGCGCTGAAAAACATCGAAATCATTGAGCGGGAAAACCTGCTGGCGCACGTCGAAGACGTCGGCACCTATCTCGAAAGACGCCTGCAAACCCTGGCCGAGTTGCCACTGGTGGGCGATATCCGCTGCCAGCGTCTGATGGCCTGCATCGAATTCGTCGCGGATAAACGCAGCAAGGCGCTGTTGCCGGATGCGGTGAATATCGGCGAGAAAATCCATTTGCGCGCTCAGGCGAAAGGCTTGCTGGTGCGCCCCATCGGCCATCTGAATGTGATGTCGCCGCCACTGATCATTACGCGCGCGCAAGTCGATGAAATCGTCGACACCCTGCGCCACTGCATCCTTGAAACAGCGGCCGAGCTGCGTGAAAGCGGCGAGTATCAAGGCCGATGAGCCCTGACGCCGAGCCCGTCTCGGCGTTTTTGCCTGGCTGCCGGCCTGCGGGTAGACTGGCCAGCATGAGCACATCCAGCCACGCGCCTACCCTGCAGCAGCTCGAAGCCTGGCACCACGCGTTGGCCCAGGCGTTTATTCATGTGGACGACGCCTCGTTTCTAAAGCATCTGGCCGCCGCGCTGTGCACCCTCACCCCCATCGAATCGATGATGATCAGCCTTGAGCGCCAAGGCCTGGCGCCCCACTTGCTGTATCAGCAAGGCATTCCCCGGGCGTATCAGGACGAAATCATCCACCGCTATTTTTCCCGTGGTTACTTGCTGGACCCGTTTTGCCTGGCGGTAGACAAGGGCCTCGCCGAAGGCTTCTACCATTTGGCCCAAATAGCCCCGGATGATTTCTTCAACAGCGAGTACTACAAAACCTACTACCTGCGCAGCGGCGGCGCCCAGGAGAGCTACTACATCGTCGATCTGTGCCCTCGGAGCAAGATTTCCCTGTGCATGTTCCAGGGGCTGAGCGCCGGGCAATTCACCGACGAGCAATTGGCACTGCAAAAATCCACCCAAGCGATGGTCCGCGAATTACTGCGTCGCTTTGGCACCACGGGCGGGCTGACAGAGGTGATCAGCGACGAAGCCTTTACCCAGACCCAGGCACATCAGCAGATCGAAGCTGCGTTTATGGGCTTTGGCAGCGGCGTGCTGACCGTGCGCGAGCGCGAAATTGCTCACTTGATTCTGCGCGGCCACTCGGTGAAATCCACCGCCCAGGTGCTGGGTATCTCACCGGAAACGGTGCGTATGCACCGCAAGAATTTGTACACCAAGCTGGCGATCAATTCCCAGGCGGAGCTGTTTGCGCTGTTTATCGAATGGCTGACCCGCAGCGGCGCCATGGCCCGTTCTTGAGCCGCTCGGGCAATCGGCGGGAACTTTGCCAGGAAATAACCACCTGAATCGGGTAGGCTCACCCTTTTTAATTCAAGGAGTTATTCCCCATGGCCAAAGCCACCGCCCGTCACATCCTCGTTTCCACTGAAGACAAGTGCAACGAACTCAAGGCCCAAATCGAAGGCGGCGCTGATTTCGCAGAAATCGCCAAAGCCAACTCCAGCTGCCCATCCAGCCGCGACGGCGGCAACCTGGGTTCGTTCGGCCCTGGCCAGATGGTGAAAGAATTCGACACCGTCGTATTCAGCGCCCCGGTCAACACCGTGCAAGGCCCGGTGAAAACCCAATTCGGTTATCACCTGCTGGAAGTCACCAGCCGCCAGGACTGATTCAGTCCGCGCTGATGCTATAAACAACGGCCCGCCTTTTGGTGGGCCGTTGTGCATGTGATGACTGGCGACGCTTGCGCCGTTAGCGTACAAATCCTTATTCCTGCTCACCCGGCGTTCAAGGCTGAAAATGCGACTGGCTTTTCCCACAACACTGTTCAGCTCTGCCCTGGCCCTGCTGCTGGCCGCTTCGGCTGTGATCGCAGCCCCGCAGACCTACCTTACGGTCTACGGCGAACCGGCCAAGTACCCCGCCGGCTTCAGCCATTTTGACTACGCCAACCCCAATGCGCCCAAGGGCGGCAGCCTGAAGCGTTCGGCCATCGAGATCGGACGCTTTGACCATGTGCTTCCGTATATCGACAAAGGCATTGGCGTCTCGCAAATCGACGGTTGGCTGTATGCCCCACTGGCCCAGCGCTCTCTCGACGAGCCATACACGGTCTACGGCCTGGTGGCGGAAAAGATGGAACGCGCCGACGACGGCCTGTCGCTGCGCTTCTACTTGAACCCCAAGGCGCGTTTTGCAGACGGCACGCCCATCACCGCCGAAGACGTGCGCTACAGCTTCGACCTGCTGATGACCCAGGGCAGCCTGCGCTTTCGCACCCTGTTTGCCGACGTCAAACACGTCGAAGTCGAAGGTGAACGCCAGGTGCGCTTTGACTTTTCCAGCAACGAAAACCGCACCCTGCCGCTGGATATCGCCACGCTGCCGGTGTTCCCAGAGCATTGGTGGAAAACCCGTGATTTCGCCAATGGCGGCGGCTACGAAGCCCCGCTCGGCAGTGGCCCGTACAAAGTCAGCAAGATCGACTCCGGCAGCACCATTACCTTTACCCGCGACCCGAACTGGTGGGGCAAAGACTTGCCCGTCAGCCGTGGCCTGTACAACTTCGATCACCTGAGCCTTGAGTACTTCGGCGATACCGAAGTGGCGCGACAGGTGCTGCGCGGCGGTGCCTATGACTTCAACCGTGAGTTTTCCGCCACGGGTTACTCCATCGGCTACAACGGCCCGGCGCTGGATGACGGCCGCCTGCAACGCGACCACTTGGCCAAGGAGATGCCGCAACCGGCCCAGGGCTACGTGTTCAATGTACAAAAGCCGATGTTCAAGGACCGCCGCGTGCGCCAGGCGCTGGCCATGCTGTGGGATTTCGAGTGGGCCAACCGGCAGATGATGCGCAATATGTACATCCGCCAGCAGAGTTTCTTCTCCAACAGCCCGTTGGCCGCCAGCCAGTTGCCGACCCCGGAAGAACTGGCGATCCTTGAACCCCTGCGCGGGCAAGTTCCCGACGAGGTGTTCACCCAGGTGTTCAAGGCGCCAGTGACCGACGGCAGCGGCATGATCCGCGACAAACAGTTGCAAGCCCTGGCCCTGCTGGAGGAAGCCGGCTGGAAGCCCCAGGGCGACAAACTGGTCAACGCCGAAGGCGAGCCGCTGGAGTTCACTTTCCTCAATGCACAGGCCGGCCTTGAACGCCTGCTGTTGCCGTACAAACGCAACCTGGCGCAGATCGGCATTACCCTGAATATCCGCCGTATCGACTCGTCGCAATACGTAAACCGCTTGATGACCCGCGATTACGACATGATCGTGGTCGGCTTCCCGGTCACCACCTCACCGGGCATGGAGCTGTACAACTATTTCGGCTCAGATGCAGCGTTCGACCCGGGCGCCAACAACTACATGGTGCTCAAAGACCCGGCCGTCGACACGCTGATCAAAGGCCTGGTCAAGGCCAACACCCAGGCGCAGATGCTCACCTACGCGCATGCGCTGGACCGCGTGCTGCAATGGAATTACCTGTGGATTCCCAACTACTACCCACCCGGCACCTCCGCCGCGTGGTGGAACCGCTTCGGCCGCCCGGCCATCGAGGCCAAGAACGACGAAGCCCTGGAAACCTGGTGGGAAATCAGCCCCACGCCACTGACGAATGAACAAATGGCCGCCGAGCTGAAAAAACGCGGGAGTACGCGCTGATGTTTGCTTACATTGTGCGGCGCCTGCTGCTGATCATCCCGACGCTGGTGATCATCCTGCTGGTGAATTTCGTGATCGTCCAAGCCGCCCCCGGTGGCCCGGTCGAACAGGCCATCGCCCACCTGCAAGGGATTGGCAGCGGTGCCGTCGGCGGCTCGTCCGGCGAAAGCATCAGCAGCGGCTCACGCGCCAGCCGTGGCCTGGACCCGAAACTGATCAAGGACATCGAAAAACAGTACGGCTTCGACAAGCCCGCGCCGGAACGCCTGTGGCTGATGCTCAAGAGCTACGCCAAACTGGATTTTGGTAACAGCTTCTTTCGCGGCAAGACGGTCATCGACCTGATCCTGGAAAAGATGCCGGTGACCATTTCCCTCGGCCTGTGGGCCACGCTGATTACCTACCTGGTGTCGATCCCCTTGGGGATTCGCAAGGCCGTGCGCCACGGCAGCAGCTTTGACGTGTGGAGCAGCACGGCCATCGTCATCGGTTACGCGATGCCGGCGTTTCTGTTTGCGATGTTCCTGATTGTGGTCTTCGCCGGTGGCACCTCGCTGAACTGGTTCCCGGTGCGCGGGCTGGTGTCGGAAAACTTCGACGAGCTGAGCACAGTGGGCAAGATTGCCGATTATTTCTGGCACCTTGTGTTGCCGGTCACCGCGCTGGTCATCGGCGGCTTCGCCACGCTGACCATCCTTACCAAAAACTCTTTCCTCAATGAAATCACCCGCCAATACGTAGTCACCGCCCGCGCCAAAGGCTTGAGCGAACGCCGCGTGCTGTACGGCCATGTGTTTCGCAACGCGATGTTGCTGGTGATTTCGGGGATTCCCCAGGCGTTTATCAGCGTGTTTTTTGCCGGTTCACTGTTGATCGAAGTGATCTTTTCCCTCGATGGCCTCGGCCGTATGAGCTACGAAGCGGCGGTGTCGCGGGATTACCCGGTGGTGTTCGGTTCGCTGTTTATCTTCACGTTGTTCGGGCTCTTGATAAAACTCATCGGTGACCTCTGCTACACCCTGGTGGACCCGCGTATCGACTTCGCCGCGAGGAACGCCTGATGCTTAATCTGTCTCCGGTCGCCCGCAGGCGTTTCGAACGTTTCAAGAAAAACCGTCGTGGTTGGTGGTCGCTGTGGTTGTTTATCGGCCTGTTTATCCTGACCCTGGGCGGCGAGTTGATCGCCAATGACAAACCCCTGGTGCTGAGTTTCAAGAACGAGCTGTATTTCCCGGTGTTCAAGCGCTACACCGAGCAGGAGTTTGGCGGGCAACTGCCGTTCCAGGCCGACTACCGCAGTGACTACGTGCAAAAGCTGATCAAGAGCGACGGCGGCTGGATGCTATTTCCGCCGATACCCTTCAGCGACGACACACCCAATTACGAACTGAGCCGCCCTGCCCCCAGCCCGCCTTCGTCGGTAAACTGGCTGGGCACTGATGACCAGTCGCGGGATGTGTTGGCGCGGGTGATCTTTGGCGCGCGAGTGTCCATTCTGTTTGCGCTGGCCCTCACGGCGATCAGTGCGGCCATCGGCATTGCCGCCGGTGCATTGCAGGGTTATTACGGCGGCTGGGTCGATTTGCTTGGCCAGCGTATTCTGGAGGTGTGGTCGGGGCTGCCGGTGCTGTATTTGCTGATCATTTTGTCGGGCTTTGTCGAGCCGAACTTCTGGTGGCTGCTGGGCATCATGGCGCTGTTTTCCTGGCTCGCCCTGGTGGACGTGGTGCGCGCCGAATTCCTGCGCGGGCGCAACCTGGAATACGTCAAGGCCGCGCGGGCCCTGGGCTTGGGCGACGGGAAGATCATTCGCCGGCATATCCTGCCGAATGCCATGACTGCCACCCTGAGCTACCTGCCGTTTATTTTGACCGGGGCGATCTCCACCCTCAGCGCCCTGGATTTCCTCGGTTTTGGCATGCCCGCGGGCAGCGCGTCATTGGGCGAATTGATCGCCCAGGGCAAGCAGAACCTGCAGGCGCCGTGGCTGGGCCTGACGGCGTTTTTCACCCTGGCGCTGATCCTGTCGCTGCTGGTCTTTATCGGCGAGGCATTGCGTGATGCCTTCGACCCACGTTCATGAGTAACTGGATATGAACCTGATCGAAATCCGCGACCTCAGCGTCGCCTTCAACGGCCAGACCGTCGTGCGAGACCTGTGCCTGGATGTGCGCCCCGGCGAATGCCTGGCGCTGGTCGGTGAGTCGGGCTCGGGCAAGTCAGTGACGGCCCATTCGATCCTGCAATTGCTGCCGGAGGCCGGGACTGAAACCAAGGGCTCGATCCGCTATCGCGGCCAGGAACTGGTCGGTGCCTCCACCGCCACCCTGCAGAAACTGCGCGGTAACCGCATTGCGATGATCTTCCAGGAGCCGATGACCTCGCTCAACCCGCTGCACAGCATCGAAAAACAGATCGGCGAAACCCTGCTGGTGCACAAGGGCCTGGGCGGCAAGGCGGCGCAAGTCCGTATCCTCGAATTGCTCGAACTGGTGGGCATTCAGAAACCCCGGGAGCGCCTCAAGGCGTATCCGCATCAATTGTCTGGCGGCCAGCGCCAGCGGGTGATGATTGCCATGGCTCTGGCGTGCGAGCCTGAGTTGCTGATAGCCGACGAACCCACCACCGCGCTGGACGTGACCGTGCAGCGCAAGATCCTGCTGCTGCTCAAGTCTTTGCAGCAACGCTTGGGCATGTCGCTACTGCTGATCAGCCATGACCTGAACCTGGTGCGCAGCATTGCCCAGCGGGTGTGCGTGATGCGCGCCGGGGAGATTGTCGAACAGGCGCAGTGCGAGACGCTGTTCCAAACGCCGCAACATCCCTATAGCCGATTGCTGCTGGACGCCGAGCCTTCGGGCGATGTGTTGTGCAGCGACCCGCGCGAAACGGTATTGCAGGTCGATGACTTGACGGTGCAATTCCCCCTTTCAAGCGGGCTGTTTCGGCGCAAGACCTACCTGCGCGCCGTGGACGGCATCAGCCTCAGCGTGCAGCGCGGCAAAACCCTGGGGATTGTCGGCGAGTCCGGCTCGGGCAAATCAACCCTGGGCCAGGCGATCCTGCGTTTGCTCGATTCCACGGGCAGCATCCGCTTTCAGGGCGAGGCCCTTGACCCACTGAACAACCAGCAAATGCGCCCGTGGCGCAAGCAGATGCAGGTGGTGTTCCAGGACCCGTTCGGCAGCCTCAGCCCGCGCATGACTGTGGAGCAGATCATCAGCGAAGGCCTGGAAGTGCATGCGCCGTGCAGCCTGGCCGACCGCGATGCCCAGGTGGTGCAGGTACTCAAGGACGTGGGCCTCGACCCCGTCAGCCGCCACCGTTACCCCCACGAGTTTTCCGGTGGCCAGCGCCAACGCATCGCCATTGCCCGTGCGCTGGTGCTGAAACCGGCGCTGATGCTGCTGGATGAGCCGACCTCCGCCCTCGACCGCACGGTGCAGAAACAAGTGGTGGCACTGTTGCGCGAACTTCAGGAAAAGTATGGCCTGACCTATCTGTTTATCAGCCATGACCTGGCCGTGGTACGGGCCATGGCCCACGATATGATCGTAATCAAGGACGGCAAGGTGGTGGAGCGCGGCGCGAGCCATGAGGTGTTTGACGCACCGCAGCATCCGTACACCAAAGAGCTGTTGGCCGCCGCACACATTCCCCTGTAAACGCGCCCCACTGTGGGAGCGGGCTTGCTCGCGAAGGCGGCGTGTCAGCCAATATATCCGGCACTGATGCACCGCTTTCGCGAGCAAGCCCGCTCCCACAGGATCGCGCCCTACCCCCAATTTGTGTTGACGGCATAAATATGAACATCAGCGAAAACCTCAAGGATTACCAACAGGTGCGCGGGCTGGCCATCCAGTCGCTGTTCGAGATCATCGAGCAGTCCAGCGAAGGCACGGTGATTGTCGACCGTGACGCCAACATCGTGTGGATGAACGAGCGTTATGCCAGACGCTTTGGCTTGAAAAGCGCCGACGAGGCCATCGGCCAGCCTTGCGAGCAGGTGATCTCCAATAGCCTGTTGCGCCAGGTGGTGCGCAATGACCAGCCGATCTTGCTGGATATTCAGGACACGCCCAAAGGCCCGCTGGTGGTGATGCGTTTGCCGATCCACGATGACGCTGGCGGGGTGATCGGCGCGATCGGGTTTGCGCTGTTTGATGAGCTGCGCAATTTGTCGCCGCTGATCGAGCGCTACCTGAGCCTGCAGCAGGAACTGGCGTCCACCCGCTCGCTGCTGCGTTCGCGGCAGAGCAAATACAACTTTGCGCACTTTATCGGCACCAGCGCCGCCAGCCTGGAAGTCAAACGTCGCGCGCGGCGCAGTGCGAGTGCCGAGTCGCCGGTGCTGCTGCTGGGGGAAACCGGCACCGGCAAGGAATTGCTTGCCCAGGCGATTCATGGCGCATCGCCGCGAGCGCACAAGGCTTTTGTCAGCATCAACAGCGCCGCCATTCCCCATGACTTGCTGGAAGCCGAGTTTTTCGGCACCGCGCCCGGCGCGTTTACCGGCGCCGACCGCAAGGGTCGGCCCGGCAAGTTCCAGATTGCCCAGGGTGGCACGCTGTTTCTGGATGAAATCGGCGACATGCCGCTGCCGTTGCAAAGCAAATTGCTGCGGGTGTTGCAGGAAAAGGAATTCGAACCCGTAGGTTCCAACGAAATGCTCCACAGCGATGTGCGCGTGATTGCCGCCACGTCGATGGACCTGGAAGCGGCGATCAAACGTGGTGAGTTCCGTGCGGACTTGTACTACCGGTTGAATGTGCTGCCGATCCAGGTGCCGCCGTTGCGGGATCGGCTGGAAGATATTCCGGCGTTGAGCGAGGCGATTCTTGAGGAGTTGCGCAGCCAGCATGAACTGGACCGCGAGGCATTGGCGTTGTTGGCGCAGCATGCGTGGCCGGGGAATATCAGGGAGCTGCGCAATGTGCTGGAGCGGGCGGCGTTGTTGAGTGATGGGCTGGTGCTGGATGCGCAGGAAATTCGTGCGGCGATTGGCACCTTTACGCCGGTGGAGCGTACCGCTGTGGCCCCGGTGGAAGGCGAAAGCTTCAGCGCGGCGCGCGAGCGGTTTGATCGGCAGGTGATTGGGGCGGCGTTGGCAGCGTGTGAGGGTGATGTGGTCGAGGCGGCCAAGCGGCTGGGGCTTGGGCGGTCGACGCTGTACAAGAAGATGGCGGCCTTGGGCATCATCCAGTCTCAATAAAGAGACAAGTATCCCACTATAAAGACACTCTACTGTGGGAGCTGGCTTGCCTGCGATAGCTATGCATTGGCTGACTCATCTGTGACTGATACACCGATATCGCAGGCAAGCCAGCTCCCACAGTGGATCTTCATTTGTCTCAAATCAGAGATAAACATCAGAGCCCTGGACTAATATTTAATTATTTTCTTTATATTTCAACTAGTTAACATCTTGGCACACATCTCGCTATAGCCCCTCTCCAAAGCACCACCCCCCACAACAATAACAATCCGATTTGGAGACACACCATGAGTGTGATCATCGCCTTGGCAGCCCTCGCGCTGCTGATGCTCGCTGCCTACCGTGGCTACAGCGTTATCCTGTTTGCCCCCATCGCCGCCCTCGGCGCGGTGCTGCTCACCGACCCGTCCGCCGTCGCGCCTGCCTTCACCGGGGTGTTCATGGAGAAAATGGTCGGTTTTATCAAACTGTATTTCCCGGTGTTCCTGCTCGGCGCCGTGTTCGGCAAGCTGATCGAGTTGTCGGGCTTTTCGCGCTCCATTGTCGCCGCCGCCATCCGCTTGCTCGGCACGCGCCAGGCCATGCTGGTGATTGTGCTGGTCTGCGCCTTGCTCACCTACGGCGGTGTGTCGCTGTTTGTGGTGGTGTTTGCGGTGTACCCGTTTGCCGCCGAGATGTTCCGCCAGAGCAACATCCCCAAACGCCTGATCCCGGCGACCATCGCCCTCGGCGCGTTTTCGTTCACCATGGACGCCCTGCCCGGCACCCCACAGATCCAGAACATCATCCCCAGCACCTTCTTCAACACCACCGCCTGGGCCGCGCCGTGGCTGGGTTTGATCGGCACGATTTTCGTGTTCTGCACCGGCATGCTCTACCTGGCGCGCCAACGCAACAAGGCTCAGCGCGCCGGGGAAGGCTATGGCACCGAACTGCGTAACGAGCCGGAAACTGCAGACAACCTGGCGTTGCCCAACCCGTGGGTCGCGCTGTCGCCGCTGATTCTGGTGGGCGTGATGAACTTGCTGTTCACCCACTGGATCCCGCAGTGGTACGGCAAGACCCACAGCCTGGCCTTGCCGGGCATGAGCACGCCGGTGACCACTGAAATAGCCAAGCTGACGGCGATCTGGGCGGTGCAGGCGGCGCTGCTGGTGGGCATCGTCATGGTGCTGGTGTTTGGCTGGTCGGCGATTAAAAGCAAGCTTGCCGAGGGCAGTAAAAGTGCCGTCAGCGGTGCGTTGCTGGCGGCGATGAATACGGCGTCGGAATACGGTTTTGGTGCAGTGATCGCCTCGTTGCCGGGCTTTCTGGTGCTCGCGGACTGGCTCAAGGGCATCCCCAACCCGCTGGTCAACGAAGCGATTACCGTGACCCTGCTGGCCGGTATCACCGGTTCCGCGTCGGGCGGCATGAGCATCGCCCTGGCGGCGATGTCCGAGAGCTTTATTTCAGCGGCCCATGCGGCCAATATCCCCCTTGAAGTGCTGCACCGGGTCGCGGCCATGGCCAGCGGCGGCATGGACACCCTGCCCCACAACGGCGCGGTGATCACGCTGCTGGCGGTCACCGGGCTGACCCACCGCGAAGCCTACAAGGACATTTTCGGCATCACGATCATCAAGACCCTTGCGGTGTTCGTGGTGATTGGTACTTTCTATGCCACCGGCATTGTGTGAGGTTTTCATGACGACATTGAACGGCAAGACCGCCCTGGTTACCGGCTCCACCAGCGGCATCGGTTTGGGCATCGCGCTGAGCCTGGCAAAGGCCGGGGCGAACCTGATTCTCAACGGCTTCGGCGACGCCAGCGCGGTGGTCGCCCAGGTGCAGGCATTGGGCGGCAAGGTCGGCCATCACCCGGCGGACGTCAGCGACCCGGCGCAGATTGCTGACATGCTCGCCTATGCCGAGCGTGAGTTCGGTGGCGTGGATATTCTGGTCAACAACGCCGGCATCCAGCATGTGGCGGCGGTGGAGGACTTCCCGGCCGAGCGTTGGGATTCGATCATCGCGATCAACCTGTCGTCGGTGTTCCACAGCACGCGCCTGAGCTTGCCGGGCATGAAAGCCAAGGGTTGGGGGCGGATTGTGAATATCGCCTCGGTGCATGGCCAGGTGGGCTCAGTGGGCAAGGCCGCCTATGTGGCGGCAAAACACGGCGTGATCGGTTTGACCAAGGTGGTGGGCCTGGAAACCGCCACCACCAACGTGACCTGCAACGCCATCTGCCCGGGCTGGGTGCTGACGCCGCTGGTGCAAAAGCAGATTGATGACCGCGTGGCCAAGGGCGTTGACCCGCAGCAGGCGCAGCATGATTTGCTGGCGGAGAAGCAGCCGTCGCTGGAATTTGTAACGCCGCCGCAGTTGGGTGAGCTCGTGCTGTTTTTGTGCAGTGAAGCAGGCGCCCAGGTGCGCGGTGCGGCGTGGAATATTGATGGCGGCTGGTTGGCCCAATAGATCAAACACCAAAGATCGAATGTGGGAGCTGGCTTGCCTGCGATAGCGGTGTGTCAGTGATTGAATTGTGAACTGGCCCACCGCCATCGCAGGCAAGCCAGCTCCCACAGTTTTGATTTGTGTAGGCTCAAGAACAAGAGGCAGCTTTATGTCCGACATTCTCTGGCAACCCTCCCTGGAACGCATTGCCAACACGCGCATGGACCAGTTCCGCCGCCACATCAACGAGCGCTACAGTGTGCAGCTCGCCGACTACCCCGCCCTGCACCAGTGGAGCATCGACCAGCGTCCGGACTTCTGGCGGGCAATCGTCGACTTCTTCGACGTGCAATTTCGCAACCCGCCCACCGCTGCGCTGATCGAAGACAGCCAGATGCCAACCGCGCAATGGTTTCCCGGCGCGACGCTGAATTTCGCCGAACACCTGCTGCGCCGTCGCGACGATCATCCCGCCGTGGTCGCCGTCAGCGAAGACGGCCAGCGTGAAACACTGACTTACGCCGAACTGGCCGCCCACGTTGCCGGCCTCCAACAAAGCCTGCGCGCTGCGGGCGTCACCCAGGGTGACCGCGTCGCTGCGTGCATGCCCAACACCTGGCAAACCCTGGTCGGCATGCTTGCCACCACCAGCCTCGGCGCAATCTGGTCATGTTCCTCGCCGGACTTCGGCACCCAGGGCGTAATTGACCGTTTCGGCCAGATCGAGCCCAAGGTGCTGATCACCTGCGCCGGTTACCGCTACGCCGGCAAGGAAATCGACCAAAGCACCAAACTCAATGAAATCCTCGAGCGCCTGCCATCCCTTGAACAGCTGATCATCGTGCCCTATGCGCGGCCTCGAGCACGCGTTGAGGATTATCAAACCCAGGCACGCGTCGCGCTGTGGAACGACTTTTACCAACCCGGCGGCGAACCCGAGTTCCTTGCGGTGCCGTTCGATCACCCGCTGTACATCCTCTATTCCAGCGGCACCACCGGCGTGCCCAAATGCATCATCCACGGCACCGGAGGCGTGCTGCTCACTCACCTCAAGGAACACGGCCTGCACGCCGATTTGTCTCGGGATGACTGCCTGTTTTACTACACCACCTGCGGCTGGATGATGTGGAACTGGCTGGTCTCGGTGCTGGCCCTGGGCGCCACGGCGGTGCTGTATGACGGCTCGCCGTTCCATCCCGGGCCAGAGCGCCTGATCGACCTGATCGACGCCGAAAAAATCAGCGTGTTCGGCACCAGCCCCAAGTTCCTCGCCACCCTTGAAAAAGCCGGGCTTCAACCGCGCCTGAGCCATGATCTCAGTAGCCTCAAGGGCCTGATTTCCACCGGCTCGCCGCTGTCGCCGCAGAGTTACGATTACGTGTACCGCGAGATCAAGGGTGAGCTGTGCCTGTCCTCCATGTCGGGCGGCACCGATATCGTCTCCTGCTTTGTGATCGGCAACCCGGTGCTGCCGGTGCGGCGTGGCGAAATGCAGTGCAAGAGCCTGGCCATGGCCATCGAAGTATGGAACGACGACGGCCAGCCATTGATCGGGGAAAAAGGCGAGCTGGTGTGTACCCGGCACTTTCCGGCCATGCCCATCGGTTTGTGGAATGACCCGGACCAGAAGAAGCTGCGCGCCTCGTATTTCAGCCTGTTTCCGGGTGTGTGGGCCCAGGGCGACTACGCCGAACAACGGCCCAATGGCAGCCTGTTGATTCACGGGCGTTCCGACGCGGTACTCAACCCCGGCGGCGTGCGCATTGGCACCGCGGAGATTTATCGGCAGGTGGAAAAAGTCCCTCAGGTACTGGAAAGCCTGGCCATCGGCCAACGCTGGCAAGACGATGTGCGGGTGGTGCTGTTTGTGCGGCTCAATGACGGCATCAGACTGGATGATGCCCTGGAGCAGCAGATTCGCCAGGTGATCCGCGTCAACACCACGCCGCGCCATGTGCCGGCGAAGATCCTGGCTGTCACCGATATCCCGCGCACCATCAGCGGCAAGATCGTCGAGCTGGCGGTGCGCAATGTGGTGCACGGCGAGCCAGTGAAAAACACCGACGCCCTGGCTAACCCGCAGGCACTGGAGCAGTTTCGCGACCGGCCTGAGCTGGCTGAAGGATGAAAGGATTCAGCCCCAGCGCACTCATTTGAAGAAAAAAACCCAAGGCGTGCTATTTTCCGAGGGGTAGTCAGCCGTTCCCGACTCGCGGGATAATCGGGCTCTGTCATTTTTCAAAGTGTTACGCGTAGGGCTTTTTCATGAATGGAACATCCACCGGCAGCGCCGCCGCACTGATCGCGCGGCTGGATTGGGCGCACAGCCCACTCGGTGAGGCCAATGACTGGCCGCAAAGCCTGCGCACAGCGGTCGACATCGTCGTTCACTCGCCGATGCCCATGTTGCTGCTGTGGGGCGATCAACTCATCCAACTGTATAACGACAGTTTTGCCGTGCTGGTGGGCAGCAAGCACCCTGGCGCGCTCGGCCAGGCCACGCATGAAACCTGGCCGGAGCTGCAAAGCTTTACCGCGCCGGTCTATGAAGCCGTCCTCACAGGCCAGGTGCGCACTTTCAGCGAAAAGCGCTTTGTGCTGCAGCGCAATAATCGCGACACCGACATCTGGCTCGACCTGACCTACAGCCCGGTCCGCGATGAAAGTGGCCGCGTGGCCGGCATCTTGATCACGGCCATCGAAACCAACGAGCGCCGCAGCAAAACCCTCGAACTGCAACAGCGCTCCGAAGACAGCCTCAAGGCCCAGCACAACACCGAACAACGCTTGCAGCTCGCCCTGGCCGCTACCGACGCGGTGGGTACCTGGGACTGGGACATCGGCGAAGACCGCTTTATCGCCGACGCTCACTTCGCCTACCTGCACGGCGTCGACCCCAGTGATGCGGGCCTTTTGCCCATCAGCGACTACCTGCAGGGCGTGCACCCCGAAGACCGTGGCATGGTCGCGCGCAGCATCAAGCATTGCATCACCTTTGGCACCGAATACGCCGAGGAATACCGCCTGCTGCAAGCCGACGGCCAGGTGCGCTGGGTGTTTGCCAGGGGCCGCTGCTACAAAGACGCGCAAGGCCGCCCGGCGCGTTTTCTCGGCGCAGCACTGGACCTCACCGAGCGCAAACACACCGAGCAGGCGTTGCGCCAGAGCCAGACTGAACTGCAGCTGATCATCAACGCGATGCCGGTGCTCATCGGCTATGTCGACCACGAGCAACGCTTTCGCTTGAACAACAGTGCCTATCTGGATTGGTACGGCATGACGCCGCAGGAACTGTACGGCAAGACCATCCGCGAAGTGCTCGGCGACGACGTGTATTCCGGGCGCGAGGACAAAATCGCCGCCGCGCTCAAGGGCAAAGCCTGCAGCTTCATGACCATCACTCCGCACCGCGACGGCCGCCCGCGTCATGCGCTGATGAAGTACCTGCCACGCTTCAGCAACGACGGGGCGGTGAATGGTTTCTACATTTTTGTGATTGATGAGACCGAGCGCAAACTCACCGAAGAAGCCCTGCGCCACCTCAATGAGAACCTTGAGGAACGCGTGGCCCAGCGCACCCAGGCGCTGGCCGAGGCCAACCAGCGCCTGCAGAACGAGATGTTCGAGCGCGAGCGCGCTGAAGATGCGCTGCGCCATGCGCAGAAAATGGAAGCGGTGGGCCAGCTCACCGGCGGCATCGCCCATGACTTCAACAACATGCTGACCGGCATCATCGGCAGCCTGGACCTGATGCAACGCTATATTGCCGCTGGGCGCAGTGATGAAATCGGCCGGTTTACCGACGCAGCCGTATCCTCCGCCCATCGCGCCGCCGCCCTCACCCACCGGTTGCTGGCGTTTTCACGGCGCCAGTCACTGGACCGTCGCCCGCTTGACCCGAATCAGTTGGTGGCGTCTCTCGAAGACTTGTTTCGACGCACCAAAGGCGCGCACATCGGGCTCAAGGTGCAACTGGGCCGAGACATCTGGCCGGTCAACACCGACGCCAGCCAGCTGGAAAACGCCCTGCTCAACCTGGTGATCAACGCCCGCGATGCGATGCCCGATGGCGGCGAAATCCTTATCGAAACCGCCAACAGCTACCTGGACGGTACCGACATCACCACGCTGGAGCCGGTCAAGGCCGGTGATTACGTGATGCTTGGCGTGTGCGACAACGGCACCGGCATGGCGCCGAAAATTCTGGCCAAGGCCTTCGACCCGTTCTTCACCACCAAGCCGATCGGCCAAGGCACAGGCCTGGGGCTGTCAATGATCTACGGGTTTGCCCAGCAATCCGGTGGCCATGTGACGATTCAAAGCGAACCCGGCCAAGGCACCTGTGTGCGCCTGTATTTGCCGCGTTTGTATGGCACCGCGCTGGAAAGCAGCTTGCCCGAGCATTTGAGCGAAGCGCCCCTGGCCCTCGCCGGTGAAGCGGTGGTGGTGGTCGAGGATGATCCGGCCGTGCGCATGCTGGTGGTCAATGTGCTCGACGAACTGGGCTACACCGCGCACCAGGCGGCGGATGCGCGCGCCGCGCTGCCATTGCTGGAGTCGGATTTACGCGTGGATTTGCTGGTCACCGACGTCGGCCTGCCCGGCATGAATGGGCGGCAACTGGCGGAAATCGCCCGTCAACATCGCCCGGGGCTGCGTGTGTTGTTCATGACCGGTTACGCCGAGAAAGCCGCCGAGCGTCAGGGTTTTCTCGAGGAGGGCATGGACATGGTGGCCAAGCCGTTCTCCATCGACCTGCTGGCGACAAAAATCCGCAGCATGATCAACGTCGTCGAGTGACTTCAGGCATAATCGCGCGCCCTTCCGTTTGACCGTTGCAAGGTAACAAGATGAAAGCCCAAGCCCGTCACATCCTGGTAAAAACCGCCGAAGAAGCCGAACAGCTCAAGCAGCGCATCGCCAAGGGCGAGGCCTTTGATGTGTTGGCCAAAAAGTATTCCACCTGCCCGTCGGGCAAGCGCGGTGGTGACCTGGGCGAGGTGCGCCCGGGGCAGATGGTGGGGGCGATTGATGCGGTGATTTTCAAGAAGCCGCTGCGCGTTGTGCATGGCCCGATAAAAAGCAAATTCGGGTATCACCTGGTGCAAGTGTTCTACCGGGATTAATACGCCCGTATTGCTACCTTGCGGAGAGACATAAGTACGGCCAGATTGTTGTCCACACCTCCTACCTTGAAGCCTTACATACGGACCAGGGACGATGGCTGTGGATGTCACAAAAATACGACAATCAACTATTCTCGGCGCGCTCAACGCGTTGCATATTCCAGATGCAGCAGCAACACCGGGCGACCAGGCACGCCAATTTTTCCGACATTTTCTGGCCGACGCCAATACGGCTGCGTTGCACGCAAGCGATTTCTATAAAGGCCTGGATTGGAGCGATGCAAACGCCCTGCCCGGGCTGTTCAGGTTCAAGCCGTTTCAAACCCTGCTCGGCACAGCGGTGAATATCCCGGCTGAGAAAATGACCTTTTCTCTGTCGCTGGAATTGCTCTACAAGGTGTCTGCCGCAATATGGCACCAGGCCCTTCCCACTCTGACCTACCCGACCATCATTCTCGACAGTACGGCAAGGCAGCGTTTCAAAGACAGCTTGAAGAACAGTCAACATTTAAAGAGCGAGGCTTACCCGCTGGAGCCCGCAGCCCATGAGCTGATTGCGAACATTATCGATGCCTACCATGTTCGCAGGTTCCAGAAACTGGAACTGAATGCGCTGAACCTTAACCAGCACGACCCGCTGGACATTTTGAAGAATCAGCCGCGATTTTCATCCCGGGTTCAGCAAGAGATTACCCGCTTCATCAGTGCCCCGTTGAAGGCCGAATCGCATTCGATCTTCTACTCGGCGATCGTCCATGGCTACGTGGAGGATGGCACCCTTATCTCTACAAGCTCCATTGCGGCGCTGGTCAAAGACTATTTGCTGACGGGCGTCAGGCCCCACGAACACGCAGGCAAGCCGTGGGCATCGATGCAGGTTTCCGTCTATGAAGACGCACACGTCAGGGCCGGAGACGGCACCGACCGGGTCAACCCTGAAGACCTGCTGAAGAGTTCACCCATCAATTACAGTGACTTCACACTCCATCCGTTCACACCTGTCAGCCTCACCGCATTCGACGACTTTCTGCAGCGGCTTGACGAGCTCTCATCCCTCTATAGACAGGATATCGAACGCTATTGGGCATCGGTGTCCGCGGATGCCGGGGCCAAGAAAGTCTGGGTCGATCACCTCAAGCACTACATAGAAACCGAGGCTCGCCTCAGGCTGGCAGATGGCACGCTCACACTGAAGAGTCACATACTGATTACTCGGATACTCAGTCACCCCACGGCGCAAACGCCGCAGACTCAAACCGCCGCCAGCGGCGTCGACACTTATACCTGCGCCCTCGTAGACCGGTCCAATGGCAGGGCATTTGCGATCAATGGCTCGTTTCTGCTGGAGCAACAAGACGCCGCTGGAGAGCAGTGCCCGCTGGTGGTGTTCAACCTGGACGCAGGCGCGACCGAGTTTGCAAGCTGGGCAGCGTTCGAACAGCACCTGTTGGCGCAGATGGAGGACGATGACAGACGCCCACGACTGCTGGAGCGTCTGAGCAAGAAAAATGCCGCCGCCGTTCTTGCGATTTATACCCGACAACCCGACCGGTTGGGCCTGGAAAAGACGCCAGTCACCTCTGCGATCATTGGCCATATGGTTGACGGTTTATTAGCGCAGCAGCGGGACGATTTCTTGCTCAATTTCGATTACGCAAAGAGAACCTCCCTGCATCAAGGGCTCAAGCTGTTTTGCAACGATCTCGATCCCTGTCTGGCTTCTACACTGCGTAAAAAACACAGTTCATTAAGCGCGTTGCGTCACACACGCGCGCTTGAGCAACTTCCGGGTAAAGCACTGTCTGACGCTTTGGCGCTGTCCGCCACGCCACTGAAACATGAGTTTTCCACAATCGACCTGAGCACATCGCCCTTTGTCTTTTCCGACGTTGATGTTCTGTACCTGAACGATGGCGCATGCAGGGACTTGATGGTCAAGAAGCTGGGCTCGGAGGACGTGACCCATACCGTAAAAAGTGTCCTGGATAATATCCAGACCCATTTCCCGGCTGATATGCCTGTCACGGTTTCCCTCAGTGCGCTTATCCTGAAACGCATCAGCGATTACCGGGACAATCTCCGGGGCCGGGTATGGCAGTCACCCGGCAGTTATCGGCATAACTTCCACTATTTTCAAACTCTCAAAGGGCAGCTCCCGAACGGCTCAACACGCTCGCAGACAGACAGCGCAGCCCTTACGCTACTGGGCCTGCACAAACGGAGTCAGGAGCAGATCCATCCGTATTATTCATCGAGAGAATTGACCAAAGCACAAGGCCAATCCGCAGCACTGGTGTCTGTTTCGCGCGACGAAATCAACGTTACGCACCCTGCCATTGACTTAGCAGCACTGGCCACTTACTTGAGTGCGGACTTACTGGCAAACGTTACTTGCGCAACAGCGGCTCAATCGCCTTATCACGAATTGCTGCTGGATTTGCCAGGCTTGCACCGGTTGGGAAAGGTGCTGATGGCGCACACGTCGGCATCAGCCCAAACACTGCCCGCCACTGCCGCGAGAGCACTCGCTGTTTGCGTGATTACTGACTATCTATACCCCCCTTCAGAGCAACAATCAGGTTACATCTGCGGGATGAACCTGAACAGTGTTGAATCAGGCGAAACGTCCTTCAATGCGCTGCGCGATGCGCTGAATGAACACCTTGAAAAGCGTTTCGCAGGCAGCACCGACAATGCAAGAACACTGGCTTTTACCCTACTCAGCGCACGCTATGCACCGGAATTGTTAGTCGTCAACGTCCCGGATGCGCTGCTGTATGGGCAGACCCTGGACAGTGTTCATCTGCGCCATGCCGTCGCGTGCATGGAAGCGACACAACCGTACTCTTCTGTGGGGTTGAGCTATCTGCAAATAGCCAGCGCCTACGCAAACGTTGACTACAGGGGTTTAAGTGAAAGCAAGAACATCGCCATTGCGCTGTTGAAACAACTCCCCACGCTCCATTACGCCATGTGCCAAGGGGTGATCCGCGAAACCGATATCGCGTCGGTATCCCATGACAACAGCCTTAAGGCCATCGCCTATGTCACCGAACAAGAGGCGCTCGAAGCTCAGACCTTTACCCATCTGGTTCAGAAACCGCCTCGGCGTAAAGACATGGCCAGCGCTGAATTCAAAAAAAACTACCCGGGCGTGGACGCCGAACGCATCGTCCCGTTCACCGAAGTTGAATTGAAAAAGTACTTTCACGTTCATCCCATGCTGGCAGCGGACAGACATATCGGTCGACGCATGAGGATGACCCTGTTGGAAAAATACATGTCTTGTGTGTCCGGCGTGGGTTTTACCGAGCAGGAACTCGGATTAAAACCCTACCCCCAGGGCGCTTGCCAATTGCAGGCACGCTTTGACGGACAATTCGCCACGTATAAGCATAACTTTTTATCCGGGATGGTTTCACGCTTGGCGTCTGCGCTTCACGGCACACCCAGCCGGGATAGAAACCGCATACTGAAGGCCTACAAATTTATCAAGGTGTCGTTCAAAAACAGCGAGGACGCATGGGAAGAAAGCCACTTTGGACTGATCGCGCTGTATAAGGAAAGCGAGAGCGTGCAATACGCTTATGAAATTTTTTGCCCCTCGGGAACCATCAGGTCGCTGCCCCTCACCGCCAAGAGCCCCACCCGTATCCATGTCACTTCTTCTCCTCCAACAGCAGATGCTTTATGGCATGAGTCCCCCTATCTCTATGTTCCACCGTTGAATGAGGGCGCCTATCTGCGGGGATCTCCTGATCAAAAAGAAAGCGCGCCGTACTTGATGGTCAGCTTCTACACCCTCGCACGCCAGACACGTGATATGACCCGAGAACAGAAGATTCAGTTGCTGAGTCAAAAAATGGTCGACGCTGTATTCAGCCCCATCATGGCGCTTGTTTATCCAGACTTGAAAAGCCCCACCGCGTATGAAGCCCATAAAGAGCGTATGTTCGCGCGAGCGCAGTTGATGGCCAGCTTTGCGCTGCCGGGATATACGCTTTATCAAGATATAAAATCAGGCAAAGTAACGCTCGGCACGATTATCACCTCGGCCCTTGAAATACTCAGCGTGTTGTTGCCTTTTGTGGGTCTGGGCATCAAGGCACTGAGTATCTCGATACATTTGGGGCGGGTTATTATTCTTTCCAAATCACTGAACCTGACGAAAACCGCGTTGACCGCCGCCAAGGCGATTCAACCACTGCACAGCGCGTTGCCGACTGTCCTTCTTCGCTCGTTAACGACCACCCATCCCGCGAGTGCGTTGAGCTTATTGTTTCAAATAGGGCACAAAGGCTTGCTGGGCCTTAAATACCTGCTCAAGTTCGCCCGCGCTGAATTGGCCAGTGGCGCGTCGTTGTCCAAAGGCATCCCGACGCGCTTTCTCCCTCCCCTGGATTACCGCCCGGTCCAGTCGCTTGATGTAAAAGCAATGCCCGGCCCAGCGTCTGGAAACAGTCATTATTTTTTTAGACCCGACGCCGCTGCCACCGCAGGTCAATTGAATATACAGCAACAAATGAGACTTCAATCTTCGCACATTGACGTGTCGGACGTGTCCGCAGTCAACCATGTCTTCATTAAAAATGGCACTCTTTGCATCTCCCTCCAAGGCAACATGTTTACTGTCCGTAGAACACGTGAAAAAGACAAATTTCAACTCTATAAAAACACGGAGAACGGCCCTTATGTGAAGTTCAATCACGCCAAAAGCAAGTGGGAAATAACATGCTGAACCCAGATAACACCTGTACCCTGCCAAACAGTCAGCTTCAACCTTCGGCACCGCCCTATATAATAAAAATACCCGAGGTAGTGTTTTTCGCCGAGAACACTGTTCTCACAGAGTTCGGCTACATGATCCCGGTTTTTTACGACGTGCAACATGAACTCTGGAGGTCAACACTCGATCCAGACACCGCCGTATGGCTCACAGCGAAAAACCAATGGCGTTCCGGTGCATTTTCATACTGGCAGTCAGTAAGAGAAACCTTACCCCGCCCTACTCGGTTCCGCGACATTGTTCTTCCCAGTTACCCGGTACTGCCCGTTGCTACTCAGGAGATCCCAAGGCAAATCCACCATATATGGATCGGCACCTCAATGCCCGGCCCAAACATCATTGACACCATCATGCGCAATACGGCCAATACCGCTGACTTCACAGTGACCTTGCACACCGATGTCGGCGATGAACTGTTCGCCACGCTAAAAAACAGATTAAAACAAGTGGCGCCCAACATGACGGTGACTCAGCTGAACGGCACCGCCTTCTTTGATCAGTTCAAAACAACTGACATCCACAAGCACTACGTAAACGCTTCAACCGGAACAGTCACCAACTACTCAGCCGCTTCCGACATGTTGCGCTATCCCCTGGCGAATCACTACGGAGGGATTTACATGGACGTGGACGATAGTTTTTCGCACACGCTCAGTGAACACTCATTCCTGGCTGCGGATAACGATGTGTTGTTAGGTCCGTTGATCAACCATTACGGCGCGGATTTTACCGGTTACAACAGCAGCATTTTCGCGAGTGCCTCGAATAATCCGGTGTTGGCCAAGGTCACGGAGGAAATGACCCGCCGATGCGATAACAACGCGGATTTCTTTATAAAACCCCGCCTCCAGGTAACCGACCAATCCAGTCCCGAGTTCAAGGAATACGCCACCGAGCTCTTTAGTTTGACGGGGCCTCAAGTATTGAATGATGTGTTGGCCAGTGAGCGTCCGGACTACTACAGAACCTTGTTCAATCTTTCCCAGGCCTACGGCCCATTGGCACAACACAGCGCGCTTGACACAGCATATGCGGCTGAGCTGACCAGAATCGCCGAGCACTACTTCCCCTTTTTCGAAAAGGCCCCGGTGGAAATAGGCAAGGAACATTCCTGGGTCAGCACCTGAGTCGACTCCGCGGTTTGATGACTGCGCCAACGATGTGCCGAGAGACTTTCCCCGACTGGATTAAACCTGCCTATCGGTACGGGGGATCACCGCACCCGGTACCTGAATGACCCTACTTGCCAATCGGTGCCCGACCAACGCGGCTTGTTCCGGCGAGCCGCTTTTAAGGCGACTCGCCAGGTAAGCCGCACTGAACGAATCTCCCGCCGCTGTGGTGTCGATCACCTTGTCGACCTTCAGCGCCGGTACCGCAAAACGCTCGCCGTTACAGCGGATCAAACACGCATCCGCCCCACGCTTGAGCACCACTTCGGCAATCGCCGGGTAGGCCGCGAATACCTGTTCGCTGTCGGCATAGCCAAACAACGCACGCTCGTCATCTTCGGTCAGCAAGGCAATATCGACCTCGGCCATAACGCTGTGATACGCCGCGCGCGCGGCCTCAACACTGGCCCACAGGCGTGGCCGGTAGTTGTTGTCGAACACCACCTTGCCGCCACGACGCCGGGTTTCGATCAAGGTCTTCAGCAAGCGCTCGCGGCCAACGTCACCCAGCACCGCCAGGGTGATGCCACTGAAATAGACCACGTCGTAACCCGGCAATGCCGCCAGGATCGGTTCGGCGGCAGGCGTGGTGAAACAGTCGCGCACGGCGGCTTCGTTGCGCCAGTAGAGAAACTTGCGCTCGCCGTTGGCGTCGGTCTGGATGCAATACAAGCCGGGCAAGCGCCCGGCCAGACGCTGGACCATGCCGAGGCCAAGGCCTTCATCGGTCCATTGCTGGCACATGGCGTCGCTGAAACTGTCATCGCCCAGGGCGGTGACGTAGTCGACGCTGCCGGTGTCGCCCAGCTCGCGGCGCAGGTACACCGCCGTGTTCAGGGTGTCGCCGCCGAAGCTTTGGTGCAGGCTGCCGTCGGCGCGGTGTTGCAGTTCGATCATGCATTCGCCGATGAGGGCGATGCGGGGTTGGGTGGTCATGGCTGTTGTCTCGGGTGTTCTGGAGGGCCCCATCGCAGGCAAGCCAGCTCCCACAGTTGAAGGTATTTACACTTCAACCTGTGGGAGCTGGCTTGCCTGCGATGGCCGCGACACGGTTTAGAAGCAGGTACGCAGGGACTCAACCACCTGCAACTGCTCATCCACCAGGCAACCCACCTGCCACTTGTCAAAGGTCAGGCACGGGTGCGAAGTGCCGAAGGAAATGATATCGCCAATACGCAACTCAACCCCCGGCGCTACGGTCATGAACGCATGCTGGTCCATCACCGCCGTGACCTTGCACGCGGTCACATCATCACCTTCGGCCGCCACGATGCCCGCCTTGTAGCGCTTGAGCGGCACCGGCAAACCGGCGTCGTAGGCCACGTCGCGCTTGCCCAGAGCGATCACCGCAAAGCCAGGTTCCGGCAACGATTGCACATGCGCCCAGACTTCCAGCGCCGGGCGCAGGCCTTCGTTGAGGTCGCTGCGACGGTCGAGTACGCAGCATTGCGCCTCTTTGTAGATGCCGTGGTCGTGCGCCACATAGCTGCCCGGGCGCAGCACGCTGAGGAAGTGGCCGGCGGCGTTTTGCTCCTCGAACGATTCGGCGATCAGGTCGTACCAGGCTGAACCCGACGCAGTGACGATCGGCTTGGGCAGATCGAAAGCCCCGTTGTTTTGCAGGTCTACTGCCAAACTCACCAGGCTGGAGGCAAAGGCGCGGATGCCGCTGATGGCGTGCTCGCCGTGGATCACGCCTTCGTAGCCTTCAATACCGGTGAGGGCCAGGGCTGGCTGCGCCTTGATCGCTTTCGCCAGTTCGCGCACTTCCTGCTCGCTGCGGCAACCGCAACGGCCGCCAACCACACCGTACTCGATCATCACGTTCAGCCGCAGGCCACGGGCGGCGAAGAACAGGCCCAGGTCGGCGACGTTGTCGGGGTGATCGACCATGCAGTGGAAGTCAAAATCCTTGTCGGCCAGCAAGTCGGCGATCAGCGCCATGTTCGGCGCGCCGACCAGTTGGTTGGCCATCAATACGCGGCGAATGCCGCCGGCATAGGCGGCACGGGTCTGCACGGCGTTGGCCAGGGTGATGCCCCAGGCGCCCGCCTCGATCTGACGCTGAAACAGTGCGGGCATCATGCTGGTTTTGCCATGGGGCGCGAGTTCTGCGCCGCTCTTGCTGACAAAGTCCTGCATCCAGCGAATGTTGTGTTCCAGGGCGTCGCGGTGCAGCACCAGGGCCGGCAAGCTGACGTCACGGACCAGGTGCGCGCCAACGGCGGCGGCGCCTTTTTCAACGGCATTGAGGGCAGACATGGAAAACTCCTATTCGTTAATGCGCCGGGCCAGGTTGTTGGCGCTGTCGATCAACACCCGGCGATAGTCGTTGTAATTTTTGATCGCATCGGCGCGCGGGGCGACGATGCACAAGGTCGCAATGCTGATGCCTTGCGCATCCCGCACCGGGGCGGCAAAGCAATGGGTAAAGGTGTCGGCCACGCTGTCGAAGGAAAAAAAGCCATCGAGGGTGGCCTGACGGATTTGCGCCAGGAAGGTTTCCAGCGGCAAACGCTGGCCGTCCGGCAGGATGTAGTCCTCGTAGTCGATCAGGTCAATGATCTGCTGATCGCTCAAGTGCCCCAACAGCAGACGCCCGGAAGCGGTCCACGGGATGGGTGCGTTTTCGCCGATGTCGGAGGAAATCCGGAAATGCCGCTCGCCCTCGCGCATCAGCGCTACCGTGTATTTGCGCCCGTTGAGCAGGCACATCTGCGCGGTTTCGTGGGTCTGGCTGACGATTTCCTGCAAGGCGAAATCGGCCTCGCGGGTCAGGTCGAAATGGCGCAGGTGCGCCTGGCCAAGGAAATACAGCTGGCGGCCGAGGTAGACGTGACCGTCCTTGCCCACGGTTTCGAGGATGCGTCGCTCAAGCAGGGACGCAACCAGTTCGTAGACGGTGGATTTGGGGCTGCCGATGCCGCTGGCAATATCATTCGGGCGCAAGGGCTGGCCGATTTCCTTGAGAAAATCGAGGATATCGAACGCACGGTCCAGTCCTTTGGCGCGGCGTTTGATGGTGTCTTCGGTCATGGCAGTGTCGGTCCGGTCATAGTTGTATGCTGTACAGCGAACCCTGTGGGAGCGGGCTTGCCCGCGATGGCGGCGGTTCAATTACACATTGGCTGCCTGACACTCCGCTATCGCAGGCAAGCCAGCTCCCACATTGGATCTTGGGTGGTCTTAAGGTCGCTGCATTTAGCCTTTTTTCTTGTACGCCACGCAATCAATCTCGACCTTGCAATCGACCATCATGTTGGCCTGTACACAGGCGCGCGCCGGGGCGTGTTCCGGGGTGAAGTATTCGCCGAAGACTTTGTTGAAACTCCAGAAATCTCGCGGGTCTTCGAGCCATACGCCTACGCGCACCACGTCTTTGAGCTCGTAACCTGCTTCTTCGAGGATCGCCACCACGTTGCGCATGGTCTGGCGGGTTTGCTCGACGATGCCGCCGTTGATGATTTCACCGTCCACCGCCGGCACCTGGCCCGAGACGTAGAGCCAGCCGTCCGCTTCCACCGCACGGGCGAAAGGACGTGGCTGGCCGCCGCCGGCGGTGCTGCCGGTGCCGTAACGAGTAATGCTCATAAAAATAACTCCTGATTAAAAACGAATATTCTTCAAAAATTCAGCCAGACGCGGCGATTGCGGGCGTTCGAAGATGTCCTTCGAGGAGCCCTGCTCTTCAATGCGGCCCTGGTTCATGAACACGATCTTGTCGGACACTTCGTAGGCAAAGCGCATTTCGTGGGTGACCAGCAACATGGTCATACCCTCTTCCGCCAGGCCCTTGATCACGCTGAGTACTTCGCCCACCAACTCCGGGTCGAGGGCCGAGGTGACTTCATCGAACAGCATCAGGCTGGGGTTCATCGCAATGGCACGGGCAATCGCCACACGCTGTTGCTGGCCGCCGGACAACTGGCCGGGGAAGTGATTGCGACGCTCCAGCAGGCCCACGCGGTCCAGCCATTTTTCGGCCAGCGCCACGGCTTCGTCCTTGCCCATTTTCTTGACCTTGAGCAGGCCGAGGGTGACGTTTTGCAGCGCAGTCAAATGCGGGAACAGGTTGAATTGCTGGAACGCCATGCCGGTCATCGCGCGGTGCTGGGAGATCACCCGCTCAGGGTGACGCACGCGTTTTCCGGCGATTTCGCTGTAGCCGATGGACTCGCCGTCGAGGGTGATCTGCCCGCCCTGGAATTCTTCCAGCAGGTTGACGCACCGCAGCAAGGTGGTTTTGCCCGAGCCACTGGAGCCGATCAAGGTCACTACGTTGCCGCGCTGCATGGACAGGTCGACGCCCTTGAGCACTTCGACCTGACCGTATTGTTTGCGCAGGCCGCGAATATTCAGCAGCGGTTGTTCTTTTTGAGGTTGGTTCATGGCAAGGCCACCCGCTTTTCAATGTAGCGCCCGAATAACTCGATGGCGTAGTTGATGACAAAGAACAGAAACCCGGCGAACAGGTAGAACTGCAGGGTCATGAAGTTGCGTGCGATCACTTGCTGGGAACTCAGCAGCAACTCGGCCACGCCGATCACCGAGAGCAAGGTCGAGGCCTTGACGATTTCGGTGGAGGAATTGACCCAGGTCGGCAGGATCTGACGCAGCGCCTGAGGCAGCAGCACATAGCCCAGGGACTGGTAGAACGTCAGGCCAATCGCCTTGCCCGCTTCCAGTTGCCCACGGGGAATGGCCTGCAGCGCACCGCGCACGATTTCCGAAATGTGCGAGCCGCAGAACAGCGTCAACCCGACCGCACCGGCCTGGAACGCGGTGATTTGCCAACCGAGCACCGGCAGCATGTAGAAACATGCGAGCACCAGCACGAACACCGGCGTACCACGGATCAAGTCGACATACAGGCGGAACGGCGCACGCATCCAGAACTTGCCATAGGTCAGGATCAACCCGGCAACGATGCCGATCAACGTGCCGAAAATAATGGCCAGCGCCGAGACATACACACTGGTTTGAAAGCCCGCCCACAGGGTATCCCGGGCGATCCACAACTCATGCAACCAGCTGGGGGACTCGTACATGGACACCCTCCTTAACGACGGATCGCCAGACGCTGTTCCAGGTAACGGAGCAGCATGGCAATGAGGTAACAGGCAGCCACGTAGAGCGCGGTCGTGACCATCCAGGTTTCAATCACCCGGTAGCTTTCGACGTTGATCTTGCGGGCGTAATAGGTCAGCTCCGGCACCGCAATTGCGGCGGCCAGGGAGGTGTCCTTGAACAGCGAAATGAAGTTGTTCGACAGCGCCGGCAGCACGTTGCGCAGCATCACCGGCACGGTGATGTACGCGCGGATGCGCCACTCGCCCAAGCCAATGGCCAGGCCGGCTTCACGCAACCCCTTGGGAATATTCAACAGGCCTGCGCGGAAGACTTCGGTCAGGTAAGCACCGGCGTACAACGACAGGGTGATGATGAATGAAGGGATTTTGTCCAGACGCACCCCGAGCGTGGGCAGTGCGAAGTAGATCAACAGGATCAGCACGAGGATCGGCGTATTGCGGATCACCGTCACGTACACCGAGGCGAGGATTCGCAGCGCGCGGTGTTTGGACAGCATGGCAAACGCCATCATCAGGCCGATCACGCAGCCAATCGCGATCGACAGCAGGGCCAGCTCAAGGCCCAGACCGAGCCCCGCCAGCAAGCTGGGGAAATCGCGCCACACGGCGGCAAAGTTCAACTGATAGTTCATGGTCGGCAGTACCTAAAGCGGGGCGCAACACGCTGCGCCCCCGGTTTACACATCACTTGAATTCAACAGGGAAACCGATCGCAGGTTCTGGCAGGTCTACACCGAACCATTGCTTGAACGAGGCTTTGTAGGTCGGGAACTCCACACCGGTCATGGCTTCATGCAGCGCGGTGTTGACGAAGTTCAGCCAGTCCTGGTCGCCACGCTTGACGGCGCACGCGTAGGTTTGCGGGCTCCAGGCGTAGGCAGGGCTGCGGTAGCGGCCCGGGTTTTGCACCATCAGGTACTTGACCGAGGACTGGTCGGTGGCGGCGGCATCGGCACGGCCGGAGTTCACGGCCTGGTACATCAGGTCGACGCTGTCGTACTGGTCGACCTTGGCTTTCGGCAGGGCCTGGTGCACCAGTTCTTCGGCGTACACGTTCTGCAACACGGCCACGGTCACACCATCACCGGCGGCTTGCAGGTCTTCAATCTCTTTGTATTTGCTGTTGATCGGCAACAGCAGGCCCACGCCTTCGCGGTAGTACGGCAGGGTAAAAGCAACCTGCTGCGCACGGCTGGCGGTGACGGTGATGAACTGGCAACTCATGTCGACCTTGTCGGTCAGCAGGTTGGGAATACGTGCGTCGGAAGACTGCACCACAAACTCGACCTTGCTCGGGTCGTTGAACAAGCCTTTGGCCACAATGCGGCCGATGTCGATATCAAAACCCTGCAACTTGCCATCCGCTCCCTGGAAGTGCCACGGCGCATTGGTACTGCCTGTACCCACGATGAGATGCCCACGCTTGAGCACATCATCGAGCTTGCTGTCCGCCGCGTGCACTACGCTTGCGAGGGAAGCCGATGCGGCGAAGAGAAAAACACACGCTTTAAACACGGAAGGTCGGTGATGCATGACAAGCACTCCAGGAGTTGTGTATTCCGCTATACCGGAACTTAGTATGTAACAACGGAATAGACAGCAGAAAGTGTGCCACACGCGGTAACAGAAAAATATGACAGGTATAAAATCGTTATAAATCAATCATATAAAATAATATGTGAGATAAGGCGTTACGCCAGCACCGCGCCCCCGATTGCTACCTTGGGCCCCACACCCCGGTGACAGCGCCAACCCGGTGCGCCACAACGGTGTTACCACGCACCTTTGGGGTGCGCCCGCGCACATGGAAAAATCCTCGCGCTGAACTAGCCTTGGCACATCACCGCCGACAAGGATCCCGCCCCGATGAAGCTCAGCCCTCTCCTGCTTGTGTTCGCCCTTTTGTTGGCTGGCAATGCCTCGGCCACCAATGACCGCCGCGACTGCAAGGAACAACTGCAAAAGCTCAAGGAAGCCTACGGCAACGACTACACCAGCCAGAACCATCACGGTTATCGCAAGGCCAAGGCGTCCCGGGACAATGAGGAATACAGGAAGTGTGCGAGCCAGGCGCGCAAGGCTCGGGAGCGGATGGAGCGTGATAAGGATGCTTAAGCCTACCTGTCAGAGTTGACAGTAGACGCAGGTGAGCACTCGATTTAGCGTGACGACAAAGCAGCCTGATCAGGCTGACAGGAGGTCGCCATGAGTGAAATGCCAACAGTTGCCGAAAACTTCGAACGTTATAGACGTGCGCTGAAAACTCATCCGCTGGTTATCGTGGTGTTCAAATCTCTAGACTGCCAGTTATGCATGGGGCTCGGCCCCTGCTTCAAGCGAATTGCCGAGCAGTACGCCGATCAAGTGGAGAGCTTTATCTTCGACACTGAACACATCCCGAAAGTGGACGACGTTGAAGGAACCCCCACCCTCAAGGTATTCAAAAATGGCAAGGAGGTTGAATCACTCCTGGGGCTTGGCTTGCCAGGTGAACAGCAGAAAGCCCTCCTGGAAGAGGTGTTCGACGAGTACGCCAACACCCTTGAGCCTTCCTCGGGCCTTCCTGCTCAACACCAACAGGCGGGGTCGGGCTTAGGCTTCAGCCACTAAAGGCACCAGAACCACCTGCGTCACCCGCCGCTCCTCCACTGCCGCCACCGTCAGGCGCCAGCCTTCATGCTCCAGGCTGTCGCCCACCACCGGCAAGCGGTCCAGCAGGCTCATCATCAGGCCGGCCAACGTCTGGTAATCCTCGGTAGCCGCCGCCTGAAAACCGGTGCGCTGGCGTATCAGGTTGAGGTTCAAGGCGCCATTGGCACGAAAACCGTCACCCTCCTCGACAATATCCGGCCCCTCAATTTCACTGGCATCCGGCAACTCACCGGCGATGGACTCGAGAATGTCAGTCATGCTCAACACGCCCATGAAGTCACCGAATTCGTTGATCACAAAGGCAATGTGGGTCGACTCCTGGCGCATCTGCTCCAGGGCGTTGAGGATCGAAAAACTCTCCAGCAGGTTGATCGCGCGGCGCGCCAGGTGCTCAAGGTTGGGCTCGTTGCCGGCCAGGTATTCCTTAAGCAATTCCTTTTTATGCACGAAACCCAGTGGCTCATCGACAGCACCGTTGCGGATCAAGGGCAACCGAGAGTAGGACGAATGCATCAGTTTCAGGCGAATAGTGTCGGGATCGTCCGCCAGATCAATGCAGTCCACCTTGGCCCGTGGCGTCATCAGCGTGCGAATCGGCCGCTCGGCCAGTTGCAGCACACCACTGATCATCACGCGTTCACGTCGATCAAACAGCGGGCCCTGGCTGGCGTCCGGCTCGCCGAGCAAATCGGCCACCTCGTCATCCACGCCTTCCACGGCCAGGCTGCGACCACCCAGCAAACGCATCACCGCGTGGGCCGTGCGCTGACGCACCGGCAAGGTGCCCTGCGCCGACTTCTTGCGGCGGGCGCGGGCAATCTGGTTGAACAGTTCGATCAGGATCGAGAAACCAATCGCCGCATACAGGTAGCCCTTGGGAATGTGGAAACCCAGGCCTTCGGCGGTCAGGGCAAAACCGATCATCATCAAAAAGCCCAGGCACAGCATGATCACCGTCGGGTGCGCATTGACGAAACGGGTCAACGGCTTGCTGGCCACGATCATCACGCCGATGGACACGATCACCGCGATCATCATCACCGCCAGCTCATCCACCATGCCCACGGCGGTAATCACCGCGTCGAGGGAGAACACCGCGTCGAGCACCACGATCTGCGCGACGATCGGCCAGAACATTGCATAGCCCACGTTGCCGGCACGCTGAGCTACATGCCCCTCCAGACGCTCATGCAATTCCATGGTGGCCTTGAACAACAGGAACACACCACCAAACAGCATGATCAGGTCACGGCCGGAGAAGCTCTTGTCGAATACCTCGAACAGCGGCTGAGTCAGGGTGACCAGCCACGAAATACTTGCCAGCAAGCCCAGGCGCATCAGCAAGGCCAGGGACAAACCGATCAACCGCGCACGGTCGCGCTGCTCCGGCGGCAGTTTGTCCGCCAGAATTGCGATAAACACCAGGTTGTCGATGCCGAGCACCAGTTCCAGCACAATCAAGGTCAACAGGCCGAGCCAGGCCGTTGGATCCGCTAACCATTCCATTTATAGAGTCTCGTGATTAATTTTCAGAATGCCGGGCACGGCAAAGCGCGATCAGTGGACCGGGAAGAGGTTAGCAGTCGGAATACGGGGTGCTTCAGCGGGAACAGCGGCAGCGGATGTCTCTGGGAAAGACGACTGGGGGGCTCCGAGAGGGTGTTCATGCAGGTCCTGAAATAACAAAAGGACCCGAATCGTACAGCCGAAACTCAAATTTCCCACAATGCAAAACTATTACAAGATCTGTAAAACTCAACACATCACCCCTGTGGGAGCTGGCTTGCCTGCGATGCAGACAACTCGGTCTGTCAGTAAAGCCGAGGGGATTGATCGTTCCCACGCTCTGCGTGGGAATGCCGCCCTGGACGCTCCGCGTCCCGAAGTCGGCGAGCAGTTAAGGTCCTGCGCCAGGTGACGCAGAGCGTCACAGGATGCATTCCCACGCAGAGCGTGGGAACGATCGGTAAAACCCAACACATCCCCTCTGTGGGAGCTGGCTTGCCTGCGATGCAGACAACTCGGTCTGTCAGTAAAGCCGAGGGGATGCTATCGCAGGCAAGCCAGCTCCCACAGAAGCCAGCTTTATCATTTTGAACGGGTTGAATCAGGACTTTCGGGTGGCATCATCCAACGCCAGGATGGTGTGCGCATTCGTCACCGTCGTCGCCAACGTATTAATCACCCCCGACCGCAACGCCCCCAGCGTCGCCGCCGCCTTGGTGTTCTCACTGGCGATCGCCACCACATCCGGAATGCGAAACAGCTCCTGCACCGTCAGCCCGATCACCCGCCCTTGAATCGCATTGACCGCCGGTTGCCCGTGAATGTCGATAAAGTCATAGCCCATCATGTCACCCACGGTGCCGGACAACCGCGCCTGGGCGATTTCCTGCGGTGAGAACCAGCCCATGCGCACCATGTTGCTGTTCTCGCTCATGTCACCAATGCCGATCAGCGCGATATCCGCGCGCCGCGCACGGTCCAGGGTCGAGCGCACCGTGTCGTTGTTGATCAACACGCCGCGCAGTTCTGGGTTGGCCACCAGCGCCGGGGCGTACAGGCTTTCACTCTCGCCGCCAAAGCGCAGGGCCAGGCGCCGGCAGATATGGTCGGGGTTCATGTATTCGCCAGCCTTGAGCGAACCGCCGATGGCGCACACAAACGTGCAGTTACGCGTCACTGGCAAAAACACGTTATCGGCCACCGCACCGACATTACGCCCCATGCCCACGGCGACAATCATGCCGTCGCTGAGGGTTTTATTCAGGTAGTTGGCCACCAGGCTGGCGACGGCCGAACGCTGGGTGTCGGGCTCACTGTGGTCGACCGCAATCAGTGCGCGATCAAGCTTGAAGCGCTCCACCAGCGCACGCTCCAGCTCGTTGTTCATGGCCGGGTGCTGCAACACGCGCACCTCGACAATCCCTTCATCGCGCGCACGTTTGAGCAAGCGGCTGACTTTCGCGCGCGACAGGTCGAAGCGCTTGGCGATGGCTTCCTGAGTGACGTTCTCAAGGTAATAGAGCATCGCCACTTCGGTCATTTGATCGATATCGCTGGCAATGCGCTGGGTACTGTCACTCATGGGGACGGGCTTCCGTTTCGACGTCAAAGGCGCATTCTCCCGACTCTTGCCCCGTTCCGTCCACTACTGATGCCCGTCACGCTCAATCGCGTTGATACGGTCGACCTTGGCCCCGGAGCGCGCGGCTTCGAACTCCGATTCGAGGAACGCCTTGACGATACTTTTGGCCAGCTCGGCGCCGATCACCCGCGCGCCGATGGACAGGATCTGCGCATCGTTGCTCTTGCGTGCGCGCTCCGCCGAATAGGTGTCGTGAGCCTGCGCCGCGCGAATGCCCAGCACCTTGTTGGCCGAAATCGCCATGCCGATCCCGGTGCCGCACACCAATACGCCCAGGCGTTGTTGCCCGGCATTGATGGCGGTGGCCACGGCCAGGGCGATGTCCGGATAGAGCACCGGCGCAATTGAATGGGTGCCGAAGTCGGTCACCGGGTAACCCAACGCCTCGATATGGCGTTTCAACAGCTCTTTGAGCTCAAAACCCGCTTCATCGCATCCGATAGCCACCGGGAAAGGTGTGTTCATGGCGTCTGGCTCCGCTGCCGTGATCGTACTTATGACTGATCATATGATCATTCAGTGAAATTTCGCTCAGTCATTTCGCGTGCATTGAGCCCTTCGTGTCAAGCAGCTTTTAACTGACTCGGCAGTCAAACGCCTCTATACAGGCGAATTTCAGCCAGAAGATGAGAATCACCTCATTTACATTAAAGAGATTGACTGATCAGAATTTCATTTGATACACATATGCTCACAGCGAAACATGACTGTGCGACCTAATAAGAATTCACAGCACGAGGACACGCCGATGGCCACGCCATTACTGCTCCAGGCTGAACACGTCGCCAAGGCTTACGCCGGGGTACCCGCCCTGCGTGACGGGCGCCTCTCTCTGCGGGCCGGCAGCGTCCATGCGTTATGCGGAGGCAATGGCGCAGGCAAGTCGACTTTTCTGAGCATCCTGATGGGCATCACCCAGCGTGACGCCGGCAGCATTCTGCTCAACGGTGCGCCGGTGCAGTTCAACCGCCCGAGCGAAGCGCTGGCGGCGGGGATCGCGATGATCACCCAGGAACTGGAACCCATTCCCTACATGACCGTCGCCGAAAACATCTGGCTGGGCCGCGAGCCGCGCCGTGCCGGCTGCATTGTCGACAGCAAGACCCTCAACCGCCGCACCCGTGAGCTGCTCGAAAGCCTGGAATTCGACGTCGACGCGACCCGCCCCATGCACCGCCTGAGCGTGGCGCAGATCCAGCTGGTGGAAATCGCCAAGGCGTTCAGTCATGACTGCCAGGTGATGATCATGGACGAACCCACCTCGGCCATCGGCGAGCGCGAAGCCGAGACCCTGTTCAAAGCCATTCGCCGCCTCACCTCTCGCGGCGCCGGCATCATCTACGTATCGCACCGCTTGAGCGAACTGGCGCAGATCGCCGACGACTACAGCATCTTCCGCGACGGCGCCTTTGTGGAAAGCGGGCGCATGGCCGATATCGACCGCAACCACCTGGTGCGCGGCATCGTCGGCCAGGAACTGACACGCATCGACCACAAGGTCGGCCGCGAATGCGCCGCCAACACCTGCCTGCAAGTCGATAACCTGAGCCGCAACGGCGAGTTCCACGACATCAGCCTGCAACTGCGCCAGGGTGAAATCCTCGGCATTTATGGCCTGATGGGTTCCGGGCGCAGCGAATTCCTCAATTGCATTTACGGCCTGACCGTTGCCGATTCCGGCAGTGTCACTCTGCAAGGCAAGCCCATGCCCATCGGCCTGCCCAAGGCCACGATAGACGCGGGCATGTCGCTGGTCACCGAGGACCGCAAAGACAGCGGACTGGTGCTCACCGGCAGCATTCTGTCCAACATTGCGCTGTCGGCCTATAAGCGCCTCTCGAGCTGGTCGCTGATCAACGCACGCAAGGAAACCCAACTGGCGCAGGACATGGTCAAGCGCCTGCAGATCAAGACCAGCTCCCTGGAATTGCCGGTGGCCTCCATGAGTGGCGGCAACCAGCAGAAAGTGGTGCTCGCCAAATGCCTGTCCACCGAGCCGGTGTGCCTGCTCTGCGACGAACCCACGCGCGGCATCGATGAAGGCGCCAAGCAGGAGATCTACCACCTGCTCGACCAGTTCGTGCGCGCCGGTGGCGCCGCCATCGTGGTGTCTTCAGAAGCCCCGGAATTGCTGCACCTGAGCGATCGCATCGCCGTATTCAAAGGCGGCCGGCTGGTGACCATCAGCACCGACACCGCCCTTTCCCAGGAAGCCCTGTTGAGTCTTGCCTCATGAATGCCAAAACCATCGCAGCACCTGTTACCGCCGCGCCGCGCAATCGCCTGCGTTTATCCCTCGACCGTTTCGGCTTGCCGCTGGTGTTTATCCTGCTGTGTGTGGTGATGGCGTTTTCCAGCGAATACTTCATGACCTGGCGCAACTGGATGGACATCCTGCGCCAGACCTCGATCAACGGCATCCTCGCCGTGGGCATGACCTACGTGATTCTGACCAAGGGTATCGACCTGTCGGTGGGTTCGATCCTGGCCTTTGCCGGGCTGTGCAGCGCCATGGTTGCGACCCAGGGTTACGGCTTGCTCGCCGCCGTCAGCGCCGGAATGTTTGCCGGGGCGATGCTCGGCGTGGTCAACGGCTTTATGGTCGCCAACCTGTCGATCCCGCCATTTGTGGCCACCCTCGGCATGCTCAGCATCGCGCGGGGCATGACCTTTATCCTCAATGACGGCAGCCCGATCACCGACTTGCCTGACGCCTACCTGGCGCTGGGCATCGGCAAGATCGGCCCGATCGGCATCCCGATCATCATCTTCGCCGTGGTGGCGCTGATCTTCTGGATGGTGCTGCGCTACACCACTTACGGCCGCTACGTGTACGCGGTGGGCGGCAATGAAAAGAGCGCGCGCACCTCGGGCATTGGTGTGCGCAAGGTGATGTTTTCGGTGTACGTGGTTTCAGGTCTGCTTGCCGGATTGGCCGGCGTAGTGCTGTCAGCGCGCACCACCTCTGCCCTGCCCCAAGCCGGGGTTTCCTATGAGCTGGACGCAATTGCCGCGGTGGTGATTGGCGGCACCAGCCTCTCGGGCGGCACCGGCAGCATTGTCGGCACGCTGTTTGGCGCGCTGTTGATCGGCGTGATCAACAACGGGTTGAACCTGCTCGGCGTGTCCTCGTATTACCAGCAGGTCGCCAAGGGCCTGATCATCGTGTTCGCAGTACTGATCGACGTGTGGCGCAAGAAAAAACGCTAGAGAACGACCCACAACAATAACCGGAGTTCTACTTATGAAACTGGGTACCACCTTGGCCGCCGTGGCGGCTCTCTCCCTGCTCGCCAGCAGTATCGCAATGGCCGCCGACGGCAAGACCTACAAAATCGGTGCCGCCGTCTACGGCCTCAAGGGCCAGTTCATGCAGAACTGGGTTCGCGAGCTGAAGGAACACCCGGCGGTCAAGGACGGCACCGTGCAACTGACCGTGTTCGACGGCAACTACGACGCCCTGACCCAGAACAACCAGATTGAAAACATGGTGACCCAGCACTACGACGCCATTCTGTTCGTGCCGATCGACACCAAGGCCGGCGTGGGCACCGTCAAGCAAGCCATGAGCAACGACGTGGTGGTCATCGCCTCCAATACGAAAGTAGCCGATGCCTCCGTGCCGTATGTGGGTAACGACGACGTGGAAGGCGGCCGCCTGCAGGCCCAGGCCATGGTCGACAAGCTCAATGGCAAAGGCAACGTAGTGATCATCCAGGGCCCGATTGGCCAGTCGGCGCAAATCGACCGCGAAAAAGGTGAACTGGAAGTACTGAGCAAGCACCCGGACATCAAGATCATCGAGAAGAAAACCGCCAACTGGGACCGCGCCCAAGCCCTGACGCTGACCGAGGATTGGCTGAACGCCCACCCCAAAGGCATCAACGGCGTGATCGCGCAGAACGACGACATGGCCCTCGGCGCCGTGCAGGCCTTGAAGTCTCACGGCTTGTCGTCCAAGGACGTGCCGGTTACCTCGATCGACGGCATGCCGGACGCGATCCAGGCGGCGAAAAAAGATGAAGTCACCACCTTCCTGCAAGACGCCCAGGCCCAATCCCAAGGCGCTTTGGACGTGGCACTACGCGCGCTGGCCGGCAAGGACTACAAGCCGCAGTCGGTGATTTGGGAGCGTTATGCCAAGGACGTGAAATGGGGCGACGGCACCGCCAAGAACTACATCCTGCCGTGGGTCCCGGTGACCAATGCCAATGCGGATGCGCTGTACAAGCAAGTCAGCGGCGGTAAGTAGGTATTGACTTGAAATAGGGTCAAGTGTGGGAGCTGGCTTGCCTGCGATGGCATCAACCGGGTGTAACTGACACACCGAGGTGCCTGCATCGCAGGCAAGCCAGCTCCCACATTGGATCTCCACTGTTTTCGAAAATGGAGTCATTCATGTCCGGTTTCTGGAACCAAGCCTTCGACCTCACTGGCCGTTGCGCGGTGATCACCGGCGGCGCCGCCGGTATCGGCCTGGCCTGCGCCACCCTGCTGGTGGAACGCGGTGCGCGCGTAGCCCTGCTCGACCGCGACCCGTCCGTGATCCAGGTCGCGGCCAGCCTGGGCAGCGGCCACTTGGGCATCGCCGTCGACCTCGGCCAGATCGGCCAGATACAGCACACCATCGATACCGTCTTCGAACACTTCCAACGCCTCGACTACCTGATCAACAGCGCCGGTGTCGTACTGCTCGACAAAGCCATCGACGTCAACGAAAGCGCGTGGGACACCACCCTGGACATCAACCTCAAAGCCAGCTTTTTCGTGGCCCAGGCCTGCGCCAGGCACATGCTCGCCCAAGGCAGCGGACGCATCGTCAACCTCGCCTCCCAGGCCGCGGTGATTGGCCTGGACCGTCACGTCGCCTATTGCGCAAGCAAGGCGGCCATCGTCGGCATGACCAAGGTATTGGCCATGGAATGGGCGCCGCAGATCAACGTCAACGCCATCTCCCCGACCATTGTCGAAACCGCGCTGGGCAAGAAAGCCTGGGCCGGTGAAGTCGGTGAAAAGGCCAAATTGCAGATCCCGGCGGGCCGCTTTGCCCAACCGGAAGAAATCGCCGGGCTGGCGTTGTACTTGCTCAGCGATGCCGCGCAGATGATCACGGGCGCCAACATGGTGATCGACGGCGGCTACAGCATTCAGTAATTCACTTTTGTCGTGAGGTTTTGTCATGTCCACTGTCACCGAACGCACACCTGAACACCTGTCCCCGGTCATCCCGAAAACCATGCAGGCCGTGGTCTGCCATGGCCCCGAAGACTACCGCCTGGAAACCGTCGACGTGCCCACCCCCGGGCCCGACGAGATTCTGACCAAGGTCGAGCTGTGCGGCATCTGCATGGGCGATATCAAGACCTATCGCGGCGCGCCGTCATTCTGGGGCGACGCCGAGCAACCGCGCTACGTGAAACCGCCGATGATTCCGGGGCATGAATTTGTCTGCCGCGTGGTCGCCCTCGGCCCTGGCGCAGAAAAGCGCGGCGTGAAGGTCGGCGACCGCGTGATCTCCGAACAGATCGTGCCGTGCTGGGGCTGCCGCTTCTGCAACCACGGCCAGTACTGGATGTGCCAGAAGCACGATTTGTATGGCTTCCAGAACAATGTGCAAGGCGCCATGGCCCAGTACATGATTTTTACCAAGGAAGGCATCATCCACAAAGTGCCGGAATCCATCGCGCCCGACGAGGCGATCCTGATCGAACCGCTCGCCTGCTCATTGCACGCCGCCGAGCGCGCCAATGTCGACCATGACGATGTCGTGGTGGTGGCCGGCGCCGGTACGCTGGGCTTGGGCATTATTGGCGCCGTGCGCCTGCGCAATCCGAAAAAGCTCATCGTGCTCGACATGAAACCCGAACGCGCCGCCCTCGCCCTGCGCATGGGTGCCGACGAAGTGTGGAACCCGGCGGAAGTCGACGTGATGGCCAAAATCCGCGAGATCACCGACGGTTATGGCTGCGACATCTATATCGAAGCCACCGGGCACCACAAGGCGGTGAATCAGGGCCTGGCGATGCTGCGCAAGCTGGGGCGCTTCGTCGAATTCAGCGTGTTTAATGACGAGGCCACGGTAGATTGGTCGATCATCGGCGACCGCAAGGAACTGGACATATTGGGCTCGCATTTGGGGCCGTATATGTACCCGCGCGCGATCGACTTTATCGGCAACCGCAAGATCGACATGCGCGACGTGGTGACCCATAAATTCGCGCTGGCGGATTTCAAGGAAGCGTTTGCGGTGATGGAGCGTGGGGACAAGTCGCTCAAAGTGGTGCTGGAACCGTAAGAACACTACCAGTCCAAATGTGGGAGCGGGCTTGCTCGCGAAAGCGGAGTGTCAGTCAACATATGCATCAACTGAACCACCGCTTTCGCGAGCAAGCCCGCTCCCACATTAGATTGTTGTTACCCAAATAGAATAAGAACACAGGAACCCGCGTTATGAATCGAGTCATCAACGATCCGGACCAAGTGGTCGAGGACATGCTGCGCGGCATCCTGGTCGCGCACCCTGAACTGCGCCAATACGAAACCAACCCACGGGTGATCGTCAAAGCCAAACCTTCTGCGCACGGCCGCGTTGGCATCGTCACCGGCGGCGGCTCGGGCCATGAACCGGCCTTTCTCGGCTATGTCGGCCCAGGCCTGGTGGACGCGGTGGCCGTCGGCGAAATCTTCTCCTCGCCCACCGCCAAGAGCTTCTTCGACGCCTTCCGCGCCGCCGACCATGGCGCGGGCGTGGCGTGCCTCTACGGCAACTACGCCGGCGACAACATGAACGTGAAACTGGCGATGAAAATGGCCGCCAGCAAAGACATGCGCATTCGCACCGTGGTCGCCAACGACGACGTGGCCTCCGCACCCAAGGCCGATATCGCCAAGCGTCGCGGCGTGGCCGGGGAAATTTTCATGTGGAAGATCGGCGGCGCCGCTGCTGCCCAGCATTACGACCTCGACGGGGTGATCCGCGTCGCGCAGAAAACCGTCGATAACTGCCGTTCCATCGGCATTGGCCTGACGCCCTGCACCATCGCCGCCGTGGGCAAACCGAACTTCCAGATTCCTGATGGCCAGATGGAACTCGGGATCGGCCATCACGGCGAGCCGGGCATTGAAGTGATCCCCATTGAATCCGCCGCCGCCATGGCTGAACGCATGCTCGCGCCAATCCTTACCGACCGCGATTTCAGCGCGGACGACAGTGTGGTGGTGCTGGTCTCGGGCCTCGGCGCCACGCCGGTGATGGAGCTGTATATTTTCTATGCCGAAGTCGAGCGCCAGCTCACGGCCAAGGGCCTGAAAATCCACCGCTGCTATGTAGGCAACTACTTCACCTCCCTGGAAATGATGGGCGTGACCCTGACCCTGCTCGGCCTCGACGCCGAGCTTAAAACCCTGATCGACCAACCCTGCCGCTCCATCGGCATGACCCAGGCGGAGTGAACCATGAGCCAGCACTTTTCTACCCGTGACGGTGGTGCCATCGTCAGCGACCTGGTCAGCGTGATCGTGGCCAACCGTGAATACCTCAGTGAAATCGACGGCGCCATCGGCGACGGCGACCACGGCATCAATATGGCCAAGGGCTTTGCCCATTGCGGGCGCACCATCGAAGGCCGCCAATTGACCCTCGCCGAAGCGCTGGATGAACTGACGCTGAGCCTGATGGAAGGTATCGGCGGCTCCATGGGGCCGCTGTATGGCAGCCTGTTTATCGGCATGGCCGATGAGGTGCGCGGCAGTGAAGCGATCGACGCTGCGACCTTTGCCCATTTGCTGCGCGGCGGTTTGACTTCGTTGCAGGACATTACCGAGGCAGGCGTGGGCGACAAATGCCTGATGGACACGTTGATTCCGGCGGTTGAGGCCTTTGAACGCGCGCAGGCAAGTGGAGCGTCGTTCCATGACGCGCTGGACGCCATGAAAGCCGCCGCGTCCCAAGGCCGAGACTCGACCAAAGACCTGATCGCAAAAATCGGCCGCGCCAGCCGTTTGGGCGAGCGTTCGCTGGGCGTGCTGGATGCCGGGGCGGTGTCGTGCTGCCTGATCCTCACGCGGTTGGCGGATTCAGTCCAACCCCGCCTCACCTGACACTGCCCCCCCCACCTTTGTGGCGAGCGGGCTATCTGTGGCGAGCGGGCTTGCCCCGCGTTGGGCTGCGTAGCGGCCCCAGTCAATTGGATGCGGTGTGTCAGGTTGAGCATGGTCGCACGGTAAAGGGGCCACTTCGCAGCCCAACGCGGGGCAAGCCCGCTCGCCACAACAGCCCGCTTGCCACAGGGGCTAGACGCCAATTTTGACCCGCTGGATATACCGCACCACCGCAGGCGCTTTCTCGAAGCGCCGGTGAATCAGCGACAGCCATGACGTGGCGTCATTGCCCTGCACAGGTCGATACACCACGCCCGGCAAACTCACATGCCCCACCATCGATGCCGGGACCACCGCCACGCCCTGCCCCAGCGACACCAGCGCGACAACGGCCACCAGCCCGCCCGGCTGCGGGCCCAGACGAGGAGCGAAGCCACCTTGCGCCGCCACATGCAGGGTGCCGCTGATTTGTTCCGGCAGGATGAAGGTCTCGTTTTGCAGGTGCTCGCAGTGAATGGCTTTCAACCCCAGCAGCCATGAGTCTTGGGGCAGCGCCAACACAAAACCTTCGCTGTCCAGGCGCACCGCCTCCACCCCATCGGGCAAGGTCATCGGTGAGCGGATATAACCGATGTCACACCGCCCATCCGCCACGGCAGCCGTTAAAGTAGCCATCGCGCATTCGCGCACATTCACGCTGATGTCAGGGAATGCCTGAGTGAACGCCTGCATCTGCCGCTGCAACAGCCCGCAATAAACTGCGGAGGCCACGTAGCCCATTTCGATATGACCGATCTCGCCACGCCCGGCGCGCTGCGCATTGCGTTGAGCGAACTCGAACTGACGCACGGTGGCCTCGGCCTCTGTCAGCAACGCCGCGCCCGCTTCAGTGAGGCCGACTTCGCGCTGCTGGCGGATAAACAAACGCGCGCCCAGCTCCGTTTCCATGTCCTGAATCTGCCGACTCAGGGTGGGCGGCGCGATGCCCAACTGCTCGGCCGCGCGCGTGAAGTTGCGTTGCCGGGCAACGGCAAGAAAGTAACGGAAGTGGCGGATTTCCATCGCGGTATTAGCTCAAAGGTAATTAAGAGTGGTGTGGCGGCTAATAAAGACAGCACCCGTCGGGGATAAGCTCGTAATACCTCAACACTAGAGAGCCTATGCGATGCACGTCAACTGCCTTTTCCGTATTGCTTGTAAGGTAATTCAACCATGAAGCAGGTCAGCCCACGCCTCACGCTGCTCACCGCCTCCGGCGTCTGCTCGCTGATTGTGCTCGACACCAATATCGTCGCCGTAACCTTGCCGAGTATCGCCCGCGACCTGGGGGCCAACTTCGCTGATATCGAGTGGGTGGTCAGTGCCTATATGCTGGCTTTTGCCGCGCTGCTGTTACCGGCGGGGAGTATTGCCGACCGCTTTGGCCGCAAGAAATCGCTGGTGTGGGGCCTGAGCATTTTTATCCTGGCCTCACTGGGCTGCGGCGCCGCGCCCAATGCGCTGTTCCTCGACATTGCCCGCGCCGTGAAAGGCGTGGGCGCGGCCTTGCTGCTGACGTCGGCGCTGGCCTCTATCGGTCACACCTTCCACGATGAAGTGGAGCGCGCGAAGGCCTGGGCGTTCTGGGGCGCGTGCATGGGCGTGGCGATGACCGCCGCGCCGACCCTGGGCGGTGTGATCACTCAGTACCTGGGCTGGCGCTGGATCTTCTATCTCAACCTGCCCGTGGGGCTGGCGCTGATTACGCTGGTACGGCACGCGATTGCGGAATCACGCGACACCCAATCCGCACGCCTGGACCCATGGGGCAGCCTGGCCTTCAGCGCCAGCCTGCTGTGCCTGATCTGGGGGCTGATCGAGGCCAACCGCATCGGCTGGGATAGCCCGCTGACTTATGCGCGACTGCTCGGCGGCGCTGTGTTACTGGGTGTATTTGTCATCGTCGAACGTGTGCAACAGCGACCCATGGTGGACTTGCAACTGTTTCGCCACCCGCGTTTTATCGGCGCTTTACTGGGGATGTTTGCTTACGCAGGCTGCGCCCAAGTGATGATGACGTTACTGCCGTTTTATCTGCAAAACGGTCTGGGCTTCTCGGCAATCGCGTCGGGCCTGGGCATGCTGCCATTTGCCCTGACCATGCTGATCTGCCCCAGGATCGGTGCGCGGCTGGCCGGTCGTTTTACCCCGGCAACCCTGATGGCAAGCGGTTTGACCCTGGTGGGTGGCGGCAACCTGTTGAGCGCCTGGGCGGTGAACGCAGGCGGCTACCTGCCGTTTGCCCTGGCGATTGCCGTGACCGGTGCGGGCGCCGGCCTGCTCAATGGCGACACGCAGAAAAACATCATGGCCTGCATACCCCGGGACCGCGCAGGGATGGGCTCGGGCATGAGTACCACCATGCGCTTCAGCGCGATCATGCTGGCCATCGGTGTGTATGGCGCCTTGTTGAGCAGCCACAGCGAGCGGTTGCTGAGTGCACGTATCGGCACACAGTGGCAGGCGCAGGTGGCGGGTATTGCATCGCGGGTGGTGGCGGGTGATATGCCGGCGGCCATGGATTTGTTGCCGGAATCGGCACGGGCGGTGGTGCAACCGCTGGCGCGGCAGGCGTTTGTGGGCGGGTTCAGCGGGGTGTTGTGGGTCGCAGGATGGTTGGGGTTGCTGGGGGCGCTGGTGGTGGGGATGTTGATGCGTAAACCGATCCCCTTGGCACAACAGTCCTCCGCGCCGACACCAACCTGAATGTGGGAGCGGGCTTGCCCGCGATTAAGGTGTGTCAGCCAACGAATGGATTGACTGAGCCACCGCCATCGCGGGCAAGCCCGCTCCCACAAGGGTATTACCTACATTCTGAAGACTGGGTTACCAGAACCGCTGCTGGGTCAACCGGCTCCACCAGGTCAACAGCACGCGGTCCACCGAACCGCTGGCCGCCAGGCCCACGCGCTCTTGCAGGCTTTTGCGCTCGGCATAGTGCAGGTGGAACACCTCGGCAGTCCTGGCCTTGGTGGCCAGGTACTCGTCGCTGGTTTGCAGCTCATCGACCAGCTGTTTGTCGAGAGCTGCAACACCCAGCCACACTTCGCCGGTCGCTACGTCATCAATCGCCAGCTGTGGGCGGTAGCGGGATACAAAGTTTTTGAACAGTTGATGGGTGATGTCCAGGTCTTCCTGGAACTTCTCGCGGCCCTTCTCGGTGTTTTCGCCAAACACCGTAAGGGTGCGTTTGTATTCGCCGGCGGTGAGCACTTCGAAGTCGATATCGTGCTTTTTCAGCAGGCGGTTCACGTTGGGCAACTGCGCCACCACGCCGATGGAGCCGAGGATGGCAAAGGGTGCGCTGATAATCTTCTCGCCGATGCACGCCATCATGTAGCCGCCGCTGGCGGCCACCTTGTCGATGCACACGGTCAATGGCACGCCGGCCTGGCGGATACGCGCCAGTTGCGAGGACGCCAAACCATAGCTGTGCACCATGCCGCCGCCGCTTTCCAGGCGCAGCACCACTTCGTCTTTAGGCGTGGCGAGGCTCAGCAGCGCGGTGATTTCATGGCGCAGGCTCTCGGTGGCCGAGGCCTTGATGTCGCCGTCGAAATCCAGCACGAACACCCGCGGCTTGGCTTCGGGTTTCTTCTTGCCTTTTTTCTTTTCGGTTTTGCTTTCGGACTTGCGCAGGGCCTTGAGCTGGTCCTTGTCGAGCAGGCTCGATTCCAGGCGTTCACGCAGGCCCTTGTAGAAATCGTTGAGCTTGCTGACCTGCAATTGGCCGGCGGATTTGCGACGCCCTTTGCTGCGCAGGGCGGCGAAGCTGATCAATACCACCAGAATAGCGACCACCAAAGTGACGGTCTTCGCCAGGAAACTCGCGTATTCAGCCAAAAAATCCATATGTCTCCTTAAAGAGTGCACTGCGCCAGGCGCGAATTGCCTCAGCATACCGGCGGCACGGCATTGGAGCCAGTCATCAAACCGCCACCAAGCGGGCTCTAACGAGCTTTTAAAACAAGCGTATGTTTTTTCATTGACAGCTCGCGGGCATCCTCATAACCTCGCCAGACTTTCAACGTACCGGGAAAACGGACGTGGGCAGCATCTATTTGATTCGACATGGCCAGGCCTCCTTCGGTGCAGACGACTACGACGTCCTGTCACCCGTCGGCGTGGAACAGGCGCAAGTGCTCGGCCGTCACCTGGCCGACCTGGGCTTGGCGTTCGACCGCTGCATCGCCGGCGACCTGCGCCGCCAGCAGCACACCGCCACGGCCGCCTTCGATCAATACGCCGCCCTCGGCTTGCCGGTGCCGCCCCTTGAAATCGACAGCGCCTTCAACGAGTTCGACGCCGAAGCCATCATTCGCGCCCTGCTCCCCGACCTGCTCAGCACTGAACCCCATGCGGTGGAAGTCTTGCGCAACGGCGCGCAGAACCGCAGTGAATTCCAGCGCATCTTCGCCCTGATCATCGAACGCTGGCTGGCCGGTACGTATGACCCGCCGGGCCTGGAGAGTTGGCTGGGGTTTGTCGAGCGCGTGCAAGGCGGCCTGCAGCGGATTCTGGACGCGGCTGACAACGCCGACAAGATCGCTGTGTTCACTTCCGGCGGCACCATCACAGCCCTGCTCCACCTGCTCACCCGAATGCCGGCTGCCCAGGCCTTCGAACTGAATTGGCAAATTGTTAACACCTCGCTCAACCAGCTGAAATTCCGCGGTCGCGAGGTGGCCCTGGCTTCCTTCAACGGTCATACCCACTTGCAACTGTTGAAGGCGCCGCAGCTCATCACTTTCCGGTGAATTGCGGCCAACCGTGACCCCAAGGTCACTGGACTCTACCTTAAAGGATCGAAACCATGACTGACGTAGCCAAAGCTGTAGAAGCAATGAAAGCCAAGTTCAACCCAGCCGCCGCTGACGGCCTGGACCTGGTGTTCGGTTTCCGCATCGACGACACCCAGAACTTCTCGCTGGTGGTCAAGAACAACACCTGTGAACTGCTGGAAGGCGAAAACCCTGACGCCCAAGTGACTCTGGTCACCGACGGCGAAACCATGGAAGGCATCGTCAGCGGCGACACCGACGGCATGCAGGCGTTCATGAGCGGCAAACTGCGCACCGAAGGCGACATGATGCTGGCGATGAAGCTGAGCGAACTGTTCCCGGCTTGATAACAGCGCGTTCAAAAAAAATCCCGCCAACGGCGGGATTTTTCGTTTCAGATTCAGGACAGCTGATCAGCGGCCCGTAGCAGCATCGATCTCCTCGAACGCCTTCAGGTGCTCAGGCTTGCCTTCCGTGCCGTAGCGGTTGATCAGCATCCCCTCACCCGCTCTCTCCGTGAATTCTCCGGACTCCAGGTCCCGGCCAACCACAACCAGGTACTTGTTGCGGCCCACGCGCACATACACGTTGTAGCAGTCCATCGGTTGGTCGTCCGTCAGGAAGAGGCTGTAGGCGTAACGTGCTCGACGTGTCAGTTGAGGCCACTGGTTTTCCAGCACCGTGGAATCGCCTTTTTCACCAAAATTATCTATTGCACGGATGGCTTTTTCGACCAACGCATCATTTTCACTGGCGCTGAGGAGTGGCGGCTTGATTCTGGTCATTTTGCGCAGCGAATCAGGGTCTACCTCCAACTCTTTTTCATCATCGGTGAGCGTAACGGCGTCAAGACGGTAGGTGCCATTTTTGATCCACTTCGTCGCATCGGCGCTGTCGGACGCCTGACACTGCACGCACTTTGCCCTCGTCGAATCTGCACTGGCGCCGCCAGCGTACAGGTACGCGACAAAGGCACCGGCGCCAATCACCAAGGCGCCGAAGAGTTTGACGGGGGTTAACGCAGTGGCGATTTTCGCCATGATCTACATCCTTGTAAGGGTCGGGCCGGCGAATCTACCTGATTCAGGCCTTTAACGGAACATGCAGCAACAATGCCACCAACGCACTCCACCCAGTCTGATGCGAAGCCCCCAACCCACGCCCGGTCTCCCCATGGAAATATTCGTGGAACAACACCAGATCGCGGCTCGCAGGGTCAGCCTCCAGCTGCGCATACCCGGCCATTGAAGGGCGCAAGCCGTTTTCATCGCGTAGAAATAATCGGGTCAGACGTTGACTGAGGCTGTCCGCCACTTCCTCCAAAGAAGCCAAGTAACCGCTGCCCGTCGGGTATTCCACCGAAAAGTTGTCCGCGTAGTACCGGTGAAACTCACGCAGCGATTCGATCAGCATGTAGTTCACCGGCATCCACAACGGCCCGCGCCAGTTGGAGTTGCCGCCGTACAAACGCGAGTCGGATTCACCCGGCTGGTAACGCGCGCACAGCGTGTCGCCGTTCATCTTCAACGCCAGCGGTTGCTCGGCGAATGACTTGGACAAGGAGCGCACACCAAAGGCCGACAGGAACTCCTTGTCATCGAGCATGCGCCGCAGCAGGTCCTTGGTCCGTTCGCCGCGCAACAGCGCCAGCAACAGGCGGTTGCCCTGCCCCGGCTCATTCCAGCGCGACACCAGTTTGGCCAGGTCCGGCCGGTGCTTCATGAAACCCAACAAGCGTTCGCGCAACCCCTCCAGCCCTTCATGCTCACGCTGCTCCAGCACCAGCACTGCAAACAGCGGCATCAGGCCGACGATGGAGCGCAGGCGCACCGGCTCGTTCTGGCCGTCGGGACGGTGCAGCACGTCGTAGAAAAACAGGTCCTGCTCATCCCACAAGCCTTCGGCATTGTCGTCGACGCGGTTGATGGCGCCGGCGATGTAGAGGAAGTGCTCGAAAAACTTTACCGAGATATCCACGTACACCGCATTGCGCTTGGCCAGCTCCAGGCCAATGCGCATCAGGTCCAGCGCATAGGCGGCAACCCACGCGGTGCCGTCGGCCTGATCCAGCTGATAACCCGGCGGCAGCGTGGCCGAGCGGTCGAACAAGGCGATGTTGTCCAGGCCCAGAAAACCGCCCTGGAACAGGTTGCGACCTTCAGCGTCCTTGCGGTTCACCCACCAGGAAAAATTCAGCAGCAGTTTATGGAAAATCCGCTCCAGAAAATCCATGTCGCCTACACCGGTCAGCGCTTTGTCTTGCTGATACACGCGCCAACTGGCCCAGGCGTGTACCGGCGGGTTGGCGTCGTCAAAGCGCCATTCATATGCCGGCAACTGACCGTTGGGGTGCATGAAACGGTCTTTCACCAACAGCAGCAGCTGTTGCTTGGCGTAGCCCGGGTCGATCAGCGCAATCGCCACTGCCTGAAAGCCTTGGTCCCACGAGGCGTACCACGGGTATTCCCAGGTGTCGGGCATGGACAGGATGTCGAAGTTCGACAGGTGCCGCCAATGGGTATTGCGGATGTGCAGGCGCTCCGGCGGCGGCGCGGGTTGGGCCGGGTCGCCGTCGAGCCATTGGTTCACGTCGAAATAGTAGAGCTGTTTGGACCACAGCAAACCGGCCAGGGCCTGGCGCTGCACATTGCGCGCATCGTTATCGGCGATGCCTTGTTGCAGGGCTGCGTAGAAGTCATCAGCCTCTTGCCGGCGCGCTTCGAACAGCTTGCGTGCATTGACCTCGGGCGCGTCCGTGGGGGCAAAGCGCAGGTACAGGGTTTTGCTTTCCTGGCCCGCCAGCTCAAGGGTAAACCGCGCGGCCACCTTGGTGCCCGCGTCACGGCGAATGGCCGACTGGACGCCGTCCACCACGTAATCGTTGATGCCATCCTTGAACGTCCCGAGTGCCGCCAGCCCGTCCAGCTTGGGGTAGTTGCTTTCGTTTTCGCAGAACAGCCACTCCACCCCGTCCTGGCCCCAGGCGCTGAGGTGACGATCGGTCAGTTCGTGGTGACGGGCCAGCACGTGATCGCCCTCCAGCGTCAACTGCGGTTTGGCCGCGTCGAAGGTCCAGCTCCAGTCATTGCGCGCCCACAACTGCGGCAGCACCTGCAGGCGCGTCGGCTGGTCCGCGCGGTTATGCACGGTGACGCGCATGAAGATATCGTCGGGCTGATGCTTGGCGTATTCCACGCTGACATCGTAATAGCGGTTGTCCTCAAACACGCCGGTATCGAGCACCTCGTACTCGGCATCTTCGAGGCCGCGCCGGGCGTTTTCGTTGATCAGGTCGGCGTAGGGAAAGGCCGCGTGGGGGTATTTGTAGAGCATGCGCATGTAGGCATGGCTCGGCACGCCATCGACGAAAAAGTACAGCTCCTTGACGTCTTCACCGTGGTTGCCTTCAGCGTTGTTCAGGCCGAACAGGCGTTCCTTGATGATCGCATCGCGCTCGTTCCAGAGCGCCAGGCCCAGGCACCAGCGTTGCGCCTTGTCGCTGAAACCGGCCAGGCCGTCTTCGCCCCAGCGGTAGGCGCGGCTGCGGGCATGTTCATGAGGGAAGTACGTCCAGGCGTCGCCGTCTGCGCTGTAGTCTTCGCGCACCGTGCCCCATTGGCGTTCACTTAAATAAGGGCCCCACTCGCGCCAGCGTTCGGCGTCCGGGGTGGCCAGGCGTTGGCCTTCGATTGTTTCAAGGATGTGGGTGGGCGTAGCCGGCATCGGATCCTCCATCACTGACACAGTGACGGCCAGTGTAGAACCCATCCGCCTGCGGATGCACATGAAGAGTCACCCAGCCGCCAAAAAGACTGAAGGCCGCGGATGAGGCGGCCTTCAGTTTTACAGCACTCCAGATGGGGAGTTTTGCAGCGCGTTCTTAGAAGATCGCGTAGGTATAGTTGAAGATCAGGCGAGTTTGGTCCTGATCGGCAGTGCCGGTGTTGTGACCTTTGTAAGTACCGGTCCGGAACGTGGTGCCGAAGCCTTTGAGCGGGCCTTGCTGCACGACGTAATCCAGGCGGAAGTCGGTTTCATTTTCTTTCTGGTCAGCGCCGCCAGCCACTTTGGACTTGATGTCGGTACCGTCCAGGTAGGCGATGGATGCTTTCAGGCCCGGTACATAAGCCTTGAAGTCATAGGTGTACTGACCAAAGTTGACTTGCTCGCCAGCGCGGGAGAACTGCCCAACCACGGCGTCGGTGAACAGGTAGAAGTCGCTGCCGCCCGCGCCTTGTGCGTGAGGATCAGCGATGCTGCCCTGGTTGACCCAGACGAAGCCGCCGTCATCACTCACGCCGATGTGGCCGAGCATCAGGCTGCTGCCACCCAACTGGTAGGTGAACGCGGCGCTGTAGGTTTTGTTGTCCACTTCGCCTGCGTGTTTGGCATAGCCGCCGTTGTTGTTGAACGCGTAGCCGGCGGAGCCGTTCTTGCCGTCGCTGGTGCTGTCGAAGTAGCGCAGGTCAGTCTTGAACGACTGATCGTTGCCCAGCGGCAGTATGTGAACCAGGCCGAAGTAGTTCTGTTTGTAGAAGTCTTGCAGGTCGGCGTAGTAGTACTGCAACGTCAGGTTTTTAGCGATGGCGTTGTCGGACGAACCGAAAGGCTTGTAGTCCACACCGCCGAATTTGAAGTCGTCACTGTCGCGGGTCGCGCCGGCAACGCTCAAGCCGGTGGAGTTGCTGGACGCACGGCCTTCGGCCCGGTTCAACTCGCCACCGGTGAAGGTGACGTTCGGGATGTCGCTGGAGGTCAGGATGCCGCCATCAAAGGTCTGCGGCGCTACGCGGCTGTCGTTCGACACCAGAATAGGCAACACCGGGGCCAAACCGCCACCGACGTGCAATTCAGTCTGGGAAATGCGGAACTTCACGTTACCCGCAGCACGACCGAATGAGTCAGCCGGCTCGGTGCCGTTGTTTTTGGTCGGGAAGAAGCTGTTGCCGTTGCCGGACAAGCCTGGGCCCGCCGTGTGGCCATCGCCACCGTCCAGACGCAGGGCGCCGAACGCCATCACGTCGAAACCGACCCCGAGGGTGCCTTGGGTGAAGCCGGATTTGTAGTCAAAGCGCAGCAGTGTTGCTGCTTCGCGCAAATCGTTGCTGGTCCCCGAACGATTGTCTGCGCTGTAGTACATGGTCCGCGAGCTGATAGCTGCGTGGCTGTCTTCCAGGAAGCCGCTGTGTCCGGTACCTGTGCCCAGCGAACCCAGCCCGAAATCATCGGCGCTGGCTTGTTGTGCGAGCAAGGCGGCGGTGATGGATAACGCCAGTGTAGAAATTTTCATTAACGACGGCCCCTAAACATATTTTTATGTGCGGTGTGTGCAGAACAGCTTTCATCCCTAACAAACGTGACGATTGTTTCATGACGGCCCCGGCGCTCCTCGTGAAGAATTAGTTAGGAAAACCCCCTCGAAAATGAAATTTCACGGCCGCCGTTTTTTGTAATATTTGCGTCATTTCATTCGCTGAAAGAATGAAGTCCTGAAGATTCTTCGTTTGCGAAGCCGCGTCCAGCCCAACAAAATCCAGACAAAGGCTCTGCCTCCCCCAACGCGTTCAGGAATTTTTCTATGCCAACCGTCGCTTATGTCAGCCCCGACGACATCCGCAAGGGTTTCTCCAGGGCCATGTCCGACATGTACCGAGATGAAGTTCCACTGTATGGCGCGCTGATGGAGCTGGTGGCCGAGACCAATGCAGGGGTTCTGGAGGGCGATCAGGCACTGGCTGCGCACCTGCAACGCACCGGGGAAAACCAGCGTCTGGACATGGAACGCCACGGCGCCATTCGCCTGGGCACTGCGGCGGAATTGGCCACCATCGGCCGACTGTTTGCGGTGATGGGCATGCAGCCGGTGGGCTATTACGACCTGACGCCAGCGGGTGTGCCGGTGCATTCCACGGCGTTTCGTGCCGTGCATGAGCAATCACTGCAAACCAGCCCGTTTCGCGTGTTTACCTCTTTACTGCGCCTGGAACTGATCGAAAACCTTGAGCTGCGTGCGTTCGCCGAGCGTGCGTTGGCCAAACGCTCGATCTTTACGCCAGGCGCCCTGGCGCTGATCGAGAAGGCCGAACGGGATGGCGGCCTGAGCGCAGAAGACGCCGAAGCCTTCATCGGCCAGGCCCTTGAGACTTTCCGCTGGCACCACACCGCCACCGTCACCGGCGCTCAATACCAGCAGCTCAGCGACCAGCACCGTTTGATCGCCGACGTGGTCGCATTCCGTGGGCCGCACATCAACCACCTGACCCCTCGCACCCTGGACATCGATCAGGTGCAGGCCGCCATGCCCGGCAAAGGCATCACGCCCAAAGCCGTGATCGAAGGGCCGCCGCGCCGCCACTGCCCGATCCTGCTGCGCCAGACCAGCTTCAAGGCGCTCGACGAGCCCATCGCCTTCACTGACGCAAAGGGCAGCCACAGCGCGCGCTTCGGTGAAATCGAGCAACGCGGCGTGGCGCTGACGCCCAAGGGTCGCGCGCTGTATGACGAACTGCTGAACGCCGCGCGCGACGAACTGGGCGCTTTCCCGAATGAGGGCAACGCCACGCGTTATATGCAATTGATGGAGCAGCACTTCCAGGCGTTCCCGGATGACCACGCGCAGATGCGTGAACAGGATTTGGCCTACTTCCGCTACTTCGCCACCGAAAGAGGCCTGGCGGCACGCGGTGCAGCGGGCCAACCGCGCACGTTGGAAGCTCTGATCGCCGCGGGGCACGTCGATGTGGAGCCCTTGGTGTATGAGGATTTTCTGCCGGTGAGTGCGGCGGGGATCTTTCAGTCCAACCTGGGCGACACGGCGCAGAGTCACTACGCGGCCAATTCAAACAAGGCTGAATTCGAGCAGGCACTGGGGCGTCAGACGCTTGATGAATTGAAGTTGTATGGCGAGACGCAGCAACGCTCGATTGAGGCGTGTACGCAGGCGCTGCTGGCGTGAAATAGAGATGCCCACCCGGCTCACCAGCGCATTCCTTGCGCCGAAACAGCCCCCAGAGCCGAGTGGACGGGGCGCATCATATTCAGTCAAAAGCGCCTTGTCCCTCAGACAATTCTGAACAAATGTGTCCGCGGCCTGTAGGACCACGGACGCTCATTCACCCCAACCGTCCCACAATCTCGTCTTTGATCAACAGTCGCTTCTTCTTCAGCTTCTCCACGTCCTCATCGCTGGCAGTGGCCGCCTCGGCCTTGAGTACTTCGCCATCAGCCGCGTCGTATTGGGTGAACAGCGAGTCCAGCCGTTTATCACTCGCCCTGCGTTCGTGTACGACATCCTTGCTCAACCCCAAATCCTGATACAGGTCGTGTTTCACTGGCATGGAATACCTCCGCAAGTTGATCAATGGCCTACCCTCTTGAAGCTAGCCCATTGCACGGGGTCTTGTCATGTGCAGGATCAATCTGTCCCCGTTCGTCGCACCACGGGCGATGGGATCAAACCTTTGACGCAGCCTGCCCTCCACTGTAAATCGCCACCCGAGGGAGACCGGTTTCATGACTCACGCTGCCACCGCCGTCGACACCCAATGCATCAACACTCTTCGCACCTTGGCCATGGACGCCGTGCAGAAGGCCAACTCCGGCCACCCAGGCACGCCCATGGGCCTGGCGCCGGTGGGCTATACGCTGTGGAGCCGCTTCCTGCGTTACCACCCCGAACATCCCGACTGGCCCAACCGTGACCGTTTTGTGTTGTCGGTAGGGCACGCGTCGATGCTCCTGTATTCATTGCTGCACCTGGCCGGCGTGGTGGAGATTGACGCCCACGGCAAGCGTTCCGGCCAGCCTGCGATCAGCCTGGACGACATCAAGCAATTCCGTCAGGCCGACTCGAAAACCCCGGGCCACCCCGAATACCGCATGACCACCGGCGTGGAAACCACCACTGGCCCGCTTGGCCAGGGCTGCGCCAATAGCGTCGGCATGGCCATGGCCGAGCGCTGGCTGGGTAAGCGCTTCAATCGCGACGGCCAGGTGCTGTTCGACTACAACGTCTACACCCTGTGCGGTGACGGCGACATGATGGAAGGCATCAGCAGCGAAGCCGCGTCACTGGCCGGGCATTTGAAGCTGGAAAACCTGTGCTGGATCTACGACAACAACACCATCAGCATTGAGGGCCATACCGAGCTGGCGTTCAGTGAAGATGTGATCAAGCGTTTCCAGGCTTACGGCTGGCACACCTTGCACGTCACCGACGCCAACGACTTGCAGGCGCTGAGCACGGCGCTGGAAACCTTCCAGGCAAATACCGGCGCGCCAACCCTGATCGTGGTCGACAGCGTGATCGGCTACGGCTCGCCGCACAAACACAATACCTCTGCCGCCCATGGCGAGCCGTTGGGCGAGGAAGAAATTCGCCTGACCAAGGCGGCGTATGGCTGGCCCGAAGATTCCAGTTTCCTGGTGCCGGATGAAGCCCGCACCGTGTTGCGTGACGCGCTGCTCGAGCGAAGCCAACCGCTGTACGAGGCCTGGACCGGGCACCTGACGCAGCTTGAACAGTACGAACCGGAACTCGCCGACGAACTGCGCCGCATGCGCGCCGGGGAAATGCCGGAGCATTGGCAGGACGAATTGCCGAGTTATTCGGCGGATGCCAAAGGCGTTGCCAGTCGTGCGTCGGGCGGTGAAGTGCTGAATGCCTTCGCCCAACAGATCCCCTGGCTGCTCGGTGGTTCGGCGGATTTGTCGCCTTCGACCAAAACCAACCTCACCTTCGACGGCGCCGGGCGTTTCAGTGCTGACGACTACAGCGGGCGCAACCTGCACTTCGGCATCCGCGAGCACGCCATGGGCGCGATCGCCAACGGCATGGCGCTGTCGTACCTGCGGCCGTACACCTCGACGTTTCTAGTGTTCAGCGACTACATGAAACCGCCAATCCGGTTGGCGGCGATCATGGAGTTGCCGGTGGTGTTTGTGTTTACCCATGACTCGATTGGCGTGGGTGAAGATGGGCCGACGCACCAGCCGATCGAGCACTTGACCCAATTGCGCGCCACGCCTGGGCTGCTGACGCTGCGACCGGGTGATGCCAATGAAACGCTGGAACTGTGGAAGGTGGCGCTGGCGCAGACTCATCGGCCGAGTTGCCTGGTGTTGTCGCGCCAGGCTCTGCCGACCCTGGACCGTACGAAGTATGCGGCGGCGTCCGGTGCGGCCAAAGGCGCTTATGTGTTGGCCGCGGGTGAACAGCCGAAGGTGCTGTTGCTGGCGACGGGCAGTGAGGTCAGCCTGGCGGTGGCGGCTTATGAGCAGCTGAAAGCTGACGGGATTGCGGCGCAGGTGGTGTCGATGCCGAGCTGGGAGTTGTTTGAGGATCAGGATCAGGCGTATCGCGACAGCGTGTTGCCACGCGCCGTGAAAGCACGGGTGGTGGTGGAACAGGCTGGGCCTTTGGGCTGGGATCGGTATGTGGGGCAGTCGGGGGCCAAGGTGGTGATGAACAGCTTTGGTGCTTCGGCGCCGTTGCCCAAGTTGCAGGAGAAGTTTGGGTTTACGGTTGAGCATGTGGTGAGGGTGGCTAAAGAGCAGATTGGGTTGGGTTGAGATTGTGTATATATCCATTGTTTGGGTGATGGCTGATATGGGTTCCGCCCTTACGGCGGGTCACTTTTGGAAAAGAGCCCCAAAAGTAACCAAAAGGGCTCTTGCCCCAACACTCGGCACCTCGC
>NZ_MSDF01000044.1 GCF_002022275.1 Pseudomonas fluorescens
ACCTCATGTCCGCCCTGGCGACCGACTATTACAGCATCATGATCGCCAGGGCGGACATGAGGTTGCCCAGGGTGAAAATCGCCATGAGGCCTATCAGCAGATAGCGCCGGGGAATTTTGCCGGTGGTCAGGGTCATCAGTGGCGCGCCAAGCAGTACGCCGAGGGCGTAGGCGCTTACCAGCAAGCCCGCAGCGGGAATCGAAACGCCGAGGTCCGCAGCAATGCTCGGCAACATGCCCATGGGGGCGAACTCGGTAACGCCGATACCAAAGGCACCTATGGCGAGTGCAACAAGGGGTGGATTGATACGCATGAAAGGCTCCTTATCTATGCCGCCAATGCTACGATCAAGCGTTTTAGGGCGGTAGATAGCATTTTTGGCAATCACCTTTGCGTAAGAGGCACAAGTGGACTTCAACGGTCGATCAGGTGAAATGTTTGTGTTCGCCACCGTGGCGCAGGAAGGCAGTCTGTCGGCGGCCGCGCGTGCATTGGGGCTCACGCCCTCGGCGGTCAGTCGAATCATCGCGCGTGCCGAACAGCGCCTAGGCACCCGGCTGTTGTTGCGCACCACGCGGGCGATCACCTTCACCGCCGAGGGCGAAGCGTTTTTGCGCGGCGCGCGGCGCATTTTGGCCGACATGGATGAAGTCGAAGAAGCCATCGCCGACCAAGGCGTACCCCGGGGGCGATTGCGCGTCAGCGCCGCCCTTGGCCATGGGCGTATGTTCATCGTTCCGTTGGTGGCGGCCTTCAGCGAGCGCTACCCGAACATCGTCGTCGACCTCACCCTGGGCGACGAAGTGGTCGACATCCTCAGCGGCCAGGCCGACGTGGCGCTACGTTTCGGCTACCTGCCCGACAGCCCGCTGACCGAGCGCAGAATCGGCGACACCGGCCAGGTGGTGGTGGCATCGCCCGAGTACCTGCAGCGCCACGGCACCCCGCAGGAACCGGAAGACCTGCTGCGGCACAACTGCCTTCGCTTCAACTTCCGGCGCGCCGAACCCAACTGGCCGTTTGCGCGCGACGGTGAAGAATTTTCCCTCAAGGTCAGCGGCAACATCGAATGCAGCAGTGGGGAAGCGTTGGCACAGCTGGCGCGATTGGGCGCCGGCATTGCGCGTATCGGCGAGTTCACCGTCAGCGAGGACTTGCGGCGGGGCGATCTGATACCGCTGTTGCAAGCCTGGAACCCTGGAGACCGGGAACCGATTCATGTGGTGTTTGTGGGTGGCCCGACGATGCCGGCGCGGGTGCGGTTGTTTGTGGATTTTTTGTTGGAGCATCATCGGATGTAGGTGGGGGAGTGGGTGGATGCTTTCAGGCTGGCAAATGCATTGATATATCGAGGAATCTCGATATTATCCACTCATGAACCTACTCGAAATATTCAAAGCACTCTCAAATCCTGTACGCCTTCAAATCTTGAAAGGCTTGAAGGACCCCGCAAAGAACTTCCCTGCGCAGGATGAAGGTGACGTTCTCACGGTTGGTGTGTGTGTCAGCAGTATCCAGGAAGGTATAGGGCTGTCGCAGTCTACGGTGTCTGGTTATCTGGCAACTCTGCAACGAGTGGGCTTGGTCGAGGTCAGGCGCATCGGTCAGTGGACTTACTACAAGCGCAATGAAGCAACCATTAGTGCCCTGGCCGAGATCATAGGGACAGATCTGTAATTTTTTAATTATAAATATCGATATATCTCGATATCCCTTTTTGTCGATGCGAGGATTTGATAATGAAAGCGATGACACTTAAATCATTTGGTGGACCGGAATCGTTCGAACTCGACGACGTGCCCAAGCCAATTCCGGGTGTTGGAGAGGTGCTGGTGCGGGTACATGCCACCTCCATCAACCCCTTGGATTTCCAGGTTCGACGTGGCGACTATTCCGACTTGGTGCCTCTGCCGACTATTACCGGACACGACGTATCCGGCGTCGTCGAAGCAGTCGGCCCGGGTGTGGAGGCTTTCGCTCCAGGAGACGAAGTCTGGTACACCGCGCAAATCTTCGGCGGCCCAGGAAGTTATGCCGAGTATCACGTCGCGGTCGAAAGCATCATCGGGCATAAGCCGCCATCACTGAGCCATCTTGAAGCGGCAAGTCTTGCTTTGGTTGGCGGGACTGTGTGGGAAGCCCTGACCGTGCGAGCAGCACTCAGGGTGGGGGAGAGCATTCTGATACACGGCGGCGCGGGAGGCGTAGGTCATGTAGCGATCCAGGTGGCAAAAGCTATTGGAGCGCGAGTCTTCACGACCGTGCGCGAAGCAAACTTTGAGTTCGCGCGCAGCATGGGTGCCGATGTGGTCATTGACTATGGAAAGGAGGATTACGTCGACGCCATCCTGCGGGAAACCGGCGGCCAGGGCGTTGATGTGGTGTTTGACACCATCGGCGGCGACACATTGTCGCGCAGCCCCGATGTGCTCGCTGAACTGGGCCGCGTGGTCTCGATTGTGGACATAGCAAAGCCGCAAAACCTGGTTCAGGCCTGGGGCAAGAACGCCAGTTATCACTTTGTATTTACACGACAAAACCGTGGAAAACTCGATGAGTTGAGCACGCTGATCGCGCGCGGTCAGTTGCGGCCACATGTGGGCGCGATCTATTCACTTGCCGACATTGGGCTAGCCCATGCCCGGTTGGAGAGTCCCAACAATGGCCTCCAAGGAAAAATCGCGATTGCAGTTGAGCCATCGCTCATTTCGTAAATGCGTACTTTCAGCCGTTTAAGTCATATCAGAGGAAACGCCATGATTTACGAGATTGCTCTGCTCCCCGTGCATAAAGAGCGCATTGAACAATTCAGAAGTGCCTTCGCCGAGGTCGTGCCTTTGCTCACCCGCGCAAAGGGGTACGGCGGCCATTTGCTCGCGCAAGGGATCGAAACCCCCGAGCAATTCAACCTCATAGTGCGCTGGGCTTCACTTGAGGATCACACGCCGGGCTTCGAAACGAGTGACGACCATCAGATGTTCATGATGGGCCTGGAGGAATACTTTTCGGAAGAACCGAAGGTCTACCATATTGAAGGGGGCGCTTTTTAAGTGGTTCGATTTTCAGTCAAAGCGTTCTGTGTGAGATGAAAAATTTATTCGAGGGCGAGTTCTTGTTTGGTTCGCCACATTTTTGTTTTTGAATGACTGCTTCTGGCCGATTTCTGCCCTTCGTGAGAGGCAGCAATCGGCTAGTCGTGGCTGGTAGCTGTCGACCCGAAGATGCCCTGTACGGAGGGCGGAAATCGGCCAGAAGCAGTCAGCGGCCATTTCAATATGGGCGCTTGGAGCACGCAGGTTCTCCCGCTTGCCTTATCTCTGCGCTCAGCTAAGGTCAATGCTAGCCAAAACCCACACATAAAAGGAATTGTCGTCATGGTGCATAACTCCTTATAACCCCAACTTCGTCCTAAACACAGCTCTTTATATTGGCGGCTCAGGCTCGCCCCGGGATCTTATCTACCAAAACGCAAAGAGTTATCACACCATTCGGTTTCTATCTAATAGTTAGGCGCTTAGCTAACTACGGAGAATATTTCATGGAAACACCACATTTTTACAAGGGTGGATGGAAAACCACCGCTAAGCACAAGAAATCTCAAATCACGGCCGTACCTCTTGCTTCGCCGAAAATATTCAAAATAGGAACTATCTCCGATAGTTCAACAAACGCAAAGCCATCAAAGTTCAGGATCATTGCTGACGGCCAAGTGCTATATTTTCCGGTTGCAGAAGAAGGTTACATTTTGGTGGAGGCAAAAGATATTTCCATCGAGCAAGTGAACGATGGAACATTTTTTGTTGGCTCATGGGAGGTAATTCAAGAGCCACAACTTTCCCAAGTTTCTGTTCAATGGGTTGTGCCAGCCCAAGAGGGCGAAATGGCTACGCTAGCTAGTTTTAAAACAGAAACCGAGGCGGTTTTTTCCTTCAATTACTCAAAAGACCCAGCATCTCCAGAGACTGATTGTTTGGTAAAACTTTTCGTCGATGGAAAAGTCCTTAAGAACAGTGACGGAGGGGATCTAACCCTAGTCCAGGGTTCAAGCATTTATATCCGAGGAAAAGTCCTTGGAGTACATGTCGCACAAGGTCTGCCACCAGACCGCGATTTTGGTGGTGAACTGAAAATTGTCGCTAAAAGCGGCTAACCCATGGTTAATGCCTAACAAGCGTTCAAATCGTTCGTTTCGCTCTCTGGGACTGCGTGCAGCAGCCCCTTATGGGCTAAAGCCCACCCCTTAACCAAACGTTAGAATGAATTGCCACTGGTCTTGTAGGCACTCGATGACCGCTATTGGCCCAGAGTGTGTAAATACTTACCAAGAACGTGCGCACTGAGGTAAAGCTAGTCTGTAGATCTCAAACCGAAGGGATGCCGTCGAATGACGGGATCTTCTAGAACCAGTGTGCGTGCATTTTCGAAAGAAATTCAGTGGTGATCGGCAGACTGGATGCTGAACCGATGACCGAGTCGATCCCGCACTTCGGACACAGAGCGGTGCGATCTAGATCAACCCACTCAGTGATTTCTGAGGGCGAAAACACACCTAAGCAGTAAAAACAGCCACAGTGATCGCTTGCTTCAATTTGAGTACGGTGATTTGTAGAAAATAGGTGCGCTGAAATCACATCCATGGGCAAGTCCTTAAACTCCAAATTTACTAACATTTCTTTCTTGTATCAGAGTACATCAAGAGCCGTCCGACGTTGTTACGATTGCCCAAAGTGATAACGCAGAATTGCCTATGAAACGTTTCATCCAAGGTGACCATCGCGGACAAAGCGCTTTGCTTCCCGAAAGCCTTGACGACTACGTCAGTGATACCAATCCGGTGAGCGTAGTCGACATCTTTGTCGACGAACTCCACTTAGTCAATTTGGGGTTTGATAGCGCTATTCCTGCTGATACAGGCCGACCTGGTTATCACCCTGCGATCCTGCTGAAGATCTACATCTACGGCTATCTCAACCGAATTCAGTCGAGCCGGCGCCTGGAGCGAGAAGCCCAGCGTAACGTCGAATTGATGTGGCTGACCGGGCGTTTGATTCCGGACTTCAAGACCATTGCCAACTTCCGAAAAGAAAGCAGCAAGGCCATACGAGGTGTCTGTCGCCAGTTCGTTATGCTGTGTCAGCAGTTGGGATTGTTTGGAGAAAATCTGGTCGCCATCGACGGCAGTAAATTCAAGGTCGTCAATAACCGCGACCGCAATTTCACCAGCGCCAAGCTGAACGGCGGATGGAAGAAATTGAATCGAGTATCAATCGGTACCTGACTGCGCTCGACGAAACCGATCGCCAAGAACCCTCGGTTGCTCAGCCCAAGGCTTCTCGTCTGCAAGAGAAAATCGACAAGCTCAAAGCTCAGATGAAAGAGTTTTAGGTCATTGAAACTCAGCTCAACGAATCACATGATAAACAGGTCTCACTGACCGATCCAGACGCCCGTTCCATGATGACGCGCGGCACAGGAATCGTCGGTTACAACGTGCAGACAGCGGTGGATACCCAGCACCATTTAATCGTTGCCCATGAGGTGACTAACGTCGGTTCCGACCGCGATCAACTCAGCTCAATGGCCAAGTAGGCCCACGAGGCTATGGCGTCAGAAACGTTGTCGGTAGTGGCTGATCGAGGTTACTTCAAAAGCGAAGAGATCCTGGCTTGTCACGATGCAGGCATCACTGTCTATGTGCCCAGGCCGATGACCTCTGGGGCCAGAGCGGACGGGCGTTTCAATAAAGATGCCTTCATCTATGACGCGGTAAAAAACGAATACATTTGCCCGGCTGGAGAAGCACTGATCTGGCGCTATACCACCGTTGAAAAAGGCCTGACGCTACACCGTTACTGGAGTTCGAAATGTAGAGGCTGCGCAATGAAACCGCAGTGCACACCGAGTACGGAACGGCGGGTTCGACGCTGGGAGCATGAAGCCGTACTGGAGGAAATGCAGAACAAGCTGAGCAACGCGCCGGAGATGATGCGAGTCCGCAAACGTACGGTCGAGCATCCCTTCGGGACACTCAAACAATGGATGGGCGCCACACATGTCCTGACACGAAAGCTGAACGGAGTAAGTGCGGAGATGAGCTTGAACGTCCTCGCCTACAACTTGAAACGAGTCATTAAAATTCTCGGTACCAGCGGTTTCATGCAGGCGCTGTCGGCCTGAAGAGGTCTGTATTTTGGCCACCCAGCAAGGTAGACGTGGTGCTTGGGGCTCCCAGGCCCTCGTGATGATCCGCAGAACTTGTTGTGAGCAATTACTCAGCTAACAGCCGTCAGAGCTGCGCGCCGACAGTGCATCAGCGCGTTTACACACCCTCGGGGCCAAAAGCGGCCACTGCAATGTCGTTTGTAGCGGATTGAGGCCTGGATTGCGCAAATATGCATCCAGCAATTGACTTCATCTTGCGAGACCGCCATACATGGTTTTTCCAAAGTGGCGAAGGTTGATCTGACGATGGTGCAAGTGGATGCAAACCTGATTTCTGACTGGCAAACATTCCACAGTGTTTTCGCAGAAAAATTCGGCTTCCCTGGCTTTTACGGTCGCAATATGGATGCCTGGGTTGATTGTCTTTCATACCTCGATGACCCCAGCGCAGAAATGTCGTCTATCCACGTTCAAAGCGGACAAACGCTTTCATTAGTCATCGACAATGCCCAGAGCTTCAAGCGCCGCTGTCCTGACCAATTTGAAGCGCTTGTGGAATGTGCAGCTTTTGTGAACTGGCGAATCGTGGTTGCTGGCGGCACGCCACTCCTGGCACTTGCTTTCAATGTTTAAATGCTCGCTCACGTCAATCGATCAACGATTGCGATCGGGCGAAAATTGACCGTCAGGACAGGCTAGTATTGGCCATTTTCAGCGGGTCACGACCGGCAGAAAAAGACCCAAAGCTGCCTGTCATAACAGTCGCTGGCCTAGCCTGGATATCTTTGCCAACCTAATGTGTACGCCATGTACCCACAAAAAAATCGGAGCCCAATGATGAGGGCAGAACGCTATCGTGTTCGCTTAATGTTCGAATGGGGCGGCGGTTGCCTTTGGTGTGGAAACAATATTGCCCGGGATAAATTTTCTGTAGGGCCTATTGAAGAGAAGCTACCACTCAGTGACGAAGTCCAAGCAATGCTTAACGAGCTTTCACAGTGGCATGACACCTCGCTGAACTGGGATTACCCACCTGATCCCGGCTCTTGGAATGCAGACGATTACGCAAGATTTGAGGCGGCTGCCGCCAAATTACTGAAATCCATCCAACAGGAATTGGGTGAAGAATTCGAGGTGGTGTACGAAAAACTCTAGCTTGTCGGTGTGAGCCTTCGACCTAATTCTGATAACGAAGGGATGCAGCTATAGATCGGTATCCCACCTTCGCTACAGGCCGCTACCGGCCAGAAGCAGTGGCCAATGGATGGCATGAACCTGCTACGCTGCGTCCTCGCAGGAGTGTGAGCCAGTCTTCACCCATAAGCATGTCAGTAGTCAGGTACAGTCACCATGCATCATATTATCGGCTTATATACCTCGAAAAAAACAGAGCGTTTATGGCCGCTAGGCCCAGAAGACCGAATTGTTTTCAGATCTGACTGCTTTCATGCGTTTGGATATTTTTCCCTTATAGCACCTGCTTTTGAACGATATGCACAAAGAGATGCACGGATAAGCATTACATCAATGAATGTAATGTTCCGCTTGAGAACTGACGATCTAGCTGACGCATTGGCAATTTTGAACGATCTCGAAACACAGCTCTATCAGCAACCAACAAGTTGGCAGGAGTATCTCGGGGAAATCCAACACCCAAGGCAAGAAAAGCGGCCAATCAAACCGCTGTTATTCAGACGTCGAGCCGTTCGGATTGTCCAAAGGTTGCGAGCGTTAATACTTAAAGCTCAAGCCCAGGATAAATGCTTGGTATATGGAAATGGTGTTTGCTACCGCGCACTGTGCGGCATAAAAATGCCACCCGGCACCGTGTACTCCTAGAGCCAAATCTACGGTTCAAGCGTTCGCTTCGCTCGCCGGGGACGGGATAAACTCCATCCGATAATCAAACGAAAGGATCCAGCCGAGTGGCTGCTTCTGGCCGATTTCTGCCCGTCGCGACCGGCTGACACCGACCCAAAGCAGACAGTCTGTGACTGGCAGCACTAGATCAATGCACTGCGGATGTCATCGGACAGCGCTCACTGATGCTCTGGATATGTACAGTTTGACTGTATATATTTGGGGTTCTACGCATCCAAGCATCAGGTGGATTTATGTCAGCAGTGAACAAAGCTATCGTCCGTCGTTTCAATCAGAAGGTGATTGAGAACTGCAACCGCGACGAATTTGAAATGCTCGTTGCGCAAGATTTCATAAACCATTCAGCGGCGGCGGGGCAAGACGGCGGTCGGGAAGGGCTATGGCATACCTTTCACAATGTTCTGCATCCAGGCTTGTCCGACCTCCACGTCGAGGTGCTCGATCAGGTTGCTGAAGACGACAAGGTGACGACCCGAAAGCGCATTACCGGCCGCCACTCCGGGGTGATTGCCGGTATACAGGCAACGGGACGTGCAGTGTCCATTGATGTCATCGACATCGTGCGCATCCGCGACGGCCAATATGTCGAGCACTGGGGGGTCAATTCGTTACCGAGTGTGCTGGCGGCTTTGCGCTCAAGTTGATTGACCGCTTGGGGCGGCGGCAATCAATTGCTCCAGGATTCTGACCGCAGCTTCGAGTGTTTGCAGCTGTGATGCGGTGGTTTTTTCCTTAAGCTGGCGTGCCAACCAGTCACTGCGCTGAAGGCGACTGTGTTCAAGCGCAGCTCGACCAGGGGGCGTCAGCTCGAAGAGCTGCTTTCGTGCATCGCTCGGATCAGGACGTCGTGTAACCCGCTGCTGCTGCTCCAACTGGGCGATAACCAGTCGCATGCTTTGATGCTTGACGTGACGATGTGCAGCAAGTGCGCTGATGCTCGCGGGGCCATGACGGTCAAGCAGACCCAGCGTTTCAGATTGTGCCGAGGACGGCGTGTCCGACCCACTGCGCACTTCCCGGACAAGATTGCCGACTACTCTTCGCAGATCTTCGGCTAACTGTTCAGCTGCCTCTTCAAAAGAAGCAGCGTGATGATTGGGAGATTCTGAAGAGGAGGGCAATGGGCTTTCTCAGGTGTGGTTGAGCAGGACAAGCATACATGAGTTCGAATGACCGCTTCTGGCTGGGAGCTTTCCATCGCCAACGACGAAGCTCTGCATAGATTCGCGCAGAATAGTGTTGAAACCCTCAGGATCTTCAAACGGTGGAAAATGGCCCAAGGCGGGTAGCAGTCTGACAACGGCTCCGGGTATCGCCCGGCCGAGTCTCCAGAAAGGCGAAGACCTGTCAAATGCGCAACGACACTTGCGATATCTTCAGGGGACCCCAGACACCCAGCTAAGTCTGGTCGATCAATCCCTCGCATCTCCCTTTCAAGAATCCAAACTTCCCCGTTCCCCACTGTGCGCATCATAACGAGCGCGATTGTCGTAAAGCGTGTGCATATTCGCCACGGCCCACTCGGCCAAACCCCGTACCGGTTGCGCGAGCGAATGTCCAAACGGCGTCAGCGTGTAATCAACTTGAGGCGGTGAGGTGGCGCGCACCGTGCGTTCGACCAGGCCGTCGCGTTCGAGCACTTTGAGTGTGCGGGTGAGCTTCTGCTGCGAGATGCCGCTGACTTGGCGGCGCAGGTCGTTGAAGCGGTGGGGTTGGTCGAGTAGCGCGACGATCACTTGCACGCTCCATTTGTCGCCGACGCGGTTGAGCACTTCGCTGACGTTGCGGCAACTGGGTGTTGCAGGCAGGGTGGTCACATTCATCTGACTTGGCCTTAAAAATATGCGTTTTCATCGAAAACCCGATAGTCGCACACTGAGTGTTGGTCCACATAGGTGACTGAACTTAGGGGGTATTTTGATGATTCTTTATTACTTTCCCGGCGGGTGCAGCCAGGCCTGCCACATCGCTCTGATTGAGGGAGGCTTGCCGCATCAGCTGGTCAAGGTCGGCCGCGAGCGGCGCACCGAAGACGGCCAAGACTTCAACCTCATCAATGGCAAGGGCTATACGCCGGCGCTTGAACTGGACGATGGCACTGTGCTGACCGAAGGTTTGGCGATCCTCGTATTCATTGCAGAGCAGTCGGGCCAGCTTCTGGCCAAAGAAGGCCTGGCCCGTTGGCGTGCACTGGAAGCGACGGCGTTCATGAGCACGGAAATTCATCGCAACTTCATCCCTCTTTTCCGTGGCGGTTCCGAGCAGGAGAAGGCGCAGGCCGCGCAGACGCTGCTGATGCGCTTTGGAACGCTGAGCGAGCAATTGGGTGAGCGCGAGTTTTTGGTTGGTGCGCAGATGACCATTGCCGACTGCTACCTGTTCATCATGCTGTGCTGGGCCGCGAGGATGGGTGTCGCTGTGCCTGCGCGGCTGGATGGCTACCTGACGCGCATGAAGCAGATACCGTCCGTTGCCAAGGCGCTGGTTGCAGAAGGGCTCTGATCACGCGGGCATCCTGGCTACACAAGATTCAACCCACCATCGGACAGCAGAATTTCACCGGTGAGGTAGTCCGATGCAACCAGCATCGCAACGGCTTGGGCAATGTCTTCCGGGCTGGCCGCTCGGCGCATCGGCGAATGCTCTTTCCACAGTTGCTGCGCCTGCGTCCACTCTGCGGTAAGCGGCGTATCGACCAGCCCGGGGGCGACAGCATTGACTCGGATGTCGGGCGCAAGTGAAACGGCGAGTAGCCGTGTCATATGATTCAAGGCCGCTTTCGTCGCGGAATAGGGAATCGATGCGCCTTTCGGGCGAACGCCCGCATGTGAGCTGATGTTGACGATGCAGCCGGGTCGGCCGGAGCGTGCCGAATCGCGCAATGCGGCTTGCGCTTCGGCGATCAAACGAAAGGGAGCAATGACGTTCACTTCATAGAGTTCATGCCACACATCGGGCGTCGCATCCGCCAAGTCTTCGTGAGGAATAACACGGCTGATTCCAGCGTTATTGACCAGAACATCCAATCGCCCCCAGGCCCCTGTGGCTTCGCGGATCAGGCGTGCTCTGTCTTCATCATTAGCCAAATCAGCTTGCACATAAATCGCCGACCCGAGTTCGAGTGCCAGTCGCTGTCCGGCCTCTGCCGAACTACGCGAATGCAATACGATTGAATACCCTTCACTCGCAAGCCGGCGGGCAATGGCCACGCCGATGCCCGAAGTCGAGCCAGTAACCAGTGCGACGGGAGCCTGAGTCATCATGTGAGCCTTTGGTGAAAGTGCGTAACAACTGATACGGGTTTTTCTCACTGTTGTGAAGGCCTGTTTTTGGCCGAAAGCACTCAACCCCGTAGTTTCACCCGAAAAAGAAAAAACCACCCATACCCCAGCTGCGAAGCCAGAATATGGATGGTTCTACCCATCACTTATTACGGGAAATTACTTCAAACCCCACCCACCAATTTCCCGCCTTCCATCCTGCGTTTATAAGCACTGTCCCGGCTCGCCAACCAAAAATACAACGGCGACGTCACGACCAACCCCACCACCCAGGACAGGTCCGCCCCGTTAATGTGTTCGGAAATCGGCCCCACATACAGCGGCGTGTTCATAAACGGAATCTGCACCGCGATCCCGATCGCATACGCCAGCAAGGCCTGTGGGTTGTACTTGCCGTAGATCCCGCCATCCACGCGGAAGATCGAGGCAATGTCGTACTTGCCTTTGTGAATCGCATAAAAGTCGATCAGGTTGATCGCCGTCCACGGCACCAGGACCACCAGCAACACCAGCACCATGTCGACAAAGTGGCCGATGAAGTCTTTGGAGGCGAACACGGCGGCGATGGCGCAGGCGGCGAGCACGAGGGTGGAGATCACAGCGCGGCTTTTGGCGGTGGGGATCCAGCGGTAGGCGAAGGTCTGGATCAGGGTGATGATCGACAGCACGGCGCCGTAGAGATTGAGGGCGTTGTGGCTGATGACGCTGAGCAGGAACAGCACGAGCATCAGCGGGCCGATGGAGCCGGTGGCGAGTTTGACGGCGTCCATGGTGTCCATGCCGACCGGGGTGGCGAGCACGGCGACGGCGCCGAAGATGAAGGCCAGGCTGGAGCCCAGTGCCGAGCCGAGGTAGGTGGTCCAGAAGGTGGAGGCGACCGGTACGTCGGCGGGCAGGTAGCGGGAGTAGTCGGACACGTAGGGGGCGAAGGCGATTTGCCAAAGCGCCGCGAGCGAAACCGTCGCCAGCCAGCCGGAGATGTTGAATTCGCCTCGGGTCAGAAAGTCCGTGGTTTGCACGTGGGTGAAGATGTAGCCGAAGCCTAGCACGATGCCGGCGCCGAGCACCCAGGTGCCGATGCGGTTGAGCACGTGGATGAAGCGGTAGCCGATGATGCCGATGATGCCGGACCCGATGGCGCCGATGACGATGCCGACCGGCACGGGCACGCTGTCGACCACGCCGTGCAGGGATTTGCCCGCCAGCACGATGTTGGAGGCAAAGAAGCCGATGTACATCACGCCGGCGATCACCACCACCAGCAGGGCGCCGAGGGAGCCGAACTGCGCGCGGCTCTGGATCATTTGCGGGATGCCCATTTGCGGGCCTTGTGCCGAGTGCAGGGCCATCAGCACGCCGCCGACCAGGTGGCCGACGAGGATGGCGACGATGCCCCACAGCAGGTTCAGGTGAAACAGTTGCACGCCCAGCGCGCCGGTCACGATGGGCAACGGCGCGATGTTGCCGCCGAACCACAGGGTGAACAGGTCTCTTACCTTTCCATGGCGGTCTTCGGGGGGCACGTAGCCGATCGTGTGTTTTTCAATCAGCGGGGCGGAAGGTGTTGCAGTGGTAACCATGACGAGCTCCAAGGCAAGGTGAGTACGTTGACGTACTTCGCTGTGCGGCGCGTGGGCGACGCTTTGTTGTTGGAGTGATCATCTGCAATGGACGCGGGGAGGTAAATTAGTAAGTTTGTTGCTATAGACCTTAAAAAATATAGCTCGCGCTTGAGCACGCTCCGGTATGTTGCCTACGTGTGTTACGGGCGAAGTCCCACGTTTCTGGAGGTCCCGATGGCTGCCTATAACCTGCGCCAACTCAGATATTTTGTCACCACGGCCGAATGCGGCAGCGTCGCCGAGGCCTCGCGCAAGCTGTATATCGCGCAGCCGTCGGTCTCAACCGCGATCAAACAGCTCGAAGACAGCTTTGGTGTGCAGCTGTTTATCCGTCATCACGCTCAAGGGGTGTCACTCACGCCGAGCGGCGCGCGGTTTTATCGCAAGGCCCTGGAGCTGCTGCGCGTGGCCCACGAGTTCGAGCAAAACGCCCTGGCGGACAATGATGTGGTGGCGGGGCAGATCGATATCGGCTGCTTTGAGACGGTGGCGCCGTTGTACTTGCCGCGTCTGATCGCTGGGTTCAAGGCGCGTTGGCCAGGGGTGGAAATCCGCATCCGTGACGGCGAGCAGCAGGAACTGGTGCAGGCGCTGACGGCGGGCAGTATTGATGTGGCGATGCTGTTTGAGCACGACCTGGGCGGCACCATCGAAACCACGCCGCTGATGCCGCCGCAGCAGCCCTATGCGCTGTTACCGGCGGATCACCGGTTTGCGCAACAAGCCAAGGTGTCGCTGGCGGACCTGGTGCTGGAGCCGATGATTTTGCTGGACGTGCTGCCGAGTCGGACGTACTTCGTGAGCATCTTTGAAGAGCGCGGGCTGACGCCGAATATTGTGTTCAGCTCGCCGTCGATCGAAATGGTGCGCGGGATGGTGGGGCGCGGGTTCGGGTTTTCGATTTTGGTGACCAAACCGTTTACCGAGTACACCTATGATGGGCAGAAGGTGGTGTGTGTGCCGTTGGCAGAGACCGTGACCGGCTCCGGGCTCTCCGCCGTATGGCTGCGGCGGGCGCCGCTGACCAAACCGGTGCAGTTGTTTGTGGACTACTGCCGCGAAGAACTCGCGAGGCTCCTTGGCTAAACACGAGAGCCTAATGTGGGAGCTGGCTTGCCTGCGATAGCGGTGGGCCTGCTGGTTTATGTGCCGGCAGACCCACCGCCATCGCGGGCAAGCCCGGCTCCCACAGGGATCTCCATGATCTCGAGAGACTTTCTGGCTAAATACAGAGCCAAATGTGGGAGCTGGCTTGCCTGCGATGGCGGTGGGCCTGCTGGCTTATGTGCTGGCTGACCCACCGCCATCGCGGGCAAGCCCGGCTCCCACAGGGGTCTCCATGATCTTGAAAGACTTTCTGGCAAAACACAGAGCAAAATGTGGGAGCGGGCTTGCTCGCGAATGCGGAGTGTCAGTTAACAGATTAATCGACTGACCCACCGCATTCGCGAGCAAGCCCGCTTCCACATTTGATTTATGGTGTTTGATCGAATCAGGTGCGGATCGAGTCCAGCATGCGCTGCAGCATGGCATCGCAGCCATCAAGCTGATCAACACTCACAAACTCATCCGGCTTGTGCCCCTGGTCCATGCTCCCGGGCCCGCAGACCACGGTCGGAATGCCTACCGCATCAAACAAACCACCCTCAGTTCCAAACGCCACGGTGCCAAATTCCCGGGAGCCGCAAAACGCGGCGATCAACTCGGCCGCCTGGCTACGCTCATCAGTGACCAAGCCGGGATACGCCGACAACTCGGTAAAACGGATCGCACTCTGTGCGCTCACAGCCTGCATACGCGGCAGCACCTGCTGCTCGGCATACGCCTTCAACTCCGAGGCCACTTCAGCCGGATCCTGCGAGGGCAACGCGCGCACTTCAAAATCAAACCGACAATCCGCCGGCACGATGTTCAATGCCTTACCGCCACTGATCACCCCGGTCTGCACCGTGCTGAACGGCGGATCAAACCTCGGGTCTTGCGTCTCTCGCAGGCGCTGGCCAATGCGGCCCAGCTCGCCGATCAACTCGGCAGCATGCTCAATGGCGTTCACGCCATACGGTGCATACGCCGAGTGGCAGGCTTCGCCATGCACGTCGCAACGCATCGCCAGCTTGCCTTTGTGGCCGAGCACCGGTTTGAGTTCGGTCGGCTCGCCGATGATGCACAGCATTGGCTTGACGGGCCGCTGCTCCAGCACGGCGAGCAGTGAACGCACGCCGAGGCAGCCGACTTCCTCGTCATACGACAGCGCAATATGCACCGGCATGCGCAATGTCGCCTCGACGAGCGCCGGTACCAGCGCGAGCACGCAGGCAATGTAGCCCTTCATATCGGCGGTGCCACGGCCAAACAGCTTGCCGTCATGCTCGGTCAATTGAAACGGCGGCACTGTCCACGGCTGGCCGTCCACCGGCACCACGTCGGTGTGCCCTGACAGCGCAATGCCCGGCACGTCCAGCGGGCCGATGCTGGCGAACAGGTTGGCTTTGCTGCGCTCGTCGTTGTAGATCAGCTCACTGGCCACGCCGAAACCGGCCAGGTAATCGCGCACAAACTCGATCAATTGCAGGTTGGATTCGCGGCTGGTGGTGTCAAACCCCACCAGCGTTTGCAGCAGTTCGCGGCTCGTGCTCATCGCTCGTCCCCAGCCACGCCGTAACCGGGGGAGCGGTCGGGGGCGAGGGCGCGGTCGATGTAGTCCTGCACTTGGGGGCGGTAGGCGTCCCAGAGTTTTTGCAACTCAAGGATGGGCTGTTCATCGGCCCAATCCACGCGCAGGTTGATGATCGGCCAGGTCAGGTCGCCCACCACCGTCAAGGCGGCGGAATGCACCGGACCCGCTTCGCCACCGGCGGCGATGGCGGCGTGCATCGCGGCCAGAAGCCGGTCTGCCAGTTGGCCTTCGCCTTGCTCAAAGGCTTCTACCATCGCCTCGATCACCGCACGGTTGGCGAGCATATTGCCCGCCGCCACACACTGTTCGCCCGACACCGCGTTATGCGTGCCAAGAGTTTCGCTGCCGCTGAAATGCACACTGCGGCCCAGGTGATCAATCGCCGTGAGTTGCCGGTATTGGCTGTAGCCGTTGCTCGTCAGGGCCTTGTCGATGGCCTCGGCGGGGGCGAGGCCTTGTTCCAGCAAATCCAGTACATCGGGGCCGAGGGCCGGCAGCGTGATGTTCTGGGTCGACACCGCGCCCACACCGGGCCGCAGCCATGGGCAGCGCGCGCCCACGGCGATGCTCGAGGAGCTGATGGCGATGCCCAGTTGGCCGGTCTCGGCGCAACGGGCGACGATGGAAAAGGTCATGGTGAGGCTCCTTATTCGGGAATAACCGCGATCACATCAATTTCCATCAGCCACTGTGGCTGGCCCAGCGCCGACACCACCAGCCCGGTGGAAATCGGGAACACGCCTTTGAGCCATTTGCCGACTTCCTGGTACACCGGCTCACGGTAGCGCGGATCGATAAGGTAGGTGGTGGTTTTGACGATGTGACTCAGGTCGGACCCGGCTTCTTCCAGCAGTTGCTTGACGTTTTTCATCGCCTGCTCGGCCTGGGCGCGCGGGTCGCCGAGGCCAATCAGGTTGCCGTCAAAGTCGGTACCGACCTGGCCGCGCACATACACGGTGTTGCCGGCGCGCACGGCCTGGCACAGGTCATTGTCCAGGCTCTGGTTGGGGTAGGTTTCCTTGGTGTTGAACATGCGGATGCGAGTGTGAGTGGGCATCAAAAAAACTCCGGAAATAAGTGATCAGGCAATGACAGGCGACGGGTGAACAACCGGCGCGGCTTCGCGGTACTCAAGGTATTGGCGCTGGATGGCGATGTGGTCGGCCACGTATTTGGCGTCGTGCCACACGCCCCAGATAAACGACGAGCCCCGGCGCGATTGCCATGGCAAACCGAGGAAGTAGATCCCGGCTTCGCTGGCCACGCCGCGCTGGTGCTGCGGCTTGCCGGCAGCGTCGAAGGCGTCGACTTTCAGCCAGCTGTAATCCACGGCAAAACCGGTGGCCCAGATGATCGAGGTGATACCGGCCTCTGCCAGGTTCAGTTCCAGAATCGGATTTTGAATGCACTCGGCGTCGGGGAACACGCGACGGGCTTCGGGCTCCGGCGGCAGATCGAGGCCGTTGCGCTCGATATAGGCGTCGGCGGCGTCCAGCAGGGCCAGATAGTTTTCGTCGCCGCGTGCCAGGTTGTCTACCAGGTTGGCCTGGAAGCGGGCAGTACTGCCGTTGAAGGCTTGGGTCAGGCCGACGAGGGTCATGCCTTGCTGGGCCAGCTCACGGAAGTCGATGGTTTTGCCGCCGTGGGCGCCGCTCACGGCGATAGTCACGTGCTCGCGGCCGGGTTTCATGGCGGCCTGGTCCCACTCGCCCAACACGCCCAGCCACCAGCAGAAGTCGCGGTTGCGATAGGCACGGGGCGGGCGGTCGTGGGCGCCGACCGACAGGTACACCTGGCGCCCGGAGCGTTGCAGCTCGTCGGCGATCTGTACGCCGGAAGAACCGGCACCCACCACCAGCACGCCACCCGCAGGCAATTGCGCCGGGTTGCGGTAGTCGGCGGAGTGGATCTGGTGCAGCGCAGCGTCTTTGGGTGCGATGGCCGGAATCACCGGCTTCTGGAACGGCCCGGTGGCGGCGACCACGCGGTTGGCTTCGATCACGCCTTCGCTGGTGTGCACGGTAAAGCCAGGGCGGCCGACGTTGCGCACCACGGAGGTCACGTCCACACCGGTGCGGATAGGGGCGTTAAATTTACGCGCATAGGCTTCGAAATAATCGGCGACGCGCTCTTTCGGCGCGAAGCCATCGGCGGCGACGTCATCGAATTCCAGCCCCGGAAAGCGGTCATGCCAGGCCGGGCCATTGGCGACCAACGAATCCCAGCGGCCAGTGCGCCAGCGCTCGGCGATGCGGCTGCGTTCCAGCACCAGATGCGGCACGCCTTGCTTGCTCAGGTGCTCGCTCATGGCCACACCGGCCTGGCCGGCGCCGACCACCAGCGTGTCTGTTTTTGTTATGGCTTCAGTCATGTCTCAGTCCTTGCGTAATGCAGTTGGATTCAGCTCAGGCATGACGTCAAGGTAGGGGGAGGGGGGCTATAAATAAAATATTATTAAGCTGGGAATTGAGCATAAATATCGGATGCAGAGGCTGTGGGAGCTGGCTTGCCTGCGATTGCAATCTCCCTGGCGATAGAGTCTTACCGATCGTTCCCACGCTCTGCGTGGGAATGCATCCTGTGACGCTCTGCGTCACCTGGCGCAGAACCTTAACTCCCCGCTGACTTCGGGACGCGGAGCGTCCAGGGCGGCATTCCCACGCAGAGCGTGGGAACGATCAAAACGCGGAATGTGTGAGCTGGCCTGCGATTGCAATCTCCCGGCCAATAGCGTTCTATCTGACCCACCGCCATCGCGGGCAAGCCCGCTCCCACAGGGTTCGACTCCATGTACTCCATCCGCAACATGACCCCCGCTGACTACGACGCTGTCATCAACCTGATGCACAGTACCCCCGGCATCTCCCTTCGCGATGCCGATTCGCGCGAAGCCACCGAGCGCTACCTGGCGCGCAACCCCGGGCTGAGTTTCGTCGCTGAAGCCGAAGGGCGGTTGATCGCCTGCGTAATGTGCGGCCATGATGGGCGTCGGGGGTATTTGCAGCACGTGCTGGTGTTGCCGGACTACCGCCGCCGGGGCATCGCTCAAGCGTTGGTTGAGCGCAGTCTCTTCGCACTGGAGCAGTTGGGCATCCACAAATGCCATCTCGACGTATTCAAAACCAACACCAGCGCCGCCCAGTATTGGCATGGCCAGGGCTGGAAGCTACGAACGGATATCGACCGTTATTCATTTACCCGTGAGGGTAATGAAAACGCATAAACACACACGACCCCTGTGGGAGCTGGCTTGCCTGCGAAGGCGGCGGCACTGCCAATAGACAGGTCGCCTGATCCAACGCCTTTTCAGCCTGGCTAAAGCTTGGCGGCTACCACCGCAGATCGCTATCAGGTCTGGAAGGCTGTGCGCAGGTGCTTGATAACCTGGCTGATCGAACGCCCTTCAATCTCCGGCGGCACCGGATTTTCCCCAAACTCGCGCCACACAAACAGAGTCAACTCAGCCCCATCGGTCAGCGACTGACCTTGCTCGCACACACCAAAATCTTGCAACACCCGATAACGCTCATCCCGCCAAAACGCATCCTCCACCCAGTCGTACACCGGGATGAAATGAAAGTGCAGCGGGAACCCCGGCATATGTCCGTAGCGGCTGATATATAGCCATTTTGGCTTGAGCTGCGCCTCCATCACCCGCTGGACCCTGGCCAGCAACCCGCCCAATTCTGCCAATGCAGCCTCAGGCATATCGGCCAGGGAATGGATGGTCGCCTTGGCACCCAGCATCAGGTAGCCCGGCAGCGTCGACGCCAGGTGATGGTTGAGCCGCCAGTGTTCGGTTTCATAAACGATGAAAGCAGGGTCAATCTGCATAAGCGCGCGTCCATGTGGGCTGGGCGGGCAGGGTAGCAAGGGCCTCAGCCCTTTCGATACACCCCACCCAACTCCCGCGCCAGGCCAATGAAATTCTGCAACGGCGCCGACGGGTTGAACGTGCGTCGCACCAGCGTGATCGGCGCCAGCAGCTTGGGGCGGGCGTCTTTGATCCGGCAATACACCACGCTTTCGCGGTGCACATCGCGCATCGAGGCGGGCACCACGGAGATGCCTTCGCCCGCGGCGACAAGGCTGACGTTGGTCAGCATGCGTTCCACTTCAAAGGCGATTTTCGGCTCGAAACCGGCGTTCTGGCATGCCTTGATCAGGTTGGCGTACATGCCCGGTGCGCCGGGGCGGCGTACGAGGATGAAACGTTCATCTTTCAACGCGGCCAGTGGAATGGCGGCCTCGTTCAACAGCGGATGGCCGGTGGGCAGTGCGAGTAGCATTTCTTCGTTGAGCAGGCGGTGGAATGTGAGGCTCTGATGGGTGCTGACGGGAGCGCGCAAAATGCCGATGTCGATGCGTTTTTCGATGGCGTCTTCGGTGACTTCGCGGGCGCTGCCTTCGTTGATCGACAGTTCCACGCCGGGGAAGCGCTCGCGGTAGGCGCGGATGATGCGCGGGATCAAGGGGTGGGCGGCAGCGGAGCTGGTAAAGGCCACGACCAGCGTGCCCTCAATGCCTTGGGCGGCGCGGGCGGCCTTGAGTGAGCCGTGTTCGACGCGGGCCAGAATCACCCGCGCTTCGTCGAGAAACACCAGGCCGCCGGCGGTGAGGTCGACGCCCTTGGGGTGGCGCTTGAACAAGTCAAAACCCAGCTCGGTTTCCAGTGCACGAATCTGTTGGCTCAGTGGCGGTTGCTGCATGTTCAGGCGCGCGGCGGCACGGGTGAAATGTCGCTCTTCAGCCACCATGATGAAATAGCGTAAATGGCGAAGTTCCATGGTGGTATATCCCGTGACAAGACTTTATTATTTGCGGCCTGCAGCGGCCAGGCGGTCAATATGCCCAAAGCCGTGGATCACGACAATAACTATAAATAAAAACCCGCTGGAGTACCGATGCCGAGCCGATACGCCAAGAATGGAACCCTGCCTATCTTGATTGCCATCGCACTGGGCATGACGTTGGGGTTGGTGTATCCGGACCTGGCAATCGAAATGAAATGGCTCAGCGACGGGTTTATAAAGTTAGTCGGTTTATTAATGCCTTTTCTGTTGTTTGTACTGGTGGCCACCGGCGTCGCGGGTATCAAGCGTGAGCCCCATCACCGGCATGTGGTGCGGCGCATTATTATGTACTTCCAACTGATGTCTTTCGCCGCGCTGGTGGTTGGCATGGCGACGGGGTGGGTGTTCAACCTTGAGCACAGTGCGCTGCCTGTACCGCCTTTGCCGGTCGAAGGTTTTCTGCACGAATTGTCGCTGTTGTCGGCGTCTTCGACGCTTTATCACGTATTTACCGGGAGCCTCGTGCTGCAAGTGATGTGCGTCGCGATCATCTGCGGCGTACTGCTGGGGCGGGGTAGCCGCGTGGGCAATCGCTGCCTGGGCTGGTTGGAAGCCGGTGTTCAAGGGCTGTTTTACCTGCTGCGCATTATCTTGAAGTTGGCGCCGCTGGCCGCGTTTGGTGCGATGGCCTTTGTGGTCGGCAAGTATGGCGTTAGTTCAGTCTTGCCATTGCTTAAGTTTGTCGTGGTTATTTATCTGGTCAGTGCGTTATTTGTGATGGTGATATTTGCTGTGATAACGCGCTGGGCGGGTGTGAAGTTATCTCGGCTGATCGCTTATTTAAAAGAAGAGTTGTTGTTGGTGACGTTTACCGGTTCTTCCGTCGCCGCACTTCCAGGCTGCGTGAATAAACTTGAGGCACTGGGCTGTGACCGTCAATTAGTGCGCCTGGTGTTGACCACCGGCTACACCTTCAACCTGGCGGGCACCAACCTGTACCTGACCACGGCCATCATGTTCCTGGCTCACATGGCCGGGGTCGAGTTGAGCATGGCGCAGTTGCTCGCCGTGTTGGTGGTGTGTCTGGTGACGTCGCTGAGCTCCACCAGCGTGGCGGGCTCAGCGCTGTTTACGCTGATTGCAACGTTGAACATCCTGCAACTGGTACCGCTGGAAGGGGTGGGGTTGCTGCTCGGCGTCGAGCGCTTGATGAAGTGCCGGTCGCTGACCAATGTGCTGGGCAATTGCGTGGCGTGCCTGGCGATTTGCGGGTGGCAGCGCTCGATTGATCGTGAGGTGTTGCGGCGGGAGTTGGTCACTTGAACTGAACACAGATCCTCTGTGGGAGCTGGCTTGCCTGCGATAGCAGTGTGACAGTCGCCGAAGATATCGACTGAACCACCGCCATCGCAGGCAAGCCAGCTCCCACAGTTGGATTGCATTTCAACCTTTGGAATTGGCCAGTTTGTCGAAGGCTTTGTCCAAATTGCCCTCAGCGCTTTGCAGCTTTTCACGCCGCTCTTTCAGCCACTGCTGATCGCCCTCGAGCGTCTTGCGCGCCTCTACCAGCATGCGTTTGACCTCCTGCGGCTGCGGCCCGCCGGTGCCTTTTCGCGTCTGCACCATGATGGTTGGCGAGAGCGACGCACGGAAGCCCGCCTCATCCAGCGGCAGGGTGTTCGGGGTCCATTTGTATTTGTCGGCGGCCTGGCTGTACAGCTTCTGCGCGTCCGCATACGGGAAGGTTTTCGGCGTGGTGCCGTTGCTGCGCGCTTCGGTGACGATCAGCGAGGCAAAGCTGTGACCGATGCGGAACGGCACTTTGTATTGGCGCTCCAGGGTGTCGGCCAGCTCCATCGAGGTGGTCCATTCCGATTCGAGCTCTTCCAGAGAGCGTTGCGGGTTGATCTGCAAGGCGTCGAGCACGGCGTCCGTGGCGTCGAACATCTCTTTGGTGGAGCGGAACACGCCCAGGGAGTCGAAGGCGAACTTGTAATCGGTCATGCCGGTGGTGACGTTGTGCGCGCGAAGCGTCACGGCCTGGGCCAGGCCGACCACGTCGGAGGCGCTCTCACGCGCACGCATCAGCAAGCCAGGGTTGCGCTTTTGCGGCATGGCGCTGCTGGTGTAGGTGGCTTCTTCGTCCAGCAACAACCACGGGCGGATCTGGTGGTACTGGGTGTGGATATCGCCAATCATCGCGCCCACGCGGATCGCCGAGGAGGAGGCCAGGTTGGCCGCTTCAATCGGAATGTCGTAGGTCGATACCTGGCTCGAATCCAGCGAGTTTTCGCGCACGCCGTCAAAGCCCAGCAGCTCGGCCAGGCGCTCGCGGTTCAGCGGGTAGGCCGAGTTCGCCAGCACGGCGGTGCCCATCGGGCTCTTGTTCAGGCGCGTGTACAGCTCGCGGATGCGCTGGCCGTCGCGGTCAAACGCCGCCTCAAACGCTAGCAGGTAATGCGCGTAGCTGATCGGCATGGCCTGCACGCCGTTGGTGTAGGCGGGTACCAGGGTGTCGACGTTTTTGTCGGCAATGTTCAGCAGGCGCAGGCGTGTGGCGTTGAGGGCTTCGCTGTAGGCCAATACCTGGCTGCGCAACGCAGCGAGGCGGTAGGTTGCGAGCATGTCCTGGCGGCTGCGGCCGGAGTGGATCAGCGAGGCTTCAGGGCCGATCTTGTCGGTCATGATTTTTTCCAGCTGCAGCACATCGTTCGGGCGCGTGCCGCCGGGCTGGTCGGCCTGGGCGATGGCGTAGCGCACACCGCCGGCGATCTTGGTGCCCATGTCCGGCTTGACGATGCCTTCTTCGGTGAGCATCACGATCGAGGCTTTGTTGATGCGGTTCAGCCACGCAAATTGCGTCTGGGTCGGGTCGCCCTTGGCTTTGTGTTCGGTTTGGGAGCTGTCAGGTGTGGCGCCGACTTTCGCCGCCTGGGCTGCGCATTGCTCGGTGGTGGTGCAAGGCAGTTCGCCGGTGTTGGCGGCGTTGGCGCCGACGCTGTTGAAGAGGGCGAAGGCCACGGCGAGGTGAAGCAGGCTTTTGAGGGCACGAGGGGATGTGTTCACAGAAATACCCGATTATTTTTGGAATTGTGAGCCGTCGTCGCGAGGAAGCGTGCGCGGTGAAATCAGGCTATCGGGATTGTTTGCAGATTGAAAATATATAGTAAGTGTAGAAGGCAGAGCTTTTGGATATGAAGTGAAAAGGCTATGAAGCCCATCTTCACAATGCCTGTGCTATACCCTGGGTTTTCTGTGGAGTCAGGTATGCGCCAGGATCAACTCGACGGCTTGGTGACCTTTGTGTGTGTCGCCGAACACGCCAGTTTCTCGGCCGCTGCGGTGCGTCTGGGGGTTTCGCCGTCGGCGGTGAGCCAGGTGATCCGCAACCTGGAGCGGCGCCTCGGGGTGGCGCTGTTCAACCGCACCACCCGCAGCGTCAGCCTGACTGAAGCGGGTAGCGGCTTTCTGGCCAAGGTGCAGCCTGCCGTAAGCACTTTGACTGCTGCCGCGCTGGAAGTCGGCGACAGCAGCGGCCTGCCGTCCGGGCTATTGCGCCTGAATGTGCCGCGCGCTGCTTACCTGACGGTGCTGCAACCGGTGTTGTCGGCGTTTTTCGCCGCACACCCGCACATCGACATCGAGTTGACCGTGGAAAATGCCTTGGTGGACATCGTGCGCCTGGGCTTTGATGCCGGCATCCGGTTTGGCGACTTCGTCGAGCAGGACATGGTGGCGGTCAAGGTCGGGCCGGCGTTGCGCATGCATGTGATTGCATCCCCGGACTATTTGGCGCATCACGGTACGCCCAAGCATCCCGCTGAGTTGCTTGAGCACAACTGCATCGGTTTCCGCGCTTCGAGCGGCGTGGTGGAACGCTGGGATTTGACCAGGGGCCAGGAAACGCTGCAATTGCCGGTGAGCGGCCGGATGATCGTCAATGACTCATCGGCGCTGGTGCAAAGCGTGTTGGACGGGCTGGGAATCGGCTACATGATCAGCGGGCATATCGACGCGTTTATCGCGCGGGGTGAACTGGTGAGCCTGTTTGAGGATTGGTGCCCGACGTTGCCGGGCTACACCTTGTACTACCCGGACCGGCGGCGGGTGAGCCGCAAGTTGCGGGCGTTGATTGATTTTCTGCGGTAACCCGGCTTTGTGGCGAGCGGGCTTGCCCCGCGTTGGGCTGCGAAGCAGCCCCATCAAGCCCACCGCGTAGTGTCAGGAAGACCGCATAGTCTGGTTTTGGGGCCGCTGCGCAGCCCAACGCGGGGCAAGCCCGCTCGCCACAACAGGCCCTCTAGCCACAATGAGTCTGCCTGCAACAGTCAGTGCATCTTGCTATGGTCCATGCCATCCAGCCCACGGGCCGGGGCCTGGATGTCGATCGACTGCTTCTCGCCCTTGGCGTTTTCCACGGTCAGGGTCAGCGGCACCTGGTCGCCTTCCTTGATCTGCCGGGTCAGGCCCATCAGCATCACGTGGTAGCCGTTCGGGTCGAGGGTGACAGCTTTGCCGGCGGGCAGGGCGACCGAGTCCACCGGGCCCATGCGCATCACGTCGTCTTTCATGCTCATTTCATGAATCTGTACGTCCTTGGCCACAGGCGACGCCACGCTCAGCAGTTTGCTGTCGCTGTCGGCGGTGACGGTCATGAACGCGCCGCTGGACGGCTGGCCGGGTACCGAGGCGCGCACCCAGGCGTCGGTCACTTGCACCTGGGCACTGGCGTGGGCGGCGAAGCCCAGCAGGGTCATGCCGAGCAGGGCGCGCTTGAGGTGTTGAACGGCAGTCATTAGCAGACCTCCATAACGGTGAGCAGGTCCTCTGCGCACTCTTTAGCGGTAAGGGATGCCGACAGGCCCAGGCGCAGGTTGCCACGGGTGTCGAACACAAAGCTGGTGGCCGTGTGGGACAGGGTGTAGGTGTCACCGGCGGGGATCTTTTCATAAAAGATCCCGAACTCCTTGGCGGCCACGGCGATTTCTTCCGGGGTGCCGTACAGCGCTTCGAAGCTGGGGTCGAAGGCCTTGACGTACTGGTCGAGAATTTCCGGGGTATCGCGCTCGGGGTCGAGGGTGATGAACACCACTTGCATGATCTTCCCGTCGCGGCCCATCAGCTTCTTGGCCTGGGCGGCGCGCGCCAGGGTGGTCGGGCACACGGCCGGGCATTGGGTGAAACCGAAGAACACCACGGGCATCAGGCCACGGTACGAGCTCAGGGTGACGGTTTCGCCGGCGGTGTTCTTGAGCTTGAAGGTGCGGCCCATGATCTTGTCACTGAGGTCCTTGCCGTACTTGAAGTTCAGCTTGGGGCTGTAGTCACAGCCGCCCAGCAGGCTGCCCAGGCCCAACAGGCCCATACCGGTCAGCACTTTGCGGCGGGTGAATAACGTACTCATCAACTGTGCATCCTGTGAAACGCCCGGGTTGCTTTGGCAGGCTTTGAAAGGAGTAGCGAGGCAGGCGCCAAGTCTACCAACCCTGGCGGGTGCGCGTAATCTGCGACGTTCTGCCACAGGGGCGCGCCGCGCTTCATCCCGGTGGGCCTTCGGTGGTAGAGTCGCCGCCATGAAATTGAGCCACCCTGACCGTTCCCTGATCGCCTGGGCCCTGTACTTCTGCGTGCTGATGAACGTGTTCGTCTGCGGTTTGGGGCATGGCGAGATGATGGGGTTGCAGCTCAATGGCATCGGCGGCCAGTTCTGTTCGGTGCAAGGCGGGCAGTTGCCACTTTCCGACAAAGGGTTGGCTAACCCGTCTTCCAGCAACATCTCGAACTACTTTGCCTGCCCGGTGTGCAACGCCGTCACCCTTGCCATCGTCTTTCTGATTGGCCTGGCGTGGCTGCTGGGCATCGGGCAAGCACCGCGCCCGGCGCATGAGCGGCGCAACAAGGCGCCGCCGCGTTACTCCTGGCCCTCGGCCAACCCCCGCGCATCCCCCGCAGTCTGACGTGTGCCCTGGGCTTCCTGTTTACAGGAGGCATTCCATCGTCATGACTGTGAGTGCGTTTCATGAATCATGCAGTGCCTGCAGGCGCCAGCCGCCTGGTCAGCAAGGCTTCCCGTCGCCTGCGCACCGAACCGGTGCCGGCTGAGTACCCGAGTAATTCCCGCTGTTTCGTGCACCTCGATGCACGGTTGTTGCCCCATTGGCACAGCCTGTTCGATATCTGCCCGGCGCTGCTCAAGCTTGATCCGCCAGAAGGGTTGAACCTGTTTCGCAGCTTCATGACCTGGGCGTATCGCAACCAGCCGCCACTGGATTGGACGTATCACCTGAATGTCTGCCGCTGGTTATTGGCTTCGCCGTACCGCGTGCAGATTGATGATGAGCCCATCGAAGCGTTCATGGCGGCTGCGGCCGCCTGCTGGGTGGGCGCCGATGACAGCCAGGCTCAGGGCGTGGTCCTGGCCTGGCAAGGTACGAAGGTCTTCGACTGGAAAACTGTCAGCGCCGATGAGCGCCAGGTGTTGCCAATGTCCCCATGGGATTTCGCCTGGTGCCCATTGAACGCCCGCGGTGAATTCAGCGGTTGGTTGCCGGTGCCCTGAGGTGCCGGGCAATCCAGCCTCTGACGTCGGTTACGGCGATCTGCTGCTGAGCGTTGAAGGTGACGGCGGGGTCCCAGGCCACGCCGTTGCCTTGGGCGAACACTGCGCGGTATTTCTGCAGGTTGTCCTCCGGGTGGTTGGCCAGGTCCGCCAACAATGTCGCGACCGGCCAAGGCTCGCGGGTGAGGGTGATGCCGAGGGTTTCGTCGACGGTATCCGCCAGTTGCCCGTAGGTCAGGGTGTCGCCTGCGGTGTACACCACTTGGTTGGTGATCGCAGGTTCGGTCAATACGATTTGCGCGGTCAGCCGACCGATATCCTCGGGCGTGGTGACGGTCACGGCGGTGTCCCAGTCGCCCAGGGCATGCACGCTGTTCTGCGCCAGATCCACCACGCCGAACGACGGCTCGAACAGAAAGCTGGTGAACATCCCGGTGGAGATGATCAGCCATTGCGTGCCGTGCTGGCCGCGTAACAGGTCGCGCACGTCCAGCTGTTCATCGAAAGAGTCCTGCGGGCTGCCCCGGCCGATCACGTCGTAGTCCACGCCGAATTGCCACGGCACATAGCGCTGCACACCGCCTTCGATGGCGGCGCGGGCGAGTTTGCGTTGGGTGCCTGGGCCGGCTGCAAAACCGGTGCAGCAGATGACCGTCGAGAAGGGCGCGAACAGGTCGGCAAGCGTGCCCTGGGTGTCGTTTTGCAAGTCGCCGGCCAGCACTTCAATCCCCAGTTCACGCACACGCTCGGCTGCGGCGCCGTGCAGGCGGGAAGGGCGCAGCAGCACGGCAATGCGCGTCTCGTGCGGTGCCGCCAGTGCGGCGAGGGATTGCAGCACGGCCATGCCCAGTTCACCGGCACCGAGTACCAGAATGGATGAGTGAGTCATTGGGTTCTCCGTCGGTGTTGAAAGTCGTGGCATGCTTGCAGAATTAATCGCCGTACATAAGAAGGCACACCAGTGATACCGGGAGTACGCCATGGATAACGACGAAATCATCCGTCGCTCGCAAGCTGCGTGCGACGCCCTCAGCGCGGACGATGACGGCCTCAAACGCGAGGTACTGACCCACGCCGGCAACCGCTGGTCGTTGGGGATCGTGCACGTGCTGGGGGTGAACGGGCGCCTGCGTCACGCCGAAATTGGGCGACGCATGCAGGGGGTGACGCAACGCATGCTGACCCGCACGTTGCGCCAGCTCGAACGCGATGGATTGGTGCTGCGTCATGACTTCGAAGAAGTACCGCCCAAGGTCGAATACGAGCTGTCGGCTTTGGGCACGCAGTTACTGGTGCACATGATTCCGCTGTGGACGTGGGTGATCGACAACAGCGAGGCGTTCCGTCAGGCACGGCAACGATTCGACGCTGAGCGGGTCACTTCAACGCAACAGTGAGCGCGTTTATTCTTTACGCGGGGGTGCTTTTTTGTGTTTTTTGGGGGGTTGTTGTTGGGTCGAAGACCCCGATGAGTTTGCCTTTTCATCCTTGGGGGGCGTGGCCGTTTTCTTGTCAGCATCAGCCGGGCTGCTGGGGTAGGTGCCGGGCGGTAGCGCCGAGCCTGCGGCACCCGCGCCGCTCAGAGCGTTGACGGAAGGGTTGGGGTTATCGCCGAACGCGGCAAATACAGGGCCGCTTAACAGCGCCGACAAACCGACAATCACTAACATCCTTTGGGAGCTTCTGGTCTTCATGACGCATTCCCCTGTGCATGGATAGGTCATCCAGCAGGACCAAGGCCCGGCGTGGCGCCGAGCCTTGGTGATGCCACATCAAGCCGCCATTGGCTTGGTGGACTGCAACTTCTTGTGGGCCGCTTTCATCGCTTCCATTTCAGCGCCCAATTCTTCCAGCAGTTTTTTGCCCAAGAGCTTTTTGGCCTGAGGAAACATCTCGGTTTCTTCCTCTTCGATGTGGTGCTCCAGCAGTTCCTTCACCACTTTGACGCGACCGGAAAACTCCGTCGTGGAGGGCTCGGTTTTCTGCAAGTCGGGCAGGACCAGAGAATCCACCGTGCGGTGCTCTTCCTTGGCTTCGTGGTACATGATGTCCTGTTCTTTGCCGCCGGCCTTGCGAAACGCCGGGTAGAGAATTTCTTCTTCAAGCTTGGTGTGCAAGCTGATTTCCGCTTCCAGTTTGGCCAGCAGTTCAGTGCGCTTTTTGACGCCGCGTTCGGTGGACTCACTTAACTGCGTCAATAGGGCCTTGACGCGTACATGGTCGGCTTCGAGAAGGTCGATGGCGTTCATGGTTGGAACCTCACGGATAACACTCGGGCGGGTCGAAATGCGCGCCTCTTGGGGATAGGTGTGCATTAGCTGTACCAAGTCGCGGGCATTTTTTATTTATAAGTAAATCAGTGAATTACCTGATTCGCGGGCGTTACGACGTCGTGCAGGTTGCAAGGTCCGGCCCTGGCGGGCGTGCATTAAGCCGCATGGGCCTCTTGACGGTTTTTTAATGAACCCTCAGCGCAAATGAGTGACCTAACCCATAAGACCTCAGGAGGTGAATCATGCAAATAGAATATGTCTGGATCGGTTTGGCGGTGATTCTGCTGCTCTTGGAACTGTGGGCGATCAATGTCGTATTACGCAGCACCAGTGGCTGGGAGACCAAGGGGCTGTGGCTGATCATTCTGATTTTTGTGCCGCTGTTCGGGCTGATTGCCTGGGCCATGTTCGGGCCGAAACGCGAGATGCCGGAGCATCGTAGAAGCTGAAACGGCGGGTAAAAAAACAGGCGCCTGAATGGGCGCCTGTTTACGTTCAGCGGTAGTATTTCAGCCGGCCACTGCCTTGGCGATCGCCTCATTGAACGCCGGCAAATCATCCGGTGTACGCGAGGTGATCAGCGTCCAGCCATTGGCCTTGCACTCCTTGACCTCGGCATCGACCCAATCAGCTGCGCCGGCATTTACAAGGTCGGTGCGCACGCTTTTGTACGAGGTCAGCGTCTTGCCCTTGATCACGCCGGCATCAATCAAAGCCCACGGCCCATGGCAGATGGCAGCCACGGTTTTACCCGCTTTGACGAACTCGTTAACGAGCTTCAGTGCTGCCGCGTCCAGGCGCAGGGTGTCGGCATTGACAGTGCCGCCGGGAATCACCAGCGCGTCAAAATCGGCGCCGGACACGTCGGACAATTTGGTGTCAGACTCCACGGTTTTATCCTTCTCGGTATCGCCGACGAAGGTCTGGGTTGTGCCGCCTTTGCTGGACGCATGGGTCACCGTCGCGCCGTGGCCACGCAATGCTTCCAGAGGGCTGAGCAGTTCATCGCGCTCAATACCTGAGTTGGACGTAATGATGAGGATTTTCTTGCCGTTGAGTTGCGAACTCATGGTCGAGTGTCTCCCGGGTCTGGATTGAATCAGTGGGCGTAGTTGCCTTTGAGACCCTTGAGTCTTTTCAGGTGCGCTTCAAGGGGCGATTGGCTAGCGAAGTCTTTCAACTTCGCGTCGTCCGGCATTTCATTGAGAGGGCGCCAGCGCAAAAGGTTTAAATTAATTTGTGCTTATTTCTCCAGCGGGCACCCGGGGCAATTTCCTTGAACTATCGAAAATGGGCGGGCTCTGCTGCATAAGCGCCCGCTTTTTTTGCGGGCTGTCCACTGCCCGGAGACAGACCATGACTGATCGCAATACAGCCGACAAAACCCCCGAGCCCATCAGTTCCGAAGACGCTCAGAAAGGCACCGAAAAAGCCACCAAGGGCCAAACCCTTGAACGCCCGAATCCAAAAACCGAAACCGTAGACAAGGTGCTCACGCCAACGTCGATCAAGGAAACGCAGCGCCAGACCGATGCCATCAATGAGCAGGCGGCCAAGGCCGAGCGCGCGTTGGGCGATTGAGCATGGCCCGGTCAATTACCGCATCCGAATTGGGCATTGACCTTACGCCTGAAGATGACGCCAGCCTGTTCAAGTGGTTTCTCGCCAGCTTCCTGATGGGCAAGCGTATTCAGGCGCCGATTGCGGCGCAGGCTTACCGGGTGATTGTCGAGGAGGAGGGCCGTGATACCGCGCGTAAGTTGCAGCACTGCACGTCCCGCGAGCTGGTCGCGATGCTGGGGCGAGCCCACTACGTGCGCTACGACGAAACCACCGCGCAGCGCCTGCTCGACCTCAGCGCCAAGTTGAACGCCGAGTACGCGGGCAAAATGACCCGGATGCGCGATGCCAGTAAAGACCGCCAAGCCTTCGAAAAACGTCTGGGCGAGTTTGCCGGCGTGGGCCCCAAGACCATCGAGATTTTCATGCGCGATGCGGCGGCGGTGCTGTTTTGAGCGCACCGCTTTACGCAGGCTGGTGCCTGTCGCGTGAAACTGAGGTGGCGGTTACACCCGATGCCCTCTGCCTACTCGACCTCCACCTGCAACACTTCCAGGCCTAATTGCTCATACCGTTCGACACTGGGCACATGCCACTCGGTGATCAGCGTGTGGATGCGTTCGCACGGCCCCACCACAAAGGGTTCCACTGCGCCGAGTTTGTCGGCGGTGGAAACCGCCACCACATGGGAGGCGCTGTCGAGCAGCGCTTGCTTGACCGCCACTTCGTCAAAATGCTGCGAGGTAATGCCGATTTGCGGGTGCAAGGCGCACACGCCGGTAAACAGCAGGTCGGCCTTGACGCTCTGGATCAGGCGTACGGCCTCTTGCCCGCCAGTGGACAGGGTGGCGGGGTTGAGCTGGCCGCCGGCCAGAATCACTTTGACATAGGGGTGATCCGCTAGAGCGACGGCGATCATCGGCGAGGCGGTGACGACGGTCAGGCGAATCTCGCGCGGTAACGATTGCGCGATCTGCAGCGTGGTCGAACCGGAATCGAACAGCACGATCTGGCCGTCCTCCACGCGGTCGGCGGCCAACTGTGCGAGGCGACGCTTGGCGTCGTTTGTTTCGCCGACGCGGGTGAAGAAGTCCTTGCCGGTGTCCTTGGGCCTGGGCAAAGCGCCACCGTGTACACGCTGCAACAAACCGGCGGCGGCCAGTTCTCCGAGGTCGCGGCGGATGGTGTCCTGGGACACGGCGAAATGTTCGACCAGGTCCGAGGCGGTGACTTTGCCATCGCGCTCCAGCAGCAACAGGATCTTCTGTTTGCGCAACGAAGGCAGGTCAATGGCTTGATGGGTGTTTTGCATGTTTGTGCGTCTTTCTGCGGGTTTGTGCAAGGTTATTCCTCCAGTGATCCAAACGCAATGGCGGGTTGCACTGGCGATGCGCTGGTGGTGAGCACCTACGAGGGGCGTTATCGGCTGGCCGCATTTGCACGGTTTGGGTGCCATCGGTGAGGCGGGCGTGCCCAAGGCGCTGGACGTGAGGATTGCGTTGTGTGGCTATGACGATATACGTGATGTGAGTCACGATATTTTGCTGCCGCGCAGCTTTCCCGAATGCGTTTACTCAGCAAAAAAAACGTAAAAAAGTAAAAAGAGTTGTCCACGAAAACCGTGGGTATCTCTGTGGATAACTTTGTCAGACCCCGGCGGGTATGGCGATTTCACCCAAGATCAATATTTGATCAACTTTCGGCGCGGGCCAGTATGGGCAGGGTTTGCGCTTGACAGCCAAGCGCGAACCCGGTGCCGAAAAGTACTTTTATGAGTCGCCGTTGTGGCCTGTGGAGTGGGTAACAACTTGTGCAGGCATCTTCGCGCGCATCAGGTTTTCCAGCGCCTGACCATAACTGCGGCCGGCCAGGCTCATGCTGTTGTTGTGGGTGGCGCCGGGCACCAGTAACAGCCGCTTGGGTTCCTGGGCCGCTTCAAACAATTGCTGGCTGAAGCGCGGCGGCACGTACTGGTCAGCCAGGCCGTGGACCACCAGCAGCGGCATGTGCACGTCAGCGATCTTGTCGATGGAATCGAATTTTTGCGAGAGTAACCAGCGCACCGGCAACGAGGTATTGGCGACGGCAGTGGCAACATCCGCCAGCGAGGTAAACGTGGACTCGATCACCAGCCCGCGCACGGGAACCGGCGTTTGTCGGCTGAGCTGCGCCGCCAGGTCGATCGCCACCGCGCCACCCAGCGAGTGCCCATAGATCAGGCGTTTGGCGGGGTCGGGTTGCAATACCTGAAAGCGTTCCCAGGCAATGCGTGCGTCTTCATACACGCTGGTTTCAGAGGGTAAATCCCCGTGGCTCTGGCCAAAACCCCGGTAGTCGATGGCCAGCACCGAGTAGCCCAATGCGTGCAGTTGCTCGATGCGGAAAAACTGCCCGGTCAGGTTCCAGCGCACGCCATGCAGGTAGAGGATGGCCGGTGCGTCTTTCTTGTCTGCCGGGTACCACCAGCCGTGAATGTTCTGGCCGGATTTGAAACTGGCAGGTTTGAGGTCGAATTCCTGCACCGCCTTCGGCAAGCCGTTGTACCAGCTGGCAGTGCCCGGCTCGATGCGAAACACCAGCTCGCGCTCCTTGTGTTGCAGCACGGCGCAGCCTACCGGCAGGCCGACAATCAGGATGGCCATGCACAGCAGGGGGAACCAGCGCAGGCCCAGGCGAGACAGAAAACGAGACGGCATAAAGGTTCCAGTGCAAAGGCGAAGCACGGGTTTTACCAGATGGCTTACGGGGGCAGGAATTAATTCGACAGCCGTCGCTGCGTATTGCTTGCAAAGTATTACAGCGCAGCCAGCGGTTCTGCGTCAGTCATCACTTGAACCCGGTTGCGCCCTCGTGGCTTGACGCTGGGCTGGCCCTCGCGACATGCTCCAGCTCCTTTGAGCAAAGGCCTGACCATGGACAACAGCCCCGTTCGCATCACCGCCGAAGAGACCCTGTCGGAAAACTGGTACCTCCTGAAAAAATACAGCTTTGACCTGCGCCGCCAGGATGGCAGTTGGCAAGCCCAGACCCGTGAGGTGTACGACCGGGGTAACGGTGCAACCATCCTGTTGTACAACCGCGCGCAACGCTCGGTGTTGCTGATCCGCCAGTTCCGCATGCCCACGTTCGTCAATGACTACCACGGCTATCTGATCGAAGCTGCCGCCGGGCTGCTGGACAATGCCAGCCCCGAAGAGCGTATCCGTCTGGAAGCCGAAGAAGAGACCGGCTACCGCGTCGGCCATGTGGAAAAAATCTACGCAGCGTTCATGAGCCCGGGCTCGGTGACCGAGCGCATCCATTTTTTCATCGGCGAGTACCAGCCGGCGGATCAAGTGGGTGCCGGTGGTGGCCTTGAGGAGGAGGGCGAGGATATCGAAGTATTGGAGCTGGGCTTTGAACAGGCGCTGGCGATGGTGCAGAGCGGTGAGATTGTCGACGGCAAGACCATCATGCTGTTGCAGCACCTTGAGCTGCGCATGTTGAAAGAAGGGTGGTGATCCGTGAAGCGTGAGTGGGTGTTGCTGTGGGCATTGATAGCGAGCAGTAGCAGCGCTGCCGACGGGTTTTACCGCTGGACCGACCCGGTGCCCGCGGACCCCGGGCGGTTGTTGCGCAGCGAGGCGTTGACGCCACAGCAAAGCCTGGCTGGCGCCGCGCTGAACCTGCGGATTCTCTACACCTCTATCGATGGGCTCGACAACCACACGCCGATCACGGTATCCGGCGCGCTGTTTGTGCCGAAGGGCACGCCACCCGCAGGCGGTTGGCCACTGATGGCCTGGGCCCATGGCACGGTCGGCAGTGCTGACCGTTGCGCGCCTTCATTGAATGAGCGCAGCCCGCGTGACACGCGCTACCTCAATTATTGGCTCGAGCAGGGTTATGCGATTGTCGCCACTGACTATCAGGGGCTGGGCACGCCGGGCTTGCACCCATACGGGCTCACTCGCCCGCTGGCCTATGGCGTGCTGGACAGCGTCCGTGCCGTGAGCGGTGCGCCATTCAAGCTATCGAAACGGGTGGTGGTGTTTGGCCAGTCCCAGGGCGGTCGGGCGGCGTTTGCCACGGCAGTGACGGCCAAGGCCTATGCGCCGGACGTCGACCTGGTCGGTGTGGTGGCCACGGGCACGCCCTATGCTTCAGCCCATGGCCCCGGCAAAAGCGCGGAACTGAACAACGCCCGGCGTTCGGTGGTGCCAACGTTTGCTTATAACGTGCTGCGCTTGAGCACAGCGACGCTGCTCGACCCTTCATTTGTACCTGCCGATTATCTGGCCGAGCAGGCATTGCCGGCGTTCAAGGTCAGCCAGGAAGACTGCCTGCATGCGATTGAGCAGCGGGTGGTGGCTGACGGCTTGACGTTCAACAACAGTTTCAAGCGTTCGCCTGAAGCAGCGCTGGAACGGGTTAACCGTGAGTCGGCTTACCCCACGCTGAAAACCGATGTGCCGGTGTTTTTGGGTACGGGTGGCAAGGACCTTGATGTGTTCGTGCCGGGGCAAAAAGCGTTGGTCAGGGATGCCTGCAAGGCGGGGGACCGGATTGAATGGCATTTCTACCCGCAGTTGGACCATTCCGGCACAGTGAATGGCTCGCTGGGAGATTCCACCGGATTTGTTCGTCGGGCATTTGGAGGGGAGGCGATTGCAGGTAATTGTGAGGGAGGAGCCCAGGTCAACCCTGCGTCTTTTAAGTCGACAAATTGACGTCAAAACGCCACTAATGGCCCTGTGATAATTAATCAACTGCCCAAGATTTAATCTCGCTACAATCGCCCGCTTTGCCACCTGGCACGGGCGTCTCAAGCCCGTCAGTTTCGAGAAATTCCATGCTGATCGGTAGTTATTCCCCCTCCCTGGTCGTGATTTCGCTCTTCGTCGCGATCCTGGCTTCCTATACCGCGCTGGACTTGGCCGGCCGTATTGCGACAACCAAGGGCCGCGCCGTGTACGGGTGGATAAGCGGCGGTGCGTTGGCCATGGGGGTCGGTGTGTGGTCCATGCACTTTATCGGCATGTTGGCCTTGCGCCTGCCGTTTGCCCTCGGGTTTGACCTAGGCATTACCGCGCTGTCGTTGCTGATCGCAGTGTTGTCGTGCGGCTTTGCGTTGTGGCTGGTCAGCCAGCCGCGCCTGCCTGCGTGGCAACTGGGGTTCGGCGCGCTGATCATGGGGGCGGGCATCAGCAGCATGCACTACACCGGCATGGCCGCGATGCGCATGACCCCAGGCATCGACTACGACCCCACGTTGTTTGGCGCCTCATTGCTGATCGCGGTGGTGGCCTCCGGCGCTGCGCTATGGATCGCCTTCAACCTGCGCCGCAACACTCCCTACGTGCGCCTTGCGCGGGGCGGGGCGGCGGTGGTGATGGGCATCGCTATCGTCGGCATGCACTACACGGGAATGGCGGCGGCGCAGTTTGCCGATGACAGTTTTTGCGGTGCGGCGCTGACCGGCTTGAGCGGAAAAGGCCTGGATAATCTGGTGCTGGTGACCTCGCTCGCCGTGCTGGTCATCGCACTGTTGACCTCATTACTCGACGCCCGCCTCGAAGCGCGCACGGCGGTGCTGGCGGACTCATTGACCCTGGCCAATCAGGAGCTGACCCATCTGGCCCTGCATGACATGCTCACCGGCTTGCCCAATCGCACCTTGCTTGCCGACCGTATTCAACAGGCCATACAGGCCGTGAAGGAGCAAGGCGGCTGCTTTGCCCTGATGTTTATCGACCTGGACGGTTTTAAACCGGTCAACGACGCGTTTGGCCATCATATGGGCGACCAGTTGCTGCGCGAAGTCGGCCTGCGGCTGCGCGAAGACCTGCGCAGTCACGACACCCTGGCGCGTATCGGCGGGGACGAGTTTGTGCTGCTGGTGCAATTGACCCAGCCGGACGATGCCATGGGCCTGGCTGAACGTCAGGTTGGGTTGATCAACCGTGCGTTCAAGGTCGCCGAGCATGAGCTGAAAATCTCCGCCAGCATTGGCATCGCGATGTTCCCGGGCAACGGCAATAACCCTCAGGAACTGTTGATGAATGCCGACGCGGCGATGTACCACGCCAAGGGCATGGGCAAAAACGGTTACAGCTTCTTTGATGTGTCGATGAATACCAACGCGCGCAAACAGCTGCAGTTGCTGCAGGATTTGCGCAACGCTGTGGAACAGGGGCAGTTCCGGCTGTACTACCAGCCCAAGTTTGATGCCGCCAGTGGCATTGCGGTCGGCGCCGAGGCCTTGCTGCGCTGGGAGCACCCGCTGCAGGGCCTGCTATTACCGGCGACCTTTATCGAACTCGCCGAGAAAACCGGCTTGATCATTCCGATCGGCGAGTGGGTGCTTAACGAAGCCTGCCGCCAAATGGCACTGTGGTATGCCGAGGGCTATGAAGACTGGCGCATCGCGGTGAATTTGTCGGCGCTGCAGTTCTGTCATGCCGGGCTGGTCAACAGCGTGGCTGCCGCGCTGGAGCGTCATCGGTTGCCCGCCAACAGCCTGACCCTTGAAATCACTGAAACCACTGCGATGAGCGATGCCGATGCGAGCATGACGGTGTTGCAGCAGCTCTCGGACATGGGCGTGGATTTGTCGATTGATGACTTCGGCACTGGCTATTCAAGCCTGATGTACCTCAAACGCTTGCCCGCCAACGAGCTGAAGATCGACCGCGGGTTCGTCCGCGACCTGGAGCACGACAGCGACGATGCTGCCATCGTCTCGGCGATTGTCGCCCTCGGCCAGGCCCTGGGGCTGCGGATCGTCGCTGAAGGTGTGGAAACCGACGTGCAACAGAGTTTCCTCACTCGCCTGGGCTGCAACTCCCTGCAGGGTTACTTGTTGGGCCACCCGTTGCCGGCCGATGGATTCATGGCCGATATCAGGCGTGCCGAAGTGTCCGCGACCGCTGACAAAAGCCGGGCGTGACGGGTATTCTTGGATCCAACCCTAAATTCAAGGTTGGATCAGGAGACCGTACGCATGGACAAAGTCGTCATCATCACTGGGGGCAGCCGCGGGATTGGCGCCGAGACGGCATTGCTGGCTGCACGCCAGGGCTATCGCATTTGCATCAACTATCAGTCCGACGAAGCGGCCGCGCATCGCGTTCTGGAGCAGGTTCGCGGCCTGGGGGCGCAGGCGATCGCCGTCCGGGCTGATGTCAGCATTGAAGATGAAGTGGTCGCACTGTTCAGCCGCGTTGACGCAGAGCTGGGCCGCGTCACTGCGCTGGTCAACAACGCGGGTACCGTGGGGCATAAGTCACGGGTGGACGAGATGTCCGAGTTCCGCATCCTGAAGATCCTGAAAACCAACGTGCTCGGCCCGATCCTGTGTGCCAAGCATGCAGTGCTGCGCATGTCGCCCAAGCATGGCGGGCAGGGCGGCAGCATCGTCAACGTGTCGTCGGTGGCGGCGCGTCTCGGCTCGCCGGGCGAGTACGTTGATTACGCGGCCTCCAAGGGCGCGCTGGATACCTTCACCATTGGCTTGTCCAAAGAGGTCGCGGGCGAGGGCATTCGCGTGAATGCGGTGCGCCCGGGGTACATCTTTACCGACTTCCATGCCCTGAGCGGCGATCCGGACCGGGTCAGCAAGCTCGAATCCGGAATCCCCATGGCGCGCGGCGGGCGCCCGGATGAAGTGGCCGAGGCGATTATCTGGTTGCTGTCGGACAAGGCGTCCTACACCACGGGTACCTTCCTCGATCTGGGCGGTGGCCGCTGAGGCGCCGAACGATCAGGTCGGCAGATAGCGCAAGACCTTGTAGCCCTTGCGCGAAAATTCCTTGAGCAGGCTGGCTTCCGAGTTATCAACCGTGCCATAGCCGTCGTTGTAGAAACCATCGATATGGCCATTGCGGCTATGGCTTTCTCTCAGGCTCCGATCGTCTACGTTGTCGATAAACCGCAGCACCTTGTCCAAATGGTAGGCCGCGTCGGCCCGGGCTTTCGGGTCCGGGGTGGCCTCCGTCCAGTCACCGACCTGCAGCTTGAGTTCGTCACCTACTTCATAGTAATCGCGGCCTTCCAGAAAGCGTCTTGTGACGGCGCTCTGCTGGATGATTCTGTCGGCCGGGCGTTGATCAATCGGAGAGCGGCCAGTCGGCCCGGTCATCTCGCGCACTTGGCGCTGCTCGGCCGTGCGCATGTAGTGAGGTGGGATGGGCAGCCTCAGGAGGCTGGAAGTGACAGATGTACACATGGGGGAACCTGCAGGTTATTGAATGTGGGGTGGGTGGTTAGCCCCCACGCCGAGTTCCGGATCAGAACGAGCGAACAATGCGCCCCAATGTTTCCATCGCCTTCTCCGAGGTTTCGGTCCACGGGCTGCCATAGTTCAAACGAATACAATTTCTGAAGCGTTGGGTCGCCGAAAAAATCGGCCCCGGCGCGATGCTGATGCCCTGTGCCAGGGCCATCTGGAACAGCTTCAGCGAGTCGGTCTGTTCCGGCAGTTCCAGCCACAGAAAATACCCGCCAGCGGGCTGGCTGACCCGCGTCTGTGTCGGGAAATAACGGGCGATGGCCGCCAGCATGGCGCTTTGCTGCTCCTCCAGTGCATAACGCAATTTGCGCAAGTGCCGGTCGTATCCGCCGTGTTGCAGATAGTCGGCAATGGCTGCCTGGGCCGGCATCGAGGGGCACAGCGAGGTCATCAATTTCAACCGTTCGACCTTCTGCGCGAAGCGCCCCGCCGCGACCCAGCCGACGCGGTAACCCGGCGCCAGGCTTTTGGCAAAAGAGCCGCAATGCATGACCAGCCCTTCAGTGTCGAATGCCTTTGCCGGCTTGGGCGCTTGTTGCCCGTAATACAGTTCTGCGTAAACGTCGTCTTCGATCAATGGCACCTGATGGCTGCGCAGCAGTTCTACCAAAGCCTGTTTCTTTGCCTCCGGCAGCGTCGCTCCCATGGGGTTCTGGAAGCTGGTCATGGTCCAGCAGGCCTTTATCGGGTAGCGCTCAAGGCTTTGCGCCAAGGCGTTTAGGTCGATGCCATCGCGCGGGTGCACAGGGATTTCCACCGCCTTGAGCTTCAAGCGCTCCAGCACTTGCAGGCAGGCATAAAACGCCGGGGCTTCAATGGCGACCAGGTCGCCCGGCTCGGTCACTGCTTGCAGGCACAGGTTCAGGGCCTCCAGCGCGCCGTTGGTGATCAGCAGCTCTTCCATGGGCAACATCAAGCCGCCGACCATGTACCGCAAGGCGATTTGCCGGCGCAGTTGCGGGTTGCCCGGCGACATGTCGGTGACCACCAGGCGCGGATCCATCTCACGGCTGGCGCTGGCCAGCGAGCGGGCCAGGCGCGGCAACGGAAACAGCATCGGGCTGGGGAAGGCCGAGCCGAAAGGGACGGTGTTGGGGTCCTTGATTGAGTCGAGCACGGAAAACACCAGCTCACTCACATCGACTTCGGTGGACTCATGCACCTGCTCGCTCACCACCGGCTCGGAAAACGGGCTGGGCGTGTGGGCGTTGACGAAGTAGCCGGAACGCGGGCGCGCGCGGATCAGGCCGCGACGCTCCAGCAGGTAATACGCCTGGAATACCGTGGACGGGCTGACGCCATACGTCTGGCTGGCATAGCGCACCGACGGCACACGTTGCCCGGGACCCAGGACGCCGGAGCGGACCAGTTCTGCGATGTCATCGGCGAATTTTTCGTAGCGTTTCATGGTGGCCTGATTAACGTTCTTGATAGGTACGCAGGGCAAAATGTGGGAGCTGGCTTGCCTGCGATGGCGGAGTGTCAGCTTCCAGATGTATCAGCAGGCTCACCGCTATCGCAGGCAAGCCAGCTCCCACACTTGATCTCTTTTGTGAGTGAGGTCTCAACGGTTCAGCGGCGCCACAAAGCGGCTATCGGCAGCACTGAAAATCCACGGTTCGTCCACCTCCGACACCTTGAAACGAATCGTCTGCGAGCTGCTCGCCGGTGTTTCCGCCAGCAACGTCACCGACATCGGCACATCGCTGATTTCCCCGGGCGCCAGGCTGATCACGGTTGGGCCCTGCAGCTGGAAGCCGTCGCCGTCCACCAGTTCCAGGCGGTAGTCCTGGCGCTGCTGGGTTTTGTTGATGACTTTCAAACTGTAGATGTTTTCGATCAAGCCCTGGCTATTTTCACGGAACAGGCCACGGTCCTTGGTCACGTCGAGCGAGACCATCGGCCGTTCCACCAAGGCCACCCCCAGTGCGGCAATCATCACCAGCAGCACGGCACTGTAGCCGATCAGCCGCGGCCTGAGCAGGTGAGTCTTGCCGCCTTGCAGTTGATGCTCGCTGGTGTAGCTCACCAGGCCACGGGCATAGCCCATTTTGTCCATGATCGAATCACAGGCGTCGATGCAGGCCGCGCAACCGATACATTCCATTTGCAGACCGTCACGGATATCGATGCCGGTCGGGCAGACCTGCACGCACAGTTGGCAGTCGATGCAATCACCCAGGCCAACGTGTGCAGGCTGGACCTCGCGTTTGCGCGGGCCCCGTTGCTCGCCACGCGCGGCATCGTAGGAAATGGTCAGGGTGTCCTTGTCGAACATCACGCTCTGGAAGCGCGCATACGGGCACATGTGCATGCACACGGCTTCACGCAGCCAGCCGGCATTGAGGTAGGTGGCCGCGGTGAAGAACAGCACCCAAAACAGGCTCACGCCGCCCATTTGCCAGGTCAGCAGTTCAACTGCCAATGGGCGAATCGGCGTGAAGTAGCCGACAAAGGTCAGCCCGGTCAGCACGCTGATACCGAGCCACAAGCCGTGCTTGGCGGAGCGCCGCGCCAGTTTGTTCAGGCTCCAGGGCGCCGCTTGCAGCTTGATGCGCTGGTTGCGTTCGCCTTCAGTGACCTTCTCACACCACATGAACAGCCAGGTAAACGAGCTTTGCGGGCAGGTGTAGCCACACCACACGCGGCCCGCAAACACGGTTATCGCAAACAGGCCGAAGGCGCAGATGATCAGCAGCGCCGAAAGCAAAATGAAATCCTGGGGCCAGAAGGTCGCGCCGAAGATATGGAATTTGCTTTCGGCCAGGTCCCACAGCACGGCTTGGCGCTCACTCCAGTTCAGCCACACGGTGCCGAAGAAGGCCAGGAACAGCACAGCCGCGCCGCTCAGGCGCAAGGTCCGAAACAGGCCGGTAAAGCTGCGGGTATGGATCAGGTTGTCGCCGGGTTTGGCCTTCACCTTCTTTGGGTGGCTGGGCTCAAAGGTTTCCACGGTTGGGATTCTTTCGCTCATGGTCGTTCGCTCATCAGCCTCCATCAGGCCGATGAACTATGAGCGTCGAGCTGTTTGCATAACAGGCTCAGCTATTGCGATAAAAAGCGGATCAGATGGGGCTGGCTGCCAGCCCTGCGACAATGTGCTGCACCCCTTGGAGTCTGGGGTGCAGCTGTTTTTGGCAGGGGCTGATACAGATCAGTCAAATCACCGAATCACTGTCGGTCGCTTTCAAATGTTTACGCCCATCCTCGGCACCCGCGACGGTCAATGCGTCGGCCTCGGCTTCGGTGATATAGATCCGCTCGCCGTTGAGCTCGACAAATGACATGGATTTGGCGCTGTCGGTGCTGACCGTGACCTGGGTGGCGGGAACGCTCTGCTCCTGCCCGTCATCGGCGATCTTGAAGTAACAGGTCGTGTTTTCGATACGTAATGGCATGGTGATCTACCTTTTATAGGCTGATGGGCATTAGGTTTACCGCCGTGGTGAGGGTTCCAGGCAACTGACTGGCGGTTGCCGCTGTCCATCCTTTACCAACAATTAAAAAGGACTCTGTCCATGGACGCCTGGTGGCATGAAGTCTGGCAAACCCTGCAAGCCGAGTTCGCCGACATTGGTGATGCCAAACAGCTCACCCAAATCACTGTACGCCTGCTGATCGCAGCAACGCTGGGCGGCATTCTGGGGTTTGAGCGAGAGCACAAAGGCAAGGCCGCCGGGGTACGTACCCATATGCTGGTGGCGATGGGCGCTGCATTGTTCGTGCTGGTGCCGCAGATGTCCGGCAGCCAGGCGGATGCCATGAGCCGTGTGCTGCAAGGGGTGATTGCGGGGATCGGGTTTCTGGGCGCGGGGACGATTCTGAAGGGCAAGGAAGACGAGGAGGGCCAGCACGTCAAAGGCCTGACCACCGCTGCCGGCTTGTGGATGACCGCTGCCATTGGGGTGGCAGCGGGTATGGGGCGTGAATCGACGGCCGTGCTCAGCACCTTGCTGGCGCTGGCGGTGTTCAGCGTAATGCCGTGGATCGTCAAGCGACTGGAGAAAGAGGTATGAGCTCACTGTTGTGGCGTCTGTCTCTCATACTTTTCAGGCGACGGCGTGGCTCAGGTCATTGTGCAGGGCCTGAATATAATTGGCGCTGGCCAGTTGCTCGATTTGTTTTTTCAGTTCGGCCAGCTCGTTCGGTTTGTCTGCGAGGGCTTTGAGTGAGTCCTCGCTCAGCAATTCTTCGAGCTCCCTGTTTTGCTGAATGTTTTCGGCAGAGCCGGGCTCGCGCAGTCTGCGCAGGATGGCGTCCGGGGCAATCAGTTCGCCAATTCTCTTGATTCTCTCGCTGGCTGCGTCGGAACCCTTGGCATCGCCGGCGCCCGCTGATGTTCCGGGTGCAGCGATGCCAGCTTCGCGTCTTAGTGTGTCGAGATTTTCCCCGGAAATGACCTGTCGGACCCTCGCCTTGAGCTTTTCCTGCAGGCTCGAGTCTCGGGTCCAGGCATTAAGTGATTCCTCGTTCAGCAGCCCCTTGAGTTCTTCAACACGCTGCAGGCTTTGCGCGGAGTCCGGGTCGCGCAGGATATTCACGAGACTTTCCCGGCTGATCAATTCGTCGATTTTTTTGAGGGTCGGGTGGAGTTCGCCGGGCTTCTGGGCGTTGTCAGCGGTTTGAATCTGAGGCGCTGATTTTGGACCTGATGCAAGGGTACTTTCAGGTTTTTTATTGTCTGCTGCAGTGCCCTTGTCCGGCTCGACCGCAGCGGTAGCCGGTGTGGTTTCAGGCTCGGGTGGCCGATAGGGTTCGCCAATGGAGACCAGGTGCTTGCACAGTGGATCGCTAAGGCGGGCACGCTGGTTGATCCTGTGGTCTTCCTTGCGTTGCTCGGCCTGCATTTGCTGCGCGCCGCGCCAGGGTACGTCCTGATCGGTATTGGACAGGTGGTGATGGAACTGTTCAGGGTTTGGTCCGACGGCCGCCTCACGTTGCAGACTCCGCATGTTTTTCTCGTTCAGCCCCTGGCCGATATCGTGCTTCAGCTTTGCCAGTTCCCTGGGGTTGGACGTCAGTGTCTTGAGCGAGTCCTCGCTCAGCAACTCGCGGATCTCTTTCAGGTTCTGGCGGGTCTCCCGGGCGTTTGGCGTGCTCATCATCTGAATGACATTGTTACGCTCAAGCAGGGTGGAGATTTTATCAATTTTTGTCTGGACCTCTGCCGAGGGCCCGGTATCAGGTGCGGCATTCACCTTTTCGTTGCCTGCGAAGGTGCGCGGCGCTTGATCGTGAGGAGGCGAAGGCGGATTTGTGTCTGACGGTTTTTTTGACGAATTGCCTGGCAATTGCGGGATGAACGGCGGAGCAGACAAAGGTGTTATCGACATGATCAATACTCGCAGCGTGTTTGAAAGAGGACCCTGTCAAGTGAAGTGCCGGCTTGGGGTCCGCGCGAGTTGATTCTCTGATAACGAGCCCTGCATGGATCTAAGAGCTCTCTTTTGCGCTGGTAGGACGTTTCTGTAGTGCTTGCCCGCAAATCGGTGGTTGCGGGCAAGTCAGGTCTATTTCAGACAATCACCGGCGGCATGGTCGTCGGCGGTTCCTCCACAGGCGGCACGTTCTCAGGCGGTTCCTTCTCCGGAACCGGCTCGGGCTCAGTCGGTGGCAGGGTCGGGTTGTCGATATTCGGATCGGGTGTTTCAGCCGGGATCGGGATATTCATCGGTGTGGCCTCCTTTGTGCTTTGCTCTATCGGTGGACAGCCGGGCGGGTAAATAGATTCCCCCGCCGGATGGCCGTACATCCACCTGAACTTTTAACCCGGGGGCAGGCTCGGACCTATTACGGCCCTGCTCAGGGAGAGCGCTGCCGCATCAGAATTCGGATCAAGCAAAGAGCGTCCACAGGGCGTAAGGGGAAGATGCTCGATGACTGCTGAAACACTGACTCCAGACAACTCCAGATTGCCGCTGTCCCAGGCGCTGCTGCTGCCCAGGATCGCGATTGAAAGCACCACGCCCGTGATTGACGGTGGCGAATTCGCCGTGAAAGCCGTGGTGGGCCAGCAAATCAACGTCACCAGCAAGGTGTTCGCCGATGGCCATGACAAGCTCGCCGTACTGATTCGCTGGCGCCCGCTGGAGGATGAAAGCTGGCACAGCGTGGTAATGGCCGACGTGGGCAACAATGGCTGGGAAGGCGCATTTACCGTCACCACTCAAGGCCCCCATGAATATTGCATCGAAGCCTGGATCGATACCTTCGCCAGCTTCGGTTATGAATTGCGCAAAAAGCACGAGGCCGGTGTGCCGGTCAGCCTCGAATTGCAGGAGGGCCGCAGTCTGGTGCTGCAGGCTGCCGAGCGCAGTGACAATGAGCTGCGTGACCGCTTGATGCTGCTGCACCACGAGCTCTCCGGGTTGCTGGAAACCGAGCAGGTGGCGTTGTTCCTGCACGAAGACAGTGCACACCTGATGACCCAGGCCGATCACCGCGCTTACTTGAGCATCAGCACGGTCTACCCGATTGACGTGGAGCGTGAAGCTGCGCAGTTTGCCAGCTGGTACGAGCTGTTTCCCCGCTCGATCACCGACGATCCGGCTCGCCACGGTACGTTTAATGACGTGCACTCGCGGCTGTCGATGATTCATGACATGGGTTTTGATGTGCTGTACTTCCCGCCGATCCACCCGATCGGTCGCAGCCATCGCAAGGGCCCGAACAATTCGCTGACCGCAGGCCCGGATGACCCGGGCAGCCCGTACGCGATCGGCAGCGAGGAGGGCGGCCATGAGGCCATCCATCCGCAGCTGGGCTCGCGTGACGACTTTCGGCGTCTGGTCAAGGCGGCGGCCGACCACGGCCTGGAAATCGCCCTGGACTTCGCCATCCAGTGTTCCCAGGACCACCCGTGGCTCAAACAGCACCCGGGCTGGTTCAACTGGCGCCCGGACGGCACGATCAAGTACGCGGAAAACCCGCCGAAGAAATATCAGGACATCGTTAACGTCGATTTTTATGCAGCTGACTCGATCCCGAGCCTGTGGACCGAACTGCGCGACATCGTGGTGGGCTGGGTCGAGGAGGGCGTGAAGACCTTTCGCGTGGATAACCCTCACACCAAGCCACTGCCGTTCTGGCAATGGCTGATCAGCGATGTGCGGGCCAAATACCCCGAGGTGATTTTTCTCGCGGAAGCCTTTACCACGCCGGCCATGATGGCGCGCCTGGGCAAGGTCGGTTATTCCCAGAGCTACACCTATTTCACCTGGCGCAACACCAAGGCTGAGCTGAGTGAATACCTGGCCCAGTTGAACGAGTCGCCGTGGCGCGAGTGTTATCGCCCGAACTTTTTCGTGAATACGCCGGATATCAACCCGCCGTTCCTGCACGAATCCGGGCGCCCTGGATTTTTGATCCGCGCGGCGCTGGCCACCATGGGCTCGGGCCTGTGGGGCATGTATTCGGGTTTTGAACTGTGCGAGGCCGCGCCGGTGCCGGGCAAGGAGGAATACCTTGACTCGGAGAAGTACGAAATCCGTGTAAGAGACTTCACCGCGCCCGGCAACATCATTGCTGAAATCGCCCAGCTCAACCGCATCCGCCGGCAAAACCCAGCGTTACAGACCCATCTGGGCTTGAAGCTCTACAACGCCTGGAACGACAACATCCTGTACTTCGGCAAGCGCAGTGAGGACGGCAGTAATTTTATTCTGGTGGCCGTCAACCTCGACCCGTTCAACGCCCAGGAGGCTCATTTTGAGCTGCCATTGTGGGAGCTGGGCCTGCCCGACGATGCCCAGACCCAGGGCGAAGACCTGATGAATGGCCACCGCTGGACCTGGTACGGCAAGTCCCAGTGGATGCGGCTTGAGCCCCATACCCCGTTTGGCATCTGGCGAATCACTGTTTCTTAGGCCCGGTGAAGATCAACTGTGGGAGCTGGCTTGCCTGCGATAGCGGTCCGTCAGCACCGCAGGCGGTGGCGCATTCACCGCCATCGCAGGCAAGCCAGCTCCCACATTAACCGCGATTGTCTCGGCGGTTTTTCCAGCATTTCCAGGAGTTTCCAATGGCGAAGAAACCCAACGCTGCGACGTTTATCAAAGACCCGCTCTGGTACAAGGACGCGGTGATCTACCAAGTCCACGTAAAATCCTATTTCGACTCCAACAACGACGGTATCGGCGACTTTCCCGGCCTGATCGCCAAGCTCGACTACATCGCCGACCTGGGTGTGAACACCATCTGGTTGCTGCCGTTTTACCCCTCGCCACGGCGCGACGACGGCTATGACATCGCCGAATACCGTGGCGTGCACAGCGACTACGGCACCATGGCCGACGCCAAGCGCTTTATCGCCGAAGCCCACAAGCGCGGGCTGCGGGTGATCACTGAGCTGGTGATCAACCACACCTCCGACCAGCACCCGTGGTTCCAGCGCGCGCGCAAGGCCAAGCCGGGCTCGGCGGCGCGGGATTTCTACGTGTGGTCCGATGACGACCAGAAATACGACGGCACGCGCATCATCTTTCTCGACACCGAGAAATCCAACTGGACCTGGGACCCGGTCGCCGGCCAATACTTCTGGCACCGCTTCTATTCCCACCAGCCGGACCTCAATTTCGACAACCCGCAAGTGATGAAAGCGGTGCTGTCGGTGATGCGTTTTTGGCTGGACATGGGCATCGACGGCCTGCGCCTGGACGCCATCCCGTACCTGATCGAGCGCGATGGCACCAACAACGAGAACCTCCCGGAGACCCACGACGTCCTCAAGCAGATCCGCGCCGAGATCGACGCGCATTACCCCGACCGTATGCTGCTGGCCGAAGCCAACCAATGGCCGGAAGACACGCAGCTCTACTTCGGTGACAAAAAAGGCGATGACGGTGATGAGTGCCACATGGCCTTCCACTTCCCACTGATGCCGCGCATGTACATGGCGCTGGCCCAGGAAGATCGCTTCCCGATCACCGATATTTTGCGCCAGACTCCGGAGATTCCGGCGAATTGCCAATGGGCGATCTTCCTGCGCAACCACGATGAATTGACCCTGGAAATGGTCACTGACAAAGAACGCGATTACCTGTGGAACTACTACGCCGCTGACCGCCGCGCGCGGATCAACCTGGGCATTCGCCGTCGCTTGGCGCCGCTGATGGAGCGCGACCGTCGCCGCGTGGAATTGCTCAACAGTCTGTTGCTGTCGATGCCGGGCACGCCGACGTTGTATTACGGCGATGAGATCGGCATGGGCGACAACATCTACCTGGGCGACCGCGACGGTGTGCGCACGCCGATGCAGTGGTCCATCGACCGCAATGGCGGTTTCTCTCGCGCCGACCCGGCCAGCCTGGTGTTGCCGCCGATCATGGACCCGCTGTACGGCTACCAGTCGGTGAACGTTGAAACCCAGACCCAGGACCCGCATTCGCTGCTGAACTGGACCCGGCGCATGCTCGCGGTGCGCAAGCAGTCCAAGGCCTTTGGCCGGGGCAGCCTGAAAATGCTCTCGCCGAGCAACCGGCGCATTTTGGCTTACACCCGGGAATTCACCGGCGACGACGGGCGCAATGAAATCATTCTGTGCGTGGCCAACGTGTCGCGCAGTGCCCAGGCGGCTGAGCTGGACCTGTCGGCATTTGCCGGAATGGTCCCGGTCGAGATGCTCGGCGGGAATGCCTTCCCGCCGATTGGTCAGCTGAATTTCCTGCTGACCCTGGCGCCGTATGGCTTCTATTGGTTTGTGCTGGCGGCGGAAAACCAGATGCCAAGCTGGCATGTGGAGCCGGCGCAAAGCATTCCGGACTTCACCACCCTGGTGCTGAAAAAACGCATGGAAGAGTTACTCGAAGAACCGGGCCGCACTACTCTGGAACAAACCTCGCTGCCCGCCTGGCTGCCCAAGCGGCGCTGGTTCGCCGGCAAGGACACGGCCATCGACAAGGTGCATATCGCCTATGGCGTGAGGTTTGGCGACCCGGAGCATCCGGTGCTGCTCAGCGAAATTGACGTGACCAGCGCTGGCCAGGTCAGCCGCTACCAGCTGCCGTTCGGCTTTTTGGGCGAAGACCAATTCACCAGTGCCTTGCCGCAACAGCTGGCACTGGCCCGCGTACGCCGCACGCGACAGGTCGGGTTGGTCACCGATGCGTTCAGCCTTGAGCATTTTATTCGCGCGGTCATCCACGGCCTGCAGGCCGGTACGGTGCTGAACTCCAGCGAAGGTGACCTGCGTTTTGAAGCCACGCCGCACTTGGCCAAACTGCAACTGAGCGACGAGTCGGAGGTGCGCTACCTGTCCGCCGAGCAGTCCAACAGCTCGGTGGTGGTGGGTGAGAGCCTGGTGCTTAAACTGATTCGTAAAGTCAGCGCGGGGGTGCATCCTGAGTTGGAAATGAGCGCTTACCTGACTGAAGCCGGTTACCCGAATATCTCGCCGCTGCTGGGCTCGATGATTCGCCGCGACGGGGAAGGGCAGGACAACCTGCTGATGATTGCCCAAGGCTATTTGAGCAACCAGGGCGATGCCTGGGCCTGGACGCAAAACAGCCTGGAGCGGGCGATTCGCGACGAGCTGGCCGAGGCCATGTCGGAACAGGAACAGCACTACAACGCCCTCGGCGAGCTGCAGGATTTTGCCGGCTTGCTCGGCCAGCGCCTGGGCGAAATGCATGTTGCGTTGGCGGCGAAAACCGCCAACAAAGACTTCAAACCCGAAGCCACCACAGCGAAGGACACGCAAGCCTGGGCCAAGGATGTGGGCGCGCAGATCGACCGCGCCCTGCAATTACTAAAACTTCATCAAGACCGGTTGAACCCCGCCGATCAGGCGTTGGTCAGTGAGTTACTGGCGCAGAAAAAGGTCATCGGCAGTCATGTCCAGGCCCTGGCGAAAGCCACGGCGGGCGGCTTGCGGATTCGTGTCCACGGTGACTTGCACCTGGGGCAGGTGCTGGTGGTCAAGGGCGATGCGTTTTTGATCGACTTTGAAGGTGAGCCGGCGCGGCCTCTGCACGAGCGGCGCGGCAAGCACAGCCCGTATAAAGATGTGAGTGGTGTGCTGCGCTCGTTTGATTACGCAGCCGCCATGGCGCTGAATGTGCAAGGGGTGGATCACTCGCCCGAAGCGGACACTGCGCGCAAGCGGGTGACCGACCGTTATTTGAGTGAAGCGCGCCAGGCATTTATCCAGGCTTATCATCAAGCTACGTCTACACTGGCGCATGACTGGCAGGATGCCAAAGGCCAGGACGCAGCGCTGGCGTTGTTCAGCCTGGAGAAGGCCGCGTACGAAGTGGCTTACGAAGCGGAAAATCGCCCGACCTGGTTGCCGGTGCCGTTGCAAGGTTTGCACGGCCTGCTCAGCGGGCTCATACCTATATCGAAAACTGCACGCGGTGGGGAGACGTCATGAGCTTTACAAATAAAGAACCGCTGCACGCGAAGTTGACTGCAATGCCGGCGCCGAAAGACGTCGAAGCCTTGGTCCGCGCGGAACACCACGACCCATTCTCGATCCTTGGGCCGCACGACGATGAACACGGCGGCCAGTTTATCCGTGCATTCCTGCCGGAGGCCTTGAGCGTCCAGGTACTGGCGCGCGACAGCGGTGAACACATCGGCAGCCTCGATGCCACGCAGGTGCCGGGCTTGTTTGTCGGGCACTTCACGACGCGCCAGGGTTACCTGCTGAAAATCCAGTGGGCCGGTGGCGAGCAGATCACCGAAGACCCGTACAGCTTCAATCAATTGTTGCTGGGCGAGATGGACCTGTACCTGTTTGCTGAAGGTAACCACCGTGACCTCAGCAGTTGCCTGGGGGCGCAAGTCACCAGCGTCGATGGCGTAGACGGCGTGCGTTTTGCCGTGTGGGCGCCGAATGCCCGACGTGTTTCGGTGGTGGGGGATTTCAATATCTGGGATGGCCGCCGTCATCCGATGCGTTTGCGGCACCCGTCCGGCGTGTGGGAGATCTTTATTCCACGCCTGCAAGCAGGTGCAGCCTACAAGTACGAAATTCTCGGTGCCAACGGGATCCTGCCGCTCAAGGCCGACCCCATGGCGCTGGCGACCCAGCTGCCGCCGGACACCGCATCCAAAGTCGCGGCGCCCTTGCAGGTGGACTGGCAAGACCACGAATGGATGGCGTCGCGTACCGAGCGGCAAAAATCCAGCGCGCCGCTGTCGATCTACGAGCTGCACGTGGGTTCGTGGCAGTGCGAGCTGGATGAGGCCGGTGAAGTCGCCCGCCAGTACGGCTGGCGCGAATTGGCCGAGCGCTTGATTCCGTATGTACAGGAGCTGGGCTTCACGCATATCGAGCTGATGCCGATCATGGAGCATCCGTTTGGCGGCTCCTGGGGCTACCAGGCGTTGTCACAATTCGCGCCGACCGCGCGGTTTGGCTCGCCGGAAGACTTCGGCTTCTTTATCAACGCCCTGCACCAGGCCAACATTGGCGTGATCCTGGACTGGGTGCCCGCGCATTTCCCGACCGATACCCACGGCCTGGCACAATTTGACGGCACCGCGCTGTACGAATACGCCAACCCGCTGGAAGGCTTCCATCAGGACTGGGACACGCTGATCTACAACCTGGGCCGCACGGAAGTGCACGGCTTCATGCTGGCTTCGGCGCTGCACTGGCTCAAGCATTTCCACATTGATGGCCTGCGCGTGGATGCGGTGGCCTCGATGCTGTATCGCGACTATTCCCGCAAGGCGGGCGAATGGGTGCCCAACCGCCATGGCGGTCGCGAGAACCTGGAAGCCATCGATTTCCTGCGTCATTTGAACGACGTGGTTGCCCTGGAAGCGCCAGGTGCTTTGGTGATTGCCGAGGAATCCACGGCGTGGCCGGGTGTCAGCCAGCCGACCCAACAGGGCGGTTTGGGGTTCAACTACAAGTGGAATATGGGCTGGATGCACGACTCCCTGCATTACATCCAGCAGGACCCGGTGTACCGCGCCCATCATCACAATGAGCTGAGTTTTGGCCTGGTGTATGCCTGGTCCGAGCGGTTCATTTTGCCGATTTCCCATGATGAGGTGGTGCACGGCAAACACTCGCTGATCGACAAGATGCCCGGTGACCGTTGGCAGAAGTTCGCCAACCTGCGCGCTTACCTGAGCTTTATGTGGATGCACCCGGGCAAAAAGCTGCTGTTCATGGGCTGCGAATTTGGCCAGTGGCGCGAGTGGAACCATGACCAGCAACTGGACTGGTACCTGCTGCAATACCCCGAGCACCGGGGCGTGCAGAAACTCGTCGGTGACCTTAACCGCCTGTACCGGGAGGAGCCTGCGCTGCATGAGCAGGATGATGCGCCGCAAGGTTTTCAGTGGCTGATTGGCGACGATGCGATCAATAGCGTCTACGCTTGGTTGCGCTGGAGCAAGGACGGCAAGCCGGTGCTGGTGGTGGCCAACTTCACCCCGGTGCCGCGTGAGGCTTATTCCGTCGGTGTGCCTTTCGCCGGGCGCTGGAGCGAGGTGATCAACAGTGACGCCGACACGTACGCCGGTTCCAACTACGGCAACGGTGGCGAGGTGTTCACGGCTGATGAGCCCCGCCATGGGCAGCCGGTGTCGCTGTCGTTGAATCTGCCGCCCCTGGGTGTATTGATTCTTCGGCCCGAAGCGCTTTAAGGGCTCTACCGTGCTGGATTCTGTTGTCCGGGCTACTGGCAGGGTGCCACAATGGCGCCTTTGTCGTGGCAGTTGAATCAGGCGGATTTCATGAACGGCCTTGGGCGTGGGCAGGACCAGGATGGCTTTATCGAGGAGCAGGTGCGAACCGACCGTTTGCACCAGCTGTTTCGTCAATCGTTCGCTGCCATTTTCGGCAGCTACCTGGGCGCCGTCATGCTGTGCTGGCTGTGCTGGGACCGCTTCGACCACCAAGTCATGCTGGTCTGGCTGACGGTGCTGGCGGTCACGTCACTGTTGCGCGTCAAGATGTTCATGGACTGGTTTCGTTGCCCGAACATCGAGCGCACGCCTGATCGCTGGGAGCGTCGCTATTGGGTGACGTTGATGCTTTCGGCGGGCGTGTGGGGCATTGGCGCGCTGGCGGTGATGCCCACCGACGATCGCGTCTCCCAGGTGCTGGTCATGCTGTTTACCGTGGGCATGTCGGTCAGCGCGGTTTCGTGTTATTCGGCTTATCGCTACATGACCCTTGGCTCCATGGCCCTGGTGCTGTTGCCGTGCACGCTGTGGCTGCTGTTCCAGCCTGCGCCGATGCAAGTCGGCGTGGCCATTGCGGTGTTGGTGTTTTCGACCTTTGTCGTCAGCGCCACGCGCAAGTTGTCCGATGCCCTGGAAAAAGCCTTTCGCCTGACCCGGCAAATGGAGCGCGCCCACAATATTTCCACGCGCGCCGCCCAGACCGATGAACTCACCGGGCTGATGAACCGTCGCGCATTCTTCGAACATGCCCACCTGCTGTACGCGCAATGCCGCCACAACCGGCAACCACTGTGCGCACTCATGATGGACATGGACCACTTCAAAAGCATCAATGACACCTACGGCCACCAGGCCGGCGATCAGGTATTGCGCCAGATCGGCGGGGTGATCAGCGCGTCGTTTCGTCAGGCCGATGTGTATGGCCGGCTTGGCGGCGAGGAGTTTGCGGTGCTGTTGCCCAACACTTCGCTGGAAACCGCACGGGACATCGCCGAACAACTGATCAAGGCGATTTCCGGCCTGGCGTCCGAGCCGGTGCAGGGCCTGACCGCGAGCCTCGGTGTCGCCTCCACGCGCAGCCTCGATCAGGACCTGCACAGCTTGATGAATACGGCCGACAAGGCGCTCTACCGCGCCAAGGCCATGGGGCGTAACCAGGTCGCGGTGGCGGACTAGGGCTCAGTCCTTGCGCATCGACTTGGCCAGCACCCGCGCCACTTGGTCGGCGGAGTAGGGTTTGGGGAGAAATTCGAAGCCGTCGTAACCACTGTCAGCCAGCTCTTCGCTGTAACCGGAGGTGAGCACCACCGGCAGAGCGGGGCGGCGCTGGCGCAGCAGTTTGGCCATCGCCACGCCGGTCATGCCGGGCATCACCACATCCGAAAAGATCGCATCGAAGGCGGCCACGTCGGGACCGGCCAGTGCCAACGCCTGTTCGGCATCGGTGGCCCAGGTAGTCTGGTAGCCCAGGTCCTGCAGGATCTGATTGGCGAAACGGCCGACTTCCAGGTTGTCTTCCACAACCAGAATGTGGTGCAGGGAGGTGTCGTGGACAGGGCCGGATTCTTCCTGGGCGGCGGGGAGCTGCTCCGCCTCCGGCTGTGCTTCGGGCAGGTACAGGGTGAACACGGTGCCCTGGCCGAGGGCACTGGCCATGTCGACGTTACCGCCGGACTGCTTGGCAAACCCGAACACCTGCGACAGGCCCAGCCCGGTGCCTTTGCCCACCGCCTTGGTGGTAAAGAAGGGTTCGAACATGCGCTCGGCGATGTCGCGGGTGATCCCGGTGCCGGTGTCGGCCAGTGAAACGCTGACAAATGGCTGACGTACCTGCGCCTCACCGCGGATACGCGGCAATGCGGCCACGCGCTCTACGCGCAGGGTCAGGGTGCCTTGCCCCTCCATGGCATCGCGCGCATTCAGCGCGATATTGATCAGCGCGGTTTCAAACTGGTTGGAGTCCACGCGCACATGGCAGGGGTGTTCGGGAAATTCCATCTGCACATGAATACGTGCGCCAGTCACGCTTTCGAGCATCTCGCCGATGTTTCTGACGCGATGGCCAACGTCGAAGACTTCAGGGTTCAGCGGTTGGCGGCGGGCAAAAGCCAGCAACTGACTGGTCAGCTTGCTGGCGCGTTCGACGGTGTCGCAGACCGCGCCCATGTAGCGCTGGCGGCGTTCTTCGGACAAGCCTGGCCGCCGCAGGAAATCCATCGAGGAGCGAATGATCGTCAGCAAATTGTTGAAGTCGTGGGCCACGCCGCCGGTCAACTGGCCGATGGCTTCCAGTTTCTGCGACTGGTGCAAGGCGGCCTCGGCCTGGGTCAGCGCGGCGGTGCGGTCTTCTACGCGCTGTTCCAGGGTGGCATTGAGTTCGGTGATCGCCGCCAAGCCTTCGCGCACAGCCGCGTCGGCGCGCACGCGCTCGATGTGCGCCCAGGAGCGCTCGGTGACCTCGCCCACCAATGCCAGGTCATAGGGCGACCAGGCGCGTGCATATTTGTCATGCACGGCCATCAAGGCGGTCAGGCGGCCATCCTTGATCAGCGGGAAGCACACCGTCGCCGTGGCGCCCAGGGCCTGGTAGCTGGCGGACTCTTCAGGCGTGAATTCCACGCGGTTGTCACGCACCACCAGCGCTTCACCCGCGTGCAGTTGCTGGACCGCCCGCGCGCCGAACGAGGCCAGGCTGTAGCGCCCGACGATGCTCGGCGAGCCGGGCGCCGCCCAATTGCCGCGAATGGTGAAGCCGTCTTCATCGGCGTCCATGTCAGCGTAGGCGCAATTGGACACCTGCAGGTGCTGGGCCAACAGGCGTGTGGTGATGGTCATGATGGCTTCGGCGTCGATGGCATTGGCCACGCCGCTGCCGATCGCATCGAGCACCGCCAGGCGCCGTGCCAGAAACACGGTGGCGGTGGTCTCGGTGACGGTATTGAGCATCCCCATCACATTGCCCATGGGGTCGCGGATGGGGCTGTAGCAGAAGGTGAAGTAGGTTTGTTCCGGGCCGGAACCGCGCTCAATCACCAGCGGGTAGTTTTCCACGTAGGTCGCGTGGCCTTCATAAGCCGCCTGGGCGATGGGGCGCACTTCCTCCCAGACCTCCCGCCACACTTCGTTGAACGGGCGACCGAGTGCGTAGGGTTTGTCGCCCAGAATCGGAATGGCGGCATCGTTGTAGAGCAGGGTCATGGACGGCCCCCAGATGATCGACTGGGGGAAACTTGACGCAAAGCACAGCGCGACGGTGGTCTTGAGCACGTCAGGCCAGTGTTCCAGCGGCCCCAGGGGGGTACTGGCCCAATCATGCAAGCGAACCTGCTCGGCCATGTCGCTGCTGCTTTGCAGCCAATTCATCATGGGGGCAACACCTTATCTACAGCGGTCTTGAGGGCGTGTGAATGCTCAGGGCATCAGGCAACAGACCGGGCGGACCGTTGCCAGTTCAGTGCGATTATCCATGAGATGGCACTCTGATACCTCTTCCGTGTTATCCGATTGCCTCGCGACTACTGCGACCCCAAAACCCCCGTCCAGTAAATCCCTGCGTCGCTCTTGGGGTCCATTGCATAGGCAGCGCCCAATTCACGAAATTGCGGGTTCATCAGGTTGGCGCAATGGCCCGGGCTGGCGAGCCAGCCGTCTACCACTTTGCGCGGGGTATCGAGGCCGGCGGCGATGTTTTCGCCGATGTTCTTCGCGATATACCCTGCCAGTTCGGCACGGTCGCCCGGGGTGCGGCCGTCGTGGTCGAGATGGTCGAAGAAATTGCCGTTGGCCATGTTGCGCGTGTGGCTGTTGGCAGCATTGGCCAGGTCGTCGTTCCACGACAGTGGGGTGGTCGCGGTAAACGCCTGAGTGCCGCACTGGCGTGGCTGCTCACGCGCGGCGTTGATCAGGTTCAGCAGTTGCTTGCCTTCGGTCTGCCAGTCGCCCAGGCCGCTGGTGAGCAGCGGGCGAGCCAGCACGATGCGCCAGTCCTGGCCGCTGTTGCTCACGCCGATGTCGACAAACTGCGGGTCGAGCACCACGCGGCAGAAGCTTTCACGCACGGCCTTCATGGCGGCCTGAGCGTCCTTGGGGCCCGACAGGCTGATGGCCTGCACGTTGACCATCGGGTACGCCGCCCGCGCCAGGGCCTGCTGCAAATCGCCGACGTTGGTCGCTGGCAGCACCAGCCGCGTGTCGCTGGCCAGCGGTGGCAGCTCCTGGGAACCCTGGTCACCGCAGCGCTGCACCTGGCTGCGGTATTGATTGATCTGTTGCACCAACTGACTTTCTTCATTCGCCATCGCGCTGGCGCAGAACGCCAGACTGGCGGCCAGCGTCGTAAGACCCATCATCAATGACAGCACGCGCATGGACGTTACCCTTGAGCTTGAAAGTGCCCATGATGCGCGATGTAACCCGGTCTGGCGCAACGCCTTTTTTGTTTTTTTGCCTCAACGGGTGTTCTGCTGCCACGTAGCGGCGCTATTGCGGGCCCAGGCGAAGGTGCTGGCGAGGACGATCAACGCCAGGGCTGCTGCGAAGGTCACGTGCAGGCCATTCGCCACACTTTGCGCGGTAGCGTCGGTCACATCCGGGCACGCCCAGGCGAAGATTGCGCCCAGGCCCGAAGCGCCAACAATCAGCCCGAGGTTGCGCGACAGGTTCAGCAGGCCCGAGACCGTGCCGCGTCGGGCGGGCGGCACATCGCCCATCACCGCCGTGTTGTTGGCGGCCTGGAACAGGCTGTAACCCGCCGTGAGGATGATCAGCGAGGAAAGATAGGCGAACAGGCCCGAAGCCAGCGACAACAGCAGGGCGCCGGCAGCCATGATGCCCAAGCCGGTGAGGGTCATGCGCTGGCTGCCCAGGCGGTCGGTCAGGCGCCCGGCCGGTATGCCGGTCAAGGCGGCGACGCAGGGGCCGACGGCCATCGTCAGGCCCATGAGGGCAGGGGTGAGCCCCAACCCCCGGGACAGGTAAAACGGCCCGACCACGAAGGTCGCCATGATCACCGCCGACACCAGCGCGCTCATCGCCAGCCCGGCGCGCAGTGCCGGTTCTTTCAACGGCCGCCAGAATGAATCGCGGGAAGCGGCAATGTCGGTGGTTCGATCAACCGGTAAATAGCGCCAGGCAAGGACGGCCGCCACTGCACCCAGCGGCAGGCCTGCCAGAAACAGCGCGCGCCAACCCCACACGCCAAGCAGCAACCCGCCGACGCCGGGCCCCATGGCGGTGCCGGTCGCCGACATCGTGCCGAGCAAGCCCATCACACGGCCGGTGCGTTCCTTGCTCACCGTGTCGCCGACCATGCCCAGCGTCATTGCCATCATGATCGCCGCGCCCAGGCCTTGCAGCGCACGCGCCGCCACCAGCCAGACCAGTGACGGCGCCGCAGCGCATAACCCGCAGGCCAGGGTAAACAACAGCAGCCCGCCGATCAGTAATCGGCGGCGCCCTACACGGTCGCCCAGGCGGCCCGCGCTGACAATCACGACGGTAATCGCCAGTAAATAGGCGAGCACCACCCACTGCACCGCGTGAAACGATGCCTCAAATACCTGTGCCAAAACGGGCAAGCCGACATTGGCAATGCTGGTTCCGAGTGACGCCAGCAACATGGACAGGGACAGGCTGAACAGCGCGCCTCGAGAAGAGACAGGCATAGGTAATTCCTCGTGTGAATGCATCTGTCACAAATCTACGACGCCGACTAACATGGCGGAAGACGCATGGCTTGCAGTTAATACCTGCATGAAACGCCTGATGAGGAGGAGAGATGCCCGACCTGAACCTGTTGATTACCCTGGATGTGCTGCTCACCGAGGGCAGCGTGGCCCGCGCCGCTCAGCGCTTGCAACTGAGCCCGTCCGCCATGAGCCGTGCCCTGGCGCGCTTGCGTGAAACCACCGGCGACCCCTTGCTGGTCCGCGCCGGGCGCGGCCTGGTGCCCACGCCTCGGGCGCTGGCGCTGCGCGAGCAGGTCAGCCGTCTCGTGCAGGAAGCTCACGCGGTGTTGAGGCCCGCGCTGTCTCTGGACATGGCGCAGGTGCAGCGCACCTTTACCTTGCGCACCAGCGAGGAGTTCGTCGAAAGCTTTGGCCCGGCGCTGCTCGCGCGTATTGCCGGCGAAGCCCCGGGGGTACGCCTGCGCTTCGTCAACAAAACCGACAAGGACAACCGATTGCTCCGCGAAGGCAGCGTCGACCTGGAAACCGGCGTGGTCGACGCCACCGCCAGCCCCGAAGTGCTGACGCAGGCGTTGTTTCGCGACCGTCTGATCGGCGTGGTGCGCAGCGGGCACGCCTTGAGCCAGGGCGATGTCAGCGTTCAGCGTTTCGCCCGGGGCCACCACGTTTACGTCTCACGGCGCGGGCAGGACCGTGGGCAAATCGACGATGCTCTGGAGGCGCAGGGGCTCACGCGGCATATCAGTACGGTCGTCGCCGGGTTCTCCACCGCCATTGCCCTGGCCCGTGACACTGACCTGATCGCCTGCGTGCCCGAGCGCTACACCGCCAATCAGCGCGGCGGCCTGCACAGTTTTGCCCTGCCGATCACACTGGCGCCGTTCACCGTGGCCATGCTCTGGCACCCGCGCCTGGATGCCGACCTGGCCCATCGCTGGTTGCGTGGCTGTTTGCGCGAGGTGTGCGCGCAGCAGGTACAATCGCCGCTGCCTTGACGCGAAACCCCAGGAATTTGCATGTTCAGCCTTACCCGCTACACCACGCCGTGCCCCGAACCGATCAATGGCCAGATCCTGCAGATGGTGGTGGACAACCTCACCGACATCAGCAGCGTGGCGCTGGCGCCGAGCAACTTGCTCTACAACATCTATCAATACGCCATCGGTTTTGAGGTGCACCTTTACCTGGAAGCGTTGAACGGCGCCAAGGGCATCGCCGTGGAACTGGTGGTGGCGATGGAGGAAGACCAGGTCGTCGGGTTCTGCCTGTACCTGCCGGTGAAAGATGACCCTGAGGCCTGCGGCATCGCCTTTATGGCCGTGCAGGCCGGGCATCGGCGCCAGGGTGTTGCGCGGGCGATGCTGGGGGAGGTGCTGGCGCGTTACCCGCACGCCGAGTTGGCGTGTGCGGTTGAAAAGGTGCCGGCGTTTGAAGCCCTGGGTTTTCAAGTGCGCGGCGCGCGGGGCACGCAGGTGTTGATGAACACGCGCGACTACGGCACCGACGGGCTGATGGGTGTGCTGGATGTGGCGGCTATCTACAGCTCGCTGGAGGTGCGGCAGATCCATACCTACCTGCTGCAAAAGCACGGCAAGCGCGCGATGGTGGATGCCGAGAAGCAGCGCGACCGTCACCTGGATCAACTGACGCGCAAGGCGCGGTTGTTTGTGAGCGAACGTCAGGCCTGAATAAGGGTTGGCATTTTTACTTCTGTGGCGAGCGGGCTTGTTGTGGCTAGAGGGCTTCTGTGGCGAGCGGGCTTGTTGTGGCTAGAGGGCTTCTGTGGCGAGCGGGCTTGCCCCGCGTTGGGGCGCGTAGCGGCCCCAAAACCAGGCGCCGTGGTGTGTCAGGATAAACACAGCGTGCATGATGGGGCCGCTTCGCAGCCCAACGCGGGGCAAGCCCGCTCGCCACAGAAGCCCGCTCGCCACAGGGGAGCGACTCAAGCCTTATGGCTTGGCCAGGTTCCAGTTGCCGCCAACGCCGTCACCGGTGATGTCGCCCGGCTTGCTGTCCTTGACCCAGGTGTACAGCGCCTGGCCCTTGTAGGCCCATTGCTTGCTGCCGTCGTCGCGGCTGATCACGGTGTAGCCGTCGGCGTCTTTCGCATCCGCTTTCGCAGTGAACGCCGGCCAGTTGGCCAGGCACTGGCCGTTGCACACGGATTTGCCGGCGCTGTCTTTGGCGAAGGTGTAGAGGGTCATCCCTTTGCTGTCGACCAGCACTTTGCCTTTGGCGCTGTCCGCGATTTTGGCAGGGGCGGCGAAGGCCATGGACGAGGCAACGGCAAGCATGACGGCAGCGGCGAGGGAAAGTTTTTTCAGCATGACGAGCTCCTGGGGTTTCTAGGTTTTAAGTGCCTTGTGCGAGAGTCACAAGGTGTACTCAGGTAAACACCCGTCACGCGCCTTTATTCCTTCGGCCCTGAACAATCTTTTAAACGCGCCCGCGATTGACCATCGCCAGAATGCTCGCCAACAGCTCCTGTTGCGCCTCGTCACGGCTGATTTCGCCACTGGCTGCCGCATGAGACAAGGCTTCGGCGGCGCCGAGCATGGCGCGCAAACCGGCCTGGGACACGTTGCCGCCCGGCGCAAAGGGCGACAGGGCGGCGCGGCATTTGTCGAGGAAGATCGCCTCGTAGCGGCGCTTGAGGGTTTCCAGTTCCGGCGAGCTGCTCAGGGCTGCGATCACCCCCGGAATTTCCCGACCCTGCAGCAACACACAGTCAACATACGACGAGGCGATCACCCAGGCGCGATCATCCAGGGTGGCGGCACTGGCCGCGATGGCCTCGGTAAATACCTGATCCTGACGCCCGTCAAAATCCTCATACAGCGCGGCCAGCAAGCCCGCGCGGGTGACGAAATGGTCATAGACCACCGGCTTGGTCACGCCCGCCAGTTCAGCCAGACGACCGAGGGTCAGGGCTTCGGTGCCTTCTTCGCGCACCAGTTGCCAGGCCACGTCGAGCAACTGACGCGAGCGATCTTCACGGGACAAACGGCGACGTGGGGCAGGGGATTCAACGCTTGACATGCTTACATACCAAAAGTAACTTACCAAAGGTAACTTAAGCCCAAGCCTAAACCGAAAGGGAGTCAATGTCATGCACGCTCTGATCGTTGTTGCTCACCACGACTCGCAATCCCTTACCCACAGCGTGGCCGCGCAAGTCGCCGCTGGCCTCACCGCCTCTGGCAATACCTTTGAAATCGCCGACCTCGCCGCCGAAGGTTTTGACCCGCGCTACACCGCTGCCGACCATCGCGTTCACCGCGAGCGCGCCACGCCTCCCGCCGATGTGCTCGCCGAGCAGGCGCGCATCGACCGTGCCGACGCCCTGGTTATCGCGTTTCCGATCTACTGGTGGTCGATGCCGGGCTTGCTCAAAAGCTGGATCGACCGCGTGTTCATCAACGGCTGGGCCATCGATTACGGCCCGGACACCCCGGTGGTGAAAAAACTGCGGCATCTGAACGTGCACCTGCTGGCGCTGGGCGCGGCGGATGAAAGCGCGTTTGACCGCCACGGTTACGCCAAGGCCATGCGCACGCAGATCGACTATGGGATTTTTGATTACTGTGGGGCGCAGGTGGTGACGTCCGAATTGCTGCTGGAGTCGGAAAGCGGCGCCGCGCAGGCGCACCTACACACGGCGCACGCTTTGGGTCAGGGCCTGTTTGAAAGCGAGGCGGTTGCCGGCTAGTTCATCCCTGGCCAAACAGATCGTGGGCGTCCAGCAAGCGGTAGGCGATTTCCGGGCGTTTCTCCAGGCCTCGGCGAATCGCGGCCGGGATCGATTGCCGGGTCTTGCGGCACATGCCTGGCAGATCCTCGATGACGATCTGAATGCCGCGCATGCTTTTGACTTCGGTGTGGCCTGGCGCGATGTGCACGCGGATGCCCAACTGCTGGTACATCAGTGCCTGCATGTGTTCCAGGTCTTGCAGGCTTTTGAGGTCTTCGAGGCGGTCGAGCAGGCGCTTTTCTTCCTGGCGCGTCAGGTTAAGAATGCGCAAATCAGCGCCAGGCGCTTCCAGCAGCTGTTCGCGGTCGCAGACGCAAGCGCCGGGCGGGCAGGGTTGGCGAAGTGTCATGTGCTTTCCCTCCCCATCGCGGCGCCAGCGACTCAGTAGCTCAGTGCAACCCCGAGACTGCCCAGGGCGTTCCAGTACTCAGGGTAAGTCTTGGCCACGCAGTCCGGGTCCTGAATGCGGATGCCCGAGACTTTCAACCCGGCCAGCGCAAAGCACATGGCGATGCGGTGGTCGGCGTGGGTGTCGATCAGCGCGTTGCTCGAGGTGCCAGCCAGCGCCGGGTCACTCGCCACCAGCAGGTCGTCGCCTTCGATGGTCGCCAGGCCCGGGCGGATTTGGTTGAGGCCGTCATGCAAGGCCTGCACGCGATCACATTCCTTCACACGCAAGTTGGCCAATTCGGTGAAACGCACCGGGGTGTTGTTGAACGCAGCGAGTACCGCCAGCGTCGGAATCGCGTCCTGCATCTGCGAGCCGACCACGGTGGCCTGCATGTTCGGGAACTGTGCGATCACGGCCTGGGCCTTGGCGTCGGGCTGGGTGAAGTCCTGCGCGGCGACGCCGATGTCGATGCGGCCACCGGTCAGCACTTCAGCGGCCCACAAGTAGGTGGCGGCGGAGGCGTCGGGTTCGATCAGGTAGTCGTGGGCGGTGTAGCCGGTAGGGGCTACGCGCCAGGTGGTGTCGTCGACCACCTCGACTTGCGCGCCGAAAGCGCGCATGCAGTCCAGGGTCAGGTCCACGTAGCCACGGGCACCGATGTCCTTGCCGGTCAGCGCCACTTCAATCGGTGCTTCGCCGCAGGCCGCGAGCATCAGCAGGGCCGACACGTATTGGCTGGACAGGCCGCCATCGATCTCAAAACGCTTGGCCTGTACTTTGCCCACGCCCTGCACGGTCACGGGCGGGCAGCCGGTCGGGCTGTCGACCTGGATGCCGTTCTGGCTGAGGGTGGCCAGCAGCGGGCCGATCGGGCGCTTTTGCATGTAGTCGTCGCCGGTCAGCACCACGGTGCCTTGCACGGTGGCTACCGCGGCGGTGAGAAAGCGCATGGCGGTGCCGGCGTTGCCGAGAAACAGCGGCTGCGCGGGCAGTTGCAGCTTGCCGGAGCCGGTCACGACGAAGGTGGTGTCGTCCGGCTCGTCGATGGTTACGCCCATCTGGCGCAGGGCCACCGACATGTGGCGGGTGTCATCGCTTTTCAGCGCGCCGCTCAAGCGGCTGGTGCCCTTGGCCAGGGCCGCCAGCAACAGGGCACGGTTGGTAATGGATTTGGAGCCGGGGGGCGCGACCTTGCCATTGAGGGGGAAGTTGGGCGGTGTAACGGTCACGGTTTTCTGCGAACTCAAGGTACAGGGCTCCTGATTCAAGGCACGATCGGCGGGCGGACCCGAATAATCGGGCAAAGCGACGGTGCTTGTCGAGCGTGGGGTGGTAATGCTTGGGTTATTGGGTGTACTCAGGCGCAATTGTGGGAGCTGGCTTGCCTGCGATGGCGGTCTAATGGTGTACATATCCGTTTCTTCGGTAACGGCCACTTAGGGTTCCGCCCTTACGGCGGCTCACTTTTGGAAAGGCCCAAAAGTAAGCAAAAGGCCTTCGCCCCAACACTCGGCACCTCGCTCACGCTCGGCGTGCCCGTAATCCGACATGAATTTGGGGGGCCGCCGCCACGCGCCATCCATGGCGCGGGGCGGCTAAACCGGCATCCCTGCCGGTTTACCCCCCAAATCCATGTCGAATTCCGGCCAGCGTGTTT